>CAYTGO010000040.1:0-29112 GCA_964437425.1 uncultured Candidatus Scalindua sp.
TTTTAATGCTATTGAGAAGTGTATTTATCTCTTTCAAAAACAGGCTAGCCCTTAAGACTCCGTAGATGTTATCATCCTTTTCAATCGGTAGAGCAACATATAACATTTCTTCTTTTACCGATTCGCTGTACCTCGACGACGTCCCAAAACCGTATTTAATAGCCTGTAGTATCTCAATCCTGTTCATATGGTTTTCCATTAATGTTGGACTCTTTTCTGAATCTGATAAGACAACACCTTCAGGGTTTATGATTGTAAGACGTGTATTTATCAGTATCCCAAGAGCTTTTATGAGTTCGTCCAGTTCCTCAACTTTATTCTTTTCTAAGAGTGGGGAAATTCTCAGTTTTAACGTTGTGCAAAGATTTTTGAGATTATTGGTTGATGTGTCTATGTGATGTTGTCTTATTGCTCTAAAAGAGAGTGGAAATGTTATGGCAAGAATTGCAATGACTATAAGCAGGTATCCACCAAATATTTTTATAAAAATTGAAGTTTTCATTTCTTGCCTCGGTCAGACTTGCCGTGACGAGCTTCTAGTTTGTATCCAATGCCTCTAATATTTTTTATGAACTGTCCTGCCTTACCCAGCTTTTCTCTTAAATTTTTGATATGTACGTCTATAGTCCTGTCTAAAACAATCTTCTCGTCTCCCCATAGATAGTCTAAAATATCATATCTTGAGAATACTTTGCTCTTATTTGAAATAAAAAGCTTTAACAGTCTGAACTCAGTAGAAGTTAATTCAACCTCTTGTCCTTCAACAGCGACTTCATGCTTCTCAATATCTATCATTAGGATTCCATCGATATCAATTATTCCAGTTTCGTCGGATCTTTGCTGTCTCCTTAGTACCGCCTTTACCCTGGCAACCAACTCTCTTGGCGAGAATGGTTTAGTCACATAGTCATCTGCGCCAAATTCTAATCCAAGGACTTTGTCTGTCTCTTCTCCTTTTGCGGTTAGCATTATGATTGGAATATAAGAGTATTTGTCCCTCTTTTTTAAGTTTTTGCATATTTCAATGCCATCGGCATCCGGTAGCATCAAATCCAAAATAATAAGATCAGGTTTTTGCCCGCTATTCTGGCGATGTCCAGCAGACAGACCAAGAAAACTATATAGACCTTCTGCATCATAGAATCCCTTCACATTAAACATTGCCTTCTTGAGATGAATTGATACCAGCTCCACTATATCTGGTTCGTCATCTATTATTGCGATTAACTTACTCATTATTATTAAGTGAAAGATGACTACAATTTAGCAATTAAGAATAAAACATGAACATTTATCTTTAACAAGCGTTCTTACATTCTATCGGGGCGAAGAATCTAGGCATATCTTTAATAATTATATCACAGTAGATCTTTACAGAATGGAGAAAAATAGGCTCTGAAAGTGCAATTATTAACCACATGTGCGAAAATATTTCAAGAATTATTTTCGTTAATTATAATATTGTAGTTAATTTTATAAAATGATTAAAAGTAAATACCCATATCTACTAAGTGCCAACAGAGAATATCATTATGAAATAGGGTGATTACGCTCAATTATGGCTAATGGTATATGAAATTACAGTAATTTTCATATATTTAATGAATTGAGAGATTTTTTACCTTGCATTACGATTCAAAAGTTGATATTATTTCCGCCTTTTATATAATTTCGATCATCCGTTGGTGATGGTATGTAGTTTGCTATCTCTTCAAGGTGATTATATATTCTTTTTAATGTTTATTAGGAAATCTTAAAATGAGCAAAAAACTAATGGATCAATTAATAGGCCGTCTTAAAGACAGAAGGCAATATCTTTTAAAAGAGGTAAAACATAGGTTGAAAGAGTTTAAAAATTCAGGGACAGACAGATTATCAGATACAGCAGATATAGCGTCTAACATGATAGAAGATGAAATTGTTATGTCTATTGCGCAGGGCGAGGCTAAGGAAATCGAACAGATAGACAACGCATTGGAAAAAATTAAGAAAGGTAAGTACGGTAATTGTGAAAATTGTGGCAAGACTATAAATAAGCAGCGCTTAATGGCTATACCATTTGTCAAGCTTTGTATTAAATGTAAAGAGGATGAGGAGAGGTATGAAGAAAATGACATGGATGGTTATAGGTTTGATTCTATTGGATATGCTGGAATTGAGGCAGACGATGATAAAAAGCGCAACATGAGAAACTTCGATCTTAATGATATTAATCCGTATGATAATTAAATTATTCTAAATTGATAGCGCGTGGAATGTTTTACTTTCATGTGTTATCAATTTGCTTCTATTGCTTGAACATCCGGTATAGTAAAGCAGAAACGTGTTCCATTCTCTTTGTCAATAGGACTTTCTATCCATATTTCTCCCTTGTGCGTCTCAATGATTTTCTTAACGATTATCAAGCCAACGCCCGTACCCTCCGCTTCTATCTGTTTTAGCCTGCTGAATATTTTGAATACATTATTCTGGTACTCTTTTCGAATACCTATACCGGTATCTTCAACAAAAAACTCATAATAACCTTTATTTTTTTTATACCCAATTGTGACATCCCTTTTTTTGTTATCACCCATAAATTTAATAGCGTTAGTGACTAAATTGTAAAATACATCTCTAATTCTCTTTTCATCACATAAAATAGTTGGAAGATTAGGTTTAATTATTATGTTAATATTGTATGCCTCAATTTTATCCTGCAATGCCACTAATACATTCCTCACAATATCTTCACTGTCATGCTCGTTAAAATCGTATGCTATCATACCAACTTTTGCGACTTCTAGAATTTCCTGGATTCTGTTTGACATTATTTCTATGTTTGCTTTTATTCTGTTTGAGAATCTTCTGCCTTTCTCATCGTATGTGTCATGGTAGGATTCGTATAGTCGAGTGACATAACCATTAATTGAAAACAGTGGTTCCTTTAAATCATGTGAAACCGTATAGACAAAATCTTTTAATTCATTGTTAATTTTTTCAACCTCTTTAGATTTTTCAATCAACTGTTCTTTTGCTTCATTTTGGGTTGTAACGTCTCGAATTATAGCTGTAAATGAATAATGTCCATCATTAGTTTCCTGATAAGAGAGAGACATTTCTATTGGAAACTCAGTTCCATCCTTAGCCTTTCCTGAAATTTCTATAATCTTGTTCATAATCCCGGACTTGTCAGATTCAAGAAATCGTTTCATTCCCTGCAGATGTTGCTCATTATGCCTTGAAGGGATAATTGTGGATACTGGCTTTCCAATGATTTCACTCGTTGAATATCCAAATATTTTCTCAGCTGATTTATTCCAGAGATTGATAATTCCATTCTCGTCACAGACTATTGCATCTTGTGCGGTGTCTATCAGTTTGCGATATTTTTCTTCAGAAACTATTAACGTATCCTCAATATCTTTACGGGCTATTGCATTGGCCAGAAGATTTGCTATGGAATGCAAAAAGTTGACGTCATTTTTACTGAATGTTTTGTGTTGTGTTGAATGAGTGCTCAATACTCCCCAGGGGCCGTTTTCGCCAGGTATAACAATACTTAGCCCACTTATGACTTTATGTTCGATTAAAAGCTCAGGTCCTGAAAATCGTGTTTCTGTGTTCAAGTCGTAAACGATCACAGGTTTATTTGAATTCAGCGTATAACCTGCTTGTGAATCCAACCTTGCATCAACTATGGCATTTCCAACAAGGCCGTCCTCCCAACCAACACCGGCCAGAAGCTGCATATTGATTCGGCCAGGAAGAAGTTTTAGGATTTTGCAAAATTTATTATCCAGTGTCTCAGCAACCTTGACCACCACTTCATTCATAAATTCAATCAAATTTACATGTAACAGAGCATTATGGCCAAGAAAAGCAATAGCGTCCTGTTGGCGAACGCGCGCTTCCAACTCCTTCTCAATACGATGTCGCTCTACAATCTCATTTTTTAGCTCCGTAACAAGAATTAGTCTATCAGCATCCGTTTTGCGCCTGTAGATACCGAGCTCAACAACTTTTTGCAAATCATCTTTCTTGAAAGGCTTAGTCAGAAATCCATAAGGATTTGTTGTTTTTGCTTTTTCAAAGACAGCCTTATCATAATGAGAAGTAAGGTATATCACCGTAAGATTAAATCTGGCACCTAATATTCTGGCTGTTTCAATTCCATCTAGTTTGCCTTGTAAAGAAATATCCATAAGAACTAAATCAGGACAGTCTCCCTCTTCTATCTTCTCAATCGCTTGTTCTCCGGATGCTACTACTGCGGTTACAATATACCCCAACTTCTCCAGGCTCATTTGTAAAGACCTGGCTGTCACATGATCATCCTCAACAATCATTATGCGATTCTTTTTCATATTAAATATTTAATGTATGCTATTTTGAATAGTTACGGCGTAGCAAATGTTTAATGATATCCGTGACCAGTGCTTTTATTGTAACGGGAATTAATTTTATTTGGAAAAGAGGATTCAGCGCCTGTACTAATATTTTATGATATGGAGCATCCCCGGTGACCATATTCCAGAGAAGCGTGTTGAGATGGTTTGCAATCCAGGAGCCTCTCTTGTCTTCTACGTAGGATAGACGTGCTTTCACAAGCCAATTCTGGCTGGTAACAAAGTCACTGATAGCCAGAATAACCGCTCCAAGTTTATTGTCCATAGCAAGTAATTTCCTTGCCGGTTTATAATAATGTCTGGCAAAGTCATCGCTTGAGATACCGTATTCAAATGCCGCTCGAACAGCTAACTGTGAAGTTATATAAGCTGATTCCAGGCCATTTTTAAAAATTCTTGATATACTGGCATCACCTACAAGAACAAGCCTGTCAGTGAAAGGGTTTTTTGAATGTGAAAGTACAATTTTAGGCAGACACATACAGAATTTTTCAGGCATTTCCCAATCATTAGGTAATTTTTTACGAACAGTTGGATGATTTAGAAAATCAATAAGATCGTTACTTGTCAAATCTCTTGAGCCTACAAGGCTAACTGTAACATAATTGCCTTTTGGTACCATCGACGCAAATCTGAATGGCTCAATTCCAAGTGCGAATACCTGTATGTTGTCCTTAAAAGAGTCCTTTATAAAAGCGGGATCTAAAGGTATCTCCATTTGACATGTCCTAATAGTTTTTGGCGGTATGTAGCCAAAACCTAAATCTTCAACTTTATTGGCCATATTGGAATTTATTCCGAATGCACCTACCACTAAATCTGCTTCCATTGAATGATGTTGACCACCTTTCCCATAAGTAACTGTAACAGGTGTATCAAGGTTAGAAGGAATATTTATATCAACTACTGACTCTGAGATTACGGTTACACCCTGCTTGATGACATTTTGTAACAAGAAGTCATCAAAGCTATGGCTTTCTGTGTGAGTGCTGTAAAGAGGGCCGTTGCCACGGTACACAGCCATAATGCTACTTTTGCTTGTCTGGTCTGGCTTGTACAACTCAATACCATATTCTTCAGTTTGAAAGTAATACCCTTTGATTTCCTGTCGAATAATACTTTCCGGTAAAATAATACCATCTCTTGTGAGTTTTGCATGTAAAGTGCCAGCAATGACTGAAGCGCTCATATTACATCCAATGGGGCCTCTCTGACTGAAATCCTTGCTGTTAAAGATAGTTATCTGAATGTCGATTCCAAGTCTTTCTGCTTCTCGTAATGCATCGTTTGCAAAAAAACTCCCGGCCGGACCACCTCCGATTATGGCAATTTTTGAGTTATTTGATAATTGTATATGTTTTTTAGTCATCTTCAGGAGTTTAAATGATAATAATGACTGCAGTTTCAGGCATTATATGTATGTGATTTTGTGTGAAAATTTGAATATATGAATATATTTAATATTAAAAAAATAAGAGCATATTTCCCTCATCTAGTTTTTTTACTATAGCAAAACCCTTATATAGATTCTACTTATAAATCAATTACGTAATCAGTTACAGAATGATATTATTGTATTTATGATTATGTACATATTTTTATATGATCTGCATTTGCATTTAAAAGATTTGCATGCTAGAATTTTTGTTTTTAATGAATAGAGGTAGCTCTTCCAGCATACCACTGGCTGTAGCAGATACGCCTTCTATTAATTGGAGATGCGCTATGGCAGAGAAGATAGTAATCATTGGTTCCGGTCCGGCAGGGTGGACTGCAGCCATTTATGCAGCAAGGGCCAACCTGAATCCGGTTGTCTATGAGGGAGAACCTTCTAACATAATGGTACCGGGCGGTCAGCTTATGTACACAACTGAGGTAGAGAATTACCCTGGATTTCCTTCCGGTGTACAGGGGGCGGAGATGATGGCGCTATTTAAGCAACAATCTCAAAGATTTGATACTCGAGTACTTACAGAAGATATTGAATCTGTTAATTTCAGTTCACATCCCTTTAAGTTAAAGAGTTCTGAAGGTGCCGATATAGAGGCATTGAGTGTTATTATTGCCACAGGAGCAAGAGCAAATTGGCTGAATTTGCCAAATGAACAGCGTCTTGCAAAAACTGGTGGCGGGGTGAGTGCGTGTGCGATATGCGATGGCGGACTTCCAGGATACAGGGATAAAGTGCTTGTAGTTGTCGGAGGAGGAGATTCCGCGATTGAAGAAGCACTTTATTTGACAAAGTTTGCAAGCAAGGTGATCATGGTACATCGTCGTGATGAACTCAGGGCAAGCCCCATAATGCAGGAGCGTGCTAAATCGAATCCAAAGATAGAATTCAAATGGAACTCTGTAATTACAGACGTTTATGGTGATAAAATAATCTCAGGAGTAAAACTACAAGATACTATTACTAATGAGGAAACAGACACGGAGTGTGGAGGGCTTTTTATTGCAATTGGTCATACTCCGAATACTTCATTTCTCGGCGATAGTCTGGAACTAGATGACAAAGGCTTTATCGGTACTCGTCAGTCGTGGCGGACTGCAACAAGTGTGGTGGGGGTTTTTGCTGCCGGTGATGTTATGGACCCTTATTACAAGCAGGCTATTACAGCTGCAGGCACCGGTTGTATGGCAGCACTTGAAGCAGAAAAATGGCTCGTCTCCAAGGGGCTTGATTGAGATTTCAATTTTTAATCATCTTCAAGTAGCTTTCGTTTCAAATAAAGCTCATAGATGCGATAGAACGTTTCCATGGAGTTGATATTGATCCACTCATCAAGAGAGTGTAATTCTCCAACAATCGGTCTGGAAACGATTACTGGAATATTATGCTGCCCGATAAAGCGAGCGTCACTTCCGCCATCTTCCTTCTTTTGTATGGTAGATTTGCCTGTTATTTCCTCTGAAACTGAAAGATAGAGAGGGTCAGGAGTGAAACGTGTCGGCTCTGCGCTCATTATCGTATGTATGTCGATTTCGTTTTCTAGTAAATTACAGATACGGTTTAAAATTTCCTTTGTAGTGTAGGGGGCAGGAAAACGTACATCTAGAGTCCCTTCCGCTTCTGATGGTATACAGTTGACAGTTTGATTTGGTGTTTTAATAGTTGTGAATGTGCAGGTGGGGTGCCAATGGCCTTCATCATTGCTTAATGAATCAAAGTCCTTCCGAAGGCGTGCGACAGCATCTACAAGTCTTTCGAGGGGGTTGTTTCCCAACCACGGGCGAGCCGCGTGTGCAGAGTGCCCGTTACATTTGATTGCCAAATGAAGTATCCCTTTTTCTTCAATAGTTATTTCATTTAGAGATCCTCCGTCCGGCACCAAAGCGACTTCGCACCTGAGTCCTATTTCATCAAATAGAAAACGCATACCAGCATCTCCTCCACGTTCTTCATCTGATGTAATTGCCAGCCCCAGGGGGAGATTATCATATTTCGTATGTAAATTCATAAAAATCTCAATAAGGATTGCCAGTGGCCCCTTCATGTCACCTGATCCCGGCCCTATTATTTTGCCATCAGTTATATGTGAACGATAGCAATGGGAGTCAGGATGCGTTACAACATCTAGATGGCCGCAAAGAAGGACTTTAGGGTTATCGGTGCCTTTTGGAAGTACAACTAAAGACGTAATGCCATGATGACAGTGTTTTTTTATAACGACTCTATCTAGTGATTCCAGATGATTGATTATAAACGCAAAACAACGTTCGATGTCTTCTGGTCGAGATTCATCACTGGGGATTAGGATTAAGTCTCTTGTCAACGCTACAAGCTTTTTCTGTAAATCATTTAAATAATTTGTCATTGTTTACCTAACTTGAATAATTCAAAAATTTAATATAGTAGAGTTTCTGAAAACTTCAATCTCTATCATAATGCCAGCTTAAGGGTAGTAACGATTCAATTTGTTTCAATATGAGAAGACAATCTCCTCCATTTTTTGCAAGACAGAGAAATTGTCCTTTCTGTACACTGCCATCTTCGTTTAGATTAAAGTTTATTGGCAAAACTCCTTCCTGCATACCTGGACGAAAAAGGTAGCCTGCCTGGTCCAGCATTTTTAACAAGCTTGTGTCCTTCAGTGGCGTAGCAAACCGTACATTTCTCATTAACCAGGCATCATGTGGAAGGAAATGCCTGGCAATTACTGATGGATACGTAGCACCCGTAATCCTTGCATTTATTTCACACACTCTGACCTCGATGCTATCACCGCGTTCTATAACGAGGAAGTCAACACTGGCCGTACCTCTGTATCCTTGTTCATGAAGCCAGGAACCGGCAGTTGCAGCCTGATGAAATAATTCTTCGTAAAGTGGGTCTTTATTTCTAAAATAAGAAGGTGGCGAGTAGTTGCCTTCATGAACGCTATCCGTATTAAGAATCTGTTCTGTAATATCAAAAAGGGATACAGTACTGTCATTCAGGAATAATTGAATGCTGGGCGATCCAACATGACGAATGCTGTCAATGGTTTCATCAAGCCATCCCTGTACCATACACGGTCCTTCAAAAAAAAAGTGTACAGGGATTGAACTTGAAATATCTGGGTCAGCTGATAGCTTTGTCATCCCGATACCGGAGGCACCAATCTGAGCTTTGACTACAACCTGCTTATAGCCTCTCTTTCGAAGAGCAGCAATACAACGAGGTACTTCATCAGGTGTCGATGCAGGTAATGTGTCAAATACAGTAAACCCTCTTTCAGAAAGAGTGTCATGGAGCAGGAATTTATTATTTCCCCTTCTACTGCCTTCCATACTGCTTATGGTTGGTTTGTTAAGAGCATTTGCGAGATTCATAAGTATGCTATCGCTTACAAATCCGTCAACCCATGCTGCATTGTGTTGATGGATCATTGTCAGTGTCGGACTTATTTCATCATGAATCAACTTATTACCTTGATTAAGAAGAGTGTCATAAACTGAATGTGACAGGACTGAAATATTTGGAAGACTCAAATTAAGGTCTTCTTTGAAATATCGTAACAGTGTTTGGTCAGGGGGCTTTTCCAGTACAAGCAGATTGTTGTCTCCTTTGAATAAAATATTAATAATTGGTATAAGCCTGCCACCATAAGTATCAACGCCTTTAATCTGCTGTTTAAGGCTGTTCAATCCATCTATATTATCATAAAAAATTGATTGCGTATTTGCGAAGAAGATAACATTTCTATCCCAAAAGGCTGGTAATTGACCCGGTATATTTTTGATCTCTACAGTCATGCTGGTTTCAATTAAATCAATTATAGATCATTAAAAAAAAGAGGATAGATACTTACATTTAATGCCGATTTATAATTAGTAATCTTGCGTAAGCCATGCTTTACTGAGTATTAAGACTTTGCTTAATTTATTATAATTAAAACTAATAAGATGAATCAATGAGAAAGATGATGTACTATAGCGAAACTAATAAATTTAATTTATTTAACTGAATATAAAAGTATCAGATTACGTTATTTATAGATAATATCCTACTATTAATACTGATCAAACATCTAAACGATCTATTCGTAAGTACTTATAGGTTAGACTATTACTTATCTTAATTAATCTTGCCTTAATGTTGATAAGACTGTAAGATGAAAAATTACGCAAATAAGCATAAGGGCCTTTTCAGTGGGCTCTTGAGGCTGTTTTGGAATGTCTTTGGCAACCTGCCTGGTTCTCAGGCAGCTATTATATACATTGCTTATAAAAGGATTAACGAAGTGACAATACAATGGAAGAAAACAACATGTTCTTATTGCGGTTTAGGCTGTGGTTTGATGGTGGGCCTGGATGGCGGTAAAGTTGTTGATATAAAAGGTATGAATGGGCATCCGGTAAATGATGGTATGATTTGTACCTTGCCAGCTAATTATGCACCGGTATTTGAGGCAGAGGGTAGATTAAGCGACCCGATGATCCGGCGTGATGGTAAACTTGCGTCGGTAAATTGGGACGATGCGATCTCTCATGTTGCTGACAGATTAAAGCAAATTATTGATAAACACGGTCCGAACTCAATAGCATTACACATGGGAGCAACGTGTTTAAACGAGGAGTACTATGTAGCTAACAAATTTATGAAGGCGGCTATTGGTACTAATAACATTGAGTGTACTACACGTCTTTGTATGTCTAGTTCGGCAATGGGCTTTATATCAACAATTGGGGCTGACGCTCCACCTGCCTGTTATGACGACGTTGAAGAAGCTGACCTTATATTTATTGCCGGTAATAATATGGCGGTTTCAGTTCCTGCCATTTTTGCAAGAGTTCGTACCGCAAGGGAAACAAAAGGTACTAAGATAATTGTCGTAGATCCACGCAGGACAGAAACAGCCTCAATTGCTGATATTCATCTTCAGCTCTTACCAGGTACGGATGTTGCCTTGAATAATGCCCTGGCTCATGTTCTGTTTGAAGAAGGTTATGTAGACGAGGAATCAGTTGCTGAATATGCTTCCGGCCTGAATGATCTGAAAGAACTTGTAAAAGAATATACCCCATCATGCGTATCTCAAACTACCGGTTGCCCGGAAGATCAAATCAGAGAGGCTGCCCGTCTCATCGGAAGATCTAAAGCAATGCTTGTTTTCTGGTTCCAGGGCTATAATCATTCTACGCAGGCTGTATTTAAAAATAACACTTTACATAATCTTTGGTTGTTGACAGATAATTTTTGTCGACCTGGGGCGGGGCCACTATCAATTACTGGTGAATCTAATGCCCTTGGCAACAGATGGATGGGAGGGCTTTCACATCTGCTTCCGGGTATGCGTATGGTAGTAAACCCACAACACCGACAAGAGATTGCTGACTACTGGAAAATTCCGCTGGAAAGAATACAACCTACTCCCGGCAGATCTATTATAGAAATGATTGAAGGCCTCCATTCCGGAGATGTACGTGCGCTTTGGATAATTTCAGCAAACCCTGCAGCATCTTTGCCCAATACGAAATGGGTCAGGGAAGGTTTGTCAAAAGCTGATCTGTTTATTGTACAAGATATATTTCATCCAACAGAATCATCCATGATGGCAGACGTTGTGTTGGCAAGTGCTCACTGGTTTGAGAAGACAGGTACTTTTATCTCATCAGAACGTCGCATAGAGCTGGTAGATAAAATAGTCGAGCCATTTGGTGATGTAAAATCAGATTCTGATATTATTTGTAAAGTAGCACAAGCCATGGGCTTTGATAAAGAGTTCCAATTTGCTTCGTCCGAAGAGGTGTTTGAAGAACTTAAGGAAATTACTAAAGGTCAAATATGTGATATGAGTGGCGTGACATATGAGCGTCTGCGTAATCAGGTTGGACCTCAACTACCATGTCCTGACGCAGAGCACCCCGGAACAGTACGATTATTTACCGACAGACAGTTTCCACGGCCTGATGGACGTGCTGCTTTATTGCCACGAGAATACAATCCACCATCTGAAACACCCGATGAAGAATATCCTTATGTTTTAATTACCGGAAAGTTACAGTGGCATTTCAATACCAGAACTCGCACTGGCCGAGTGCCTAACCTTCATTCCAAGGCTCCGGACAACTTTGTTGAAATTAACCCTGTTACTGCTTCACAACTGAATATAGTTGATGGTGAAAAAATTGAGGTTGCTTCGCGTAGGGGGGCAGTTCGTGGCAGTGTACGGATTACTGAAAGCGTACTGCCAAATACCATATTTATGCCAATGCATTATGGCAAAGCATTGAAAGTTGGTGAGGGCAGACTGGCAAACTTACTTACTAATCATGTATGCGATCTGCATTCTAAACAACCTGAATATAAGTATAGTGTCGTAAAAATATCTAAAATAGATCAAACTTAAAGAAAGTTATTATGGAAAATATTCCAAATGTTAGTGAATTAGAATCCACAAAAAAGACAGTTAAATTTTTTGAAGGATTATTACGTTCAACTCCAAATGGTATTGTCGTTACAGATGCATCGCAAAATATTGTGTTAGTTAATGGACGGTTCAGCTCTATATTTAGACAACATTGGAGGGATATTATTGAGACAAGCCTGTATGTCTGGCTTCAACAACTTGGTGATGGAGCAGTGGATACTTGGACAAAATTGATGGAAAGTGTCTACCGAGATGGTCATTGTTATGATGTTAATTTTAATATGACCTCCACTGATGGAGTAATATATTTAAGTGTTAATGCTTCTCTTGTTGAACAGGAGTCTGTAGAAGATCAGGCTATTATCATAAGCAATTGGAGGGATATTACTAAACAGATAGAGATGGAAGAGCAAGTTGCAACGTCTGAACGTCTTGCTGTTATAGGTAAGTTATCAGGCAGCATTGCTCACGAAATAAGAAATCCGCTTGCCACGATAGATATTTCTGCTTTAAATCTTAAAAGAAAGCTCAAAGATGCAGATGAAAAAACCAAGGCACAGATTGATAGAATAATTAAGCAGGTTAAAGAGACGGTTGATACTATCCAAAGCCTGCAAGACCTTGCAAAACTTGGAGCGCCTGCTAAGAGTAGATGTGATATAAGTGATATTATTAGGAATGGCATCGACATTTCAGAGATGCCAGAAGGCATTCACCTTATTAATGCGATGACTAAAAATGAGTTATTTGTGGATGTGGATGAAAAGCAAATTTCTATAGTAATAAGAAATATTTTGTCTAATGCCATACATGCGATGGAAAAGCAAGGTACTGTCTGGATAAACGCTTATAAAGACGAAGAAGATAATATCATTATTTCTATAAAGGATTCTGGGCCCGGTATTGAAGCGAAGAGCATTAAAAAAATCTTTCAGTCATTCTTTGGGACTAAGGTAAAGGGGTTTGGTTATGGGCTTACGATATGCAAGATGATCATGGAAAAACATGGGGGTTCAATAGATGCTATATCTGAAAATGGCGAAGGCGCAACCTTCATTTTACGCTTTCCATATGCTGATAATGGAATCAGGCAACATAAAAAGTGAAATTGCTTAAAAGCAATGCGATTAATAGTTTTAAATACGTAATTTTATATTGTTGTAAATTAAAGGGGTGAATTGTGAAGACAAACAGACGTATTCTTGTAGTCGACGATAACATAGACTACTGTGAAGGTATAATTGATTTTTTGGAGATGGAAGGTTTTGATGCTAAGGGTGCCCATGATGGCTTCAAGGCTTTGGAAACGATTGAGGAAGAGGAATTTGATATGGTGCTGATGGATGTTAGAATGCCCGGTATGGACGGTGTTGAGACATTTCAGAAGCTTAAAAAAATTTCTCCTGGTACTCCCACTATTCTGATGACAGCATTTGCTGTAGAAAGCCGTATCAAAGAAGCATTGCGAAATGGAGTATTTGGCGCTTTTCAGAAGCCGGTTGATAATGAAAAGCTTATTTGCAGCATAAATAAAACATTCTCTAGTGGAGCAGTGATTATGATAGCTGATGACGACAGAAAGCTCAGCTCCTGCTTACTTGATAGGTTTGCTGAAAAGGGATACTGCGGGGTAGTAGTTAAAAATCAAGAATCAGCAGTTCTAAAGGCAAGTGAAAAGAACTTTGATTTTATAATACTTAATGCAAATCAGAAGGACATAAATGGTATTGAAACATATCAGAAGATTCGTGACTTTCGCCCTGATGTAAATATCATAATCATAACAAATAACAATAAGGAAACTGAAAATCTAATTGACCAGACTATAAAAAAGGACGTCTGTGCAGTCTTTGAAAAACCACTAGATCTTGATGCACTGGTTGAAACTGTGCAGGCGGCATTTGATGATAGAAACTAGAGTAAGAATTTCTAAATATGTAGATTTTTATTGAACATTTTTTTTATACCTAATTTATGAGTACAAGCGATGAAATTAGATGTCACTATATTAGTTGTTGATGACAATGAAGAACTCTGTGATGGCCTTAAAGAGTACCTAGAGAATGAAGGCTATGTTGTTACGTGTGCTAACAGTGGTAAAGACGCAACTGCCCTGTTACCTGACAACAGGTATGACATAGCTCTTGTAGATATTAAATTGCCAGATATTCAAGGTACTGATCTAGTTAAGAAATTGGCAAAGATATCGCCTTCAACTGATTTTATCCATATAACAGCACATGCCACACTTGATACTGCAATTGAAGCAGTGCATCAAGAACATGTTGTATCTTATGAAACCAAGCCTTTAGATATGGATCATCTTGTAGCTATCATCAGGCAGATCATTAAACGTAGAGAAATCGAGTATGCGCTTGTACAGTCAGAGAAATTAAAGTCTATTGGAACAATAACTACTGGTATTTCACATGAATTTAATAATATTCTAGCCATCATCTCTGGCAATGTTCAGCTACTTCGTGACGCCTATAAAGATCATAAGGGCTTGGTTGATTCGCTTAATACTATTATGAAGGCGGTCAAAGATGGCGCTGGAATATCCAATAAGATGCTCGAGTTTTCTAAAACGAAAGTTGACACAACAGAATACGTAACTGATGACATCGGTAATTTAATTAAGCAGTCGATTGAATTTACAATGCCTAGATGGAAGAATATGGCACAAGCCAATGGCATAAACTACCATTTGGATATGGATGGTGTTAGTGGAAAATCTGAAGTGAGTTGCAATTCCACAGAAATAAGAGAGGTGTTTATAAACTTAATACACAACGCCCTGGATGCAATGCCTGACGGCGGTAAGATCTCTTTTAGTACTTGGGGCAAAGACAGTATAGCGTTTGTCAGGGTTTCTGATACTGGCAAAGGCATGACAGAAGATGTGAGGAGGAAGATATTTGATCCTTTTTTTACTACACGAAGACCTGATGGTACCGGATTGGGGATGAGTATAGTTCATAGTATGATGTCCAGGCATAATGGTAGTATAGATGTTAAAAGCGAAATTGGAATAGGTACTACATTTACTCTTCAATTGCCGATAGTTACTAGAGTAGGTAGTACAAGAGAAATTACTGAAACGGAACAAGTGTCAAAAAGTAATGGTTTGCATATCCTGGTGGTAGATGATGATGAGCCAATATGTGATATTCTGGACAAATTCCTTTCAAGAGAAGGCCACATGGTAAGGACGGTAGACAATGGTGCAGAGGCTATAAGATTAGCAGAAGATAACAACTATGATCTTGTATTGTGTGACATGGTTATGCCGGAAGTTTATGGGTATGACGTAATCAAGGCCCTGAATGAGATGGAAAGAATACCTAAAATAGGCGTAATTACTGGATGGGGTGAGCAGCTTAAACTTATGGAAGATGAAGCCTTTAAAGTGGATTTCCTCCTCAAAAAGCCATTCGATTTTTCAGAGATATTGCTACTCATTAATAATCTATTTATTAATAATTAGGTGTTCATTTATAGAAAATAGTTAATCTCTTTGATAAAACACTACATTAATATAGGACGAATTTTTGTTGTTGATAATAATATATGCAGAAAGAAGTTGATCTAAATATGTCTTATGAAAATCTACCATTAGTAAATCCAGAAGCTCCAAAGATTGAAAGCCGTCGAAGTAAAGCGGGAAAAACTCCTTCAGCAGAATCTATAAAACAGGATATTGAAGATGCAGAGAAGATAATCACGCATGTAGACATAAGCGAGCACGTGAAGCTGGAAGATAGTATTGAAGCAAATGAGAAATATTTGATTGATACTATGCCTGGAAAAACTTCCAAGGCAGCAAGCATGGGTCCGGGAGGTTCGAGGAAACCACATTACACACGTCTTTATGCGTTAGACAATAAGATGGTTTTTCAGGCGGCATGCTGCTTACCTTTGAAAGTTATTGCCGCGAATCTGGATGGAGATACTGTATCGGGGAAAGTTTTACATAGTACTCATTCAGATAGTGAAGGCGGGAAGCTTGTCTATGAATTTAAGGGAGCAGGGTCCGAATTGATAATAGATGTAAGACGTGGAGACAGCACCAGGGCGCAGCGAATTACCTTTAAGATATGAATAAATTATCACAATAAATTAACTCCTCACCCTTTCATCTCTGCTCAGTTGGAGAGGTGCAGTATTCTCCTTTACAAAGCACAAGAGTACAATTCCTATAATAAAGAAAACGACAAGTGATAAAATGGCAAGGCGTGATGTCCCGGTTATTTGACGAATAATACCGAAAACAAACGGTCCGCAAATAGCCGAAAACTTTGCAAAAACTGAGTAAAATCCGAAAAACTCAGCAGATTCATCAATGGGTATCATTGCTCCATAAAAAGACCTGCTTATAGCTTGAGAGCCTCCAAGGACAAAACCTACCGCTATTCCGAGCATCCAGAAGTCAAGAGCGCTGCTTATAATGTATGCATAGCACAAGATTCCCAGCCAGAGTGTTAAAACTAAAATTAATATTCTTTTTGTACCAAAGATTCTGGATATTTTGCTGAATAACAGTGCTCCTCCTATTCCGATAAACTGTACCAGCAAGAGAGTACCCAAAAGGGTTTGGTTCTTGAGTCCAAGTTCGTCCTTTCCGTAAATCGCAGCCATCCTGATAACCGTATGTATCCCGTCATTGTAGAACATGAATGCTATCAGAAAAATAACAAGATTACGATGTGTTTTGGCTTTCAAGACTGTGTGCCAGGTTCGTGAAACTCCGACTCTTAGATATGACCATAAATTATTATTTCTTCGGCTCAGTTGATCTGAGGATTTGTTTATTTCAGGTACATGCATATATAGAAGTGTGATTATTGAGAAACCACCCCACCAGACTCCTGAGAACAGCAAGCTTATTCTCACTGCCATTGCTTTTTCAATACCGATTTTTTTGTGAGCAAGGATCAAGATTATACAGACTAAGAATTGCAGGCCTCCTCCTAGGTAACCGTAGGCATAGCCTCTTCCCGAAACTCGATCCATCTCGCTTCTGGTGGCAATGTGAGGGAGAAAAGCGTCGTAGAAAATATTTGCACTAATAAAGCAGGTATTGGCAAGGAAGAAAAAGATCATCGTCATCCAAACATCGCCACTCTGACTGAAAAACAGAAGTGTAGTAAAAAGACTTCCACCAAAACAGAAAGTCATTAAGAACCTTTTTTTAGATTTTGAAATATCAGCTATTGCACCAAGAACTGGAGCGGTTATAAAAACAAAGAGGGCAGTAGCGCCAGCGAGAAAAGCCCATAGTGTGGTTGCATTAGTAGGTATCTCTATATTAAGAAATCTAAAAACCCATCCATCCGCTGGAACAATAACTGTTGCAAAGTATATGGGTAATAGAGCTGCTATAACGGTTGTTGCAAATGCAGAATTTGCCCAATCGTACATACACCACGCAAATACATTTCTTTTCTGGTCACTTTTCATAATTGCATTCAACATCTAAACCAAAACAATAACCTCAATTTCATGGTTGAAAGTAGTCTGGGTGTTTCATATGTCTAAGAGATTATTCTTCCTTTACAACCCAGAGAGAAAATAGTAAATTCATCTTACTGAGTTATATTAGAAGTAAATAAAGTACTTCGCATCATTTGCTAGCATTATAGACTTTTCTACCTGCTTATCATCAGAAAAAAGGTGTTTGCAGTATCAAATAATATTATGAATAAGAAAAAGTATGAAAGTAAAAGTGTAGTTTCAAGTTATATTAACATGAGATTACAGAACCCTGAGGTAATGATCATTGTAAAATACAGGGAATTCATTTCTGGGAAACATGTACTTGATATTGGATGTGGTAGTGGCAGAACAACTGCAATTTTAAAGAATCTGAGTAGCGGGTATATTGGCCTTGATTATTCATTGGAAATGATAGAATCCTGCAGAAAAAGATTTGAAGGAGTTCGCTTTTTACATGGTGACGTGAGAGATATGAGTGAATTTAAAGACAATGAATTTGATTGTGTAATGTTTTCGTTTAACGGCCTGGATTCAATTAGTCATGATGACAGGCTTAAAGGACTAGGAGAAATACGGCGAGTACTAAAGCGTGATGGGCTTTTTGTTTTTTCTTCACATAATAGAAATCACCGCTATGCAATATCTCGTCCAATAATGGAACTCTCTAAAGCTCCATGTAAGCAAGTTGGCAATTTTCTAAAGTATTTAAAGTCCACGAGTAACCGCTTAAGGAATAAAAACCATCAGGTATTTAATGAACAATATGCAATCATAAATGATATTGCGCATAATTATGCTATGCTTACTTATTATATAGATAAAACACATCAAGTGTCTCAACTCAAAGCGATGGGTTTCGAGACTATCGAAATGTATGATACTTTAGGTAATGTGCTAAATCTCGATAGTGAAGATAAAGACAGTGCATGGATTTATTACGTAGCGAAGAAAATCAAATAATTAAACTGGGGATCCGGTATTAGACAGGGATTATAAAGTAATTGATTTTGCTTTATTGTTTTATCTTTGAAGAAATTATGCGTTCTTTCCCCTGTAGATCTTTGATTATTTCAATTTCATCATAATGCAATTCATTTTGCATGAGCTTTATTATAGAATCTGCCTGTGTTTCTCCAATTTCAATGATCAGATAACCGCCCGGCTTTATCCAGTCTGTCGCATCCTTGATTATTTGTTTGTAGATGCATAATCCGTCCTCACCACCAATCAACGCTAGGAGAGGTTCGTGATCTATAAGCTCGGGTTCCAGGTTTTTAGATTCCGATTCGCTTACGTAAGGAGGATTTGAAACAACGAAATCAACTTGTTCCTTCTTAAGGTCGATATTGAATGCATCGAAGACGTTCCCATGCAGAAGATGGATCTTGTTAGTAACATCATGCCTTTGAACATTTTCATTTGCAACGGCGAGTGCTTCCCGTGAGATGTCGCCAGCATATATCTTAATATTACTTATGTTTTTGGCTAAAGATACGGCGATATTGCCTGAACCAGTGCCAATGTCTATAATGGTTATTCTTCTATCATGGTACGGATTATTGCCTGTTTTCTTAATAACTGTTTCTACAAGTATTTCTGTTTCAGGTCTGGGAATTAAGACTCTTTTATCTACAATAAAGTCGAGTGACATAAACTCTACTTGTTGCGTAATATATTGCAGTGGGACATGACAGGCTCTTCTATGTATTAATTCATTGTACTTGGTGAAATCGGCCTCATTAACTATATCGTTTTGATTAGTATAGAGATTAACTTTGTCGCACGACAAGACATATGCCAAAAGTGTATCGGCATTTATTTCAGGGAATTCAATTTCAGATTTTTTTAATACCGCAATTGCTGATTTTAGACTATTGCGTATTGTATTTCTGCCTTGTGCATCTGACATGTTTGTGAGTTTTATGGATATGTTAAATTGGATTTAGTACTAGATTATATGACCGTGAGGACAGGGGAATGCATTTAAAGGGTTTCTGCTAATTCCTTCATCTTTTCCTGTTTACCGTATTCTGTCATCGCTTCAATCAGATCGTCTATTTCGCCAAGCATTATTTTTTCCAGGTTGTATAGATTCAGATTTACTCTATGGTCTGTAACTCTGTTTTGAGGGAAGTTGTATGTGCGGATCTTTTCACTTCTGTCGCCGGAGCCGATCTGAGTTCGTCGTGTCTTATCTCGCTCGTTTTTGGTCTGTTCCTGATAAAAAGTGTAGAGACGGCTTCGAAGCACTCTCATCGCTTTTGCACGGTTTCTGTGTTGAGATTTTTCATCCATGCACTTGACAACCAAACCAGTAGGTATATGGACAATTCTTATTGCAGAGCTGGTTTTATTAACTTTCTGCCCTCCAGGTCCGGATGATCGGAATGTGTTAACAGTTATATCTTTTGGGTCAATTTTTACATCAACATCTTCTACATCAGGTAGGACCGCTACTGTTGCTGCAGAGGTATGAATCCTCCCGCTTGTTTCAGTTGATGGAACTCTCTGTACTCTGTGGGTACCGCTCTCAAAACATAACTTGCTATAAACTGACGGTCCTTCAATGGAAAAGGTTACTTCCTTGAAACCTCCTATTTCCGTAAGGCTGGAGTCCATCATTTCAATTTTCCACTTCTGCTTTTCCGCATATTTTGAATACATCTTAAAAAGGTCTGCGGCAAAAAGTGCTGCTTCATCACCACCTGTTCCTGCACGTATTTCCATTATTGCACTTTTAGTGGCATCAGTACCTTCCGTAAAGAAACATCCTTTAACCTCTTCAAAGAGTTTAATTTCTCTCTCTTCGAGGCTGCCCAGTTCATCCCTGGCCATTTCGTATAAGTCTTTATCACCACTATTTTCAGAAATGATAGTATTTGCTTCTTCTTTTTGTCTAAGCGTTTCGTCTAATTGTATATATTTAGATACGAATTTAGACAATCTTCCGTGCTCTTTAACATAAGAGGTATATCTGGTGTTGTCAGCAATAATCTCAGGATCAGATAAGTGTTTTTCCAGTTCACTATTACGCTCAAACATCTCCTTCAACTTCTTTAACAGTTTGTCATTAATCTGCACTACCGGTCTCCGGTTTTTCTTCTACTGCAACAGCCTCCTGGGAATCAGATTTACTGTTTTCGGCGGTATCATCAGAACCACCTTTTGTTGAATCTTGAGTCCATTTGAATTTTTGTTTAAATCTTTCAACTCTTCCGGCGCTATCAACAAATTTCTGTTTTCCCGTGTAAAAAGGATGACACATAGAACATACTTCTACATGAATACTGCTTTTTGTTGACCGTGTTACAAAAGTTTCTCCACAACCACAGGTAACAGTTGTCTCCATAATTTCGGGATGAATTGCTTTTCTCATTGGTACTTGTCTCCATTAATTAAAATAATTCCAAAATTTAAAACGGCAGATTACTTAAACTGTACTATAAGTGTATATCTGCTGTGAATTTATCGAATGTTTAACTATATCAGAGCATATACATCGTTGCAATAAAAAACATATGAAAATGTATATTCCAGCGTTAGTCATAATAATTTGTTATTCTAAACTAAATTAGATGTAATATTCAATTTTGCACTAGCTGTTTCCGCTTAATTTATATTTGACTATAGATAGTTAAACTGATATCCTGAAAGCACTTATTGAAATACTTGTTTATGATAAGTTGAAAATGGCTGATTAGGAATTGAGTGATTATTTATTATCTAAATTAAAGGTCTTGAATGAAAGCTGACAATCTTGTTACTTTTTTGTGCACAGTGGTGTTTATATGAAGGTAAAGTTCTGGGGAGTGCGAGGAAGTATACCCATATTCGGTCCTAATAACTCAAAGTATGGAGGTAACACGAGCTGTATTGAAGTGGATTGTGGTGACAAGACAATCATTCTAGATGCAGGAACAGGCATTATGCCATTAGGCATTGATATTATGGCTGGGGACAGTTTTAGAGAAAACAATAAGAAGCAGCTATATATATTTTTTAGCCATGTTCATTGGGACCATATTCAGGGTTTTCCATTTTTTCGACCGGCATTTGATTCTGAGTTCGAGCTAAATCTATACAGTACTTTACACAAAGACATAGATATTGAATATGCATTGCGGAGTCAGATGTCTCCTCCTTTTTTTCCTATTCAACTAAAAGACATGTCGGCAAGTATGAATTTCAATAATATCAAGAGTGATGAAAATGTTCAGATAGGCAACGTAGCCGTAGAAAGTATTTCATTAGATCATCCTGATACATCTCTTGGATATAAAATAACTTGTGAAAACAAATCTGTAGCATATATTAGTGACCACGAACACACAGATAAATCACATCAGAGAATAGTTGACTTTTTGAAAGGCACTGATCTGGTTATATTTGATGCACACTATACTCCAGAAGAGTATTCAGGTTCAGATGGAAATGGAGGACGTAAGGGCTGGGGGCATAGTACCTGGGAGGAAGCAATTGCGTTGTGTATAGAAGCGAAGATTGATCAACTTGCCCTTACTCACCATGGTCGTGAGGATTCAGGAGTAGATAGAATCGAATTAGAGGCACAAAATGGTTTTCGTCATACCATTGCAGCATATGAGGGATTAGAGATAAACGTTAAATAAATATTTTATTATATTGCAGGATATAGTAATAAGAGTGGAGTTAATTTTTGCCTGAGAAAACTGAACATACATCAAATAACCTGGTACATATTTTATCAAATAGCATCAGTCCAAATATCCTGCTAATAGGAGATTTTATGCTTGATAAGTATGTATGGGGCGAAGTCAAACGTATATCACAAGAGGCGCCAATACCGGTGCTGAATGTGACCTCTGAAGAAATAAGACCGGGCGGGGCAGGAAGTGTTGCTAATAACCTTGCATGCCTCGGGGCTAAGGTTTGTTGTTATGGGGTAATTGGCAAAGATGATGAAGGTAAACGTCTACTTGATAATTTAGATAGTATTGGAGTGGAAACGGACGGAATTGTACAGGCTTCTGATAGACCGACAACAGTAAAGGTTAGAATGATGGGACATCTTCAATCTGCAGGAAAAGGAATTCAACAGCTTTTGAGAATTGATTATGAGAAGGTCGATGACATTGAAGAAGAAGCACAGGATGAAATTATCACAAAAATTGAAAATGGAATTCAACATGTTGATATACTATTGATATCAGATATGAATAAAGGTGTCTTGTCCAAACGTATTTTAGAAACTGTAATTAAGTTAGGAAAAGATAACAAAGTGCCGGTGATAGTTGATCCAAGACTTTCAAATGATTATACAATATATAAGGGTGCAACTGCAATAACACCTAACAGATTTGAAACAAAATTAGCAACCGGGATTAAAATTACTGACGTTAACAGCATGAAGTCTGCTGGAAAGAAGTTGCTGGGAGAGTCTTTCTTTGAATATGTTATAATCACGGCAGATAAAGATGGAATGTTTTTATATGGCAATGATGGATCAAGTAATTTAATACCTACAGTGCCTAAAGATGTTTATGATGTCAGTGGAGCGGGTGATATGGTTTTGAGCATTTTTGGATTTGTAGTGGGAAGTAATAATAGTTTTGAAAATGCGGCAATGATTGCAAACATTGCCGCAGGTGTAGAGGTTGGTAGAATAGGCGCTGTACCGGTTAGCAAGAGTGAGATATTAAGCGAACTAATGGGAGGTGCAAATCCCCTTTACACAAAAATTAAGGTTTTGGACGAGTTGGAGACAATATTAAATAAGCACAGGGAAAGTAACGAGAAAATTGTGTTTACTAATGGATGCTTTGATATTCTCCATATTGGCCATATAGAATATCTTAAATTTTCTAAACAACAGGGTGACGTATTGGTAATTGGGCTAAATACAGACAGCTCAGTAAGGGAGCAAAAGGGAGAACAAAGACCTTTTGTTTCAGAAGATGAAAGAGCAAGATTAATTTCTGCTCTGGAAGATGTGAATTATGTGATTCTTTTTGACGAATTAACGCCTGATAAGCTCATAAAAAGGCTGAGACCTGACGTACTCGTAAAGGGTGAAGATTGGAAAGAGAAGGGTGTCGTAGGTCGTGAATTTGTTGAGTCATATGGGGGTAAAGTGATTTTAGCTCCTTTTGTAAAAGATGCATCAACAACTGATATTGTTACAAGAATTATAGAACGAAATAATAATCCTCGGTAGATAATCTGTCATTAATGTTTATCATTTTGAAAAGTCTATTGCATTATATTAATCAAATCGAGAAATACTTTGCAAGTGTAAATTAAGTGAGATTTTATTGATGAAAAACGAAATAGAATCATCTTTGAAAGAGAGTATTAGTTTAAAGACTGAACTTCTTTCCAATAGTGTTGACTCAATTATTAAAATTGCAAATATATTGGTAGAGGCATATAAAACAGGACATTCGCTGTACCTTATGGGAAATGGAGGAAGCGCTGCAGATGCACAGCATATTGCCGGAGAACTAGTTGGTCGATTTAAGAAGAACAGAAAACCATTGCCGGCGCTTGCACTAACCACTGATACATCTGTGTTGACAGCAATTGCCAATGATTTCGGGTACGATCAATGTTTTGAAAGACAGGTAGATGCATTTGTCAGGGAAGGTGACGTTGTCATTGGTTTGAGTACAAGTGGCAATTCTTTGAGCATTATAAATGCTGCTCTTGCAGCACAGAAAAAGAGCGCAAAGACTATTGCTTTTACAGGTGAAGGAGGAGGAGATATCAAAGATAATGTTGATATATGCCTTGAGATACCTTCCAAAGATACTGCACGTATTCAGGAATGTCATATAACAATAGGACATATTCTATGTTCAATAATAGAAAAAGAGTTATTCGTATAATTTTGGTCATAAATACCTTTGAGTGAAAGGGGAATCAGTTGGCAAGAGCAGATAAAATGTATATTCGGTTCTGGGGTGCAAGAGGCAGTATAAGTACACCGGGAAAAGAAACCGTTAAATACGGTGGAAATACATCATGCATTGAAATCAGATGTGGTAAAGAAATCTTTATTCTGGATGCCGGTAGTGGTATCAGAGAATTAGGGAACAAAATATTATCTGAAAAACCTCAACACTTAAACATTCTATTTTCTCATTTTCATTGGGATCATATACAAGGATTTCCGTTCTTTGCACCTGTTTTTAATAGTAAATATTCAATCACTCTGATTGGTGAGAGTAAAATGAACTTTACACTGGAGCAACTTTTTACAGCTCAGTTAATGTTTCCATATTTCCCATTATCATTGTCAGAATTGGATGCAAAGATTAGTTTTAATGAATTAACAAAAAACGATAGTATTAAAAAGAATAATGTAAAAATTAATCTTGCACGCCTTAACCATCCTGGAGGATGTATAGGGTATAGAATTGAGTACGGAGGTAAGTCCTTTGTTTATGCTACAGATACTGAACATTTCAGTTGTATAGACAAATCATTACTCAAACTGTCTTTAAATGCAGATGTTCTTGTTTATGATTGTAATTATACAGATGATGAATATTCCGGTAAAGTGGGACCTCCAAGAACCGGTTGGGGGCACTCTACATGGACGCAAGGGGTGAAAGTCGCCAAAGCTGCTAAAGTTAAGAAATTTATATTGTTTCACCACGATCCAGCACATGATGATAAGTTTGTAGATAAACTTGAGAGAGATGCTAGAAAAGAATTCAAGGAATCATATGCTGCTTATGAGGGTATGGAATTAAACCTTTAAAATAAGTGAATATCATTTCTACAAAATTAACTATATATCACGCCCCGGGAGTTGTGCCTGACCCCTTTAAGCCTTTGTTGAGAGATGAAGGGATAAATTTAATAAAGATAATCCCTTCAGATATCGCAGAACACAAATCTTGTGATGGTCTAAAAATTTATCTCTTAAATGACGAATTTATTAATGGCTTGAAGAAAGAGGAATTCGAATCGATTTTCTGTTCGGATAACTCTAATGCCGTTATTTGTATTAGAAAACCAAATATTGCTGAAACCTGTAGCGAAGAAAAAATATTTATTTACCTCAAAGAACCTGTAGAAGAACCGGAACTGTTGAAAGCTTTAAAGAGTGGATTCGGATATTTGCACTCGAAGCTGGAGGGTGAAAGGTTGCTATCTGCGTTAGATACTCGTACCAGGGAATTAAGTAGTCTAAATGAAATTGGAATATCTCTTTCATCAGAGCAGGATTATGATACTTTGTTGAGCTTAATTCTTTCAAAAAGCAGGGAGATTACAAATTGCGATGCCGGAAGTCTATACCTACTGGACAGAGCGAAAAATGTTGGAAATAGCCTGATATTTAAGTTAGTTCAAAATGATTCTCTTGCTAACATAGAATTTAAGGAATATGCACTGCCGCTTACAAGGTCTAGCCTGGCAGGCTATGTCGCGTTAACCGGGGAATTTATTAACCTTGAGGACGTCTATGATATACCTGAAGATGTAGACTACTCTTTTAATAAGGCCTTTGATATTAAGTTTAATTATCGCACAAAGTCAATGCTGGTAATACCAATGAAGGATCACAGAAATAAAACCATTGGTGTGCTACAGTTAATAAACAGGAAAAAATCAAAAAATGTTCAATTGAATTCGGAATCAGTTGTTGAGGATGAGGTAAGACCTTTTGATGAAAGAACCTTTGGACTTATAAATTCACTTGCAAGTCAGGCTGCTGTCTCTATAGAAAATAGTCTTTTATATCAAAATATACAAAATCTATTTGAAGGGTTCGTAAAAGCATCAGTGCTCACAATAGAACAACGAGATCCTTCAACATGCGGGCACTCTGAAAGGGTTTCTGCATTAACCGTTGGGCTGGCAGTTGTAGTTGACAGGGTATCAACCGGGAAGTACAAGGATACACATTTTTCCAATGAACAGCTGAAGGAAATAAGATATGCAGGTCTACTGCATGACTTTGGTAAAATAGGTGTACGTGAGAATGTGTTAGTAAAAGCAAATAAACTGTATCCGGATGAGATAAAGAATGTAAGAAGCCGTTTTGATTTTATAAAAAAATCAATCGAATGTAAATACCTTGAGAAAAAGTTAAGCATAGTGCATGACAAAAAGGTTGATGATTACCTGGAATGTTTCAAAGAGATTGATATTGAATTGAAAGACGAATTAATTAGGCTGGATGCTTATTCAGCAGGGATTGAAAAAGCCAATATACCTACTATTCTGGAAGACGATCTGTTTGTAGAAATAAAAAATATTTCTGAGAAAGTCTATCATGATTATAGCGGGGCAGAGCGTAATTATCTTTCTCCATATGAATTTAATTTATTAAGCATAAAAAAGGGTACTCTGGATGAAAAAGAGAGGCATGAAATTGAATCTCATGTTGTTCATTCATATGAATTCTTAAAGAAGATTCCGTGGACAAAAGAATTCGAGAATATTCCGGACATTGCGCATGCACATCATGAGAAGCTGAACGGGAAAGGCTACCCTTTGGGTATAAATACTGATAAGATTCCAATCCAATCCAAGATGATGGCTCTTACTGATATATATGATGCCTTAACAGCACAGGACAGGCCATATAAGAAAGCGGTTCCTCATGACAAAGCACTAGATATTATTGATTACGATGTTAAAGGTAAACTTATTGACTCTGATCTGTTTGACATGTTTGTTAAGGAAAAGGTATACGAGATAGTGCAGGAAGTTTAATGAGTTATTTTGTCTCTTCGTTGATCCAGGATAGATATTTAATGGAACCTTCTACAATTGGCATTGCAATAATTTCCGGGACATCGTAGCTGTGTAGTTCTTCAACTCTTTTTACAATTTGTTTAAAAAGTTTTTTATTGGTTTTCATCATCATCAATGCTTCTTTGTCTTCACATGTCTTTCCTTGCCAGTTGTAAATTGAATGAATAGGAGAAATGATATTAGAACATGCAACTAATTTTTCTTTAACCAATGTCCTTCCGATTTTTTTTGCTTCGCTTATTGAGCCGGTGGTAACATAGATCACTATATAGTTTGACATTTTTGTCTATTAATTTGTCACTATTAAGTTTAATTATTGTTTTTTACTTCTAATAGTAAAGGGTGCGAGTTCTTTGA
This sequence comes from uncultured Candidatus Scalindua sp., assembly GCA_964437425.1. GTDB lineage: Bacteria > Planctomycetota > Brocadiia > Brocadiales > Scalinduaceae > Scalindua. The sequence goes on from CAYTGO010000040.1 coordinate 27,842, forward strand.
TTGATTTGTAATAGCATGTTACTTCGAGTCTTAAACTAATGTCGATTTCATAAAAATTACGAATAATATTCCTAGTATTTTCTAGCAGGCTTACTATTACTAAAATTCATTGTCAGTATAACACATCTATTATTGTTGACAATGTGAATTTTTGTTGCCAAATAAACATGAACCATTTATCAGATGAATTGATCAAAATAAAAGAGTCCGGTCTTTACAGAAATCTTACGGCTGTTGAGAATGCACAGGATACTCATATAAAAATAGAAGGCAAAACATATTTGTCTTTTTGCTCAAATAATTATCTTGGTCTTGCAAGCCATCCCTCTGTTGTAGCGGCGGTTAAAGATGCTGTAGAATTGTATGGATGGGGGGCTGGTGCGTCTAGGCTGGTATCCGGAAATATGACTTTACATGAAACGCTTGAGAATGAAATATCAAAGTTCAAGAAAAAAGATGCTGCTATTGTTTTTCCAACTGGATATATGGCTAATTTAGGCGTAATAACATCTTTAGTGTCTAATGGAGATTTGGTTATTTGTGATAAATTAAACCATGCCAGTATCATAGATGGATGTAGATTATCTGGTGCAGACTTCAGGGTTTATGCACATTGCAATATGGAGAAACTTGAAAACATACTCAAGAAGTCAGCAAAATATAACTGTAAACTGATTATTACTGATTCCGTATTCAGTATGGATGGAGATCTGGCACCCATCCCTGATCTTGTCAAGATTGCTGCAAACTACAATGCTATGCTTATGGTCGATGAGGCTCATGGTACAGGTGTTTTTGGGGAAAATGGCATAGGGGTTGTTGAGCATTATGATCTAGGCAATGAAGTATATGTTGTTATGGGTACATTAAGTAAAGCCATTGGAAGTCTTGGAGGTTATGTTTCCGGTGATATCGATTTGATCAGTTATCTTAGGAATAAAGCAAGGACTTTTATGTATACAACCGCGCTCCCACCTGCAGTATGTGCCGCATCTATTGCCGGTATAAAGCTAATACAAGGAGATCCTTCAATGCGAGTGTCACTATGGAATAATGTGCGTTTCATCAAGGACAAATTGAATTCATTGAATATTAATACTATATCTTCTGAAAGTCAGATTATTCCAATCTTGATAGGAGATGCAAAGAAGGCCGTTAAAGTTTCAAAACTGCTTTATGACAATGGAATATTAATCCCTGCTATACGACCACCTACCGTCCCAGCTAACTCCAGCCGTCTCAGAATGACTGTTATGTCATCACATACAAAA
>CAYTGO010000041.1:0-27777 GCA_964437425.1 uncultured Candidatus Scalindua sp.
TGTCACGGAACCAGCCGTACCCTGTGTATGATCGCTGTCAATAATTGTGGTGGTCGAGACATTATCATCAATAGACATTTTGGCGAGAGCATATAGAGACGCACCCCTGGCGGCATACGAATCCTTCAGCCGCTCTGTACTAATAGTCTTAAGCGAAACAGCCATCTTAGTATCTTTGGAAAAGCCCAGTGCAACCATACTGAGAATAGCAATTGCCCACAGCACAAAGATTAATACATAACCATTACTGGAACTATCAACTCCTGCACTTGCCCATCTCTTGTTAATACTACCTTTATGGCCTTTGGTAAACTGTTTACTGACCATTCATCCTCCCACTCTGAAACAGTTGTACTGGAAGCGGCATCTTTATCATCCTGGAGCCCAAGGTAGTGAAATGATATCTGATCATATCCATTTACAATCTCCACAACTTCACTGTCACTAAGCATTAAAGCATATTGATCTTTAAACCTGTCAAGACCTTCACCAGGTACAAATCGTTTCTCTCGGTAATTCAGCCTGAGACTTCCACTATCATCCTCAATATAATAATTGGCTATCATCAATCCTAACCCATAACTTCTTTCTAGTGAGATAGGAGTAACAAAAACAATACTATCCGGATCACCATTGAAAATAACATCTTTATTAAGTAACTCATGTCTCATTGAAGCTACCTGTTGGCGAAAAAAGAATAGGGCACTGTCATCCCTGTGCCCCTCTTCAAGCCACTTGCTCCCTCTCTCCATCTGGAAGAAACCAGTCCTCACTGCAAAGGAAACGAGCAGGATCAAAACAGTACCTATAGAAATGGCTATTATAAGCTCTAATAAAGTGAATGCACTGACATGAGACGGCTTCATTCTCTCTTCAGGAAAAGACACAACTATGTCGGATTTGCATGGCGGTTTGGCTCTTAATGTACCCACCCATGCAACAGGTAACAGGTAATTGCTTATACTCATCGAAGACCTACGCTTGAAATGTCAACACCGTCAACAGTCACAGTATAGAAATATACATCTCTCTTGAATCCGCTGAAACCGTCAGCACCCTCTTCATCTAAACGCCAGTTAATATTCCTACCCTCAATCTTACCCTTTACTGTATTCGCATTGTTATCCAGATCAAAGCCTCCATCTATCAGCCCAAGGAATGACTCTTCCGCCTTTGTAACAGCAATCTCCACTCTCTCATCATAGTCGTTCAACTTTCCTCTAAGCATAGCAGAATTACCCAATAGTCTTACAAACATTGTTATTGATACCCCAACAATAACAAGCGCAACAATGACCTCAATGATGGTAAAACCACGGCTGTTTTGTTTCTGAGCAACCATTCTATTTCACTTCCTGGTACACGCTCATTGCTACAAGCCTGTCTTTAATGATAAATGTACCACCAAGGTTTATCTATCTATGCTTTTTTTGCATATTTGCTATTTGGCTTAATTTGTCCTTGAATTCCTTTGTCAATCTATCTGCGTCATCATTGGTATTGATAATATAAGGCGTGAGCAGTATCATCAACTCAGTTTTAGTTTTATTTAAGTCCGTTGATTGGAAAATGTTTCCGAGATAGGGTATGCTGCTCAGGTATGGAAGTTTTTTAATTATTAATTCATCCTTTATATCAATAATCCCACCCAGGTAAATTGCATGTCCGCTTTTAACAACCAGAGAAGTCTCAGTCTTTCTTATAGTAAATGCGGGTGTATCCGGAACGGAGACTGATGTAGTTCTAACCTCACTTATCTCCTGTGTAATGTCCAGCGTTATCATGTTATTCTCACCAATTCGTGGTGTCACAGTCAGTATTTTACCAATGTCACGATACTGAATCTGTGAAGTTGAGATACCTGAGCCAGTTGTTGCACCTGTACTTATCGGTTCAGATGAGCCTACCTGTATACTTGCCGTCTGTTCGTCACGAACAAGTAAGTGTGGAGTAGAAAGTATATCGGTCTCTCCCTCTGAAGCGATAAGATTAAATATAGTATCTATATCTCTATTAAACGTAAACGCTCTTATTCCATCATCTAGAGTACCAGTATCGCCAGACGTTATTGCAGGTGTTACTGAAGGTAAAAGTGATCCAACCGCCCCCTTTGGTTTACCGCTTGCACTTGGACCGCCATACCTGAAAAAGACCTCTATTCCAAGGTCCAAAGCATCAGTTAATGTTACTTCCGCAACTATGGCCTCAATGAGCACCTGTTGTGGCATTGCATCAATCGTCTGTATGATAGCCTTGATATTTTTATAATCGGAAGGTAATGCCTTCACTATAATAGAATTTGTGTTCTTATCCGCAATGATCTTCATAGGTTCAACCCCCGCTTTGAGACCCTTTTCCGGCGGCGTGATCTTCTCCTTAAACATCTCTGTCAAAACAGTCACAGTAGTTTCAGCCTGTTCATGCTGCATCTTATAAATATACATTTTCGGTTTATTAACCCCTATATGTATGTCTATGTTTGAAATCCACGATTCAATAGAATCTAAAAGCTTAGGAATGGAAGTTGCAACCATTATTTTATTTGTATCCTGAAATGGTATAAAGGATATATCCATTTTAGGCGCCTTTGTACTTGCACCAAGTGTTTGTGCAACCAGCTCAAGATCCTTGGCCAGGGTAACAGGATCCGCGTACTTTATCTCAAAAAACCTCATCGCCTTACCGGCAAAAAACGGAACATCATATGTGTCTATAACCTTTAACAACCTTCCCATGTTGGTAACATTATCGGAAATGACAATTGCATGCGTATCATTTGGTGCGATGACAAAGCCAGCCTTGGTCAAGAGCCCTCTCAGTGTCGGAATAATAGCCTGAGGCGCCACATGTTTCAATGGTACTAACTGAGTAATTACTTCACGGCCTCCAGGCTTAACTCTGCTGTCAAGCTGTACGATCCTCGCCTCACTTCTTGCTTCCTGTATAGGTAAAACCTGGAAGATATTACCATCATTAACTATAGCAAATCCGTTTATATTTAGAGTTGCCTGTACAATGTCCATTAGCTCATTATCATAAAACTTCCCCTCTGTCCTAAGCGTAATCACTCCTGTAACTCTCTTATCAATAGTATAGTTCAACCCCATTATATCCCCGAGAATAACCTTCAGTACTTCTTTTATGTCTGCATTCTGGAAGTTAAAGGTTATGTCAATTTTTTTGCCTTCCGGCAATTTATCATAAATGGTTTCTGTTTCTACCATCTTTTGCGGATAACTAATCTCACGGGGAACATCCTTCTCTTCTTCCTCCTTGGTAATCTTTCTTTCCTGAGATATTTCCCATTCCCATTGCCGACTCTCTGATTCATCAGCTTTGCCCTCATCCTTGACAGTGGCAACTTTCTTAGTTTCCTTGTCCTTGTCAGGAAGTGTCTTACAGCCAACTGCAAGAGTCAGCATTAGAGAAAGCATAATTAACAGGATATTTCTTGTCATAAATCTGATCACACGAAAAGGTTTATATTATTTTATTAACGTATCAGGCAAAACAATCCGGTAATAGAGAAAAAACACACATATCTTACCTGATAATAGTACTTTACAAAAAATACTATATTATTACCGTCCAAAAATCAAGGCAGAAAGCTCCACCATCGCCTTGTACTTATTTAAATAAAGAGAGTCATACAAATTACTCCCTTTAACACAGATACTTACTCAACAATTCTATTGTATCTTTGTCGTGCAACTTGTCCTTACCATATCCTGGCACGGCTCCATTATCTACTGCTTTATCCATTTGATCTTTGTAGTTAGTGATCATCATCAATGGCACTTTGAAACGTCCGTCATGTTTTATTGACTTAATTAATTCCAGACCACTCTCCTGATCAAACGCCCCTATCCTGTTAATGATTACCAGATCATAATCCTGTTTTTCCAGGTTCTCTATGACCTTCTTTAGCATTTTAACCCTTACTACATTTGTAGAAAAGTTTTTCTCCAGCAATGAAGTAATTTGTGGGTTATCCAGGTCACAATGGCCGACTACTAATACATTTTTCATGAAACCAGTACTCCTTCCCTCTTTATCTTAACAAATAGCAATCTCTCTTATCTCTATGAAGAGCCAATACTATTTACATTATCTAACAAGGAGCAAAATGTCAATACCTGCTCTATATTTCTAACTTACATCTAGAAAACTTTAAACTGTAAATAATGCATGATTATTGATAACATACTCAAGTTATTTAGAATAGAAGTAAATTTACGACAATATATAATAAGGGCAAGTCAAGTGGGACAACAAGAAAACGAACAGAAAAAAGACGATGAAGCAGGCAAGCAGCCTTCAGTAGATTTTATCAGAACAATTGTAGCTGAAGATAACCGTACAAAAAAGTGGGACGGTGAAGTAATCACAAGATTCCCTCCTGAACCGAACGGTTTTCTGCATATTGGACATGCCAAGTCATTCTGCCTGAATTTTGGAATTGCTGCTGAAAACGAGGGTGGACGCTGCCACCTTAGATTTGACGACACCAATCCTGTTATGGAAGAAGCCAGATACGTAGAGTCAATACAGGAGGACGTTCGCTGGTTGGGCTGGGATTGGGACGAACATCTCTACTACGCTTCCGATTATTTCGATCAAATGTACGATTATGCAGTCCAGTTAATCAATAAGGGCCTTGCTTTCGTATGTGATCTGACCTTTGATGAAATGAGAGAATATCGTGGAACCCTTACTGAGCCTGGCACAGACAGCCCCCACCGTAACCGAAGTATTGAAGAAAATCTGGATCTCTTCAAGCGTATGAAAGAAGGTGAATTCAATGAAGGCTCCCGTGTACTTCGAGCAAAGATAGATATGTCATCTCCCAATTTGAACCTCCGTGATCCTGTTATGTATAGAATTTTACATGCAGAACATCATCGTACCGGTAATACATGGCACACTTATCCAACATATGATTGGGCTCATGGCCTGGAGGATTCTATTGAGGGTGTCACTCACTCTATCTGTACACTGGAATTTGAAAATCATAGACCGCTATATGACTGGTATCTTGACAAACTGGAAGTTCACCACCCACAGCAGATTGAGTTTGCACGGTTAGAACTTACATATACAGTTATGAGCAAACGTAAGCTTTTGCAGCTGGTGGAGGATAATAACGTTAACGGATGGGATGACCCCCGTCTACCAACTATCAGTGGAATGCGCAGACGTGGTTATAGTCCGGAATCGATTCGTGAATTCTGCAGGCGCATTGGCATAAACAAGTTTAACAGCACAATTGACATTGCGCTGCTGGAACATTGTGTCCGGGAAAACCTAAATAAAACGTCAAATCGTGTTATGGCAGTGTTAAAGCCATTAAAAGTAGTTATTGATAATTATCCAGAAGGAGAGGAAGAGTGGATGGACGCGGTAAACAATCCTGAAGACCCTGAGGCAGGTACCAGGAAAGTTCCTTTCTCAAAAGTATTTTACATCGAACAGGATGATTTTATGGAAGATCCTCCTAAAAAGTTTTTTCGTTTGGCACCGGGTAGAGAAGTAAGGCTTCGTTATGCTTATTTTGTAACTTGTACGGATGTGGTCAAAGATGATAGCGGACAGATCATAGAATTGCGCTGCAGTTATGACCCTGCTACACGCGGAGGAAACTCACCTGACGGTCGCAAAGTCAAGTCCACTATTCACTGGGTGTCTGCATCCCATGCATTGCATGCAGAAGTCAGGCTTTATGACCATCTCTTTACTAAGGAACGCCCGGAAGCCTCGGAAGAAGGAGAAGATTTCAAATCTAATCTAAATCCTGAATCGCTCACTACACTTTCAGACTGTATGATTGAACCAAGCCTAAAAGATGCTAATGCACATGACAGATTTCAGTTCGAGAGGCTAGGCTACTTCTGTTTAGATGAGGAAACAACTAAAGAAAAAATAGTCTTTAACAGAACCGTAACACTTCGTGACACCTGGGCAAAGATTCAAAAGAAGAGCAAATAGCTAGAATCAGGTAATTAAATACTTAAGTTATTCAATATTTATGCGATAATAAAGTATTAGGGCGTTGACAATGCCATCACACAATTTATTGATCATCTAATTTGAAAGGACAAAATAATGGACATTAAGGAGTTAGAGGGAGGTATAACTACAGCCTTAAATGAAGCCACAAATGAAGTTTTTTCAACTATGCTGATGATGGAAGTCAAGACCCAAGACTCCTTTGTAAAAGATGAAAAGAATGTCAGTACTGATCTGATTTCCTCTCTTCACTTCTTTGGTGACCAATATATGGGAAAAATTGCTGTTTTTTCATCAGCGGCAGTGGCGTGCAATATTGCCAACTCAATGTTGGGTACAGAGACCACCGAGGTTAATGATGAAATCAAGGACGGTATGGGTGAGCTTGTCAATATGATTGCGGGAGTTGCAAAAGTAAAGCTGACAGACACACTTGGGGACATGCATCTTCTAACACCCTGGGTAATAGCCGGAAGACATTTATCTATTGCCTCTTCAGATGGTGGAAACACAAGTAGCAGTGATAGTGGAGTAGACTTCGCACTTGATTCTCAAGCATCTTTTTCCTGGGTCATGACTAAGGTTGAGTATGATAATGGAGTGTTTCTTGTTGGTGTGCAGCCTAATGCCGTCCCGGAAGAGAGTAAAGCAGAATCCATTTCAAATAAACAGATTGAATCATTAAAAGAAGAGGTGAGCAAACTTAAAGCTGAAATTGAGGAATTGAAGTCGTAGGCCATAGAGCCTTTGTGCAGATGCCAATATTTACTTCATATTACTTTTTTTCATAGATACCACTCTTCCCTCCTGATTTCTTTAACAGGAATATATCACTTATTTGCATTGATTTATCTGCAGATTTGCACATATCGTAAATAGTCAAAGCGCACACTGAGACAGCTGTGAGTGCTTCCATTTCCACACCCGTCTTGGCAGTTATTTTAACTTCCGCTATGATTTCAATAGAATCCTTACTATTATCAGAGTAATCGATCTTAACAGAATTTATATTTAGCGGATGGCACATCGGGATCAGCTCGCTTGTCTTTTTAGCAGCCATTATTCCGGCGACACGAGCAACTTCAAGTACATCTCCCTTTGCCACCTGCTTATCCATTATTAGGCTGAAAGTTTGACTGTTCATGGTCACCAAGGCATGAGCAGATGCAATACGCTCAGTAACATCCTTATTACTAACGTCTACCATTCGAGAAGCGCCATCTTCGTCGATGTGTGTTAATGCTGGTTCATTCATTATTATAATATTGAAATAGAGTTTGAGCCCTGATTATCCGCCAATCTGATTCATTACAGCCTTGTTCTCTCCCGAGTGCACGATAGGCTTCATCGTTGTCACCTTTATAAATGATTCTGTCAGCTTATGCGCTAATTCCTCTTCACTGAGACCGGAAGAGCGCAATATATTTTTTATGTCAACCTCTCCTCCACTCAACAGACACGAACGCAATTTACCATCTGATGTAAGCCTTAAGCGATTACAAGTACTGCAGAAAGGTTTGGAAACTGCTGAGATGAATCCAATAGAGCCCAAAGACCCCTTCATTTTATAAATCGTGGCAGGACCTCCCCCTACTCTCTCATTGACGGGAACCAGTTCCCCAATCTCCTGTATTTTTTCCATGATCTCAGAGGATGGTATATATCTATCAGCGTCAACCATGTTTTTCCATCCGGAGGCCATCAGCTCTATAAATCTCAACTCGATGTCCCTCTCAAGGATGTATCGAACAAAATCCAGTATTTCATCATCATTTTGGCCTCGCATTATTACTGTATTCATCTTTGTGCCGGTGAAACCAACCTTCAAGACTTCCTCCACTCCATCAAAAACGTCCTGAATATTACCACCTCTTGTTATGTCAGAAAACCGGTCTGCTCGCATAGTATCAAGACTGATATTCAACCTTGATAGCCCGCTCTTCTTCAATGCGTCCGCGTACTCCTTCAGGTTAATTCCGTTTGTTGTCAATGCGATGTCGTTGATACCTTCGATGTCAGAAATATGCTTAATGAAAGAAGTAATATTCCTTCTGACAAGAGGCTCTCCTCCGGTAAGTCTTATTTTGTTCAAGCCAAGACTTACCCCGTGTTTTATTATTTTCAGGATCTCTTCAAAACTGAGAATCTCATCCCTTTCGCTCAACTCGGATCCGCCCGGTGGCATGCAATATACACACCTTAAGTTGCACAAATCAGTAACAGAAACTCTCAGATAATTAATTTTCCTGGAATGTTTATCTATCATTTTATACTCTACAAATTCTGTTAATCTTTTACACAGCCTGAAGCATAAAAATGACGTCTTCAATATTGGCTATTCTAATATTATAATCAATTAATTCTGGATGTACATCACTACAAGTCAGAATGCAGCTATTTTTTTTGCAATATCAATAAATGCTGCAGAATTCTTAGACCCGTCACCACCAGAGGCAAAAGCTTTTCCATCGTCACAACTGGAAGTTATCGCAGGATCAAGCGGTATCCTCCCTAGAAATGGAACCTTCATCTTCTCCGCGATCTTCTCCCCTCCGCCTGATTTGAATACATCTATCTCACCGTTACAATGAGGACAAGTCAAAGTACTCATATTTTCAACTATCCCGATAACAGGCACATCGCTGTCCTTTGCAAAGAGTATGGCCTTTTGTGCATCCAGCAGGGATACATCCTGTGGCGTTGTGACTATAACAGTTCCATCTACTTTGCCCATCAACTCTATCATACTGATCGCCTCATGACCTGTACCTGGCGGCAAGTCTGACAATAAGAAGTCTAACTCTCCCCAGTTTATGCTGCCTACCAGTTCTCTAAGATAATCCCATTTTGCAGTATCCCGCCACGCAACCGGCTGATCCGGATTCTCTACGAGGAAGGCCATTGAGACAACTTTAAGGCAATCATTAACAGACAACGGATTAATGCCATTCTCATCGTCCTTAAGCCGTCCTCCCTCCACACCAAGCATCTTAGGAATATTAGGGCCGTGTATATCCACATCCGCAAGTCCTACCTTATAGCCCATTTCTGCTAATGCTACTCCCAGGTTGGCTGTTACAGTACTCTTGCCAACACCACCCTTGTTAGACATAACCATGATCTTTTTCTTTATCTTGGCCATCCTGTTACTTAAGGCCCACTCATTGTGTTTTAGGCCTTTTTCAGGCTTTTTACAAGTTTCATAATCCCTACAAAATTCACATGTAGACTGTTTCTTACATTCATTCATATATATACCCTTACGCTTATTATTTAATTGAGGAATTCAATAATTCATAATTCCCTAAATTCATTACTGTACAGGAGAAACTCTAATGGCTATAGGTTGATTTACGGTATTACATACATTTTCGCAAATACCACAACCAACACATTTCTCTTTTATAACAACTGGCTTGTTATCTTCAAGGTAGATTGCGCCAGGCACAGGACAATTCCTCACACACTGCTCACAAAATTGTGCTCCATATGCCATGCAGTTATCCTCATTTATAACCGCCTCCCCCATTGCAACCTCTTCCACTGCCTTTATCTCTACTAATGCACCATCTTTACACACCTTTATACAGGCATAATCTTCACATAGATAACATGGCGTCTCTTCAGGTATTATGATAGGCGTTCCGTCTGCAATATCAAAGTCTTTGTTCAACTTCCTTATACTTTCATGTGGACAAACCTTTATGCACTCATCACATTTAGTACACTTGGCTATGAACTCCTCTTCACATAGTGCACCGGGTGGCCTTATATACCTTCTTACTTTAAGATTAGAACTGCTATCAGGACTGTTCTTCGTAATAGTCTCAACCTTATTCTTTACAATCTCACTGACTGCATTTCCAAAATAGGAAAATGACTCCTTAAAGAAAGCTCTTCTTCCTTGATCTATTATTTCATCACTCATTTAAGTAGTCTCACTTTGTATAACACTTAGAGTAGATTCAGCAGTTTCATCTGAACTTTGGTCTAGATATAATAGTCCATCTGACATTGAAAAGTTGTAAGGAAATATTGGAAGCCTATTGTCTATTTCTGACCTTACGTGCTCGTAAACTTCACCCGACTCTTCAGGCGTCATCCCCTTGTCTGTCTCATAAAAATAACCCAGACTCAAATCATCCTGTTTAGGATGCCCTATTTTAGTCAACCCATACTTGCCTGGATCACGCAATATAGGAGCATGTTTTTCAAGTTCAAAAAGACAAGCAAGACATGATGCACCTTTTGACTTCAAGAATTTCTCATTGGATATTACAAAATCAAGTGTTTCAAGCGCTTCCTCTCTGGTCTCTGACGGAAAACCTACTATTACATACATATGAATAGCAACGCCTGTTTCATCACAATAATCAATAATGTTTTTCGTTATTTCTGTTTCAATCCCCTTATCCATTAATGAAAGAACTCTTTTGTTAGAAGACTCAAGTCCAAATACCATCTTAAGACACCCTGCTTTACGTGCTTTTGCCAATATCTCTTTTGTTAGCCCCTTATCAAATCTTATACCTGCCATCCATTTAACATCGTTACCCTTCTCGATTAACCTCGAACTCAAGCTATCCAACTGTTTAACTGGCATACACTCATCACTGAAAAACATGTACTCAGCACCATACTTCTCCTTTAATTTATCAATATCTTCAAGCACCAGATCCAGGTTTCTTAATCTAAATTTCAGATTATCAACGTGAAGATTACAGAAAGTACACTTTCTCCAATAGCATCCCCTGGAACCCTGCAATGGTAAAACTCTTTTTGGAGACAGATACCTGTCCAATGGAAACCCATCATAATCCGGAGTAGGCAGTGCATTTATATCTTCAATGTGATACGGTTGATTAACACGAATTTCATCACCTTCTTTATATACAAGATTTGGTACCGTACTGAAGTCCCTCTTTCCTTCCAGCTGTTCGATAAGCCCCAGAAGCGCATGTTCACCCTCAAATACTATAAAACTATCTACAAGATCAAAAACCAAGTGATTTTGCTGAAGATTATCAATCAGCTTTGTGAACACACTACCGCCCATTGTTATATGAAGATCACTATTCTTTTTCTTTAACAGCCTGGCCAGAGTAAACGCAGGCATTACCTGTGAAGTCGCGGTCACAGATATTCCAACGAGATCCGGGTCATCTTTCATCATTGAATCAACAATGTAGTTATTAAAGAGGTCATGATACGGATTCTCATGTTCACAATTAACAGCCTTTAATACATCCTCTGACGAATACACACTGTATCTCATGGAATTATCAGCAATTGATATCTCAGATGGATAGTACAGCATTCCAAATGCCTGTAGCCACCTGTCAATTATCTTCCAACTCTCTACGTAATCATCAATTTCGTAAAAACTCTGAGATTTCAATGTAGACTTTGCCCATTCCACATTCTGTACCATGTTCTCTCTCTCAATAACTTCTCTGGCCCAATTAAGCCTTGAATATACCTCTTCAGGGTTTTCTTCATGACTAACAACCTCTCTTCCCCCATTCAGTCTCTCTTCTATTGTAGCAAGGGTTTCTTTAACTTTTTCAGAAGAGAGCAATATATCCATAGTCTCAATATTCAAATCACGTATTGATACATTCTCTACTCCCTTATTCTTTAAAAAGCCTTGCAGTGACGGTAGACTTAAGAACGGTTGAGATGGCATCCAGGAAGGTGGAAAGACCAATGAAACTTGCAAAGTTACTCCTCAAAAAATTAAATCCTGTACTGGATACCTTGCGAATGCAAATTGCTTTAACGAGGACATCAGCACATAAATCCCACTTATTAATATATAAACTCTAATAATCCATTATAAATGCTATTTTCTCTACTTCAAATTAAAAAAGCCCCTGACAAAAGTCAGGGGCTTTCTAGAACTACATTGAATCTTAGTAGCAAGACAATTCAATTGAATTTACTCAACTGTTGTTGTACCACCACCTAGATAAAGTTTCATAAATTTACTCTCATTTGCAGGAGTGAAACCTGTTCTTGCCGGTTCCCAAACTCCTTTAGCACCTAATCCACCATCTTCCGCCTTTGTAATTCTGACCAAGGTTTCTTTAGGTGTTGTATTAACTACATGGTTATCAGCCTCACCACCATGCATAAATCCCATGAAAACTTTCTTCTTATGGAAGAGAGTATCTGTCTGATGCATAGGCATCAGCCATGACCTTGTAATCGACTGCTGAGAACCATATCTGAAGTTAGAGAGATAACCATCTGATGACATGGCCATTCCATCCTTCCTCGTCTCATGAGCCTTTACACTCTTTTCTGTTGCAACATAAGTTGAATGCTTCATCATAGTTGTATGGTAAGGATACGCAGGATTATACTTTGCCCTTACCATAAGCCTTGCAACCTTATAAAACGGATCATTCGGCTTCCAACCCCTATACGGCCTGTCAACAGGATTAGAATCAACATAGATATAATCACCATCATTTATTGCAAGATCCTTAGCAGCTGCAGGATTAATGTGTAGCTGATGCTCACCTACACCCGGGCTTCGTTTGTCCATTCTATATGGATCACCGAAGTTATTGTTCCAGATAAGGTTCCAGTCCACAGTACTCCATTGCGAGTGAACCCTGTGCCTAGTTTTAGGTGTCACACAATAGAACCTGTAACCTTTTTCCCACAGAGGATTCTTCGTCTTCTTAACTTCACTCCATGGCATCTTGATATTTCTTACATGGCGTTCATCTGCACCCATATGATCTTTTGGAATTCCGTAATCTTCAGGCCTAATATAAGGATTTGTACTGACAATTACGTTAGGAAGATAAGGTGTTGCCTCTACAGCTTCCCTGTGACATACAAAGTTTTCACCGTACTCAATTGCTTCAGGAATATCACAATACGAGTGAAGCCTTCCATCATCAGTATGGAACGGACGATCGTAAACAACCTGTTCATACATTGGAGTTCTTGGATAGGTACCAAAATTCAGAAGAGCACCACCCGGAACACCACCATATTTACCGGCAATCATATCGTTAACGTTATATCCCCTGGTAGGAACACTACCATCAAAGAGCCTCTGCATATAGACTTCAGGTCTCTCTTCCAGAGCAAATTTCCAGTAATCCGCAAACCTTCTATCACCAAGTAGCTCACCCATTCTTTTGGAAACAAGTGCCGGTACCATAACGTCATCCTTCGTATCATGGAGCGGTCTTATTCCACCTTTCCATACCTGAAGGAATGGGTTAGAGCATGAGCAAGTAACTTCATAGTGCTCAAATTCCATCCATGAATTTACCGGGAATCCAACGTCGGCATATTGTATGGATGATGTCATCATTATGTCACTGGAGATAATAAGATCAATCCTTGGATTAACATTCTTAAACATCTCATATACCCATTTAGCATTATTTATCAAGTTCACGTTGTTAAACCACAATACCTTTGTTGGAGTGTTATAGTGAGTCTCACCAGTAAAACTCTTTCTACCAAACTTAGGAGTATTAACAATAAGCGGTGTATCACCATGATTCCAGTATGCAACTTCTTCGTCCATTGCATAACTGTGAGCATGTATATTCTTTCCGTCCGCATGAGGATCAAGATTCATATCGAATGGATCTTCCGCAATAATTCCTTTAAATCCAGGACCGGACCATTTTGATCCCTGGAAGTTACCGGCTTTATAATTACCAGCCCATGTATGTGAACCTGAACCGTGATAACCAATATTACCTGTCAGCATTAACGGCAAGTATGTCGCCCTGTTATGCAGTGTTGCATGGAAATAATGGTTGATACCCTCACCATAATGGATGGCAACAGGTTTAATAGTCGCACAGTCTTTTGCCAATCTTTCAATAAGATGAGCAGGTGAACCTGTAATATCTGCTGTAGTCTTAACATCAAAATCCTTAAGATGGATTTTGTAAAGATCAAACAGGGTCATAACTTCAACTGTTTTACCTTCAACCGTCTTAACCTGGAAAGTTCCTTCCAGAGAAGGATCTATCCCTTTAGCTACCATTTTCTTTCCAACATCTTCTCTTGTTATCGCCTTAAAATCCTTAGTCTTTGAATCATATACAACAAAATCGCCTAATTGCTCCCTCTGTTCCTTCTTCAAACCTTGCACCGTATGGCTATAGTCTAGTTCAGGTTGTTTATAGTCTTTAATAATTTCATGGGGTTGCAATCTCTTCAACGTATCCGTTCTGACAAGAAGCGGAAAGTCAGTAAATTTCTTGACAAAGTCTTCATCATACCATTTGTTATCTATTATGATCTTTGTCATAGTAAGGAATATTGTAGTATCAGAGATACCGGTTCGACAAGGGATCCAGTAATCTGCCTTAGTAGCTGACGGGCTGTACTCTGGTGTTATAACTACCAGCTTTCCACCCCTCTCAATGACCTCTGTCAGCCAGTGTGCCTCAGGCATCTTATTCTCAATAAGATTTTTTCCAACTTGTATAACTAGCTTTGAATATCTGAGATCTGCAAAGTCAACGTCAGATGCCTGTAATCCATGAACAAATGGATGTCCAGGTGCCTGGTCACCATGCCATGTGTAGTTTGAGAATCTTCTACCACCTTGAGCCTTATCCGCACCAACACCTCTTACGTTGGCATCAAGCAGGGCTAGTGTGTTGGAGAATCTGTACATTCCCATATATTTTCCAATAACACCCAGCAGACCCATACCTCCACGATTTTTAAAGCACCTTGTACCGGCACCATTCCAGTGTGTAAGGGTTTCAGGCGCATACTTATCTCTTTCAAGCAGCCTCTTCTTCCCCTCTTCACCACTATAAGCCTTGGCGATAGCGATCATTCCTTTGGCAACATAATCAATAATATCATCCCAAGACATCTTTAGCTGCTCATCAGTACCTCTGGATGTAAATTTATATTTCTCCCTGGCATTCCAGTCCAATTCAGGGAAGCCGTCATCCGCCCACTGTTTCCAGCCTTTCCTGAGCAATGGGAATCTTAGCCTATGCGGACCATAAACCCTTCTGAAAAAAGTAAAACCTTTCAGACACATCCTTGGGTTCCAAGATTGCTGAGGTGTTCTTCCCTCTATATCACCGTAATTCTGATGTTCATAATCCTGCTCTACCCTTATTACGACCTCGTTTCTTACAAATGCCCTTACACGACACTGATGAGTATCGTTTGGTGAGCAACAGAAAGCAAATGAGCGGTCATATTTATATTGATTCCTGTACACGTCCTCCCAGTTTCTGTCAGGATACGAATCGAGTGGATTATCTACCTCTACCGCCGGTTTTAATGACGTTAAGGCCAGCGCATTTCTCATAGGTATTGATACAGCCGCTGTTACCCCTCCCGCAACCTTCATAAACGTCCTTCGCGTAAGCTTCATATACATCCTCCTATATCTTTTATATAAAAAATACTTATTCGCACTTTAAATCTACCACTTTCCTGCCTTAATTTTATAATATTCTGCACATCTGGAGCACACGCCGTCCTGTGGTTTCCAGTCAGGATATTCTTCATTAATCACCTTAGCAGTATCCTCGTCGTTTGCCACTTCCTCTATCCAGTCGAAAGAAGGAAATCCGCATAATGGACATGTGGTTCCGGGAAGAGGTCCCAGATCCTTAGTTTCTTCTACAAGCTCATCAACAGAACGATTACCAGCCGCCAATGCCAGTACCAAGTTTGTGTCCTTCGACAATTCAACCATCTTATTATGAGGCAAAGGTTCTTCTGAGTTCCATAATTTCTCAAATATCAGATCTCTTGTCTCTTCAGGTATTTTACTAAAAAACGAATCAAACTCCTTTTTCCGTTCTTCTTTTGACGCAGTAGTTTCCCTCCCAATGTTCGTTAAACGTCCATCAACAGAGATATCCCAGAAAAGTCTATACCTATCCCTGATGATACGCTCTTCCATGGGAGACCGTCCAAAGTCCTCATCCACATTATATCCGAACTTGCTATTCATCATGTCCGAAACGTGCATAAGCTCATGCCTGATAACTGTTCGTATCTCACTACTTCCCTCAATAAAAAGCTCTGGATAAAGTCTTATGATTACCTTTGTACCCTCATCCACAACGTTAGACCCTTCATTCTGCCTTGTTGTAGCCCTCCTGACATGCACCTCATTGATTTTCTCTTCAATATCAGGATACTCAGCAAAGACATCTTGTAGAAAAACGCTATATCCTAATCTATTGAAGAATTCCTCATCCAATTCTCTAAACCGTCTTGGCCTTCTCTCCTCCTCCATCTCGTATATCGCATCTCTCTTATCATGATACTCTTTGTATAATGCAAGATCCCCAGACGCCTCCTGTCTTGCCAGGCCTTTACAGACAATATCGTCAACCAACTGATGATCGTACATAATTTGAAGAGTCCCTGTTTGTTCTTCTTGCAGTTTAGTCATATTCTTCCTCGTCCATACAAGAATCACAGGCCATAGCACTCTTACCCTCTAGACGCTGTAGATAATCTGGTTCGTTGCCCATATACTCATCTATCTCTTCCGCATCTACAGACAGTTTGACCATTTCAATGTGAATAAAAAGACTTGCCAGAGTTGCTGCCTGGCGATAGAAATCCTCAGGTGTTTTCTTAAAAACGGATGTTGAAAAAGCCTTAATCCATCGGCCAATGTGGGCGTACAAAAACTTTTTCTTGCCGGAAAGACAGCTTTCCTGCTGTTCTTCGCTGTGATTTTCTATTGAATACGCCAGTTTGTAAGTCAGGAAATGCAGGAACTCCAATTCAACAGCCACATGGTCCCACCTGGTTGTAGTCGTATCCTCTTCCATTTGAATCCCATATGCCTTATACATTCCCGATATATCAGCAAGATCCTGAGTCTGCTGCCATATCTGCGAACCGCTGTAATACATCTCATAAGGAGGACAATCCATCGCAACGGTTGCGGCTCCAAAAGTTGCACGATAGCCCCACTCTAAATTATCAACATCATTACCTTCCAGCGCGTTCTGCAGCGACTCGAATACTCCCAGCATTTCACTATTACCACTGACAGAAATACAGCTTTTAACCTCTGCCATATACTCTTCGTTATTTAGCATCTCCAAGGCCTTCTTATTTGGTTCAAGAAGACATGTTGAAAGAAACTGGTAGACTTGACTTGCGGCAAGCAAATCTTCAACACTTTCACTAATTTCAATTGCCATAACTATCCTCTATATGTCCACCCCTCCCATACGTTACACATGGATGAGAGAGGAAAAATTCAAAAATCAAGCAACCAAGAGATTGCCATTACTGTTTAAATCATTTACTTTACGTTTCTAAAGTAATCCCGAATCCTTGGTGACTTCATATAACCGATAACGTATTCATCTGTAGTAGTCGCAGCCGGACTTCCTCTAAAATATTTCCCGGTCCTGAGCTCATAGCATTCAAAACAGTTGCGGCAAGCACCGTCTGTTTTGGTCCAGCCAGGATAGTCTGACTTTATGAATCCTTCAGTAGCGCTATCAATACCACCGGTAATCCAGAAATATGTAGGTTGTCCACACAGCGGACATGGACTATGTTCTTTAGACTGAGCATTTGTTGCAGGAGTTAGATGGCTTAGCCTGGAAGTGTCTTCAGCATCTTCAATTCTCTGCTGCCATGATTTTTCACAATCATGATTTGATTCGGATGTATCTTGAAACAGATGCCACTCAATATTGCCATTATGCCTCTGATGGTATGTAGGATCATCCGTCGATTTAAACGCCTCAAAGCTTGCAGTCCACTCCTCTGCGCCTACATGTTTAATCCCGGTAACACCAATACCCATAAAAGCAAATATACTTAAAATGCACAGTATTTTCGGATATTTCATATTTTAAATTTCCTCCCTTTATCTACTTTCAAGTTAACAGAGTAATAAGGTTTAGTATGTGACCATTCGCTTTTCGTCACTTTCCCATGTTGGCTCTTCAATTTGTATCCTGACGATTTCTGTACCGTCGGCAGCATACCCAATAGCGGTGTCGTTATACACCTCTACCTTCTTCCCCATTACCTCTGATTCATAAATCTTTGGCCCGTCTTCCACTTTAAATTTGGCTATCATGGTTTGACTTGCTCTGAAAAGCGCCAAGACTGCCATCAGCGTTCTTGATGGTGCTGCATATTTATCAAGCGCCTCGTCTACTCCTGGGCCAAACATCTGCCTTAAATAACTTCTAGGAGCCCACCTTGGCGGTATGTAGTATATATTCGGCTCTGTGCCAAACTGCGGGTAAAGAGGCAGTGCAACTTTATGTATGTGAACCAACCAGTCCAACGGGTTCTCAGGATCAGGCTTTTTATAATCACCTGTCAGAAGCCCATTCATCCTTATCTTCCCCACACAGGCGGCCATACAACGAGCCTCCATTCTTCTGCCCTTTGTAACAGGGTCCTTGCCTTCTACCCTTGGGTAACAAGCGATACACTTCTCAGACATCCTTGTTTCACCACGATACATAGGCTTCTTGTAAGGACACTGCTCAACACACTTCCTATATCCCCTGCAACGCTTCTGATCTATCAAGACAATGCCGTCTTCTTTACGCTTGTATATGGCTTTCCTTGGACAAGCAGCCAGGCATGCCGGATAAGTACAATGGTTACAAACTCTCTGGAGATAGAAAAACCATCTCTTATGTTCAGGAAGCTCAGAGGACTCTTTATCAGCACCAGAACCAGTCTCATAATTGGTCTTCTCACTCGCAGCAGTATCTTCGTAAATGTTAGGAAATCTCCACTCCTTGTCATCCGGAATATAACCAACTGCAACCTGGTTAAGACCCTTGTTTTGAGCCAACTCAAAAATAGTATCACCGTTATAAAGACCGTAAGGCGCCGTAGTTTCGTTCTTATCATCCGCGCCTGTAAACCACTCCATAGGGTTGTTACCGTTGTCCCACAGCATCTGCAATATCTTCTGGTCCCAATGCTGAGGATACCCACCATAAGGTTTTGTTTCGACATTATTCCACCACATATACTCCTGACCTTTGCTGTATGTCCATGTACTTTTATGTGCCATCGTACAGGTCTGACAGGCAATACATCTGTTTATGTTAAAGACTGCAGCAAATTGATGCTCCGGCCTTGACTCGAAGTATGGATACTCCATTGTTCTACCAAGGTGCCAATTGTGAACAAGCGTCATAATATTCCTCCTTAAAATCTATTTAATTTGTCTGTAGTATCACTAAAAAATCCTACCATTTATCTTGCCGACTGTATGGATATAGGTCTCCATCTTATGCTGACAGATTTAAGTCCATTTCTATCACCATCCTCTCCATTCCAGACTGCCATATTAAAGAATGTTGATTTGCCCGGTACAAACTGAACATCATTTGCGTCCTCTGTCTGCAACGGCCGATAAACGATAACATCCCAATGGCCTTCTATCCATGATCCAACACCGTTAACATCCTGATGTGCCTGCGCAGTAAGCGTACCAAATCCCACAGCGTTCAGATCTTCCACTGATCTGCCCCTGGCTTCTGAAAGCAAAGACCCGGCAGCTAATCCGCCGGCCAAAAGGTCAACGCTATCGTGCACTGCTTTGTTAAATATACAAGGATGTGGATCAGAATCAAAATCATGAAACATGTCAGGGTAAACATCTTGCATATGTTCATATCCACCATCTGCCTGCAGATCACGTTCCCAGTCTGCTTTCCAATGCCAGATATTTACGGTTTTACCCCTGTCACCCATTCTAGGACTGAAAGGAGTTTCCGGTGATATTTCTACAATACCAAGAGGAAACATCAGACCAACCGCATCTCTAAACTGCTCATGTTTAATCGCTCTATCGTTCTTGGTTGCATCACTCCAACGTATGCCAAAGAAAATATCTTTTCCGTTATGAACACCACTGATCTCAACTTCCGGAACAGAGCCACCACCATTTGGAAACGACCTGTCCTGTATCTGCAAATTAACCGTGTATGATGACGCCTGCGCAAGGGCTTCAGCTGCCCCTTCCAGGTCAGTATTCACGTACTTAACAGTCAGCCCATCTTCAGTGGGTATGTTCTCTTCCACTGTTGCTTCCTGCTCAAGGCTTTGTGAGAAACCCTCACCACTACATAAAAAGAACATCGCGACAAAAGCGCTTCCCAGGAAAATAGACTTTCGTATAAGGCCTCTCAACATGACTATAACCTCCACTAAAATTATAAAATGAATTTCAAAGATGTGTTTGAGTAAAAAATCAGAAAATCATTATAAGTTAAATCGAAAAAAACTCAACATCAAAAATGATAAAAATTTGAAATTTCCACAAAACACAAAGAAACTTACGACTTCTTGAAAATGCAAGAATATCTAGACAATGGTATTTACAAATGTTAACAAAAGAACGACTAGTTTGTGATCTTTTCAGGAAACGTATATGCAAGCTATGATGCATATTGGAATGATTCTCAGGATATTACCGTGTTACATGCAACTCAACACATACCGCTAAAAGTCCACACCAGTCACTTCTTCCCCTCCAGAAAAAAGTCTTGCAGTCATCTATATCGTAATAAATGCAAGAATTAGTGTGATTGCAATATGTGTGCCACATAAAATTTATCTAATAAAAACATAAATGCTGTCACATAACCCGAACGACTGCAAAGATATATGATCAGAAATCAAAATCACCATTTGCTAAGAACAACCTTTAGACAATCTACTCTTTTGACATTATGTCATATTTCATTTATACAGAATAAAAACGGAGACATAATGTCAAACACAACAAACACATAACTACAAGCTATTTAAACACTTAGTATTTGTTCAAAAAAGCCATCAACTATTTATGTTATCATTAGCCTCTTCCTCTTCCTTCCTCCTCCTCTCCTCTTCCCTTCTCATCTCCTCTTTTCTCAACTCTTCCTTATTCAACTCTTCTCTTCCCACCTCTTCATTACTTAACTCTTCCCGTTTTTCCTCTTCTTCCAGCGAATTCATTTTTCTATAGATGGTTCTGGGAGTAATTCCAAGCAACCTGGCAGTGACTTCCTTATCACCCTTCGACCTCTTAAGCGTTTCAATAATTATTTTTTTCTCAATCTCACGTAATGGCATACCAAATGGTATAGCAAATTTTCTATCCTCAACCCGTCCACCTAAAATGTTCTCAGGAAGATCTTTTTGCGTAATGACCCTGTCTTGAGTTAAAACGACGGCCCTCTCAACAACATTTTTTATTTCACGTACATTTCCAGGCCAATGATAATCGATCATCGCATTTTGCGCTTCCTCAGAGATCCCATCGATTTTCTTATTATTTTGTTGCTGATAAATTTTAAGGAAATGATTTATCAACAGCGGAATATCTTCCATCCTTTCTCTTAGTGGAGGAATATCTATGGTAATCACATTTAACCTGTAAAACAGATCTTCTCTGAATTTCTTCTGTTTTATTGCGTCTGCAAGATTAACGTTAGTTGCAGAAATTATCCGTACATTACTCTTTATAACACGTGTTCCCCCCAAACGCTCAAATTCACCCTCCTGCAATACTCGAAGTAGTTTCACCTGTATAGATGGAGTGATTTCTCCTATTTCATCAAGAAACAATGTTCCATTATGAGCCAACTCAAAACGCCCTTCTTTCTGGTTAACGGCTCCCGTAAAAGCCCCCCTTTCATAACCAAAAAGCTCAGATTCGAGAAGCGTATCCGGCAAGGCAGCACAACTTACTTTTACAAATGGCTTATCCATCCTCGTCCCTATACTGTGTATTAGCGACGCTATAGCCTCTTTCCCTGTACCACTTTCACCCTGAATTAGTACTGATGCCTGGCTTGGTGCAACTTGTTCCGCTAATTTTATAACGTCACGCATTGCATCACTTTGCCCGATAATGTCAGCATGTTTATCGTGTTCAGAATGCGCAAGTTGCTCATGCAAATATTTATTCTCTACAACTAGAGCCTGTTTCTCAACAGCCTTTCTAATCATATTGGTAATAACAATCTTCTTGAAAGGCTTTGTAATAAAGTCATAGGCACCGTCCTTCATAGCGCCTACAGCCTTCTCAATTGTTCCATGAGCGGTAATTAATATGACTTCTACTTCCGGCTTTATTAACTTTGAAGCCTTAAGCAGTCGAAGACCATCCATTTTATGCATTTTCAAATCTGAAAGCATTACATTGATTTTCTTTTCACGCAATATATCAAGTGCGCTTTCACCGCTTTCTGCTAAAAAGACCTCATATCCTTCTTTAGAAAGCATCCTTGACAGTGCAATCCTGATACTTTCCTGATCATCAACAATCAAAACTGTTTGTTTTGTTAAATTATTCAATTATATCCTTTCCGCAACTTTCAACAGGAAAACTAATAACCATAGTCGTACCCTTGTCAATAGTACTCTTACAAATGATTTCGCCGTGATGCCCTTCCACAGTCTTCATCGTCAAGGCAAGGCCCAAACCTGTGCCGTTAACTTTTGCGCTATAAAACGGATCAAAAACCCGCTGTATGTCCTCTTTACTGATACCTGATCCGGTGTCTGTAATAGAAACGACAATATTTTTATCCTTAAGCCTTGTAGATATGCTCAATTTTCCACCTTCAGGCATAGCCTCAAAAGAGTTTTTCAATATATTAAGAAACGCCTGTTTAATCTGGTTTATGTCGAGCAATATAAGAGGAAGATCGGGAGCATAATTCTCTTTTAGAGCAATACCTCTCTGCAACCTCTCCTTACTAAAAAACTTTGAAAGTTCAATTAACACGCTATTAACAGAAACCGGCTTTGTATCCAACCTGGGAAATCTTGCAAACCGTAGATACACGTCACTCATTTCAGTTAGAGTATCCACCTCATTCAGAATGGATTGAATCAGATTCTCCGCATCACTCTTCTCCTCTCCATTCTCCTTGCTGATTTCATCATACAACAACTCCGTGTTTAAACTAATTGAACTTAGTGGGTTTCTTATCTCATGGGCAACCTTTGCTGACATTTCACCAATAGTTGCAAGGCGTTCCGAATGCAAAAGCTGCTGTTCCAGTTTTTTCCTTTCTGTAATATCATGACTTGTCAAAACAGTACCCCAATATTTACCCGTAGGATCAAACACTGCAGAATACGTATTGTAAAGAAAGCCATTTTCTGTTTTTATCTCCTGATGCTGCGACGTCTCTATTCCCTTCCTGAAACGTTCAGTTATCTCTGCCGCTACCCCTCCTACGTAAGGAATCTGATCATCTTTCACAGATTTATTTAACACTTCTCCACTTTTTACTTTCCATGCTTTTTCAATTTCCCTATTGCACATTGTCACCTTATCACTAGGGTCTATAAAAATAACACCTTCTGCCATATTTTCCAGCGTTGATCTTATCTCAAACAGCACATCACCTCTGCTTTTTCTCAATCTATCCATTAATGATGTCACAAAATAGACCGAAATAAAGATTGTACTGGCAAGAGCGAAGAAAACACACAGTATGTAAACCTCAGAATGCCAAAGCTCGTCACTATATCTAAATGCAGAAAATATTTGTAAAGGCTGATGAGGTACTAGAGAATAATACTCCAGTATTAAAAGCAGAGCAAACAGACTTGTAGCAAACAGTGCCTGCAGATAACTATACTTTTTCTCTAAAAATATTCCACCAATTATGGCATGAAATAAGAAATAAACGATAAAGGGGTTTTCAATACCCCCTGCAAAGTATATCAGGCATACAAGAAAGAAATGATCTGTCATGATCTGTATACCCGCATGCTTCTGCACAGAAAAAAATGTTTTTCTCCGAAGTGCATTTGTATTGAAATAAAAACACACATTGGTTAATCCAATAATTATGCCAATGCTGTATAACGGAATAACCTGCTCTACAACATTAAAAACACTACTGAAGGTATATGTCGTAATAAACAGACCTGATATAGCAATCCAACGTAGAAGAATCAGCCAGTGAATGCGTTCTACTAATTCTGTTTTTTTTAAATTCTCCGTGAACACCTATGCCATCTCCTGTTTCTGCCTGTTATTATCGGTGTTGTGTATGACAATCTAACTGGCAAATGCAAAACAAAATTAAACGAAAGAATTATTTAATTGATGAATATGTCGAGATTTACGTAAATTCATAGCAACCAGTGGAATACTTATTCTATAAGTCAACCACCTCATTCTCCATCCCTGCAATTTAGGATATAGAGAACCCACCAGAACATCTACCACTCTAAGAAAACAGATCTGAGAACAACTTCTTACAATACTGTTATAGCGATATCTTTTCAGCACTGTAAAGTCAATAAAAAAATGAAAATTACTGCCTAAAAAAGAGAACGTATTTAAAAAAACAAGATAATTTATTTTTTATGTAACATACTATTGACAACAAATTCACCATTTGTATAATCAATTTTTGTTATACATTCAACGTTAACAACCCACCGTTTTAAGTATATTTTTAAAAATAATTATTTAAATAATAACAATGCAAAAAGAATTTGAGCTGCCAGATATTGGAACTGAAACTGATGATGAAATTACTGTTTCTTTCTGGCACATGGAAGAGGACGAAGAGTTTGTGAAAGATGAAGACCTTCTGGAAGTTTCTACGAATAAAGAAACTTTGAAAATTGCTACACCTGGCACAGGTAAGTTAATTGAGATATTGGCCCAGGAAGGCGACGTGGTAACTGTCGGAGACGTTATCGCTTTAATGGAAATAACAAATGATTAAACGTAGCCACATCTGACTGAAAACTGTATTTAAACAGATTTTCAGTTCAAAGAACGGCTATTTTTAGGCCCCCTCTCATTATGCCATTTACCGATATTCTTGCACAGGATCATATTATTGATCACTTCAATAAGGCAATTAAAGCTGATCACCTCTCTCACGCATATATCTTTACCGGACAAGAGGGAGTAGGAAAGGCTTTATTCGCAAAAGAACTTGCAAAAGCACTTAATTGCAAAAACAATGAGAATGATTCCTGTAATTCATGCACGAACTGCAATCGTATAGAAACGTTCAACCATCCTGATGTTTTCTGGATAGAGAGAGAAGAAAAAGCAAAATTTATCAAGATAGAAAATATCAGAAATTTACGGAATTCTGTAAGGCTTAGCCCACTTGAATCTGACTACAAAATATTTATCATCAAAGAAGCAGACAGGATGAATGAGGAGGCTTCAAACTGCCTGTTAAAGACACTGGAAGAGCCCTCACCAAATACCATAATTATCCTCATCGCCAACTCAATGGCTCCGATTAAGGATACTATCAGATCGAGATGCCAGATTATCAGATTCCAATCAATCCCAAGCCACATAATAGAAAATCAGTTAACAGATAAATCTGGTGCTGATACCAACAAAATTGGATGGATATCACGGTTTTGTAACGGAAGCCTGGCAAATGCGCTGTATCTGCTGGATGACAATCATTACGAAATGAACAATGATATCGTCACCCGTATGACCGAACCAGACATGGATAACCTTGTTTTTGCCGAGGAGGTTATTGATTCCTATTTAAGCGCTGGAGACTCTTTGGAAGAGAAAAGGCAGATCCTTAAAAGCATTTTACATTGCATCTTACAATTATACCGGGACCTTTTAATGGTTAAGGTTATGAACAGACATGACGTTCAGCAAGAGAAGATGTCTCTTTACAATGCAGGTCGTGAGGATAGTTTGCAGAAACACGCCAATCACTTGACCCGGGAACAGATAATGTACGTAATCGATGAGATTTTAGAGTCTATCAAATACATTGATTTAAACCTGAATATCAACTTACTGGCAGAAAACATAATTACGAGAATTGCTGTTGTGAACTCTAAGGCGAGATAATACGAAACATAAAAAGCTGGCTCTACTAAGTGAGAGTTGAGGCACAAAGTCCTGTTCATCTACTGTTAAAGGGAAAGGAGATGTTCCCCTTTCCCTCTACAGCCAAAAGCCTCTATTTTACCGCTAATCTGATGAGTGGCTTTGAATCCTCAATGGCCACTCAGCATCTGTTCAGTCTTTGGCCTCACGTCAAAGATTGTTAATCCACCATGAGGATAAATTCCACCACTAACCATTCCCCTTAGATTGTGGTCATGCGCAATAGTTATACCCGGACCACGATTACATGACAAGCACGTAGACTGCGATGAGAAATTCGGGATATTATACAGAATGTCATATCTCTCACCAGATCCAATCAAGATAGTATCCTTTTGATACGGTGCAGGGTGTCTTCGCCCATCTGTACCAATGATCAGGCCGTGATATCCGTGTGGATGCCATGCAAATATATGATCATATCCAATTGCCATCAACCTCACCAGGACTGTCTCTCCATCGTACGCAACCAGCCTGGTCTTAGGATCATTAATCGTAGACAACGGGTTATCCAGCTTGTCCATAAAGATCCTTCCATTCAGGGTAAAGTAATTTGATTTCCAACTCAAACAATCATTTATAGTTCCCATGTCTCTCAGCATTTCCATATATTCACTATCTACCTCAGAGAAAAAAAGTGTATACTCCCTGTCATACTTATAGCCATAAATCTCATTTTTCTCCTTTTCGATTACAATAGGAAAGAACAGTCCGGCCATGATATGATTTGTTGAATCAACGTGGCAATGACCCATATAAGAGCCTTCTATATCGTCAGGTATTGATAAGAAATATCTGAATTTTTCATTAGGAAAAACAGATGGATATGGAATATTTGGTATACCATCAACTGCCGGAATTAAATCAAGCCCATGCCAATGTATGGTGTGTGCCACATGTGAAATACCTGAATGCTCCTCAGCATCATACCAACCAGCATTATGTAGAACGACGATATAGTTTCTTCCGGAATGAAAACGCATCTCATCGCCAGGAACCTGAATTGGTAATAGTTTAGCATCCCTCTCCTCAACAGTCGAAATCTCTCCGACGTCTGCCCAATCCGGCGCGTGAGTAAAACCCCATTGATAGATATATTCACCATCAGCCATCTCTATGTAACCATCTGTTACGTAGATGTGAAACTCTTTCTCTATTTCGCCTCTTTCATGTAATTTATGAAAATCTTTAGCTACCTTCTCGTCACCAACAATCAACTTTTCAGCAGCACCTGCTGTAGTCGCAAAACAGACAATGGCAGCAAACAAGAACGGCAGTGCCAGGCACTTTCTCGGTGCACGTGAAACAACCTTGATAAAGTTTGAAAATGAATAAAACATTAAGCTCCTCCTTTAAAAAGAAAACAATATTAAGTGATATTTCTGTTTTTAACGCAACATTCATACCACTAATCTATTTTGGTAATATCAAGTGCAATATGAAAGCATAAACCATTACACAACAACAAATTACAGTAGCACTATAAATAGTATTATTGGTTTCTGGTAACAAAGCAAAGCAAGATTTCCGAAATATTTGCACAAACCCTAGGTTTTAACAAATGTTTATACGAATATTTTGCGCACCACTTAGGAGAGCCAATTATATGTCTTTACCACGAATATCAAACTAAAAGGACAAGCTTTTGTTTCAAATTAGTTTTCATCCGGTTGGCATGGCTTTATGG
Organism: uncultured Candidatus Scalindua sp.; assembly: GCA_964437425.1. Lineage (GTDB taxonomy): Bacteria > Planctomycetota > Brocadiia > Brocadiales > Scalinduaceae > Scalindua. The sequence goes on from CAYTGO010000041.1 coordinate 27,576, forward strand.
ATGACAATTGATGTGATAAGGACTTACAAGGACAACAAGCCCGTTTGATCTGAATAACTGTTTTCTACCTCTAGCGTATGGGAATCAGTTAATATCACTCGGTTCTATTAATAGGTTGATCCGAGGCTTTCAGCAGATATATGTTATCCGCTCCATCGATAACCCTCACAACAACATCGACCTTAATGCCGGTTTGCCACTT
>CAYTGO010000042.1:0-26242 GCA_964437425.1 uncultured Candidatus Scalindua sp.
GGCCGTAAATACTGTTGTCCAATAATATGTATGTAAGATTGAAATTGCTCCTTGCCGCATGAGGAAAATGTCCGCCTCCTATCCCTACGCCGTCTCCATCGCCACCAACTACCACAACGGTTAATTCCGGGCTGGCGACTTTAATTCCGGTGGCGATCGGTATTGCCCTGCCGTGCAGTCCGTGCAATCCGAAGCCTTTAATGAAAAAGGGAAATCTGCCGGAACAGCCAATCCCGGAAACTACTACAAAATCCTTAGGAGGGATTTTCAGGTTTTCAGCTGCTTCATAAAGGCCGTGGAGTCCAGTAAAGTGGCCGCATCCCGGGCACCAGGTGGGAAGATTGTCTCTCCACTCTTTTGTTTTGGACGCCTTTGCTTTTTGAAATCCATCTATAACTTTTTGTTTACTGAGAAAGCTCACTACTGGCCTCCATTATTTTCCGGGCAATTTTTAAAGGACTTACCGGATTAACAGCAGGTATGTGTATCTCGATCGGTTTTATACCGTATTGTGATTTTAACAGAGCTGCATATTGTCCCTGGTAGTTCATCTCCGGTACAATAATTTTCTTGCACGATGCAAAAAACTTTCGGAATAAATTCTCGCGTTGCGGATGAATCATAATCGATTTTATCAATTTTGTCTTAACACCCTGTTCCTTTGCCAGCTCCATCCCTTCCAGGATTGAACCTATTGTTGACCCCCAGCCGGCAATTCCAATCTCAGCGGTTTCATCTCCAAGGATGTCTGCATGAGGAATATCTTCTACAATTGAATCAAATTTACGAAACCGTTTTGCCGTCATCATGCTGTGAACCTCTTCTTCGTAATTGGGGTTTCCTGTGACTGAATGTTCCAGGCCGGTAGTGGAGTAAACGGCTCCCGGTTCTCCCGGAACTATCAGCGGCGAAACACCATCGTCGGTAATTTGATATCGCTGGAAATTTTCCATCTGTTCCGGTGTCGGTTTCTTCCTGGTACATCTGTCCCTGTCAATGTTCTCCTTGATCGTAACTGTTTCTATGCGCTGCCCCAGGAAGAGATCACTGAGAAAGATCACCGGTGTCTGGTACTTCTCGGCAATGTCAAAGGCCAGTTGAATGCCGCTGTAACACTCTTCGGAGTTGCTTGGCGCCATTACCACCCTGGGAGAATCTCCGGCTCCGCCATAAAGTGCTATATTAAGATCTCCCTGTTCAACTTTAGTAGGTAGGCCTGTAGAAGGACCGCCGCGTTGAACATTAACAATGACTGTCGGGATTTCAGCCATTACCGACAGGTTGATCATTTCGCTCATCAGTGAAAGACCTGGACCTGAAGTAGCGGTCATTGCGCGTTTCCCGGCAAACCATGCTCCCAGCACAGCACCGATAGCCGCAATCTCGTCCTCCATCTGGAGAGTCCATCCGCCCAGCTTCGGTAATTCCTTTGCGGCAATCTCCATGATTTTTGTTGCCGGTGTAATGGGATATCCCGCATAGAACTTCAAACCGCAATCCAATGCCCCTTTGGCAATAGCGTCATTGCCGCTTGTCAATGTCCTGGGTTCTGAAGTTTTGTCAATTTCAAACTGGTTATTGAGAGGGTAGTTTTCTTTAAAATATTCATAGCCCAGGTTGAAGGCTTTGATATTGACATCTATGACATGCTCTCCTTTGTGCGCAAAGACGCTTTTTATCTGATCTACAAACATCTCAGGAGGCAATGAGTAAAAGTAACAGATCGCTCCAATAGCGACCAGGTTTTTACCCTGGTTTGTGCCTGTCGCTTCGTTTGCCAGTTTCTGAATAGGCAGGCCATGTCCCTGTATTTCCGGTGAGATGTGGGAGACCAGGCTGTCCTCTTCCTCTACATCACCGACAGTGCTGTCATCATAAATTACATTGCCTCCCGCCTTAACATCACGAAGGTCAATAATAGACTCTTTCCCCTTCATTCCCACAAGCAGGTCCAGGCCGTCACCCATACTATACAGCTTCGATGTCGAAAACCTGATTGTGGCGGAAGATTTGCCCATGCCTCTGATCTCGGCACTGTAGATATTATTTACCATTACATGCAGGCCTATGTTGGCGCAGGCACCTGCAAAAATCTTTCCTGAAGCCACTATGCCGTCACCCGCTATGCCGCAAAAACGAATTGTAATTTCAGAATATTTCATCTCCACCACCTTGCCTTCAGCGATGTTCCCATGAGATTGAAAACAATAGCTTCCTGTGTTTTATACTCCTCGTTTTGTCCGGACATGTTACTGCCTGCAACTCTTCCCTGCTCCAACGCGTTAGGCAGTCCAAAATTAATCCAGTAATCTTTAATGTTTGGATGATAAATTTCTACACAATCTCCGGCTGAATAGATATCCTTCTCAGATGTTTCCAGGTGTGTGTTCACTAAAATGCCCAGCTTTTTTTGGATTGCCGAGCCTTCTATAAATGAAATATTCGGTTTATAAAAATCCCAGGCAAAGACAATATCAGTCGTTAACGTTTTTTGCTGTATTGTTTCGACCTTGTAGCCTTGATCTGACTCTTCTACCGATACAATCTGCTCCCCTGTTATTATCTCTATCCCTTTCTTTTCCAGAAACTCATGTAAATCACCCTCAAAATCTAATTCATCCAGGGCAAATGTAGCCCGTTCTCGTTTGGTGATATAAGTAACCCTCTTTCCAAGGTTGTGCAGCATACAGATCAAATCCAGGCAGCTCACACCATCTCCGAAAACAATGCATTTATGGATTTCAGGCAGTTTCTCTTTTAATACCAGGGTGTCGTACAGTGAGTAATAGAAGTGGATATGTTTCTTGTATGGGCGTAACACGAGTCCAAGGCCGGGGTGGCCGCCGGTGGCAATGAGTAGTTTATCGTAATGCATCACTTCGTTATTGTGGAGCTTTATCACCTTTTCCGAAGGTTCAATGGATTTTACAAACTCACCTTTACGAAGTTTAATCCCCATCTCGTTCAGCTTTTTTATAGAGAAGAAGAGCAGGTCATCTCTCTGTATTGAGTCGCACAGGAACTCTGTCAGCAGATAGCGCTTGTATGGCAGAAACAGCTCATCCCCAATAACCACCACTTCCGCATTGCTGTCCAGCTCCTTGATGGTTCTGGCAGCGGTGATCCCTGCTACTCCTGCACCAATAATAACATGTTTCATATATTTCTAACCTTCATTTTACTTTAGTTCATTTGGACTTTAAGCATTGATTTGACATTTGAGCTTTGGCATTTGAATTTGCCTTTTATTTTTCTTGCCTCTCTTTTTCTCACTCTTTCCAATATTCAATCTACAATATTAAATAGTCAATCCTTTCTTTACTCTTTTTCTAGCTTATACTTGGAGATTGAGATGCAGTCCACCGGGCATGCGCGGACGCAGTTACCGCATCGGATGCATTTGTCGTTATCTATAGTAATGGCCTCTACTTCACTCCAGTTTTTAGTCTCTATATAATTCAAATTACCCTCTTCGGTAACTTCAATATCCTTTGCCATCTTGATACAGTCCACCGGCATCACATCGATGCATGCGAGGCAGTAGATACAGCGGCTGATATCTATCTGGTAATTATAATGGCAGAGATAACACCGTTTAGCTTCAGTAATTGCTTTCTCTTTTGAATATCCGGTCTCTACTTCCCTGTTTTTAATCTGCCGGTCACGCATGGGAGTTGTGTCCATGGGCTGGGCAGGGATAAAATCATAATCCCGTTTTCTTCCGGTATCCTTTACCTCACTGATATGGATAGTATCTTTAAGGCCTTTTGTGCCGGATAGCTGCATATGGACTTCTCTGGCGACCTTACGTCCATCCGCTACGGCTTCGATAACCGTAGAAGAGCCGTTCCTGAAATCACCGGCAATGGAAAAAACAGTATTCAGTTTAACACTTTCTGAATCCGCAACTTTTTCATCCGCTTCCTGTCCAACTGCAAATATGACAGTATCGGCTTCCATGGTAAATTCAGACCCTTCTATTGGTGTTATTGAACGGTCTTCGTTAATAGAGTTGTGAATGAATTTTACACCTGTTACTACCCCTTCATCATTGGATAAAACAGTTACTGCAGACACTAAAGAAATTGTGTCAATGCCTTCAGCCTCCATCACTTCAAGTTCATGTGCACCGACATACATATCCTTCTTCATACGTCGGTAAGCCAGTGTAATCTTTTTGGCTCCCATCCGGTAAGACATACGGGTACAGTCCACCGCAGTGAATCCGCCGCCTATTACAATGACATTCTCAAATGTTTTATCCAGCTCTTCCCTGTTTGCAGCTATCATAAAATCTAGGCCCCAGTATACGCCCTTGCTGTCAATACCGGGAAGAGTGGTCTGTTTGGGATTTGAGCAACCGCCTGCCACTATAACTGCGTCATAACTTTTTTTCAGTTTCTCAATCTCCTTGACGCCTTCAATCCGGAAATTGGTCTTGATAGTTACACCCAGATCAGTAATCGATTTTACATCTTTGATAACCACTTCATTTGGCAATCGGAATTGTGGAATGCCGTAACGCAGCATTCCGCCGGGCTGGTCAAACTGTTCCAGTATAGTTACCTGGTGTCCTTTTAAGGCCAGGTCATTGGCTGCAGTTAATCCGGCCGGGCCGGCTCCGATTATGCAGACCTTATTGCGATTAGGTTTGATCTTCTTATTTACAGGCTCCATTCCATAATCAGCCGCGGCACGCTTGAGGAAGCATATTGACACGGGCTCTCCAAGTCCATCTCTGCCATGTCTACAGACAGGTTCGCATGGGCGGTCACAAACACGGCCCAACACACCGGGCAATATATTCTCCTCTCTATTGATTCGGTAAGCTGTTTCGTAGTCACCGGCTGCAATAGCCTGGATGTAACCGGGGATATCTGTCATGGCGGGGCAGGCAGCGCTGCAGGGAATGTTTACGTCAATCCACTTTCTGTCTAATTTATCTGTTGAGACAAACGTCCCATCTTTTTCGTTTTCAGTTTCCATTTTACTGTTCCACTGAGTAAGAGATTTTACAGACTCATAACAAGTTCAATATACACCTTTTATACAAATAATACAAAATTTTTTCACATGTTTTAAGGGTATATATACAAAAAACAGCAAGAGAGGATAAAGGTTTTTTTTAATAAAAATCTTGTATTTCTCTGGTTGCTGTAATAGCATTGACGTGGTCATAAAAGTAATTTATTTGTTTGTGAGAAAAACAGATGACAGTTACTGAAGAACAAAACCCATTGCTGGAAGACTTAAAATCTGCAATTATTTCAGAAATGATTGTTTACGAATTTTATTCAAGATCATCAGCTTCTGTTAAGATTATAAGCGGTATGCATGCCTTTCAGGACATGATGTGTGAAGAAGAAACTCATGTAAAGATGTTAAAAGAGGAGTATCAGCGGCTGGGAGGAAATGAAGAGTTCAAATACGACCCTCATGAACACGGAGGTGTAGCCTTGCCAACGCTTGATGCTGACGCAACAGTGGCACTTGATTTAGCAATGACGGACGAGTTGGCAGGTATAAAGATGTACAGTGACTATGTGGAAAAACACAAAGGAACTCAAACAGTAAATATTTTTGAACAGCTGCTCAGCGATGAAATGAAACACCTTGCGTGCTGGGATGAAATTTATAAAGATATTACCGGAAAAAGCTTTGTGCCAAATAAACCCGGTAAACCGGACTATAGATTTACAACGGATGATCTGGAAGTTATAGTGACGGCACATAAAGCCGAAACTGCCGCGTATAATTTCTATAATAATGCAGTTGGCAAGGCAGAGATAATTGACGGATCGCACGCTTTTCAACATATGGCATGGGAAGAAAAGGTGCATGTAGAAAAGCTTGAAAACGAATACTTCAGATTGGTTAATGAAAAGTTACAGATAGAAGATAAAGACAAAGAAGATACAACAAACATTGTAAAAGGAACTGACGCGCTCGCAGCATTGGAACTCTCAATTAAGGAAGAGAAGGCAAGTCTCAGGAGATACCTTGAGCTTGAAGAGAGATGCACAAATACAAGACTCAGGGAGGTTATCTGGGAGCTGATTGAGAGTGAATGGGACCATATCAAGCAGTGGAGAGAGACGCATAAGAATATTAGAGAAAAAAACTTCCCTACAAGTAATTATTAAACAATAAAGCATTTCATCCAGTATATTTTAGCAAGGAGATTGTTATGCCTGTCAGCAGATTAAAAGAGTTTCTTGATACTAATAATATTAAGTATATATCATCTTTTCATTCGCATGCTTACACAGCGCAGGAAGTTGCAGCTTCTGCGCACGTACCGGGGAGGAAAATAGCTAAAACTGTGATGGTTAAAATAGATGATAAGATTGCCATGGCAGTTTTGTCCGCTTCCGACAAGGTAGACTTTGCCCTCTTAAAAGTAGCTGCCGGAGCTGATAAAGCTGAACTTGCCGGTGAAGATGAATTCACAGACCTGTTCCCGGGGTGTGAAATTGGTGCTATCCCACCATTCGGAAACCTTTATGAAATGCAGGTCATAGTGGATGAGAAGCTGACCGATCAGAACGAGATCGTCTTTAACGCAGGTTCCTACACTGAACTGATCACTCTCCATTATGACGATTTCAAAAGTCTGGTAAAACCGTGTGTCGCGAACATTTCAATTGAGGATTGACAATACAAGCTCAAATGACAAAGCTCAAAATCCCAATTCCTCACACGAAGTCACGAAGAACACAAAGGATTTAATCCGCTAAGGAATGCAGGTCTCCTGAGGCGACCCTGTTAGCTCGCTCTATCGGGAAACTCAGGAAAAAACATACATAATAGAGCATTGGGTTTTAAACTCTTCCTGTAATTCTTGCTTTCCTAAGATACATCATTTCTTCATCCGTGTTTTATCGGTGTTATGTCCTCGGCGCTTTCCAGTCCGGGGAGCGCTCTTAGCGCCTTAGCGAGAACAGTCTGTTTGTTTTTTCAATCGTAAATCTCACCTCTTTTACCTTGCAATCCACCCCCGCTTTTTTATAATACCCAGTAGATGCTAGGTATAAAATATACTTACTTTCTACTCACTCTTCTTTTGTTTAATTACATATACATATCGAAATAGTTTTACTTGTTTTTCGAATAAGTAAGATTTTCACATACATTTATATTTGCAGGCCTGAACCAGGCCAAAAAAGTGATGTGTCCCCATTAACCTATGATAGTTAACTCTGACTGGTTAAAACCTGAAACCAAACCTTACCTTCATCAAATCTCGCAGGATTGCATAGAGGAAATAGAGGTATACATAGAAAATAATGATCTAGAGGAAATTGATTGTGATACTTGCTTAATAATGCAGGAAATATTAAGTGATGAAATTGAAGATGCAGAGTTTTTTAAATTTGCCATAGATAATTTAGAGGAGCTGCTTTCTCATATTACAGAGGGAAACTTAAACATTAGAATTCACCGGGACGTTACAGGTGAGATCTGGTTTGGGGTGGACAAGAAATGAAAAAGATTCTTGCTATTATGAGTATCCTGCTAGCCTTCATCGCCTGGCTTCCTGCCTACGGTGACCGCCTTACCAAAACTCCTAATCATGTATACATAGCTACCTTTAACGTGTTTAAGCTTGGTGCAGTAGATGAGAAATATAAACAGATCAAAGATTGGGATACAGATGTAGATGATGATTACATCCCGGAGCGAATTGCTAATCTAGCCAAAGTTATAGCGGTAGGCGGTTTTCACCTTGTATCGATTCAGGAGGTACGCTCTGGTGTTAAGGGGTATTATGCACTAAAGGATTTACAAAAGGCTCTTTATAAAAATCATCGCATGAGATACAAATTCTTTATCTCAGAACATATCGGCAAGGGCTTAATACCGGAAGCGATGGCATTTCTTTATCGGAAGCACAAAGTCAGGAACAGGCGTATTGATGGTGAACGCTCTGCACTCATTGCAATTCCGGGACGTGACCTTGTGAAGACCAATTGGGTTGCAGGGAAATTCGACTTTACTCTTATAACAGCGCATCTGGCATGGGGAAGTAGAAGCCATAGAGACGCAGGGTACAAAAAAATAGAAGACATCTTCAACAACCCTTCAGACTATTCAAAAGATCCTGACATTATAGTCCTGGGGGACTTTAACCGCTTTGGGAAATCTTATAATTCAGTAAAGAAGCTGCCTTATGATCCCTCTAAGTTCTTTGTTCCCAACGTTACCTTTTTTGATCCGGGATTTAATGTAAAGAAAAACGTCACAAAAAAATCTATCAGGGGTAAAGGAGTACCGGGTGACAATCCTCAGCTAATATCAACAACTGTTGCAGTAAACAAAAGAGTCTATGACATGATTATGTGTTCTAAAGATGTATCTGAAGAATTTCCACCGGGGACAAATGAAGCAGAATATGCAAAAGACTTTGGCATTATTCATTTTGATGAACAACAGGGATTTGGATATCAATCAGGAGCTGGCAGCATGTCACATGACGCCTTGAAGAATGCATATTCAGATCACAGACCATTGTGGATACGCTTTAAGACAAAAGGGGACTTTTATGACGGTCTGTTAGACTAATGTAAATGAAAGAATGTAAGAGTTGCGGGTTACGAGTTAAGATGCACAAAAGGGAGAAAAGCAGATGTGTGATTGTGACGATTCCATTAAATTCCATATTGATAAAACTTATGCAACCCTATTTGAGATAGGCAAGCGCTTTACTAATTCAGTAGGAGTGTCGATCCTTCTCCTCTCTTTTACGGTAGTACTAACATTTGGAGATATAGTAGGAGAAGAAGAAATAAATGCTGCAGGGGATGCTATTGCTGCAGGAAAAGCCGCAGGAGATGCTATAAAAAATGCTGCAGAAAAGACTGCAGGAGATGCTATTGCTGCAGGAAAAGCCGTAGGAGATACTATAAAAAATGCTGCAGAAAAGGCTGCAGGTGGTGTTCTGACTCTACCTTTTATTGGCCTGAAATTGAGGAAACTCTATGTTGCTGAAATAGCTGCCGTTCTAACCTGTGCTTCGGTTTACCGGACACTCTCATTGGTTACGTATGAGAGGCTTATTCGGTTTCGCCTTGAGCGGTTGCTGTTAGATTCTAACTGGGATTCTGTTACCTGGGCACTTGAATACCCTTCCGTATTCTACCTTGCTCGACGCATCTCTGAAATTTTTGAAACAAAAGGACCTACTCTCATTCGCTTACTAGCTTTTATAATTACTGCGTTTTGCCTGGTACCTCTTTACTGCTTATATTGCCTTGGAGGCAAAAGCGGATTTACACCTAGTGTTTGGATTGCATTAATACTTACCATTCTCCTGATAGCTGCAACAGTATATATATATAAAACTACACCCAAACTTGTAGAACGAGACGCGACGTTAGACAAGCTAAACAAGGAGGCTGCTCCAGTTAAGCCTGAGTATATTAAAATATCTTCAAAAAGAAGTTCTTCATAGATTTATATTCACAGGCAGTCTTATAGTTACTATTAGTTAGCGAAACTAATTATGTCAAATGGGCAGGTGATTTACCCGCCAATCTTTATGGAGGGCCTGGCCCTTGTTTTTTCATTTTTAAAAGGAGATTTGTTATGTGTTTTGGAAAACCAAAAAAGAAAAGTACCGAGGAGAAAGTTACTGACCTGCTAAAGGATGCTGCAGGACATGGCGGCGTGCCATCAGTCCCCGTTGAAATTGCCACATCGATGGTGGGGTCTCAAGCTAAAGCCCTGAAAGACCTTGCTGGAGCTATGGAAGAAGTCACCAAGGGGATCAACGGAGAAAAAATGGATATGGACAAGATTAAAAAAGCCGGGCAGGTAGACAAAACTCTTGCCAAGGGGGTTACAGATGGCGCGAAAGGTGCTGGTGGAAGTATACTAAAAGGGATTTTTGATTTTTTATCCGGACTATAGCAGAATTGTCTGTCTTGAATATCGAATCTAAAAAGTCCGCGACTCAATTCAACCATTCACACTAAACGGTGAAATAGATGCTTAACTTTCTTAAATTGTTAATGTTAAAATCAACCGAACAAACGAGACCAGCTGATGTTGCATATGTTCTGAATAATCCCTGGCAGATTTCAAAAGAAGAGTGGGAATTACAGAATGAAACTGATCGAGAGCGAATAAATGCCTACATCTCTAAACGTCTCGAATTATCTGCTGAGGATGGGTTTTCTAAAATATGGAGAACACAGAACAAGTATCCCATTGGTATTCTTGGTTGTTACAAAGTCGATGACAAGATTTATGAGTCATTCTTTTTTGCAAGTAAACATATGGATAATTACGGTCGCAAGGTAACTCGTGATATGCGTAAGTTATTGATTGAACAAACAATTAATCACAAAGGGTGTAAGTGTGTTTTATACTCAGCCTCTAATCATCCAAAACAGATAGCTTGGTTTAGGTTCTTAGGTTTTAAATACATTCCTGAAAAGAATGAAGGAAATGCACGCTACTTTGAGTATGCAACACCAGCCTAGTGGCTAAAATTCTCTAATTTCTTTTCTTCGTGCTTTTGTGTGAGGAATGTCTTTTGCCTTTCGTAACTCGCAACTCGAAGCATTTGTCAAGAAAGTAAATGCGTACTATGAAAAAACAGATACTACATGCCGTAGTCATACTATTTGTATTCATCTCAATGCCGGTTGTCCAGTCAGCAGAAGAATCACATAAAGCCCTCCGTTCATTTTATAGTAATCTGTCTCTATCTCAGGTACAGACAATGCCGAATATTTCAATACGCGAAAAGAATGATTATGGATTTTATGGTCACAGTACAATCACCCATAGTTACGGCCTGAAGTTAGTCAATGATGATAATGTGGTAATAGACCATGCCACGGGCCTGATGTGGCACCAGCCTGGCTCTGACAAAAAAATGGAATGGGAGGAGGCAAAGAAGTGGGTAAGGGAGTTAAATGTTCTGGGTCATTTCGGATACAACGACTGGCGGCTGCCTACTCTGGAAGAGGCAGCATCACTGCTTGAGCCTGATGAGACTAATGGCCTATACATAGACCCTCTCTTCAGCAATTATCATGAATGGATCTGGACCGGAGATGAATATAGTCAGGTGGGTGCGTGGGGCGTACACTACGGCAGTGGTCTCGTTTTCTGGGTCAACCTGGACAGCGTATTCTACGTCCGCCCGGTCCGGAAAATAAGTGACTAAAGCCATAGGGATTGAATATTTAATATTGTATTTTGAAGATTGGCAATACAAACTCAAATTTCAAAGCTCAAAATCCCAATGAAATCCAAAATCGTAAATCGAAAATTCGTGTCTGCCTCTTGTTTCTGTTTTTCTTCGTGTTAATTCGTGTCTTTCGTGGTTAAACTCACCACATCATCTATCTGGAAAGTAAATGTATAGTTGGATATATGGTCGTCAAAGTCAATCGGCAAGACCAGGCTGAAGGTAGAACCCTTTAAATCCCTACCTTCTCCTTCAAAGCTGAACCTTGGGAAGAAGGGCTCCATTCGATTGTGTATATTAGGCGTTGAGATGGGATCATTTCCCGGCCCTTGCCCCAGATGGAAATCCGGCCAGTTATTGATCCATACATACCCTGTTACCTCAGAATCCGGGTCTATCCGCAATGATGGAACGGTCGAGCGTGTGTTAACTGCAAAGTGCATTACCTCCTGCTCGTAATTATCACCATAATGAATCCTGTGAGACTTACCGCCAGGATCAACATATTCTGCCTTATCTCTGACAACGTTTATTTCATGATCGGTCTTGTTCTTGATTGACACACGGATACTCTCGACAGTAGGAACAAATTTGAACTCGACCTTACTATCCTCGAAACTCATTGCTTGGTCGGCAACGTCAGTCCGGCGTGTTTCGTCTTGTGGTTCAATAAGTGAAAAGCTATAATGGTACGGTGCGTAAGATGAACAGCCGGCAAAAACCAGGCACAAACAACCGAGGGCTATTAAACGTATATTTTTATATAGTGTACACATCCTTCCCTCCTGACTGTGAATAATATAAACCAGGCACCTCTCTCCCTTCACATTTAAACAAATATTCTGACGAAATCGTTCCTGGATAAGACGTAAGTGCCTAAAGTGATCTAAAGTTTAAAGTGACTAAAGTTATGGTGGACAATCGTCATTTGCTTTTTTGAACTTCCCGCCAGGGGTGGATCTTGAAGTCGTGCCTTAGGCAGATCCGCCTTCGGCGTGACTGCCCACAGGGTCGTCCTCAGGTGACAAACATTGATTTGACATTTGAGCTTTGGCATTGGGATTTAAAACCTTCTTCTTTTCTTAGCGTCTTCCTGTAATTCTTGCTTTCCTAAGATGTATCCTTTCTTAGTCTGTGAAAGTCAGTGGCTAATGTCTTTTCTCTGCGCTCTTTGCGCCTTTGCGAGAGGAATGTCTTTCGTCTTTTTTCCTATAATCTGGTCTTTCTCTGTGCCCTTTGTGCCTCTGTGTGAGTCTGTTTTAATCTTTGAATTTAGACATAATTGATTCGGTATACCTAATCATATCTTCGAAAATACTGTCGATGCCGTCTCTCAAGCCTTCCCATACACTTTCGTGAGCATTCTCAAGTTCTTCATGCTTCTCTCTGGCAAGTTTCTGCTTGGTCTTCAGGCGTTCGATATGATCAATATACTCCACCTTCTCTTCCGGCGTGGCCTTTTCAGCCTGTGCCTCAAGTTTGCTTATTTTGTCATCCCACTCATTCAACTCAACATCCAGTTTACGTAAATAATCTTTCTTTACACTCATAGCTAAGCTCCTTCCGCCTGTTATGGCAATTTGTCAACTGGAACTAAATCGCAAACGCGACCCTCTACACATAATGGTAAATCTAAAAAAAAATAGAGTCAAGTATTTAATCATTAATAGTCATTTGTCATTCTTTTGTACTTTTGATTTTGGATTTCATTGGGATTTTGAGCTTTGACATTTGGATTTGATTATATATTGTATTTTTCCTTCGTGCCCTTCGTGCCTTTTTCTCGTCCTCGGCGCTGTTTGTCCGGGGAAAATTAGTGTCTGTCTTTTGCCTTGCAATCCATCCCCACTCTTTTATAATAATCCCCAAAAGGAGTAAAAATGGACAAATTAATAGAGCAAATAAAAAATTTCAACAAAGAACGTGACTGGGGACAATACCACACTCCTAAAAACTTATCCATGGCACTTATGATTGAGGCAGGAGAACTTGCGGAGCATTTCCAATGGCTTACTCAAGATCAAAGCAAAACTTTAAATAACGAAACCCTTGGAGAAGTTAGAGAAGAAATTGGAGATGTTCTTATCTATCTTTTGAATATTGCGGATAAGTTAGGCATTGATCCTATAGCAGCAGCTAAAGAAAAAATTCTCAAAAATGCCAATAAATATCCGGTAAATCAGTCTAAAGGAAAAATAACCAAACATACTGACTTATGACAATATTTTATTAGTAATGTTAATGTGACAGCATCAGTTAAGGATGGAAAAGGTCTGATCAATGGTTTCTATAAATAGTGATTGTATCTTGTAACTCGCAACCCATAACACGAAGCATATTTCCTTCGCGTCCTCTGCGCTCTCCGCGGTGAATAATCTGTTTTTCTCTGCGCTCTTCCTGTCCTCGGCGTTTTCCAGTCCGGGGAGCGTCTCTGCGTTGAATATTTTTCCGTGATTTTTTGTCTCTTTCGTGGTTAAATTTCTACAAAAAGATAGTATTTCTTTTCAAAAAAGGGTTTTGCAGTCAAGGGAGATTTGACCTGGAAAGGAGAGTTGAATATGAAGAGGCGTTCCCGTTTCTATATATTTCTTACAGTATTACTCATCATTACTCTGCAGATTAACTCCGGCCATAATGTGGCTGCGGAAGATGGAGTACAGAAGGAGGTATCGGAGATCGAGAAGCTCTACAGATATAAATGTTCACTCTGTCACCCACTGCCGGATATAGAAGCCTCTGGTTACACTTACCAACAGTGGCTGAACGTAATGAACGCCATGCACCAGCCCGGCAGATACAGTGAGTCGGTAAATGCAGAAGATGATGCCCTGCTAAAGGACTACCTCAGGGCAATGAGTCAGAAATGACAGCTATCGAACAACTGAGCTGTCAGTATCCGGTTTCCGAGGGATTATTTTCCTATATCACTATAGAGTATTTAATTATGGTAAAAGACGACAAGGAGTTGGAAAGCATCACCTCGCATGAAGAGGATCATATCTGGAGAAGATTACTTGCTACACAGGAAGGTCACATCCTTGAGATAGGCTTGATCATGGTGCTGTTGTTTATTACAGCGCTGGGAATGGGTTATATCTATTATCCGGAGAAAGCCCATATCTTTACAGGAATGAGTGCAACAAATATACTTTTCGGCAGGGCGGCCGGAATTTCATTTGGTTACTCTTTTGAGTTATCCAATGTAATGGTTATATGCACTAATATTATCATTGAAACTATATTAGTACTTATCTTTTACCCGCTTTTTGTATTCAGCTGGCGTAGTATTCTGGTAATCAAGCCGCTCAGAAGAATCATGGAACGCACAAGTATTGCAGCTGAGACGCACCAGGATACCATCCGTAAATATGGAATAATCGGGCTCTTTATGTTTGTATGGATACCTTTCTGGATGACCGGGCCAATGGTTGGATGCGCGGTAGGATATCTTTTAGGGCTTAGACCCTGGAAAAACCTTACCATAGTGCTGACCAGTACTTGCCTGGCAGTAATCTGCTGGGCACTGTTGCTTCGAAAAATTCACGATAAGATTGCCGAATATGGCCCCTATGCTTCCATTGTGCTTGTGATAACAATAATTCTTATTGTTTCCATAATCTATTTCTTGCGGTACCTGCGACACAAATATTAAGATACAGGGAGGTAAAAAGTGCCTAAAGTTAAAGAACGAGTTGCGGGTTACGAGTTGCAGGTTGCTGGTTAAGATGTTTCGAGTTACGAGTTATGGTCAATGGTCAATTGTCATTTGCTTTTTTGATCTTTAAACATTGATTTGGCATTTGAGCTTTGACATTTGGATTTGATTATATATTGTATTTTTCCTTCGCGCCCTTCGCGTCTCCGCGGTGAATTTGCTTTACTTTGCTTTTGCTGTTCTCGAATGATATCATAATTTGATATGGAAAGAATAGTTGAGAAAGAATTAATGGACGATCGCAAACATGCCATTGCCTATGCAAATGCAGATTTTGAAAAGATTAACAACCGGGTAATTGAGATATTTGATATTGAATTTCCGGATATTGAGATAAAAGGCACGATACTGGATTTAGGTTGTGGGCCCGGAGATATTACTTTCAGATTTGCAAAACGTTTTCCTGATTCTACAGTTATAGGAATTGATGGAGCGGCTATTATGATTGAATTAGCAAACCAGCGAAAATGCAGAGAGACTGAGTTTCTCAGCAATATCAAGTTCATTGAAGCCGAAATACCTGTGGCTCCAATACCCGGGATACCGTATGATTTGATTGTCAGTAATAGTCTGTATCACCACCTGCATGATCCGGAAGTTTTATGGAAAACCATTCTTGATTATGGTTCTTCAGGAACAAAAATATTCATTGTTGATCTTTTTCGACCTGATAGTAAAGAGAGGGCTGATTGGCTTGTTAATGAATACTCCGGTAACGAGCCTGAAATACTTAAAAAAGACTTTTATAATTCGTTATGCGCCGCATTTGAACCTGCTGAAGTTGAACAGCAACTAAGTAACATTGGTCTTTCAGGCCTTTCGGTAAAAATTGTAAGCGATCGTCACTTGATTGTATACGGCGAAGTTGAGTAACAAACCGTGCCTTTTCCTCGTCCTCGCCCGCCCTCGCTTGTCCTCGGCGTTTTCCAGCTTGGGGAAAATTAGTGTCTGCCACTTGTCCCCTCATAAGTACATATCAAATACGAAGTTCTACGCTTTAGATTATATCTCTTGATAAATATAAGTCTGCATACTATAGTTAGCATTTTGGTAGTATTTTCGTCCAACAACCCTGTAAAAACACTTTGTCTGACCATACTTCTGTAACCTGTTAAGAACAAAATATGAATTTTAAAGAAACAAGACGCTTCGTTTCTAACTACATCGATCTTCACCATAAACCGTTAAACCAGCATCCGGAACGTGATGCCATTCTTACTCACTGGATTTTGAACCGAGAGATTCGTCCACCTGGAATGACTGCCGGTGTTTTCAAGAAATGTTGTAAAATCTTTTCTCAACATGGTTCTCCGGCAGAAAATGGGCGTTCAGGTATCAGAGAAAATGAGCGTCCATATCAAGCTCTTTTTAATTTTGTCTACAATGACATTCCTTATCCTCCACCGAAAAAAACAGAATTCAAATTTATTGATCTTTTTGCGGGTATTGGTGGTTTTCGTATCGCATTCCAGGATGTCGGTGGTAATTGTGTTTTCTCAAGTGAATGGGATAAATATGCAAAGAAGACATATGAAGCCAACTTCGGTGAGGTTCCTTACGGAGATATAAGGAAAATTAAAAAAAAATCAATTCCAGATCACGATGTTCTACTTGCCGGATTCCCATGCCAGCCATTTTCACTTGCAGGAGTATCCAAGAAAAGGTCACTGGGGAGAAAACATGGCTTTCAAGACGAAACACAGGGATCACTGTTTTTTGAGATCAAAGAGATACTCAAGCAGAAACAGCCGAAAGCTTTCATGCTGGAAAATGTAAAGAACCTGATATCTCATGACAATAGACGCACTTTTGAAATAATCAGGCATACACTTGAGGATGTTCTCGGATACGTTGTTAAGTGGAAGATTGTTGACGGTTCAAACTGGGCACCGCAACATCGTGAAAGAATATTCATTGTCGGATATCATCCTGATAAAATAAATATTACCAAGGATGACATCGTTATTCCTGAAAATCCTCGTGGGACATACAAGCGCCCTGAATTGAAAGACATTATCCAAAAAAACGTTGATAAGAAATATACGTTGGGACCGGGAACCTGGTCTACACTTGAAAGACATAAAGCGCATCATGCTGCAGCTGGTAACGGATTTGGTTATGGGCTTCACGCTATGCCTATTTCTGATGGATCGACAACCCGCACAATATCTGCAAGATATCACAAAGATGGAGCAGAAGTTCTTATAAGTCAGAAGGGTGATCGTCCAAGAAGATTAACTGTAGAAGAGGCCATGCAGCTACAGGGATTTAATCCTGAAAGATTCAAGTTTCCTGTTTCAGACACACAGGCATACAGACAGATAGGCAATAGTGTTGTCGTGCCTGCCATCCTTGGGACTGCCAGAGAGATTGCAAAAACCTTAAAGACGAGGATAAATGGAAATAGAACAACACTTTAAAGGTGTCTCGCTTTCACAGTTTCTTGAACAGATTGACTCTTCAGGGTTTTTCTGGATAGCAAAGAGATTGTCTGGAAATGATACAGGGCTGACAGGAGGACATCAGGTAGGCTTGTATCTACCCCGATATTTTTTTGAAACAAATTTTCCAGAAATCTGTACAACAGACAAACACAATCCAGAATCATTTATTAATGATTTATATTTTCCCTGCCAGGACTACCTTACTAAGGATATAAGAGCAATATACTACAATTCTAAATTTTTCCCAGAACTTGGACTGAAGAAAGAGTACAACGAATTCAGACTCACCAGATGGGGAGGAAAAGAGTCACCAACACAGGACCATGAAAATACGGGTAGTATCTGTCTTCTTGCTGTTAAAAGAATAGAAAATACAGTAAAGGGATTATGCTGGGTAGCCAGTACAGTTGAAGAAGAGAATACTATTGAAACATGGCTGGGGGCAGAGGTAGAGCCGGGACAGTTTTACAGTTCCCGCACAATGGCACCACCAGAAAAATCACCTCTCCTTGATCGGCTGCCAGAGAATTGGCTGACTGAATTCCCTTCCGGACAGGAAATTTTTAACAAGGTTCTTGAATTGATTCCGGGAAATCAATGGGCCGGTTCCATTGATAAATTATTATTAGAAAGAAGAAAGCTGGAATTCAATATCTTCAGGGAAATCGAAAATCATGATGTCTTGCCAGAGATTAAAAAAGGATTTGATTCGGTAGAAAAGTTTATTAAATATTCACACAGTGTCTCAAACAGAAGAAAATCCCGTACAGGAAAATCACTGGAATTGAATTTAGAAAGTATTTTTACAGATGCAGACTTAATATTTGAGACCCAGGCAAAAACTGAGCAGAATAAGAAACCGGACTTTCTGTTTCCTTCTAGAGAGTCATACCATGATAAGAACTTCCAGGATTCAAAACTTCATATGTTGGCAGCCAAGACATGCTGTAAGGATCGCTGGCGCCAGATCCTTAATGAGGCTGACAGGATCAAGGCAAAGCATCTTTTCACTCTTCAAGAGGGTATTTCAGAAAATCAGCTTTCAGAAATGTATAAAGAGAATGTACAGCTTGTTGTTCCTCAACCTGTTATAAAATCATTTCCAGGTAATTTCAGAAGTAAGATCTTAAACCTGGAAGGGTTTGTCGGTTATATTAAGCAGTCTCAATAATAAATTTAATAATCATGAATGGATCTTTTAACTAAAGAAAAACGAAGCTGGAATATGTCCCGAATCAAGGGGAAAGATACCAAACCGGAAAAGATAGTTCGGTCAGTCTTGCATAAAAATGGTTTCCGCTTTCGTCTGAACAGAAAAGACTTACCCGGCAAACCTGATATTGTTTTGCCCAAATATAAATCTGTTGTTCTTGTACACGGCTGTTTCTGGCACAGACATCCGAGTTGCAAATATGCCTATAATCCAAAGAGCAGAGTAACGTTCTGGCAGAATAAATTCAACAAGACTGTTGAACGTGATAAAATTGTAAAAAAAGAACTTCGAAAAGAAGGATGGAAAGTAATTATTGTATGGGAATGTGAAATAAGAAACATGGAAAAATTAAAGAAGGCTTTCTTAAAGAAAATAAATAGTGTCTGCCTCTAATTACTTCTGGCAGCGATTCAATCCTAATCGGGGGACACCATACCTGTTTATTTGACAAACGCTTCAATCATAATTCGTCATTAGTCATTCGTAAATTCCAATTCCCAGATCGCTTAGGACTTGGGATAATATTACTCTATTTAAATTCTTAAGAGAAAACGAAAATATATTTATGAGAGACGAACAAATTAAAAAATTGAAAGTTATAAAAGATAAGATTAAAGAAGGTGACTACAGTATTTTTAGACAAAATGTATGGGATTCAATTGCAAGTGATTTGTCAAACTGCGGAGCTACACTTCTTGAGGATATAGAGAGACACAGAGATGAAGCTCGTAGAATTAATTTAGGCTATCTTTTTAATTTCAAATTTAGCAAACTTGACAAACTGAATTCAAATTACAATGAAATATCCAGAAATTATGACATTTTCTTTGATGCAAGTATGCGGTGGATTAAATCTATTATAGAAAATAATAAATATGAAGAACACCAACGTCTTAAGAAGAAATATGTAGAGAAATTGTTAGACCATTGCAGTCAGTCTGTAGATAATTTAGGAAGTATTGTTTCTTCAAAGCATAATGATTATCGTTATTATCAGGCCCTTTCTTTGTCTGTAATAGCTATAATTATTGCATTGATATCATTAGTCATTAGATTAACATAAAAAAAGCGATGTCAGCTCTTTCAATATGACAAACACTTCAATCATAATTAGCCAATAGTCAATTGTTATTGGTCATTGGTAACTAGCAACTCATAACTCGCAACTCAACAATTCTTAAATCCCGTAATCCTCAATCGTCGCCCGCAACCCGTAATCCCTGAATTCCTCAATCTGTATTTATCCTTTAGCCAGTATACAACATACCTATTTTGTACCGATTCTTACCCTGTTGACGGTAGGGATTGAATATTTAATATTGTAGATTGAATATTGAAAGGCAAAAACTTTTACCTCTTGTTTAGAACTTTTATTTTAAAGAAAGGAGTTGGTTTATGAGATTGATCGAATGGGAAGTTGAGGAAGA
This sequence comes from uncultured Candidatus Scalindua sp., assembly GCA_964437425.1. Classification (GTDB taxonomy): domain Bacteria; phylum Planctomycetota; class Brocadiia; order Brocadiales; family Scalinduaceae; genus Scalindua. Next base: position 20,000 of record CAYTGO010000042.1, read on the forward strand.
TGGTTATGAAGAGCAGATAATTATACCTGCAGATAAGAGGGAGCTCGCAGCTGAAGAGGGAATTGAAACTGAAGTGAAACAGAAAGTAGCAGTGCAGATACTGAATCTAACTACCGGCGAATCTTACACAGGCCGAATGGCTATCACCGGAACACACCAGCTCTACCTACCAGTTGAAATACAACAGATGCTCAAAGGCGCAGGACGAATACGGATCAGGCTGATATGAAAAAAGATACTCACCGCAAAGATATACAGGACAAAGCATAAAACCACGAAGGACACAGAGAACACGAAGGAAAAGAAGAGTTAGAAAATTGGAGGTGCCAATCTGGCACCTCCAAAAGTCATTTGTTATTAATCCTTACTATCCTGTTATTCGCGCCTAAGGCGGACATAACCGCCTGTCTAATTCTTTACTTCGCGCTCTTCGTGTCCTTCGTGGTTAAATTTTTACTATGACTGAAAAAATTGCTATATCTGATATTGTCCTGGATGAATCGATCTACCCTAGGGAGAGGATTGATCGGAAAAGGGTATCTCTCTTTGCAGAAAACATGAGAGATGGTTTCAGTTTCGACCCGATTGTAGTTGAACTCCACCCTGATAAGAAAGGGAAGTATCGGATCTTAGACGGTGCGCACAGGTGGCACGCCTGCAGAGAAGTCGGCGGTAGTGACATGCCGGCTGTCATAAAAGATCTGAAAGAGGCCGATCCCCTGCTATTCGCTGCAGGGATGGCGATAGGGCCGAGACAACTGACAGACGAGGAATCAAAGAATACCGCACGACGAGCATTTCAGAAAAATCCCGCATTAACCTCTTCAGAGATCGGCAAAGCGATTGGAAGATCAAGAAGAACAGTGGATTTATACCTTGCTGATCTTCGTGCAGCAGCTAATCTGGAACTTGATCTTAAGGTATATCGTATGAACAGGTTAGGTATTCCACAGGATAGGATTGCAGAGAGATTGAGAGAAACTAGAAACATTATTCGTGATCATTTGGTGGAAATGGCAAGATTGCCAAAATCACCAAATAGCGACCTATCGCGAGGATTTACAGTCCCACAAGTTGCGGAAAAGCATGGATGGGCCGAGCCGATGGTATGGTCACTGGCGCTCGAAGGTAAGGATGATCTGGCGCGATTTAAGGAGCTTGGCTGGGGATTGCGTACATGGGATTTATGGAATTGGGGCGATTGCGACAAGCGTTTTGGCGACGACTGGCCCGGACGGATACCCGCTCAATTGATTGCCCACATCTTATACTATACAACAAAACAGAACGATCTGGTGCTTGACCCTATGGCAGGCGGCGGAGTAACTCCTGACACATGCCTGGCCATGGGCAGAAGATGCTGGAGTTTTGACATGGAAGATCGCCCTGATACCAGACCTGAGATTGAGCCGTATTATTGGGACTTAAAGAGCAAAGATTGGAAGAGTACCATTCCCGCATCAAAGGACAAACCCGACCTGCTCATCATGGACCCGCCCTACTTCAGCAAAAAAGAGAAGGAGTATGACAAAGAGAGTATATCGGGATTCACAAGAGAGAAGTATCTGGAGTTCTTTCAGAGGCTCCTTACCCACCTGAAAACCATTTCCAAAAAGTCCACAAGACTCGCCTTTATCAACGCTGACTGGCGCGACTTCCAGAACAAAACTTTCATGGACGAAAATCCGAAAAACGCTATTCTATTGACTGACTACGGCAAAATATTGGAAAAAGCCGGATGGGAGCTTGTTGGTATAATTCAGTCTCCCATGTCATCCGAGCGATTTGATGCTATTGTTGTATCCGCCATGCAGAAGAAGCGCATCCTGGGAGTAACCAGCCGGTATGTGATGATTTGTAAATGAAAACAAATTCACCACGAAGAACGCAAAGAGCGCGAAGGAACTAAAGTAAATCCAAATGACAAAGCTCAAATGTCAAATCAATGTTTAAAGATAAAATGAGCTAATGAAAAACAGAAGAGAGAAGTAACTTGTCATTCGTAACGCGCAACACGCAACCCGAAACTCCTACCTGCCCGACGTGCAGTGTGGCGGGAATCCCTAAAATCTACGATCTATCCGCGTCCCATTATATTTCTCTTATCATAAAGACGGACTCTATGATACGATGAGTGTGTTTTGTTTATAGGCTTTATATTTAATATTATGGATTTTAGGAGTTTTTTTATGAAATTAAGAATCATGTTCTTTTCTGTTTTAATGCTGTTTATTATTTCAGGTATTACCACTGCGCAGGATGATGCTGAACCTGCAGGTGCCGGAGCCAAGTGGTCGGAGTCTCAAATGTTTAGTTATATCCTTGGTACTCAAATTGGCACTTATAGTAAAAATAATGAAATGGAAGTGGATGTTGATCTGTTTGCCAGGGGATTGGACGACATGATAAAGGGGGGCGAACTTGCGGTGTCAGAGGCCGAGATTAACATTTTTATGGCATCTCAACAGAAGAAGAAAAAGGAAAAAGCACAAGCAGAAATGATGGCCAAAGGCACAGAAAACACCAGAAAGGGCCTGGCTTTTCTTGGCGCAAATAAAAAGAAACCAGGCGTTAAGGAGACCGCCTCCGGTTTGCAGTACAAGGTTATAACCATGGGTGAGGGCGCTAAGCCTGAGGAGACTGATAAGGTTAAAGTGCATTATAGTGGCACCTTGATCGACGGTAAAGAGTTCGACAGTTCATACAAACGTAATGAGCCGGCAGAGTTTGGATTAAATCAAGTCGTCAAAGGGTGGACTGAAGGCTTGCAACTTATGAATGTTGGTAGTAAATATGTTTTCTATATTCCTTCAGGCCTGGCTTATGGACCTAAAGGCCCGGCAGCCATAGGACCTAATCAGACTTTAATCTTTACCGTGGAGCTGCTTGATATCATAGAGAAGAAGTGATCTAAAGTTTAAAGTGAACTAAAGTGACTAAAGTGGAAAATAAGTGACTAAAGTGAGCTAAAGTTTGAAGTGACTAAAGTTGAGAAGAAGATTTAAAATCCCAATGCCAAAGCTCAAATGTCAAATCAATGTTTAAAGATCAAAAAAGCAAATTAAAGACAAAGACATGAAGGGAAAAGGAAAAGATATTAGAAAAGAGATAAAGGTTTTAGCATTGGTATTCGTTATTGTCCTGGTGTCCTCGCCAATATACGCTCGACAAAAAACTACAGTTACAAGGGTAATAGATGGAGATGTGATACAGATTATCTACGGGGGAGTTGAAAAAAGGGTCAGGCTTATAGGTATAGACGCTCCTGAGAGTCGAATTGACAGGAAGGCATTGAAAGATGCAAACATGAGTAATCATGATATTGATATGATTGTCGAAATGGGTGCAAAGGCAAAGGCGTATGTAAATAGTCTGATTAAACGCGGAGTTTTTATAACGATAGAGTTCGACGAAAAGGAGATGGATAGATATGGAAGACTGTTGTGCTATGTCTATTTGTCAAATGGTAAGATGTTAAATGAGGAGATTGTCAGGGCCGGATATGCTAATGTTAAGGCTATACCGCCTAATGTTAAATATGAGGATAGGTTTTTAGACGCGTTTAAGTATGCACAGGAGACAAAGAGAGGGTTGTGGGGGGAAATAAGTGACTAAAGTGAGCTAAAGTTTGAAGTGACTAAAGTTGAGAAGAAGATTTAAAATCCCAATGACAAAGCTCAAATGTCAAATCAATGCTTAAAGATCTAAAAAGTAAATTAGAGACAAAGACACGAAGGAAAAGAGAATATCGAACAAGGAATATTGAATGTTGAAGGAAAAAGGAAAAGGGAGGGTTATGGGATGAATAGTGAAGAGTTACTTGAAGCGTTGAAGAAGAATCAGATTGTTGGAGCTAAAGAGGAGATTTATGAACATCAGGCAGCGCTGGCGCATTGGGTCAGCCGGGTTGCCCCCCTGTTAATGGATAACGATGAACATTATACAAGCTTCATGGAGGCGGCAGCCAGGGCAATGGCTCGTACGTCGACTGACGACACAACCGAGAGTATAGATATTATGAGAGGTATTGTGGATAGTGTGATTGGTGAGTTAGAAGCGAAATAAAGTGACTAATGTGTGAAGTGAACTAAAGTGACTAAAGCTAGGAAGAAGAAAAAACGAGAGGCAAGAGATAAATCCAAATGCCAAAGCTCAAATGTCAAATCAATGCCTGAAGATCAAAAAAACAAATTAAAGACAAAGGCACGAAGGAAAAAATATTAGACAGATAACAGGATTGGGAGGGGAATTATGATAACGATTAAATTTAACAGAACGTATGACAGCTATACAGGAATGATTAACGGTATTTTCCAACACTGCGTGGTTGTCTATGCAGGAAAGCATCCGGGCTCAAAGGATGAAGAGCTGTATAAGAGTGAGGTTTTGACTGCGTTAGATGATTTTACAAAAAAGAATAAGACTGTTTTACAAAAACACAAAGACGCTATCTTTGATGAGTTGATCAAATATCATGAGGCTGGCGATAGCTTAAAAGAAGAGGTTGGTTCTGTTGAAGAGCTTATCAAAATAACAATTAATGCAATGGCAGATGACTTTTGGAGTCATGAGGGTCAAGCTGAGGACTGATGAGAGAGAAGCGAGAAAAAATAAGTGACTAAAGTGAGCTAAAGATCAAAGTGACTAAAGTTGGGGAACAAACAGAGGAAAGAAGAAGATTTTAAATCCCAATGCCAAAGCTCAAATGTCAAATCAATGCCTGAAGATCAAATGAGCTAAAGTTGTAAAAAAGGCATTCACCGCTCCCCGGACAGGGAGGCGCGAAGAATACAAAAGATTTAATCTATGCAAAAAACCTTTTGAAAAGGGTACTTTTTCATTTCTGTTGATAAAGGGGATAATAATGACTGAACCAGTCTTAACACTCATTAGTACAGTCACAGGTGCAGCCATAGGATTTATGGGTGCTGTTTATGGTGCAATCATTGCTGAAAATAGACGAAGAAAAAAAGAATTAAGTGAATTTTACTCATGGGTATATTCTCTTTTGGAAATACTTTTAAAAATGGAAGAGATTGAAGAAGTTAAAGTTAATCTGACTGCACCAGGCCTTCATTATTCTTTTCATAAACTGTGGTCCCAAATACCAGAGAAAGAAGAGGGCCTTAAGATAAGAGAACCAATGTATCAATTCCTTAAAGGTGGTGGTAAACTTGATGAGGTAATGGAAAATAATAACCTTGAGGGATTACGCGATTGGCTTGAAAAGAGAGCAAAATAGTCTCTATAAATAATTTGCCATATATCTGGTCCAGACTATGAAGAGTGAATTTGGAGATGAGTATGCATCAATTTCGGATGCCGGTTTTACTGCAAAGTATCGGGCAAGTTGTTTCTGCAATGCGGTAGAATATGAAGTATGTTCTGATCCTGTCGATGCAAAGATATGCCATTGCCTGGGATGCCAGAAATTACACGGCGCACCCATGCAGTGGGCAGCGATTTTCCATAAACACGACGTCAGAATATCAAAAGGGATAGAGCACCTGAGCTTTTATAACAGTGAGTCAGGTCAACATGAGAGGGTCCTTCCCTGTAAAGTCAGTTGTGCGGTCTGCGGCACGCTCATAGCAGACGAAGGACGTAACATGTGGCTTGCGTTTCCATCCCTCTTCGATTTTGGAGGTGCGTCAAAAGTTCCGGAAAAATTCAGACCGACGTGCCATATTTTCTATGGTATGCGTATTATTGATATTGCTGACGATCTGCCCAAGTGGTCGGGCCATAAAGATAAGTCACAAAAATTGTAAAAAGGCACTCACCGCGGAGACGCAAAGTACGCAAAGAAAAAATAGGACGCAGATAAAAGCGGATTAATACAGATGTTAATAACAGAAACAAGAAGCATGAAACAAGAGGCAAGAAAAAGTATGTCGAAGTATGATAAGGAGTATTGCGGGAAGAGTATCCGGGCTATGTATAAGTATATTGCCCTCTCTGTTTTAGCAATGTTAGTTTCTTTCGTATCTGTTCGATATTTTTGTGCAAAAGGCGGGATGTTTTTCAGGATAATGAATGGAGTGGCTGGGATCGCCATTGGTACATCGTGCCTGTTTATCTGGGGCTCTCTGATAGAGATAGTGAAGTGCAGGAGGGTTTTGAAGGAAAATAAGTGACTAAAGTGTGAAGTGATCTAAAGTGACTAAAGTTAGGGAACGAGAAGCAAGAGAAAATAAGTGATCTAAAGTGCCTAAAGATCAAAGTGACTAAAGTTGTAAAAAA
>CAYTGO010000043.1:0-26209 GCA_964437425.1 uncultured Candidatus Scalindua sp.
TCAACATCTCTGCAAGGGGTTATAATAAAATACTCAAGGTCGGCAGGACCATTGCTGACCTTGATAGCAGTGAAAATGTGTGTGTGGAGCACATTTTAGAGGCCATCCAGTACAGAAATCTGGATCGTGATTTGTGGAGATAGATTATCTCTTCCGCATTGTAAGGTCTACAAGTATCGTTGTCTCCAGGTGATTGAGATCAATAGGCTTGGTTACATATTCATCCGCACCTGATTTGAGAGCTTCCTTCCCAATCTCTTCATCCTTTACGGCAGTTACCATTATAATGCCGATATCCTTGTCAAACTCCCTCACACGTTTCAAAACCTCCATACCATCCATTCCGGGCATCCTTATATCAAGAAGTATTAAATCTGGTTTTTCATTCTTTACCTTTTCCAATGCATCCTCTCCATTATGTGATACAATGGCATCGTATCCCTTTGCTTCCATAAACTTCTTAATCGCATTACATGCTCTGACCTCATCATCTACAACTAATATTTTGCTCATACAATGTACTCCATTCTTTATCAAAGGTTCTTTTCATTTCCACACAAAACTAATCTTCAATTCCGGAAATCTAATAATTTCAATCTCTTCTGCGAGAAGCCAGGTTATTTCTGCATTATTATGTCTTAGCAGGTAAATCAATTATAAATGTCGTCCCTTTTCCTTCTTTACTATTTACACGCATTTCCCCTCCATGGGTTTTAATGATCCCATATGATATACTCAGGCCAAGGCCAGTGCCCTCACCTTCTTTCTTGGTAGTAAAAAAAGGATCAAATACCTTGTCAATGTTGCTACTTTTAATACCACATCCTGTATCTTTAAGTTTTATTCTTACAAATGATTTTCCTTGCTTTTCTATATTCAGTGTACTAGTTGTTAGTTCTCCACCTTCTGGCATAGCGTGACCTGCATTTGTTATTATATTCAGAAACACCTGTCTTAATTTATCACTATTTGCCATAATCATAGGTAATTCCTCCTCAAATTTCCTTATAAACCTTATATCTTCTAATTTCATATCAGGCTCAACAATGGATATTACCTTTTCTAAGAAACTGTTTATTTCAACATCTTCAACATTTTCATTTCCCTTCCTTGAAAATAATAACAAACTGTCTGTAATCTTAACAATACGATCAATCTCCTCAAGGATATCTTTCAAATACGTTTCTTCTTCTGAACCCTTTTCTTCTTTCAACAACATTAATTGAGTATAAGTTGAAATGATATTCAAAGGATTTAATATTTCATGAAACACACCTGCTGTCATTTGTCCAAGAGATGCCATCTTATATGATACTCTTACACTTTTTTCTATCCGCTTACGCTTTGTGATGTCTCTTATTATGCCCACTGCATTCCATTTGCCTTTTAATTTTACGGCAGAGATGGATAGTTCTATAGGAAATTCTGATCCGTCTTTCCTAATGGCGGTCAATTCAACCGTTTCCCCGATTATAGGACCTTGTCCGGTCTCTTTGAATCTTCCAAATCCTTTTAAATGATCTTCCTGTAATCTATTCGGAATAATTGTTTCATGCAATTTTCTACCTATTGCTTCTTCTTTTGAATAGTCAAACATTTTTTCAGCAGCCTCGTTCCAGTATGAAATCTCTTCATCATTGTTTAGCAAAATAATCCCGTCGTTAGCAGTGGCGCTTATTGCTTCGAACGTTTCCTCTCTCTCTTGCAGCGTTTCCTCAGCTCTCTTGTGTTTTGCATGTGTTCGCAGCGACACAATGCCATACACAAGGTCGTCTGCCAATTCCATCAACAGTTTTACTCCCTCATCATTAAAGGCATCAGGCAACTCCGCATAGACATTCAGAACTCCAAATAACCGATTGTCTTTAATTAAAGGGAGAACGATTAACGATGAATAACCCAGCTTAGTTGCTTCAGCACGCAATGGAGCGTAGTCGGGATTTGTCATGATATTTCTTACAATGCAGGGTTTGTTTGTTCGGAGAGCTGTGCCGGTAGGGCTGAATTCCATTTGAGTATCTTCCAACACGAGATTTGCTGTCTTGAGATACCCTTCCTCATATCCCATTTGTGACATAGGGCGTATACATATAGTATTCTTTTCGCCCGGTTTGGTAAAACCAATCCAGACTAGATGATATTTACCTGCTTCCGAGATGGTCCGGCATATTTTCTGCAGTAAATCGGGCTCGTGTGAAGCATGTATCAGCACCTTATTGCAGCTACTGAGCACTTTGAGTGCCCTGTTGACTTTTGCCAACTCGTTCTTAGAGTTTAGAGCATCATCCAACGAACTCTTTATCCTCGTCTTAGTTTCCCAATTAAATATTCCGAGGACTCGTATTGTGCTATAAGCTATGACGATAGCACATAAGGTACGAAAAACCTGCACAGGAATACCAATGGTGTCTAAAAAAAATGTATAATTGAGGACAGATGCCGGGAGGAACCCTGCCTGGGGGACAACTAAACCGGAAAAGATACCGTAAATGGCAAAAGAAATTAATGCTATATACAGATTTCTAACAATTCCAAACTCCTTTGTATTCTTAAATGCAGATAATTGCAGGAAAAAGGCGTAGGAGGTTAAGAACATGCCCGGAGCTCCAAGTAAATACCTAGCCCACACCCCCCACATTAAGAGCTGTTGACTGCTTAGGGCAATTATTATTGCCCAGGTTATTAATAAAATTATTGGCAGAAACTTTAATATTGAATATTTCTTCTTGGTTTCAGTTATGACTTTTGCACCAAAGTAAATCAAAAATAAAAATGATACCGGCATAACAATCATACGTGTAATCTTAAGAGGCATTATTTCCATTGGTTTTTGAATGAGCGTAAACATATCTATCCACTCGTTAATTCCATGAATGACTCCAAATGCAGCAATTAGCCATAAATTGTCTGCCAATATAAATCTACTATCCTTCTTTGGATAGAGGAGTATTGAGAATCCTAAAATGAAAAAGGCCAGGCCATAAAAAAAGAATACAACTGTCATATTGTCTCCAATATACTTTTTATTGTAGTCAAACTAAAGAAGCGATATCTTGTCTATTTTCTGTGTTTTAGATATTGAAAGCTTATAATATTAAGTATCTAAATCAAGGTAAAAAACTATGATTGAACATAAATTCCTTGATATCAGGTGCCAGAAGGATAAGGCTTGAAAAAGGTGGTTAGATCTTTTAAAAACCTTTCAGGTGGTTGTCGTTTATTCCTTTCCCATTTGCTGAGCGTACCTGGGTCTATGCTAAGTTGGCAGGCCAATTCATTCTGGCTAAGACCAAGGCGTCTTTTTCTCAGGTGGTCTCCAATTGTCTTATGTGTTTGTGGGGCACATATTAGAAGCCATCCAGTACAGAAATCTGGACCGTGATCTGTGGAAATGATTTTTTCAGGTGTCTAACGAGATTAATTGTCAATAGATTAGGTTTGACCTCGGCAACTTCAATAGGTGACCCTGGCAACTCAATAAACGAATATCAAAGATGTGACCCCTTCTCGATAATACCAGTATGCCTATCTTAAATATCTTGTCCATATGCTTCTTCCTCCTTTATAAGTTGTTGATGAAGCCCACTGATTTGCTCAATACATTTTTCCAGAGTCTTTGTTGGATTAGGGGAGTCTTTTACATGGCGTTTAATTGCGTTATGTAAATTAATGATCGTTGCATTAATCGAATGTGCTTGCTCTTCGTAGGTAAGTTCCTCAAAAGTTTTTGTATCGTCTTTATGGCGTGGATTTGACATGGCTTCTCCTCCTTTGAAATAAGGTTATCCTAAGTGCTCTTTCCGTCAGAGTATTAAAATCTATGACCTCCTCTTTTCCAGAAATGTGCTATCTTCTCTTTAAATTCTGCAAGTTCTTTCTCATTCAGTTTACGATTATATTTCGAGGTAAGATGAAAAGGGTCTTTTATGTGTTCTGGATAAACGAACTTAGGGAGCCGTCTTATATTAAAGTCATCACGGTTCACGTCTTGTAATAACCATCTAATATTTTGTTCAAGAATGTTATCCGACTTAGCGCAATAACCATCATAATTAATATCATAACTACAACCTATAATATTATTACCAGTGAAAAACCCCATCTTGTCTTCCTCTGATAACTGAGTCTCCTTGTGACAAATAAGAAAATAGGGCAAAGTTAATTTCATTATAGCTTTTGTCTCATCGTCTTTTTCCTCCATCGTTTCTCTTATTTGCTCCTTTAAGTCTTCAGATTCCAATAACACCTTCATTCTCTCTCGTGTTATCTCTATTCCCTCCTTTGTGTAGGCGTCTTTAAAAAAGAGAATTTTAGTGCCTTCAAATATTATTTCTTCTGTCCTCATCTTCGCCCGTTTATCGTTCTCAGGTGATAAGATTAATCACTCTTGTTTTCAGATCGATTCTTTTTTCGATAGATGCGCCAACCAATCGTGTAGTAGATAAGAGCAAAAAGCGTAGATAAAACAAAATACTTATAAAAAACACTAACGTGATAGTTACCCAAGGTATCACCAGACCCAAGACATATCATAATATTAAATAAAACAAATGCCCAGATTGCTATCAACTGTCCTATTGTTATTTTGTACATCATAATCCCCTTTTACTACTTCCTTCCAATAGAGTTAACCTACCTTCCTTATCATATTTGCCAATCGCCCATTCTCACTCCGTCAAATCTATAATCTTGTAATGCTCAATTGCATCATCCACGGCAGTTGATGTGCCTATGTATTCATCATAAAGATGAGGAAACATACTAGCACGTTTTTGTGCATCTGGTTCTTTATGAAACTCTTGAAGTGACCCAATGAAATTATTAAATACTATTATAGTTGAATTACCGAGTGGCAGCTTGTCCACAAATGGTTTTCTAGTAGAAACAAAAACTTTCATTTCCTGTTCCAATTGTTTTCTAGAAGCCTCAAATTCATATCCTCCCGGAATCTTGGCTCCCATTTCATCCCAATATGGAGTAGAAGTTAGAGCAAATCCAATGAACATTAATATACCTATAATTCTTGGATTACGTAGCTCTCTATCGTGCCAATAACTATGTGTGTAAATTACAATTGAATATAACAGTATCGCTCCACCTATACCAATGGGAATCAAGAAACCAAAGCTAGTCATTATTTAATCACTCCTTTCGCTCCAATAATCAATCTTTCCATGGTGAATTAGTCATAATTAACCTACCTTCCTAATCATATTCGCTATCTTACAGTCCACGTAATGCGACCTTTCATTAAATCAAGCTCTGCTATCTCTCTGCAAAACTTTAATAGCTTGTCTCTCTCCTTGTCGTCCATGAACTTATCGCGTGTGATTTTATAATCAGTCTTCATTTTGTGATTCCTTCTTCTTTCTTCATAGCCTCTTCCCATTCTTTCAATTTATATTTTTCTATCACTTTATTATGAAAAGCCTTTGACCTCTCATCTTTATCTTCCTTAATTAATATCCTCGCCATATCCAAATCTTTTTGCGCCTCGTCTTTATGATTCAGGAGACTATGAATTTTTGCTCTATTGATAAAAGAAAGAGGATTATCTGATTTTAACTTAATCGACTCATCATATTCTTCCAATGCGTGGTTATAGTCGCCCATTTTACCATAAACACCACCTATATGGTTGTGAGCATAAGAAGCGCTAGCGTTATCTGATGCAAAAAGTAATGCTTTTTGCATAAAGTCAATCACTATAGGACTTTTGTTATTATTACTATATTCTGAAGTTCCTTGACTATACCAATAATTAAACTTGATGTCCTTTTCCATAGAATCAATTCTTTCTACTAAATTTACTTCATACCTATCAACTACATCTTTGACAGCTTTCTGAGCACTTTTGTCTGCATAGAGATTCGCCTTTCTTTTAATATAACTCACACTAAATACGGTAAGACAAATTGTTACTATGGCTATAAAACTTGCAAGAGAAATGTGAACTATATTAATATATTTGATATGGTAACTAAGACGTTTATCCATTGATTCATTTTTAGAGTTACATAATTTTTCTGCTGATTCTGACCTCAAAGCAAGTTCAGCCTTTAATGAATCTATTTGTCCTTGTAGAGCTTTTGTATCTCCGTCTGTCATAGCGATAATCCCCCTTTTTCTAAAAAAAATACATTGTATATTTTTAATGAATTATACTTTATATTTAATATAAGTAAACAAAAAATTGTCATAAGTCACTGTTCAATGGTGGTTTATTTAATATAACATATATTATATTAAAAATAGAATAGTAAGGGTCAGGCGAAGTTATTGGTGTTAAAGAAGCAGGCAGTAGGCAACAAACAAGAAACTTGCCAGGTAAATCCTCGTGATTGACCGCTATTTATTCATTTTGGCAATGCTGCCATTTTGGATAAATAGCGAGATATTTGGGGATTTTGGCAATGCTGCCATTTTCGGTAAATGCTTACAAATCTTCTCTCTATTTATCCAAAATAAAAAAACAAATTCACCGCAAAGTCGTAAAGAGCGCAAAGTATTAAAGATTATTATAAATTCCTTAATATTTTATCAGTATTTATCCGTGTAAATCCGTGGCTAATTAACCCTTTTCAATCGGCATTCCTCGTGATCGATCGCTATTTATGCATTTTGCCAATGCTGGCATTTTGCATAAATAGCCGGACATTTGCCGGATTTGGCAATGTTACCATTTTCGGCAAATAGCGTGGTATTTGTCCCTTTTGCCAATGTTGGCATTTTGGACAAATGGTTACAAATCGGGCGATCTGTTTGTATCTTGACAGTCAATTATTTGTTTGGTAAATTAAGAGACGTTATTCATTTAAACCATTTTTCAGGTAATACATACATGAAGAAATTTCTGTTTCTGCGAATACTATTCGTAGCCTTTCTCCTGATATTCTCTGTATCATCTACATATGCCGCCGGTAATTTCAAGGAGTTTTATAATAAAGGTATCGATTTTTATAAACAGGGTAAATATGATCAGGCCGGGCAGGAATTTAAGAAGGCAATAGAATTAAAGCCTAATGACGTTTATGCCCTTTATGGGCTGGGGAATACATATTATTGTAAGGCAAAGTATGATGATGCAGTCAAGATTTATGCAAAGGCTATAAACATAAATCCTGATTATGCAAAGGTGCATTATTCGCTGTCTCTGGCCTATAGTAAATTGGGAATGACACGTGAAGCGGAAAAGCAGAAAACTCTCTTCAGAAAGTTATCTCAAGGAGGAAAAAGCTCCGGTTCATCAAAACATGCGAAGGCATCACACACCAGTTCGCATGCAAAGGCGGACCATACTCCGAAAAAAACTTTATCCCATGCTGCTCCAAAGAAATCATTGCATGAACCGAAGCACACTGATACTCATAAAGCACGTGACAAGCATGCGAGTAGAAAAGAGACGAAACACGACACACATGCTGAAGCAAAACACGACAAGCATGCCGCGAGTAGACATGAGACGAAACACGACACACATGCTGAAGCAAAACACGACAAGCATGCCGCGAGTAGACATGAGACGAAACACGACACACATGCTGAAGCAAAACACGACAAACATGCAGCGAGTAGACATGAGACGAAACACGACACACATGCTGAAACAAAGCACGACACACATGCAGCGAGTAAACATGAAACAAAACGCAAAACTCATACAGCTGCTCATGACAGCGGAGGAGATTCTAGTTCAATCTTTCAGGGTTATACAGGAGAAACACACGAAGCCGATGAGCGTGTTTTTCATAAGAAGAAAAAATCCCATGGAACATATACTTCAGCAAAGCCATTCAGCAGTGCCAAGTATTTTATTCAGGATAAATGGTATGCATCCGGTATAAATAAAATATGGATTTGTGCTGCCGGTTATATTGTTGGAACCCAAATATGGCTTTGTGTGGTGGCATTCTTTTGCCTAATAGTCTGGAGAATTCGAGAGAAAACCTGATCACTGTTTTTTAATCCTCATAAACCCACTTCCCATACATCAAGACAAAACCATTCTACGAGGAGGTTTTTTGTTAAGCCTTAGAAGGAGTATCAAGTTTATCGTTGCCTTCTTCTTCTATTATTCCGGGATCTTTGCTTTTTATAAAAGGTTCTTTATAAAAGGAAAGGTCACCATACTGATGTTCCATCGCGTGGCAAATACTTTTTTTGACGTCAGTCTGCTGATTAAAAGAGAGACTTTTGAGGAGTGTATGAAATATATTACTCAAAGTCACCCAGTTATCTCAATGGACTTCTTATCACAGAATTTTGACAAATGGGAAAACATACCTGATGACAGCGTTGTAATCACTTTTGATGATGGGTGGATAGATTTCCATGACACCGCCTATCCAGTTCTAAGCCGCTTAAAAATCCCTGCAACAGTTTATTTGACTACCGGTTTTGTATCATCAGAATGCAGTTACTGGCAGGAGAGACTAAATAGTTTACTCACACCGATACTGGCAAATAAAAATGTATTTCTGGAAACAGGCAATATTATTTCCATACCTGAGATAAACCTTAAACTAAAAGATTTGATATCAATGAGTGATGATAAGCCGATAATATTTAAGTTTATTGACTATCTGAAAGAGTTTACTAATGATATAATTTCAAAAACTATTTCTGAGCTGGAAGCATTTCTTAAAGAACAGTCCATAACGATTAGTGAAGACGAGCCTGGATCATTTATAAACTGGGATGAAGTAAACAGTATTAACGAGCCTGATATCTCTTTCGGCTCTCATACAGTTAATCATCCGATCTTAACCAACGAGCAAACAGATGTAATTGAGGACGAGATTTGCAGATCGAAGGAGATCATAGAGAAAGAGACAGGGAGGGATGTCCTTCATTTCTGTTATCCAAACGGAAATTATAATGATGAGATAAGAAGAGTTGTTTCCGGATCATACAAATCGGCTTGCACAACCAGGGCCGGTTTTATTTCAAAAAATTCTGATTTGTTTAGCCTCAACAGAATTGGAATAAATGAGGAGATGGTTTCTGACTGGAGGGGCAATTTCTCTAAATATGTATTTACGTTTTCTCTGTTTCTAGAGTCTATTAAGAAATAAATTATAGCAAGTCATACTAAAACATCTATATGTCATGGGATATCTAAAGAACAGAGCTGCCGTTTTACAATACCAGAATATTTCTGAAGATAAGGTAAACTTCCTGGATACATGGATTCATTACAACTGTTTTGAAGAGCAGTTGGACTATTTTTCCAGGAATAATATACCCATCATTCCTTTGTGCGATGTAGATGCTTATATAAGAGGTGACTTGCGAGTAAAGAAACAGTCATTCTCCCTCACCTTTGATACAGGATACGTAGAACTCTATACCCTCTGTTACCCATTATTAAAGAAATACGGATATCCCGCCACATTCTTTATCCGTCCTGACACTATAGGAAAGACAGAAGACATTCATGACAGGAGGGTGCAGTACATGAACTGGGACCAGATACGTGAGCTTGAAAAGGGTGGTATCTCCATTGGATTATATGGATGTAAAGGGAGGTGGTTGTCAAAAATACCTTTAGAAGAGGTAAGGAATGAGATAATAGAGGCGAAGGCCTTGTTCGAGAGAGAACTTGGAAGGCCGTTTATTTATTATGGTGTTAGAGAGGGAAACCCTACTGCGGAGATGGTAGATTTATTTAAAGAAGAGGGGATTGAAGACGTTTTCTGCCAGGCGCCAACCAGAAGGAGAACTCACCCTTATACTGTTGGACGGATCCAGATAGATGATAATGACCTTAATATCTTGCTCATAAAAACAAGAAAAGCCTATGTCTTCATGAAAGACTCCAGATACTGGGGCTTTGGTCGCAAATGTAAACTTGATAAGGTTATTCACCTTGTCTCTGACACTATTAATTGGATGAAGAATAAAAAGGCATAATAACATACCTAATGGATCGTACTTTAGAAACTGAGCATTATAAGATTTGTTATGAAAAACAGGGTATAATTTAACCTATATATTCATGGATAATCTCACAAAAACGGTAAGTAATTTAACAGGGGTATTTTGTTACTGCTTTATACTAATGTCTATATGAAAATCTAATCCATTCTTCTTGATTCCATTATCTTAGTTTTTTTCTGAATAAGAAAATCAGTTTGGTTAATAACATGATCGACAAAATTCCGCAGAAAGCTTCTGTTTCTCAGAAAATATTTAGAAACACAATCTATAATGCGATAGGGCGCTTTTGGGGAATCTTGGTTGCTTTGGGTTTGGTTCCTTACATTATAGGCCATATAGGTATCGAAAGATATGGGGTTTGGGCAATCATTGGCGTTTTAACAGGTTATTTCGGGTTGCTTGATTGTGGCTTAGGAACTTCATTCGTAAAATATATTGCAGAGTATTATGCTAAAAAGGATTATAAAAGTATCAACCAGGTAGTTAATACTGGTTTTATCTTTTACTCGATGTTTGCAATAATTATCATTACTATCGTTTTTTTCAATATAAACTCCCTCCTCCGGCTCTTCAAAATCCCACAGGCATTATACAGCGAAGCAGTTTTTATCTTGTTGCTTGGAATAATTTTGTTTGGTGTTTCCAATGCGTTAAGTGTCTTTGGATCAGTCCAGGCTGGTCTTCAGCGTATGGACATATCTAATAAATTGGTAATAGCTATTTCCATACCTGATATTATAGGAACTGTCTTTTTTTTGGAGGGTGGATACGGTCTTTCAGGCCTTATGATTAATAATGCCATTATACTTTTCATAAGTAGTGTGGCTAATATCATTATCACTTTCAAGATATTACCAGAGTTTAGATTTAGCCCTTTTCTGTTTAGAAAAGAGATGTTCAAGACATTGTTTAGTTTTGGATATAAATTGCAGATTACCAGAATATCTGGAATGGTGTCACTGCACGTTGACAAACTATTTATTGCTTACTTCTTATCACTTGGATTTGTAACTTTCTATCAACTTGGAAGTTCTATGGTTGATAGGGTAAAATCCATACCACTTTTATTAACTACTGCCCTGTTACCTGCCTTTTCAGAAGTAAATGCAAAAGGAGAAAGAGTTAAACTGATTGATGGTTATATTAGAGGGACTAAATATCTTAGTATGGTTGCGATTCCCCTCTTTACCTTTCTTATTATTTCAGCACAACATTTAATGATAGTCTGGATGGGACAAGGTTATGAGAAAACTGCCTGGATTATTCAAATATTATCTGCGGGTTGGTTATTTAACATTTTGATAGGAATAGGTTGTTCTGTAGTACAGGCGATCGGCAAACCGGAGATACAGATGAGGTCTTCTTTAATCAACACAATCCTCAACCTTACCTTGGGTGTCATTTTGATTATCAAGTTTGGACTTGTGGGTGTGGTGATAGCGACATCTCTCTCAGTATTTCTAAGTGCGGGATATTTCATTATAATATTACACAAGGAGCTTGAGCTTTCATTGAAAGGCTTCTTGAAAGAAGTAGTTTTAAGCACTCTTGTTGTATGCATAAGTATTGGGCTGCCTGTTTGGGGGTTAAGTTTTGTTCTTCAAGGACTTTTTCTAAACGTGGAGAGAAAAATAAGTATAGCCATCATTCTTTTGCAGGGGATATTGTTTTTTGGTGTCTATCTAGTGTCATTATTGTACAAAAAACCTCTTGATGAAATTGATGTTGGTTTCCTCAAAAATAAGATACCCTTTATAGATCTATTTCAAGCTAAAACTTAATTGGAAGTTTGATGAACTAAAACAATGATAAAAAAAGTAATCAATAAATTATCAATGGTATTCAAGAAACACGAATTCAGTGCCACAATTATATTAAAGAGAATAATATTCGAGATGGCCTTTTACTCTGACAGGTTTAAGAAATTGATTCTTTTCTCAGTAGGAGTAATTAAATATTCACGAGGACTAAGAAGAGAAGCGAGAGCATATTGGATGTTTGCAGGTTCTGGGCAATACAAGGCCAAGATTACAACGGAAGTTGATTCTGAATATAATGAAGATTTTTATGTAAGACTAGAAGATGAGGATTATAAAGATTATGTTGAATCAGCAAAAACACTTGTCCTCTCTACGTATCCGGAAAAGACTGATGAAATCTGCGATATAGGATGTGGAAGAGGCTTTCTGGTTAAAGCGTTGCAGGAAGAGGGTTATACAAAAGCCATAGGAATAGAAATCTCAAGATATGCGATTGAGCATAAAGTGACCGATTACGTCTATCTAAAAAATATTTATGAATTCGAAGAAAATCAATTTAAAGTAGTATCAATAGTAGATGTCCTCGAACATTTACAAAAGGGGGAAATTCAAAATTTCCTGAAAGAGGTTGCAAGGATAACTGAGGATTATATAGTTTGTTCAATTCCGGTTTATCCAAATAACCTTTTTGACTTTTTTCATGAGCCTGATCACAGAACATTCGAGAGAAGAGAGTGGTGGGATGAGGAATTTAGGAAGGCGGGTTTTTGCCCTTGGGTTCTGCCCAAAGAGCCATTACCCTCCATTTTGCCATTTGTTTATAGAAAGATAAAGGGAAAAAAGAAGCTAAAGAAAGTATCACAAACTAAAACTTTCTCTCAAATACACTTTGCTATTGATCTCTCCCTCTCAAATGCATTTACCTGGGTGACTGTTAAGCTCGCTCTGGCTCTAGATTCTTTAGGTTATCGTGTATCTATCAATCCTGCATCGCTTTGTAATACGATTGCAGTTGAGGATAGAATACGATTGGAGCAATTAATGGAAGAAACTCCTGGTAAAGAAGTTCAGATAAAATGGTCACATTATTGGAAACC
Source organism: uncultured Candidatus Scalindua sp. (assembly GCA_964437425.1). Classification (GTDB taxonomy): domain Bacteria; phylum Planctomycetota; class Brocadiia; order Brocadiales; family Scalinduaceae; genus Scalindua. Next base: position 12,797 of record CAYTGO010000043.1, read on the forward strand.
TTATTTAGAGCAAAAAATAAATGGTGATTTAAACTTAGAGATTTATAACATTGATTATTTATTTAATGGCAATGATAAAAAGGAATATGATTATTGGGTTAAAAGTATGCTTAATAATAATTACTACAAACTGCCGAACAGTACCTTCTCACGAGATGTAATGGCTACGGCCGGCATTTCTAAAGACAGGAGTTTCATATTGCCTCATGGTTTTTCCCCAGAAATAAAAGAAATCAGAGAAAAGATAGATCTTCCGACAAATAAAAGTTTCAAATTCCTTGCAATTACCAATGCCTATGATCCTAACCGATATGGAAATGACATCTTGATGAAGGCTTTTACCAAAGCCTTTTCTAGAGAAGATGATGTTGCTTTGGTAATTGTAGATTATGGAGGAAAAGATCCTAATATTGAGAAAGCTATACGCCAGTATCGAGGTAACCTTGAAATAATATATATTACTCAGTTTCTTCCCAAAGATGTCTTGATCAAATTTTATAACTCATGTGATGCCTTTGTAGCCCCATTTAGAGGAGAAGGTTTTAGTATGAAAATTCTGGATGCAATGGCTTGTGGCCTACCCACAATTTTACCTCTCTTCAGTGGGCCTACTGAGTACGCTAATGCCCAAAACTGCTTTCCCGTTCAGTTTGAAATTATACCAATGGAGGATAGTTTGGATACGAGGAGTCTGCATATTGGAAATAGTCCTCACTGGTGTGAAGTAAATGTTGATAGCCTGATTGACACAATGCGTTATGTATACAATAATACAGAAGAAGCAAGGAAGATAGCATTCAAAGGTAAAGAATTTGTATTATCAGAATTTTCATGGGAACACATAGCAAAAAGGTTGATAAACATAATTGATAATATAAGAAGTAAATAAATTCCCATACTTTGTGAAAGTTAAGTAGTGCTGAATATAACGGTAATAATCCCAACTTACAATCGAGAAAACATACTAAAAAAATGTTTAACGGCACTTTTTAGACAGACCTATCCAGCATCTGGCTTTGAAATAATTGTGATTGATGACGGTTCTACAGATGGAACTGAGAGTGTTGTTAGGAAGATAATAACAAATTCACCCGTTAAATTAAGATACTTAAAACAGGAAAACAGAGGACCGGCGGCAGCAAGGAATGTGGGAATAAAGAGTGCCCAGGGAGGCATAGTGCTCTTTATCGGAGATGATATTATAGCTACTGAAACTTTGATAGAAGAACATATGGAGTGGCATGAATCCTATGCTGAAAACAACGCGGCCCTCTTAGGTTTTGTGACTTGGTCTCCAGATATAAAGATAACGCCTTTCATGATTTGGCTGGAAAATGGCGGACCACAATTCTGTTACCATAATCTTAAGCATGGTGGTAAGGTTCCATGGAGTAATTTCTGGACTTGTAATATTTCTCTTAAGAAGGAATTCCTCTTAGAGAACGGCATATTTGATGAAGATTTTCCTTATGCCGCATATGAGGATATCGAATTAGGGTATAGATTATACAAAAAGGGTTTAAGATTACTTTTTAATAAATCAGCAATGGCCTATCACTATCATTACACATCGCTTGATGATGCTTGTAAAAGAATGTTAAAGGTCGGTAGATCAAAGTACATATTTTCAAGGAAGACAACACAGGAGGTTAAATTTGTCTCAAAATCACCAATCAGAAGATTTTTAAGTAAAGTCAAATTTATTATTTATTATTTAGCTGCAAGATTTTATGAGAAAAGAAGTATAAAAGAAGGAATATTTCTTTATATAATAGATCATTATCGATTTAAGTATGATGATAAATATCGTAAAGTATAGCAATAATGATATCGAATTATGGCAAAAACCAGCAAGGCAAAAATGTTAGGAAAACATACTTATCCTAAAATTTCAATTATCATCCTTCACATAAAAGATATACTTTGTATTGTTGATTGTGTGGGTTCGCTGAATAAGATTACCTACCAAAATTTTGATATTATTGTTGTCCACAATGGCCCTGAGGATATAGTCTTAAGAAGCGCCTTATCCCCAATTTCTCAACATATTACAAAAGTAATTGATACTGAAGATAACCTTGGTTTTGCGCGGGGAAACAATATTGGTATCAAACAGGCACTCGAAGATGGAGCAGAGTACATACTCTTATTAAATGATGATACTATAGTTGCGCCTGATTTCTTAACTAAGCTAATTGAGGCTGCAGAAATGCAACAGGATGCAGGAATGTTAGGGCCAAAAGTTTTTTTGTATGACCAACCTCAAAAAATATGGTTTGCGGGAGCGCGGTTTGATCAGAAGGACTGTGAAATTGTAACATCCGAGTTTGATCAAACAGATAAATGTGAAGTTAGTAAGTTTGTGGAATCAGATTATATCACAGGTTGTGCTTTGCTTGCCAGGAAGAAAGTGATAGAAAAAATAGGTCTGTTAGATGAAAGGTTTTTTCTCTATTGGGAGGATGTTGATTGGGGGCTTAGATGTAACAATGCAGGATTTAAAAATTTAATGATAACACATTCACTTATATGGCATAAACCGTCGACATCCAGCGGTGGTGTTAATTCATTGCCCAGGGTTTATCACAAGGCTCGCAGCCGTCTCTTTATGGCAAAGATGTATGCACCTCAGACTATAAGTAAGTTACATCGAGCTTTTTTGCGAGACATTGCCTGGCTTTTATTGAAGTCAGCCGATGAAAACAGGATTAAAAGGATCCTTGCCTACCTCCTGGCAATAATTGATTATCATTTGGGTAGGCTCGGTAAAGGACCCTGTTGGCTTTGGACAAAGAAATAACCGTAAAATGCAATGAATGGGAAAATAAAACGTACATACGAGCGATATTGGCATGAACGTATCAGAGAATCAACCGAACAGGTTAAGGACGGAACAGACCCTAACGAGATCTTTGATACTGCATCTTCCGTCCTGAAGAATGGAGATAGAATTCTTGATGTAGGCTGCGGGAACGGGCACTTTGCGCTACATGTAAAAGATAAGTTCAATAAGATATGTGGTGCAGAGATTGCGAAAGAGGCGGCCTTTATTGCACAAAAGCAGAAGGTGTTTACATCTGTGATGGATCTGAATTCGTCGCTATCTTATAAGGATAATACCTTTGATGCAGTTACATGCCTGGACGTAGTCGAACATTTATTGGACCCTGACTTTCTCATTGATGAAATTTATCGAGTGCTCAGGCCTGATGGGCAGTTAGTATTAACAACACCGAATATAAGAAATTTCAGGAATTTATATACATTAGTTTTCAGAGGAATCTTTCCTCAAACCAGTTCCGATACTTTTGTATGGGGAGGTGGTCATCTGCATTTCTTCACAAGGGAAGACATAAAAAATATCTTTAAAAAAGCTGGCTTCAAAAGAATAGAACTTTTTATTAACCAGGACCAATTTTGTTTATCTAAAAAGAGGAAAATAATCCGTTTTTTAACCGGAGAAAAAATTTTTGGAGAATGGTTTTGTGAAAGCATAACCATCTCGGCATATAAGGAGTTTTGAATGGCGTCATCTACATATCCAACTCTTAGAGAAATCCGTAATACACATGGATGGAAGCGTGAATACGAAAGGTATTTACCGTTAAGCCGTTATGTTTTTCGCCCTTTAGGATTTTTATTAACCTGGTTGGCAATACGTATTGGATTGACTTCTGAAACAGTGTCCTGGCTGTCCGGTTTCGTAGGTCTGGTTGCATGTTTATGTTTGATAAGTAGACAGGAATACTTGCTCTTAGTTGGAATAGGTTTATTGTGCTTCTTCAACCTTCTTGATTGTGTGGATGGGAGTATAGCACGTACCATGAAGACAGAAAATCCTTACGGGAAATTTCTGGATTATCTCATGGCATGGATAGATATGGGATTCTGGGCACTTATTGGAATCATGGCATACCACCACTCACAGCTATTACTCTGGCCTAATCCATTAGGCAATGGGGTGATTATTTGGCTGGCAATAGGGGGTTTAACATGCTATTTCTTCAATATTGTTGGGTATATAGAAGGTATTTTTGATAATTTAATGAGAGAAGAATGTAATGAAGTTTCTGGCAACTCAAAATCAGGTACTTTCAAAAATAATGTAAAAGAAAATAAAAATACCTCATCCTCATCTATTTTGAATATTATACGAAGAGTCAATCACAATCTGAGAGTAAGAGAAACACACTATTTTTTACTTATTTTTGCATACTGGGGCAATGTTATTGATCTGTTATTAGGATTCTTTCTGTTTTACTACCTTTTACATACTATAATGTTAATTATTATTTACTGTAATCGAGGTAGAAAAATACGCCTGAAATATCATGCTTAATGAAATCCTACATGTCATGAAAATAACGAGACCACACCATTTTGTAAAAGCAATATATCCATCTTTTCACACCTTCAGAGCTTTCAAATATCACTATAGAGGAGTACCAGAAAAGATTATTGTCACATGATGTAGGTGCTAATGATGCATTCCTGGATTTTATGAAAGAGTTGATATCAGGCAGGTACGATTACAGGGTGTTTCACGTATTAGGAGGGGTTAGAACATCATCTAAAAATGAGATTAATGAAGATGGGATACGGGGTATGAAATGAATATTTGTATATTTTCAATAGTTACCTACTGGCATGGATTAAGAGGAGGAATGGATCTGCATGGCAAACATCTACTGGAAGGCCTTTCTGAAAGGGGTCACAAAATTATCGTTATCTCCACTAAACATCCGTCGGGTAAAGAATATGAAGAAATAAATGGAGTTAAAATTTATTATTTAAAACATACAACGTTTGGCTCATCAAGGAAAGGGTGGAAAAGGCGGAGTATCGACAAGTTTAAAGATATCATCAAAACGGAAGAAATAGATATGGTTTTAAGTCAACAAACGGCAGGATACGGTGCTGCTAAAATAGCCCGGAGGAAGGGAATACCATTTATCCCAATCATGCATGGCTATGAGATAATGGTTTTCAGGTCTATATTAAATCAGGTGATAAATTTCAAGAAAGATTATTTATCTTTGGTTAAGTCGTTTTTATCCTCTCTTTATTGTACTATTTTCCAGGAATTTCCAATTTTAAGAAATCCATCAACCATAATAGCCGTTAGCAATGGAGTGGCAAAAGTAATAGAAAAGAGGCCTTTTATTGATAAGGATAAAATTAATGTTATTAATTATGGCATCGACCTGAAACTGTTTAAATTTTTAGAAGAAGAAAGAAAGGAAGCCAGGTTAAAATTAAACATATCTAATCATGATAAGGTTGTTTTGTTTTTAAGCCTTCTCTCGAAGCAAAAAGGGGCAGACATTGCTATTAAGGCTTTCAATGAATTAGCAAAAAACAATGAGGGTCTCAAGTTAATTATTGCAGGTGATGGAGAATACTTTGAAGAGGCAAAATTATTGGTAAACAATTTAAATCTTGAATCGAGGGTAATATTTACTGGATTTGTTCGTAATGAAGATACGGTGCAGTATTATAATGCATCTGACATTTTTATCTTTCCAACTCTCCGTTTAGAATCCTTTGGTATTGTCATCGCCGAGGCAATGGCCTGTGGCAAACCCGTTATAGCTTCTGATGTCGGCAGCATTCCAGATGTAATAGATAATGGCATCAACGGTATTCTTATTCCTGTAGGTGATTTTAAGGAGCTTTCCAGACAGATAAGTTTATTGTTAAATGATCCGCAATACTCGGCAATGTTAACCCAAAATGCTCGAAGAAAAGCATTGGAAAGGTTTGGCTTAGACAGGATGATAGAAGAAACTATTAAGGTATTTAAGATGACCGTGGCAAAGACAAAGAAGTAACAGGAACAGTAGAGTCTCGATTCAAATAAGGTGAGAAAAACAGATATTATGACTCCTCTGATGCCAGGCAAAGTTAGCCTGCGTCATGATCTAGTATTCCTAAAGTAAGCTAAAAATTGTTTGACTTTAGAGCATTCACTACAGTATATTGATTCCAAGTGATAGACGAGACAAAAAAGAGAAAACATAAAGAAAGTTTCAGCACCCTCACAAATTAAGCCCACAAGATATTGACAATATTGCTTATAAGTAAGTACTTTTTTTACACAAGAATTGCTAATGGTTATACTGTATTTAATTGTTTTGTTCCTTTTTCTTCCAGCTACTGCATGGGCGTATGTTGATCCGGGGTCAATAAGCGTTATCTTGCAGGTAGTCATTGCATTCGGGCTTGGTTTGATTATTGCTTTTAAGAGGGTGGTAGTCAATGCAGTCAAATCCGCATTCAGCATGGTTTTCGGGAAGAAAAAAGTCCCTACCGAGAATGAAGAACCAAATGGGAATAAAGAATGAACCAGGATCTTACAAGGACCCAAGCGGTGGAATATTTTATTATAGAGATGAGGTTTGCCGTTGGGTCTCTAGTGATACTAGCCAATTCTATCAGGATCTCGTAAAAAGTGATTTATTTAAGGATCTTGTTCAATCTAATTGTTTCATTCCAACTTCGCTTATAGATTTGAGCGGCGATGAAGAGCTTTCAAAAAAATACGATAACAATGCAACATACTTCAAACATGAACGTATAGAATTTATTTCGTTTCCATATGAATGGCCGGTATCAATGATTATCGATGCCGCGATCCACACCCTTGATCTCCATATCCGGCTTCTACAGAATAATCTTACACTGAAAGATGCTACTCCCTACAACATACAATTTGTTGGCACACAACCTGTTTTTATTGATCTGTGCTCAATAGAAAACGCCAGTAAGAATGGTATTTGGTATGCCTATAATCAGTTTTGTCAGATGTTTCTTTATCCTTTATTAATATTTATATATAAGCGATGTATTCCAGGCGATGTTTATCGTACCCGTATGGCTGGTTTAACACTGGACGAGACTGTTCAACACCTTGGACTCCATCCTTTCTGGAGGTATAGAGCTGTACTTGACTATCTGATACCTGCTCTGGTTGTTAAAGCCAAGTATTTTAAGTTAGATGTTACAAAGAAAAAGCTATCCATTTCCCGGACTTTCAAAAATAGTGCAGAAATTCAATTACATACTGCTCGTCGTTTACGTAAGTTGCTGGGTAAATTGCATTTAAAGACTGGTGCAGGCAAGTGGATAAATTACACCAAGTCATGTTCCTATAGTGATGAAGATTACTTACTCAAACAAAAGTTTGTAGAGACTTTATTACATGCACATCCTGTCAAAAATGTTCTCGATTTGGGATGCAACATAGGGGATTTTCCAATTATAGCCGCAAAAAATGGCTGTAATGTAGTTGCGTTAGACATTGATTTAGACTGTGTAGATTCTTTATACCGTAATTCCAAAGCAAATAATTACAATATCCTTTCTCTATGTATGGATATCACCAATCCGTCTCCCTCATTAGGATGGCTTAACACCGAAAGACCAAGCTTTCTTAATAGGATTAACGGACATTTTGACTGTGTGTTTGCCCTGGCCCTGGTCCATCACCTTGTGGTAACACATCGGATATGTTTTACAGAGTTAGCACATCTCTTCCAACATTGTACATCACGTTTCTTGATAGTTGAATATGTTGGTCCGTCTGACATGATGTTTCAGGAATTGTTGAGATATCGCACTGAAAGCTTTAATGATCTTAGCATGAGTACGTTTGAGGGAGCAATGTTGACGCATTTCTCAATACTTAAAAAACAAGAACTAATAGATAAGCAAAAGAGTATGGAACGATGCCTTTATATAATGGAGCGTTGTTAATGAAATTTCGGTTCCAGGTAGCAATAATATGTACAATTTTATTTGCTGGGAGTTGGTGTCTGTCACTAAAATCAGATCAGATATTCTGGTTATGCCTTTCGTTCCAAAACTATCTTGGCCAAATAGGTATCTGGTTTGGTTTATTTGTCCTGATATATTTCATCTTATCTCTGGCACGTAGATGTTCTTTAGAATATGAAAACAAATTGGTTGTTTTTGTTGCCATAGTAAGCTTGGTGAACCTTATGGATTACGGGATGAGATCTTTTTTCGGTCAGGTTGCAATGTGGCCCAGATCCGTACTGTTTTGTTGGGCTACTATGACAATATTGTTGCCAGTGGGAGCGGCATACGTAGCCTTGAAAATACATATATCACGTACCTTCTTAGAGAAAGCAATACGTGCAGGGATAGTACCATGTATTCTTCTTGTTTATTACGCCCTGCCTTCAGATTTTACAGTAGTAGAAGTGGAGAAACCTATCTCTTCCGGGCATAGACCACCTGTTCACCTCATACTATTCGATATGCTTTCTTATGAATTTCTGTTTGAAAATAGTAAAGCTGCAAACAGCTATCCACACTTTGAATCATTTTCACGAGATAGCGAGTGTTTTGTCAATGCTTATTCCCCGGGGAGTACAACTGGTACAGCTGTTCCGCGTTTGTTGACAGGTATCGACCTTAAAGAGATAGGACAAGCTTCAACTCAATGGGTTGTTAGCGCTGAAAGTCTTTCAAGAATGATGCCCATATCTTCAAAAGAAACACTTTTTTCAATGGTAGGCAAGGATGGTTACAACATTTTTCTCAGAGCATTTGCTTTCCCATACCTCAATAATTTTGAAAAATATATCCAGTCGGGAAGAATACATCCATTCGATGCTCTTTGGAAAGGAGGAATGCACAGTTTAGTATGGCCCATCATTGCTCCCGGCGGTATTCAACATCAAAAAACGGTAAATTCCATCCTAGATGATTATATTAATAGAGTTCATGATAATCCTCGTAATACATTTTTCTTTACTCACTGGAATATACCACATGATCCATTTATCTATAACAAAAGTGGGAATATGTTAAGCCGGTTTGAGCTCACCAGGCAATTGATCACTAGTCCTGACCGCAAGCGACAGTACAAGAGTCAATTAGTGGGTACAGATGCTGTACTGGGCCAACTCATCCAAGCAATGAAAGATAGTGGTACCTATGACGAAAGTCTCGTGATTGTGACTAGCGATCACAACATAAAAGGGTTTGGGTTTGATATGAAACGCGTGCCTTTAATTATAAAACAACCGCACCAGAATAATTCTAATATAGTCCATTCCAGAGTTACAACCTTAAATATTTTGAATTATATAGAACACTTTATTAAGTTTGGGGAGTGTAATAGTTCACTATTACAAATTAATCCATTATTTCCTTAGAAAATTGTGTTCATTTAAGAAATGAAATAGTTCATTTGCAATAAGTAAGTTTCCCGTATCTTTTAAATGTCCTTGATAAAGACTTTGTCCACTAATATCATATTCTCTTCTAAATGCTGGCTGTAAGTTGATATAAGAAATTTCGTTTCTTTCGAAATGATCAACTAATTGAGGAACTGTATTGTAGTAGTCTTCGTTGTTCTTTTCAACCATTTCATGTGTTGGAATCAGTAGAATAATTAATTTAATATTATTTTCTTTAAGTTTAAAGTACATTTCTTCAATAATTTTTAAGGTTATAGAGACATCTTTTTCATATGATGTGTAACGCCTCAGGGCCTTTTTAAACAATCCATTTAGTAATGAGATTGAATAAAGCCTGTTTTTCTGTCTAGTTTCTACTGACAGCCTTAAAGCAGAATCAAAATCAGGAATTGGTGTTGAAGTTTTATCTAATTGTAAATTTCCATTTTTGATAATAAATCTTGGTTTAAAGTACTCTGTAAACCTATACATGCTTCTATGAATATCCGGAAGAAATAAACCGAACACAACAATGTCAGGATTATATTTTAAACCCTCTCGCATAAAATAAAGAAAAAATTGCCCTGGGCCATAACCATGAACTCCCATATTTATTATGTCAACATCCTCATTAAGAAGAGTGTCAAGATAATGAGGAAAGGTTTCATTGTTATGATTTATTTCTCCCCACGTAAATGAGTCTCCTACGAATATAATTCTATTTTTCTCCTTCAAAAGTGAAAACTCTTTTATCCCCCTAAAGCCAACTGAGTTTGTTAAATATTTTCCAGATTGGCAATTAGGTTTTGGAACCCAGCCTAGAAGAGAGTCAAGCTTATCGCATTTTTGATTTTGGAAGTCTGTTGGTTGGTTATATTTTTTTTTATGTTTTTTTAACTGATCTTCTTGTTTACAAATTAATTGATCACTTGAGTCGGAAAAGGTTAAACATCTAAATTCAGGAGAGATAAACGATAATACCCGTACGCCTATTTCAAAAAGTATAATGAAAATAACTATTGCAATTATAACAAAAAAAGCCTTTTTCATCTTATAGGATACCTAAAATATATCTGACAGAACGAGGAATAGTTTACTTATTAAATCAATTTCTATATGGATTCAGGACTGGTTATGTTATGGTTTTTCCCCTACAATAGCAAATTAATAATACGTTTATGAAACACATTTTGTATGTTATAAATTGAAGAATACAAAAGGTATAATTTTCAAAAAATATTTAGTTATAAAAATATTTGACCAGAATAAGCTAAATTCAAAAACTTTAAGGGTGCATGTGCGTTGTCATTAAAATCGTATTTGCTTGCAGGTGATCTAAAGGATAACAACAATGATGTCTATAAATAATAAATACCCTTTCGTTTCCATCGTGATTCCGACCCTCAACAGGAAAGGGGATATTGTTGAGTGTCTTGATTCTCTTCTAAATCTTGATTATCCAAAGAGTAAGATAGAGTTGGTTATTTGGGATAATGGTTCGACTGACGGAACCCTGGAAGCAGTAGAGTCTAAAAGCAAGGAAATGACTCATAAAGGTTTTTTTAAAGTGGAGTTGATTAGGAACCAGCAGAATCTCGGGCCGTATGTTCCTTATAATCAAGTGCAATCAAAATTAAGCAGAGAAAGTCAATATATTTTAGGTTTGGACGATGATGTTGTTTTAGACAAAAATTGTTTAGTAAGATTAATAGAAGTGACAAGAGTAGATACATGTGTGGGAGTTGTGGGAGGGTGTATTAAATATTTTGATTTTCCTGACAAAACGATACTCAGTGGCGGCTGGATCAACTGGTGGCTTGGAAGATTTATTGACTTGAATACTGACAAGCTAACTAAATGCGATTACGTTATAGGATGCTGTTGGCTCATTGACAAGGATATTTTCAATGCAATCGGGGGGTTTGACGAAGATTATTTTACCATGCACTGGGAAATGGACTTTTGTAATCGCGTACAAAAAAGAGGGTTTAATATCTATTATCAACCTGAAGCGATAGTAAAGCATAAGATTCCATTGAAGGGTAAGAGAGAAGGGCTGTACTACTTGTATAGAAACAAGTTGCTGTTGATAAGGAAGAATGCCTCTCCTTTGCAAAAACTGACATCGCTGACATTGTACTCCTTATTCTGGCTGCCCAGGATTATTCTACAGTCATTGATGGTCAATAAGAGAATAAACGATAAAGAGATAAGAATGGTACTGAAGGCTGTCTTTCACGGAATTATTGGTAAAACGGGAAAACAGGAAATATAGTTATATGATGATTCCAGACATATAAGAAGCTTATATTTAAGAACAGGAAAGAAAAATGGGTACTTTTTTTAACAATATGATCGTAATAATTTTATATCAGTTAGTCATCTTAAAACTAGTAGCGGCTCTCTAAAAATAATATAGGTTTATCCTTAATGTTTTCCTTAAAAGTTTTGGTGTAATAAAATATTCCTTACTGTATATCAAGATTTCATTTTAAGTGCCATCTTGTTAGTTGGATACAGGATTTATATTAGTTGTATCTAATTCGCGAAAGTCATATGCATAGCCAATGAAACGTAAAATTCTCTATATAATTGACAGCCTGGAGTTTGGTGGTGGGGAGAGGCTTGTCTCCCAGCTGATCAATAGGCTGTGCAAAGACAAATTTATGATTACAGTAGCCTGTCATCCGACAGGAGCGTTTATGGAAAAGATTGAAGGAAGTGGAGTGCAGGCTAAATCTGTAGATATGAGAAATAGATATAGCCTTAAGGTTATTTTGCAATTGGTCGGTTTAATGAAAAGAGACAAGATAGATATTGTACACAGTCTGGGGGCACGTGCAGATTTTTTTGCCAGAATGGCTGCAAAATTAGCTAGAGTTCCTGTTGTTGTCTCAACTGTAGCAATGCCTGTAGAAGGTTTTGATGTGGGCCCTTTAAGAAAAAAGGTATATAGTTTTTTTAACCGATTTTCTGAGAGATACGTAGACCTGCTTATAGTAGATTCTGAAGTCACAAGGAATATCTTGATCAATAGGCGCAGGATACCAACTGATAAGGTAGTAAGAATTTATAATGGTATTGAACTGAAAGAGTATCAATTGGGTAGTTCTGGCAAATCCATCAGTAAGATCAGAAATGAGTTTGGTATTGATGAAGGGGTGTTCCTGATTGGTGCAATAGGCAGGATGGTCTGGCAAAAGGGATTTGACTATTTGATTGAAGCAATACCTGAGGTATCAAAAGAATATCCTGAGGCAAGATTTTTATTAGTTGGTGATGGGCCTCTAAAAAACGAGTTGAAGGTGAAAAGTATAAAGTTGAAGGTTGAAGATAAAGTAGTTTTTACTAGATTTAGGAAAGATCTCAAGAACGTTTTATCTACTATTGATTTGTTAATAATTCCTTCCCTCCAAGAAAGTTTTCCCATAATAACCCTTGATGCCATGGCTATGGCTAAACCCATTATTGCTACCAGAATTGGTGGGATAATAGAGCAGATCACTGATGGTGAAAATGGAATTCTAATACCACCGGGAGATCCATCTGCGCTTGCAAAGGCAATTATAGTTGCTATTAATAACAAAGAACTCTGCAGAAACTTAGGATTGATGGCAAGAAGAAGGGTCGGCGAATCATTTTCATTAAAGAAGATGGTCGCAGAAATGGAGAATGTTTATCAATCGTTGCTTCTAACTTGATGTATCCTTTCCCTCTGCTAGAAGGAATAAAAGAAGGGGCAATTATAGATCTTGTCAGAACTAATACTTGTATTACCAGTAGTGTGATTTATATTTTGTATAATATTCGAATGTTTTCTTGATACCATTTTTTAAACCCATAGCAGGTTTCCACTCTATCGTATTGCATATTTTTTTTATATTTGTAACATAATCTCCAGTCTCAACATTGATATAATTATCAGGCCATGGTATATATTCTATAGTTCCGCTGCCTACAATATCTACAACAGTTCCGACCATATCCTTGAATTTTGTTCCGACACCACTGCCCATATTATAAACTTCACCATTGCATTTAGGATTAGTAGAAGCCAGTAAAAGGGCATCGGTAAGATCATCGACATAAATATAATCACGTAGCTGCTCGCCATTGCCAAAAACTTCTATTGTATTACCTTCCATTGCTTGCCTGATAAACCAATTAATCATTGAGTACTTGTGATGCTTCATTTGAGAGCGAG
>CAYTGO010000044.1:0-25933 GCA_964437425.1 uncultured Candidatus Scalindua sp.
TAGATAGTATTCATCTGAATGGTCATCCTGAAAAACGATTACCAAACAATATAAATATCAGTATTGAGTATGTCGAGGGAGAGTCAATACTTCTGTTCCTGGATATGAAAGGAATAGCGGTATCTTCCGGTTCTGCATGTACTTCCCGGTCATTAAAATCATCACATGTCTTGAGCTCAATTGGGGTAGAGGATGCGGTAGCTCAGGGTTCAATACTTTTCAGTCTGGGAATAGATAATTCTGAAGCACAAATAGAATATGTACTGGAGACAGTTCCTCCTATCATAAAGAGGTTGAGAGCAATGTCTCCGTTGTATGAAGATAGCCAGGCATGAAAATTTCTTAGCCACCCCCCCGGACAAGGATTTTCACTGATATAAACTGAAGTCAAAGGCAAAGGAGAGACTTATCTATGGCAATAGGTTCTTCTGAAGCGACTTCTATCTGCCTATTGGCAAGGTGAGTGTCGGCCTTTCGATTTCTATCTTACCCGCTTGAATAGCAAAAATTTGACTAAAAAGCGCATAGGTTCTTTTTGATTCAACATCCGTGTCATCAATATAAAACCAGTATCCTCGGTACTTAATACTGACAAAGGCGTCAGAGGGTTTATCAGGACTTGATTTGATTTGAAATAAATCACTAAAGAGGTTACTCCAATTAAAAAGAAGTCCATCTTCATATTTGGTAGTTGTTAATTTTCCTCTCCTTACATCCTCTTCAGGTACTGCAACGGATTGTGAAAGTAAATATAATATACCCATAACAGAACGAGTTCTTAGCCTTATAAGGTTTGGGTTGTGATCTACATCATTCATGCGTATGGGATATTCTGTTTTTCCAGATGTCAAACGTAACATTTCTACGAGTTTATGTGTTTCAGGCAACTCTAATGCCTCTTTGGCAAGGCTAAAAACCAGTGTGGATTTACCATCAACAAGCTCGTATTCGACATTAGATAAATTGCGCTTCTGTAGTGTACGCATCAGCTTTGCTACAGTGAGGAAATCTTTGTACTCAGGGGCAACATCAGGCGTAGGCCCGGAGGCACCCGGGGCATTTCGGATGCTATTAATGTCTTGTATGCATAAGCGAAAAATGCGTTCAACACTCCATCCTGAATTGTTCAAGAGCAGAAGGACATCCAGAGAAATTTGTTCGAGCATACTTTTTACAAACTTCTCTCCTTGTAATGGCTGGTAGGTAATCGTTGGCTTGTCTTCGTATTTTGGAAATAGAGAGAAATTAAACCTGTTACCGACTGGTGTTGCTCCTTCAGAAAATGTATAACTTGCCCCGGAATCATCAGTTCCCAGGAGCAGTTGGGAATTAATATTGGTAACAGCAAGCATTTTGGGAGAATCATTGTATCGAAGTTTGACTAAGTTCAAAAGATTCTGTTGATCCTCAATGTTACTAATCACGTTATTGTATTTAAGCCACTCATGTTTCATGGCATTAGGGCCAACGTTGAAACAGCCGATTGTTGTAAATGTAATAGTAAGAAGCAAAAGTGCTAAAATGTTTGATCTAAATATAAATGAATTGTTCTTGTATCGTATCATAGTATTTAATATTATCAGTGACGTCAGCAGTACAAACGCCGTTGGAAATCTAACTTAAAATTAACAACCAATATATCACATAGCTTGATCGCCAATCAAGTATATGATATCCTGGCACTTGATAAAAGAAAGAAAGAAAGAAAGTTTAAAGCCATTACCAACAACGGTACAAGACGCACGCTGGAGGAGATTACAGGCTTCAATGCTGCTACCTATTGAATATGCGAACCCCCTTCCAATTGTTATCCGGTGGAGTTTTTATAAATCCGACACAAGCCTCTTTCAGGCGTATTACTGACATCTCTTCGCGATAAAGCGGTTTAAGTGTGTCCAGACGACTTATTGCTCCAGGAAAGTCTCTCTTAAGATAGAGGCAGAAAGCTTCTTCATATCGTTCCTTGTAAAGCCTGATATCTTCCGGAACCTGGTCAATCGGACCAAGCAACTCGAATATTTCCTCCACTTGAAGCTTACCTTTAACAGCACCACGATCTACGTGACGAAACATGAAAACATCATCGGTTTGTGAAACAACAGATGATGCTACGAGGGTCATTGTACCATAAAATTTATTCAATCCCTCCATTCTACTTGCCAGGTTGACATTGTCTCCAAGTACCGTGTAGTTTAGTCTTGAACTCGCTCCGACATTACCTACGACACCTTCTCCACTGGCTATACCAAAGCGCGTTATAAATTCCGGCTTTCCGGAGTCTCTCCATTCTTTGTTCAGTTCATTTAGCTTTTGTGCGCAGTTCCATGCAGATCTTACCGCAGACAATGCGTGTTTTGGGTTGTCGATCGGAGCGCCCCAGAACGCCATGATTGCATCTCCAATGAACTTGTCCACTGTGGCATTCTCTATTCTCAACTCTTCAAGCATGACATTGAAATATTTTTCTAAGTGTAATGTCAACTCCATAGGTGGAGTTTTTTCAGATATCGATGTAAAGCCTTCTATGTCAGTAAATAGTATGGTAACGTCTGACGATTTCCCTCCAATCCTGGCTGCCTCTCCACGGTCCAGGAGTTGTCTGACAATGTCTATCGGGACGTACCTGGAGAATGCATCAAGTGCAATTCGCATCCGCTCATTCGCTTCTGCCAGGTGAAGTATTTCAAGGATAGTAGTTTTAGAACGATTCTGTGGTTTTACGTCGAGGTTGCGTAAGGCCTGCACTTGTTGGACTAGTCCATGAATCGGTTCTGCATATTTTCGTGATAGAACAAGTGCCATGATAGCTGCAATTATGCAGGAAAAAGCAGTAATTGCAAGAACGAGTAGAAATTGAAGAGTAACATTTCCTAATACATCTGATGCTGGAATTAGTGTACAGATCCAGGAGGGATTCTCTTCTCTGTGTTTCAGTTGTGAGAACATACACCACCAGGTACTTCCATCTGCAGAAATTTTAAATCGTCTACCATCCGGTCGGCCCGCATTCAGCCAGGATTCAACTGCATATGTAATCTCTTCTATCTCCAGTTCCTTAATATCCCTGAGAAGGTATTTTTCGATTCCATCTGCAGTTACAAATTTCGGATCTGCAGGTAAGCCGGTTACTTTTCCGTTATCCAGCATGACGAATATCTTGCCATTTGGACTGGGCCTGAATGCAGCACTGAACGCAGAAAGGTCCTTACTTTTCATGTCAAAGGCAAGTACAAAGGATTGCTTATTCGGTAGAAAAATCCGGATAGAAACAGTAACACCGGGTTCTTTTGTAGTACGGAATATATATGGTTGGGTCCATGTAGGAACATATCTATCTTTAGAATCTATTGCGTTCCTGTACCATGGCCTGCTACAGGGATCATATCCAGTATCCTGCATATTCTCTTCCAAAAGCTGCAGGTTTTGACTGAACTTCAACCACTTAGATTTTTTTGAGCCCCACTTGCCCGGGTTCACAATGCGATTTTGCCAGATATCTCCGTTCTTCAGGAACATGTAGCCGTTACCCTCCTCATCACCCGTGTTGATTGAATTCAGGTATGGTAACTGCTCCATAATGGGCAGAAAATAACGATTAAGGTTTTCCTTATCATTTACATCAAGCAGACCGGTTTCAAATGATCTTTTTGTCTGGTGTAATGTGTTCAGAATGGGTGTGGTGATAGAATTTATTTCTGACTGGGTCCGAACGATAGCATTATTAAAGTATGAAACAGATATTTGATTTGCAATTCTATAACCTATGAAAGATAGTAGAAGTAAGGAGCAACGCTGACAGAATTAGAATAAGAAGGAGAAAACTATAAAGCAGGCTCCTGCACATAGTGATGGTTTTTCTCATTGTTGACTTTCCGGCATCTCTATAATACCTGCAATGTCTAAGCAAGTAATATAGTGTAAAATACTCCTAAATTACACATGCTTACTTAATGGAGTGCAGTATACTAATTAATTCTTCTTTTTTTAAGAAGGCTCTGCCGTAACAATCTCAGGAGGCCATCCACCACCCAGGGCCTTATAGAGCCGTATTAAATTCTGAATCATGATTCCTTCGCTCTCTACGTATTGATCCTGCTGTTCATACAGGGATTTTTGCATATCAAGTACATTTTGAAAGTCGGTCAAGCCGCTCGTATATCGAAATTTGACAAGCTCTACAGACTTCTCTGCTTCTATGACTGAAATCTGCAGTTTTTCCATACGCTCCCTCTCTCGCTTGTATGATACCAGTGCATTTTCTACATCTTCAAGTGCATCCAATACCTGTTGTTCATAACGGGCCAGTGCCTGTTCTGTGCGGGCATCTTCTACCTTTATCTGGTTCCTGATCCTTCCTCCAGAAAAGACATTCCATTGCATAGTTGGTCCTAATCCAAAAGTTGTAACGTTCGATCCAAGATCAGTTGCTTTCAGTGAAAAGGAGCCACTTAAAGAGAAACGCGGATATAGGTCTGCAGTTGCAACGCCTATTAAGGCAGTTTGGGCAGCTAGTTCCCTCTCTGCTTTGCGGATATCGGGTCGCTGCCGCAGCAGGTTTGCAGGTACACCAATTGAAACTTTTTTTGTCGGGTTAGGAATAGGTGCGGTCTGCTCTAATTCGGAATGGAGTGCTCCGGGAGGCTTTCCCAGTAAAACACCTAGCCGGTTAACCGCCTGAACAAGCAGCTTTTGCAGGGAAGGTAAAACAGATTCTGTTCTTGAAAGATTCAACTCTGCCTGCATGACATCAAGAGCAGATGCAAGTCCTGCCTCAACGCGACTCTGTGTGAGCTCAACTGTTTTACGCTGGGCTTCAATGTTCATTTGAAGGGATTGGATTTGATTCTGAAGTTTACGAACTTCTATGTAATTAGACGCTACCTCGGCAAAGAGCAGGACCAGTACGTCCCGGTAATCTTCAATTGAAGCTTCAAGGCTGGCGTCTGCAGATTCTACTGAACGGCTGATCCTTCCCCAGAAATCTATTTCCCATGAAGCATCTCCTCCAAACTGGGCGGAATCTACTGTTGTTGAGTTGTGTTTAGTGTCGATACTGCTCTTGGTGGCAGCACCTGAGACGTTTACATTTGGTGACCTTTCGCTCTCCTTAATTCCCCTTACGGCACGTGTCTCAGTAATCTTTGCGTAGGCTTCTCTCAATTTGAGACTACCCTGGCCGGCCCTCTCGATTAAACTGTCAAGGACGGGATCGTTGAAAACGGTCCACCATGTTTGCAGACTTGCTTCTCCATCAGAGAAGTCATCTGTTATTGCCTGATGCCACGCATCCTGCATTTCCAGTTTTGGGGTAGAATACTCCGGTCCCACGGTGAGACAACCCTGAAGCAGGAATAGGGCTAGTGCCGATACAGGGATCCATTTCAGAACACAACACTTTTGAAGGTTTCTCATGGGCAGTCCACCAATTAAGAGATATTCAATATAAGCAGGTTCTAGACTGTTCAGTTTACCAGAATCTATCGTCATGGGCAAGTTACGAGTGGGAAGGCACAAATAAAACCCAAATGATAAAGTTCAAATGCCAAATCAATGCTTCAAGCTTAAGTGATTTAAGCCGTCATTTTTTTGAACTTTTGATTTTGGATTTCATTCGTCAATTTACAATATTAAATATTAAGTTTTAAAGAGATTGGGTGTCAATGGATAGACGTTTTGTAATCATTTGGTAAAAAAGGCAGCATTGCCAAATATACCAAATACCTCACTATTTGCCGAAAATGCCAACATTGGCATTTTCGGCAAATAGCGGTCTGTCCTCCTTGTTTTGTTCCAAAAAAGAAACAGTTTGTATGTATTTAGCGGAAATGCCAGGATTGGCAAATCCGCTAAATACCTGGCTATTTATTCAAAATGCCAGGATTGGCAAAATGGATAAATAGCGATCTTTCGTGAGGATTTACTCGCAACTCATACATTTTTATTCAAGGGTAGTTGTGCTTGATTGCAGGGTGGGATCTAAATCATAGGCAATCTCAAATGAGAGTTTAGATAATAGTTCCTGGTTCTGTTTTTTGAGAGCAACCCCAATGTTAATATAAATATTACCTAGGTCGGAGATACTATCAATTGTTAGATTTCTCGGCAATTTCAAACATTGTATCAATTCATCACAACTTTTTATACAACCTTCAATGTCTTTAAGAGACACATAGATCCTGCTTAATGCGAGGTGGGCTTCCAACAAATATATATTTAACTTTAATATGTTTAAAAAGCACTCCTTAGCCTTAACATAATCCGGCTCGCTTAAATACAGTGAACCCAGCCTGATCAGTGTTTCCGGATTGTCCGGTTTTATTTCTAATATTTTATTGTAAATCTCCTTTGCACCGTCATGGTCTCCCTTCTTCTCGTATGTCATGCCCAGGTGGAAAAGAGCGTCGATATGTCCTGCGTCTTTGCTGATAATTGATTTAAACCTGTTTATAGCCTCGCAGTGCTTATTATCCTTAAAGAAAATGAGACCCTGTTGAAATTGTTGAATAATATCATCAGGGTAATCACTAAGAATTTTCTTTAAATACAACAAGGCTTTATCTGTCAACATAGACTTTTCATACAACTCGACAATACCGTATAGATAATCTTTATTTGCAAAATTATATTTTAATCCGTCATTAATGAACTTTTCTGCTAATTCAAGCTTATTCTGCTCTACAAAATATTTTCCGATAGCCAGATAGGGCATCCATTTTTTATCACTATTATTTACTGCGTCATTTAATGATCGAATCCCTTCACTCTCATTACCATGTATAAAACTGTTAATTGCCAGGCGTACATGTGCGCGCCACTCGTTCCGAGAAGAGAGATAAGGTGTATCCGTAACTCTTGACGGGTCTGACCTTATTGAGTGCAGTAACTCTAAAAACTTATTTGTTGTATTGAGAAATTCATCATTTCTGTTAAGTTGGAAGTAGATGGAAGAGAGTGTTTCATAGGCATCCAGGTAATCGTGACAAATATCAAGCGCTTTCAATGCATATTTTTCCGCATTAGCCAGGTCCTTCTTATTATAAAATGCACTACTTGCAATATTGTATGCAAGAACCCTGTATCGTGAGCTACTGTTATTCAATTCATAAAGCCTGACAGCTTCCAGTGCAGACGATAAGCACTCATCATATTCTTTCATTTTGAGATAACAGATGGCGAGGTATTGGTGATTAAGTGGTTTCTGAGGATCGTTACGAATCTGTTCTTTTAGTAACGTCGAATCTCTAACAAATTTCCCTTCCTTCTCTTCTTCATTCTGATCATAGCCATAATGATACATTTTAACATTTGCTATTTTCTTCCTGCTTTCAAATGTATCATCATCATGGGAGAGTATTTCATGGACTATGCCTTTGAAGTGCAGGCCAAGATGGTTCTTGAACATCCTTGCCATACCGGCAACAGGTATGATTTCACCATCACAGGTTTTGCGGCTTAATTGTAGAAAAAGTATATTTGCGTCCTTGTCTTTGATAGATTCTTTAAGCTTGTGGGCGTCCTCTTTTTCAATCTCCTCATCAGCATCAAGGAAAATAATCCAGTCACATGTTGCATACTTTATTGAAAGGTTCCTTGCCTTACTAAAACTATTCTCCCAGGGATGAAAGTATACCCTGGCACCAAATCTTTCAGCGATCTCAGTAGTCCTGTCAGTTGATCCTGTGTCTACGATGATTATTTCGTCGACATAATCCTTAACGCTCTGTAAACAGGCGGAAAGATTTTTTTCCTCATTTTTAACAATCATACAGAGCGACAGAGTTGGATTATAGTCCATAATTTTTAGGGGAAAAATTTATCGTAATGACATTGACACAAGGCAGGAAGCCTGTGGCCTCAATAATGTACAATATAAAAGCTCTTAATAAAGAGTAGGGTTTAAGACTAACCGTTTATGTTTTTTTTGTTTTCTTCGTTATACCTGATTCCAGATGATTTCCCTGGCTATACAATCCCCATAGATAATACTTTTGTGATGCGAAGCCCAGCGCAGATTTCCTGATCTCCTTTTCTGAATATTTGACATTGTACTTCCAGGTATGATAGTTGAAGCTGAGGCTTCTCGCAAAATAGAGAGGTTTCAGACTGTTAATTATCTTCTTTCTCTCTTTACTGCTCTTTGAGATATCATATCGGTATACAAGGCTGTAGAAAATCTGGGTCCATAGCAGGATAGTCAGGTCAAATACTTCCACCTCAAACATCTCATGTATTCTTGAAAATGCATACGGTTCTACAAGCTCTTTAATGTCAGTCTGGTATTTACTGTATTCTGCCAGGGCTTTTTCTTTAAGGTCAAGGATGTTGATGTCCAGCTCTTGTGGTTCTGCCAGATCCTTTAAACCAAATGTATCAGGTGTAAAAATATTACCATTATTTCTGACCGTCCAGGCTTGCTTGTTCTGCACAAGTACGGTCAGTAAGGTTTCGATTACCTGTTCAAACATGATGCCCAGTTTGGGTGCACTTGCTTTATGAATCTTTGTCCCCAGGCCGCTCTGGCAGATTTTAAAACCTCCGAGGGCAGCGTTCATGGACATAAAGATATCTATTCCATACTGCCTGGTGCTTTCGTCCCACGATTGTTTCAGCAGATACTTTATAAATTTTGGAGAAAATGCAAACTCTCCACCTATAGGCTGTCGGATGTCCATGGAAAGCATTCCAAACATGGTTGGATAACAGATGTGGTTTGTAATAGTACCGTCAAACTGGTGCCTGGAATAGAGTGGTATTACGTAGTCATAGCCATTTACAACAGGCCTTCCAAGATATTCAATCCACTCTTTTGTTATTGATTTGAGATCTGCGTCTACAATAATTACGACTTCAGCGCGTACTTTTATTGCGAAATTGAACAGGTTTAAAATATTATTACCTTTACCTCGAATACCGTGAGCGGTGCTGATGTATTTTTTTTCTATATGGGTTTTAGTGTCCAGAAAAGCGTCTTTTGTATTATCCGGACTATTGTTATCTACATTGACGATAATGCTTTTTTTGTCTGAGAAATACTCCCCAAGGCCTTCATCTACGGTTTTGGTTACGTAAGAGATAGAATCAGATTCATTATATGAGGGTATTCCTACGACAACATTATATTTAGTACTCTGTTTTTTCTTCATGACGTTCTACGAATAAATATTATTAACTTTAGGCACTTCAAACTTGTCTCAAAATTTCGAGGCTATTATCTCCACAGTTGAACAACAGGTCAATGGCTGACATGTAAGGTTCAAAATCTCCAAATAGCTGATTATATTCAGGGTGTTTGAAATCCTGAAAAATTACCTCGATACCTTCTTTATCGAACAGTTCTAAATTCATGTATTTATTACCGTCCTTCCCTGCCAGGTATTTGTGGCTTCCCAACGTCCTGCAGATATCGATTAAACGTTCTGTAGGTCCTTCTCTCAATTCTAAATCTGATGCCATTACAAGTCTGGTTTTGAGATCTAGAGTAGTGATTAAAAATTTGATAATCTCAACGTTTATATCGACAAGGCGTTCCCAGTTGCGGCTGAAAATATCCTCAAAAAAACTTATGTAATTTTCATAACAGGGCGATTTTGAGTAGTTGGTAATAAATGCCTGTAGATGCTTCCTTCCCCAGTTTTCGTTGTTGTTAATCCTCACTTCGTTAATTTTTTCCGGAAAACGGTATAAAACAGGAACTGTTATCCACTGGTAGCCTTGGGCGGTTTTTATCCTGTTACGGTTCTGCCACTCATTTTTTTTGAATTGGACATTGTCTAATATTACAAATACATCTGCCTTGTCAATTTTATCAAGATAGCCCAGCCAGGGGAGATATTGTGGTTGATGGATTGCTATAAGCATTTTTCTTTTCCGGGTTCCAGGCAGGTAATTTTATGAGTTACAATTAACCCTTATTGTTCTTCTTCTTTGAACGTAACAAAAACAGGGTTGGTTACTATACCTCTGAACAGGTAGCTCGTGTCCACCGCAAGCCGGTAATAGACCTTTTCACCCGGATTATGGTAATCATCATCGTAAGCAATATCTATCGAATCATCGGCTTCAAATGTTTTAATAACCGATCCATTTCGTATCAAATCTATTTTGAAACCTCTTTTGTTATATGCAGATGAGTTGTCTGTTTTGTCAACAGTTACAACTATCCTTATACGGGGCTTCCCTGTAAGTTCTATATCATCGCCCATAAATGCCAGCTTGTCACTGTTTGTGTCTTCGACAACGAAACTGTTCAAAGTAAGTTTATTAGCATCTCCCATGGCAGCATACATCTTACCGGTAGCCAGTGCATACATTATGTTTCCGTAGTTTTTCTCCTTTAACAGAAAAACTGTCTGTGTTTCAGCGATATCAAATCCATGTCCTTTATAGTCTACCTCTCCAATCGCCCATACCGGCCTTTGTCTCATTCCTGCACAATACTGGAGTAAAAGCTTGTCCCAGATTCCACCCGGTGGGCCAACGTTCCTCATACCCTCACTGAAAACTGCTATACCTGTATAATCGAAAGTATTAAGGAGGTCTTCCTCGTATGATGACGATACGATATTAATACCCTCTTGTTCCATAGCTTTTTCTACTTCCGGATGTGCCCAGAATGTCAGTGCGTCGTGATGGTCTGCGTGATCGATAAGATACTGGTATGGCCAAATGCCCTGATCGCCGTGATACTGATCGAACAAAGGTGACTTAAATGGAAAGTTATTCACCAGGAATACGGTCCCTACAAAGAAACATATAATGCCTAATACTTTGCCGGGCTGTTTGCTGCCCGAACTTTCATCCCTCGTTGAGGGCGTACTTTTACCGAGTGAAATAAGGCACCATCCGAATATGAAGAAACAGACAGGCCATAATCTGAAAATAGATTCTATGTTCAATATCAACGGAAATCCGTTTCCTACCGACGGTAGATTTTCGTAATCAGATGGGCTCTCCAGTCCAAGTACCAGGATATGCTCATTAGCTTTTGCCAATGCCAGGTTCTTCTTAAAATAACTTCCTTTCCAATAGTAGAAAGGGATAGACTCTGCACCATGGAGAAGAACCATATCGGGGTATTTTTTATTTAACTCTTCGATTGTATTGATATAATTCACGGCACCATATTTATGTATGGAATTTTGATCGACAACCTTCTGGATAATAGTCCTTAATGGCGGCACCCCGTAAGTCCATTTCATTGTGTCGTGTTCGGTAAAAATTACGACCTTTATACCTTTTTCTCGCGCAAGCTCAACAATCTCCTCCGGCGTGTTCTCTCCATTGCCAATTGTGGTGTGTATATGGATAACACTTGGTATGAGTTTGTACTGCTCAGCATAAGATGTATTTACAAATAGACTTGAGCTGTTCAGGAACAGACAGGTAAATATGGTCAGGACAAAAGTTGAGTAGAGGCGTTTTTTTCTACACATTATTATAATAGTATTTATATATTAATTCTAACCTTCCCGAAGATGCTGAATAATATATTATAGATCAGTTAAAATCTATATAATTCTGTACATCTTGTACATGCCGGATATCTCTTCTCTTGCTTTGTGATTTTTCTAAAACGCATGTATTTTTCATTATTCCATATTTTACTGAATGGCTCATTTCTTACGTTGCCTGGAGAGAAATTCAGTGACTGGCAGGGCCGCACCGTACCATCGGGGAATATATAAGAGACCATCCATGGGCTGATACATTTCTTGCCATAGCCGGAGGAAGTAAAATCAAACTCAGTATAATATTTCCTGATCTCTTCATTTGTGAAATTCGGATAAAAGGCAATCTTTACTTTAGAATCTTTTTTGTCGATCTCCTCTTTTTTCCGGATAAGAAGCTCAACATCAATATCAGGCAGGCTGTTCCTTACAAAACCTTTCCAGTCTTTACAAACCATTCCGTAGTAGCCCTTAAAAACTTTATTGTGCTGTCGATACATCTCTTTACTCAGGAATATCAGATGATGGAATGTGATTGTGCTTGCCATTAGCTCTTCTGCAATACCGATCAGCTCATCAAGGTGCTTGTAATTTATCTCAAATATTGTGCTGGAGATATTTACGACAGGTTTATTCAGCCCTGATTTTTTTTTAATATCCCGGATTAATTTGAGGCCTTTAAACGCCTTGTCAAATGTGCCTTTTGCTCCTCGCACCTTATCATGTACTTCGCGTGGGCCATCCAGTGAAAAAATAATTTCGTCTACACCAAGATCAATTATAGTGTCTGCGTGCTTTTTCAATAATATTCCATTGGTAATTATATTACAGCGCATACCCACTTCCTTTATACGGGAGACTACCTTTTCCCACTTTGAATACAACAGGGGCTCTCCGCCAAAGAGTGTTACGTTTGGTTTGAATGTCTTTATATCATCTATAACTTTATATATTTCATCAAGTGATAGTTCGTCTTTTAACTCTTTGGGTGACAACTCTCTGGACGTTCCGGAGGGGCCCCACTGGCCGCACATCTTACATCTAAGGTTGCATCGGTAAGTGAGGAAAAGGTCAACCGTTTCTGGGTAATGGCTGTATCCATCGTGAATTGCGTAGGATGCATAAGATAGCAGCCGCTGTGTAAATGCCTTCCATGCATAACCGGGCTGGATAATTGATTTGGCAAGGTTCCTTTTTAAATTACGTAGTTGAATCATCTTTTTCCACTAAGTAGTTTCCCATAATCAAGCAGTCTATACCGGTAGAGAAAAAACAGCGGATAGCCTCTTTTGGTGTAGTAACTACAGGCTCTCCTGCCACATTAAATGACGTATTAAGTACAATAGGGATACCGCTCATCTCCCCAAAATTTTTGATAACGTCATAGAAGAGCTTATTGTACTTCTGATCAACCGTTTGAACCCTTGCGGTCCCGTCTGTATGGGTAACGGCTGGAATCAGTTTTCTCTTTTCCGGTTTAACATCACAGATAAAGAGCATGAAAGGTGATTCGTGTTCAAAGTCAAAAAAATCTTTGGATAACTCTTTTAATACCGCAGGTGCAAAAGGGCGGAAATCTTCCCTGTGTTTAACATACTTGTTAACTATGTCCTGCATATCACTGCTCGTTGCATTTGCCAGGATGCTTCTGTTGCCCAATGCACGCGGGCCCCATTCTGCTCTTCCCTGGAACCATCCGATAATCTTCCCATCGTTTATTAATTCAGCACACTTTTTTGCAATATTCCGGTGATGTGTGTACTTCAATTTATCAAGATCAAGTTCAGCCTTTATCTCTTCATCTGAGTATTCAGGTCCCCAGTATGCGTGATTGATAACAAAATTCCTGTCATTCCCCAGCATGGTATTGTAAATATAATAAGCAGCGCCAAGTGCCGTGCCGGCGTCATGCGCTGAAGGCTGTACAAAGACATTTTCGAAAGGAGAATCCTGCAATACCCTGGAGTTCATTGAACAGTTCAGGCCAACACCACCGGCAATACACAAGTTTTTCTCCCCGGTTTTCTTATGAAGATAATTGGTTATGTGCAGGGTTGTATCTTCCAGTATTTTCTGCAGACTTGCCGCAATATTCATATGTCTCTTTTCAATTTCCTGGCCCTTGGTTCTAATCGGCCCGCACGCATCAATGAACTTCTGTGACATAAAACCTTCCCTCGAACCGGCACTTGCCCAATATGTGAAATAGTCCGGGTTCATACGGTATTCTCCGTCAGGTAATAATTTAACCATATTTCTAAAGACATCAATGTATGCAGGTTCACCATATGATGCAAGCCCCATCACCTTGTATTCGTCATTTCCATGCTGGAATCCGAGATATTTTGTTACTGCAGCATAAAGGATCCCTAAAGAGTGCGGGAATTTTATCTCTTTGATCTTTTCGATTTTGCTGCCGCTGCCTTTGCCCATTAATGTGCTTGTCCATTCACCCATATAGTCCAAAGTGAGAATCGCAGATTCCTCAAATGGTGATGTGAGAAAGACACTTGCCGCATGTGTAACATGATGTTCCAGGTAATGTATCCTGGTGTTTCTGTTTTGTTTGAGTTGTCTCAGTTCAGAAAGGTAATGGCCTGTGCTGTTAATTTCATCGACTATATAGCCAATAGAATAGAAAGGGGCCTTTGGGATTTTCAATATTCGATATGGTATTCTTTTAGATAGCCTTAAACATGGTTTATAGCTGAAGCCTATATGATCAATATCTTTTAATGTTATGTTTGCCTCTTTCAGGCAGTAGTCAATTGCCTTATAAGCCATGCCGCTTTCATGCTTTCTTCGTGTAAACCGCTCCTCTTCAACGGCAGCAATTAACTCTCCGTCTTTTACTAAAACGGCAGCGGCATCCAGTGTGTAACCGCCTATACCAAGGATGTACAAAGTTTATCTCCTGTTAATTATTGCTTAAAAACTATCCTTTTTAATTTCTGAAAGAATTTTGTGTCCTTGAGTGACATAATGTCCAATGCACCATCCAGTTTCTGCTTGAATATAAAAAAGCTATCTGTCGTCTCTATGCCAATCCTTTTAAGTGCGAAGGTGTCAGAATCCTCATCGTTCATACCGTACACGTTGGAACATGCGCACGTGTATTTATGCTCCTTAACAATTCCCACAGTCGCGTCATCAAAATCTGCCCTTGTGCCAATCGGATATGCAAAAGAGTTTATCCTATTCCCAAGCTGTGATTCCAGTATATCCTTAGAGCCTTTGATTTCTCTTATAATTTCTTCTTTACTTAAACCAGCCAATATTCTATGAGAAATTGTATGGGAACCAAACGAAATATTGTTACTCTTCATTTCACCTATTTGTAGCCGAGAAAGGTATTTGCCTCCTTTATCATTGATAAGATCACTTATCAGAAATATTGTCGCCGGAAAGCTATGCTTTTTGAGCAGAGGATAAGCGTTATGATAATTGTTGCTATATCCGTCATCAAACGTAATTACTATAGAATCGGAAAGCTTTTCAATATCAGTTTGTAAATATTCTACTGCATCTTCCAGTGAAATTACCTTATAATTATCTTTTATATACTGCAGTTGTTTTTCAAACTCTTCTGGAGAGACGGTTTCATCAGGTTCGATTTCGTTACTGATGCTGTGATATGTCAGAATAGTTAACCCTTTTTTGTTTGTATTGCTATTGTGTCCCGTACAAGCTGCGAAGATACACACTGCAGTTTTAATAATCTTCTTCAGTAAATATCTTGGTGGGATAGCAGTCATAAATCAGATTGATTTAAATACGTTTATAATTCTCTCAATAGAGTTGTCATCAAGATAGGGATGGGATGGAAGCGTTAGCAACCTTTCGGCAATGTAAAGTGCGTTAGGAAATAACTCTTCCTCCATATCATATCCAAGGTCATATAAATGATGCACGGGTTTCAGGTACATTCTTCCGGTATCAATTCCCCTGTCCCAGAGTTCTGCCTGTACTCTTTCCATTGTCTCTATCTCTTTAAAAATTACCGGCATATGGTTGAACACGGGAGTACTGTTTTCTGTTATCTTTGGTAATATTAAATGTTCATTATCTTTTAATGCATTGTAGAGCGTCATGCCTTTTTTTAGTCTCGTTTTGTTGAATTCATCAAGCCTGTTAAGGAGGCCCAGTCCGATAATTGCCTGAAAATCTGAATATTGTTTTGGGGTAAAACTGGCGTGTACTGTTGTGTGTTTGAATTTAGAAATCAGCTTATAAAATGGTCCATAGATAAAAGGCCTTGTTACTAATGAAAATGCTGTAAGGATAAACGGGATTTTTATCTTAAAGGAAGAGTCCTGTTCCGGAAGTAAATCTCTCTCCTCTTTAATGATTTCTGCAAGTTTGTCGGAGTTTGTTACAAGCATGCCACCGTTAAAAGTAGAGAAATTTTTACCCCTGCATAAGCTGAAGCAGCCGGCATCTCCCCGCGTTCCCGCCTTTTTACCGTCTATTAATGCCCCGGGCGCCTGCGCTGTGTCTTCCAGGACAAAGAAATCGTTCTCACTTGCAACCTTTAACAGCGAATCTATCTTATGAGGAAATCCGAAATGATAAATCGGTAAAACACATAACGTGTTGTCATTAATAACTTCAGGCAGACGTTCTAAATCCATCGTGAAAGTATCTAAAGAACTCTCACAGAGAACCGGCTTTAAGCCGGCCTTCCTTATGGGTAGTACCAGTGTTGGAACAGTGTAAGCAGGTATAACGACTTCCTGTTTGTTTGAGAGTTTTTTCAGCGCTTTGAGGAATATATAAATGGAGGTAGTGCATTTGTTAAATGAAAAAGCATGGTTCGACCCCATGTACCCTGCAAACTCTCGTTCGAACTCCTCGATATAAGATTTGTTTCCGAAAAAAGATTTGAACCCTTTAACTATTTCAAATACTGATAACGGAACTGCCGTCGTTGGGATCTTTTTTAGCAAACTAATAAATTCTCCTTCTTTGCGTGTAAGTATAAACGTGTTTCCGGCCGGTCAGGAAACTCAGGGATTATAGACTAACTGCCTGATATATTCAAGCGGTCCGGGCAAATTAATAAAAGAATACTAAGCCGGTTGTTACTGGTATCCCACCTTTACAAGGACTATGGGAGCAAACATTGTTATCGGAAATCCTATAGGTATTGTCTCTTTTATAACAAGACCTCTGGATGTTAAAACCGTGGTTAATTCCTTCAGAGAGTATGCGTTTAAAGTTACGTGAGTATCGTAAATCCACACAAATTTGAACCGGAGAAAAACAAACGGGTTTATCCTGTTTCGGATATCGAATATTATAAAACCATCTCGCTTACATACTCTTTCCATCTCTTCAAGTGCATCAACGACCTCACTCTTAGTATGGAAATTGTAAAATGTATTGATGCAGATTGCCGCATCAATCGTTTTGTCAGGAAAGGGCAGATGCTGTGCATCTGCTTTCAAAAAACTGAAGCGATCCTGTCTCTTCTTTTCAAAACTATTTTTTGCAATCTTCAGTGTTTCATGTTCTGTGTCGATGCCTATGCACCTGCGGTTGTTCTGTTCTGCCGTAAGGTTTTCGTATAAGAGTCCCTCTCCACAACCAATATCCAGTAAAGAACCGTCACAGTTATTTATAAGCTCTCTTACCTTTGCTCTTATCTTGAAACGAAACAGGTCAGATGTCAGGTTACCTCTTTCATCAGGTTTTGACAGAATATGGCGGACCAGGTCTGTCAACGGACGTAATATTTTACTAAGCATATATTTTTTATGAGGTAATTCTGTTAGGTTCGTTTCGCTTAGCCCATCAACGCATTAATTTGAAGGCTGCTTCTCTTCTTTCATCTCCTTCAAAAGAGATTCAACTCCATCCCATACCATATCAGTAGTAATACTTTCCATGCATTCATGTGTTCTGCACGTATGTTTCAGACAAGGACTGCAGGTGATATTCATGCCTGTAACTATACGGCTCCTGGATCTTGTATCATATGGGCCGTATCGATATGGGTTTTCAGGTCCAAACAGTACCACGTACGGTGTATTTATTGCATCGGCAATATGAAAAGGTCCCGTGTCATTTGAAACAAAGAGGTGAACACGTTCCAGGAGAGCGCCAAGTCTGCTAAGTGGTAGCCCAACTGCCAGGACAGGGTGAACATCCCTGAGATCACTGTTTATTTCATAAGCGACACTATCATCATTTCCACCTGTAATGATAATCTGTGCTTTATATTTCTGGTATAGCCTTCTTCCTATCTCAACAAATCCCTCTGTTTTCCATTGCCTGGAAGGAACAAATGCCCCGGGTTGAAGAGCTACGATTGTACTGTTATCATCAATGCCAAAATCCACCATCCATTTATTTATGAATTCTCTGTCTTCTTCTGAAACATAGAATTCCTGTTTTCTATTTCTCGTTTCTGCATCTAGCGCTTTGGCAATCAGCAGTTTTCGATCAACTTCATGGACCTTCCCAAAAAGATCATCCTCTGTCTTAACATCCAGAAAGAAACCCTTTCCGTCAGAATTTCTACCGACTCTGCTTTTTGCCCCTATACACATATAAAATATATATCTCAGCAAAGATGCCTTCCATGACTCTATCGCTTCCATATCGATCACCATATCAAACTTTTCTCTGCGCAACGCCAACAGTAATTTGAGATTCGAGAAAATTTGCTTATAGATAGGTTGTGATGGTCCTTTGCTGAACGCTTCCTGTCTGAAGCACAGGCTTCTATCCGCATAGTGACTAATATTTATAGCTTCTGCAGTTCTTGGTACCGTAAGCAATACTATTTCGCTGTCAGAAAATTTTTTGCGCAATGCTCTTAATGCGGGTGTTGACATTACTATATCACCAATTCCGCCTGCTTCCATGATTAGAATTTTTTTATGATTATCAGTCATTTTATTTCTTTACTGCTATTAACACTAGTTCCTTACAGTTGCTTCTTTAATTACTACTAACACTATTTTCTTATAAGGAAGCCAGGAAACCAGGAGATAATTTAATGAAACGACATCTTACTAACATTTTTCCCCCCTGTATTTCTAGATTCCTTATAGTCGTTTCTTTAATTGTTCATCATAAATTACACGTTTTATCTCCAGTTTTACTTTTGCGAAGTTTAATAATAAACCATGTTTCTTGCCCACCGATTTCAGATATGATTTCACAATGGCAAAGTGAATGTCTTCAAGGTCTTTAATTGCCTTGAGCTCTATAACAATGGCCCCTTCTACAAAGAGGTCAAGACGGTGTCTGCCAACTTCGATATCGTCATATTTTACAATTACCTCTTGTTGCTCTTTTACCTGTAGACCCCGCTTATGGAATTCGATTATCAAAGCTTTTTCATAGATAGATTCAACAAAACCAGGCCCCAGTTGTTGGTGTACCTGTATGGCTGCTCCAATGATCTTCTCTGTCAGTTCTTTGTGCTCAAGTTCCATAATTATATCCTTTCCTAAATGCAAAGACAAATTTGTTACGCACAAAAAAATAATGAAAAATAATTATAAGGAAACTATGAAACCAAGAGATTATTTAATTAGTAACTTCAATTGTTTTATTGCTTTTTTCCTGCATTCGTGGCTTCCTTATAGTTGCTTCTTTAATTACTACTAACACTATTTTCTTATAAGGAAATCAGGAGACCAGGAGATAATTTAGTTAATGTATTCAGCACGGATGGTGTTCTTTATCAATGCCGGTATAATAGGTGTCTACCTGCCTTGAACGTCCTCTCAATAATTTTACAAGCCGGTGAACAATGTTTCGCAACGGAGATAGATATACCAGCCATGTGACAAGTCTGCTTTTGAAACCCAGCAATGCCAGGTAGTCCACAGGATCACGGTGATAGGAGAATGAGTGAGTTTTAAATTTCTCAAGACCGGAATTAAATTCGATGTCATTAATCGATTTCGGACCCATATTCCTTTTCCAGGCGGTACGTATATATCCGATTCTGTGAGGGTCTACATCCATAAGGGACATAAGCGCCATGTCTGCACTTAAAGGAGAGTCTGCAGCCATAACCATATTCATTTTTACAGGATCCCCTGACACAGGGCCATTCTTGTCCAGAAAGTATTCACCGTCTACAATGGTTATTCCGGATTTAAGAATCTTCATAATTTCGGTAATGGCATCATCAAAGAAGTGGTGGTTTCTCAATCGCATGGAGTCGGGAACGGTCCCCCAGTGATTTTTAATCGCGCCGGTATACCGAACCACAAAATGCATCTTTGGAACAGGAATACTGATGGTCATATCTGCCTGTTCAACAATCTCTTTGCTGAGCGGAATTACACGCTTTCCATACGGTGTTGGGATATCAACATCAATCCGTTCCTCTCGTGAGAGGTTTATCAGGCGGACATTCATCGAATCGCAGATGTCATAAAGATTATGCGTTTCAAACGCTTTTTCTGCCGGGTAGGAGTTGTTGCCTCCGTCGGATTCAAAAACAGTAATATGAGGAGTACGTTCTTTTAATACGGAAAGAACTGCGGCCAGAAAATGCGGGGAGGTAGTAACTCCCGGACGAAATTCAGGAAAGGTTAAATTAGGTTTTAGATAAAGCTGGCTATCCGGATAGATACGATCCTTCCAATTAACCCATTCAAGGCAATCACGTATTTTGTCTTTTAGATTCCTTTCATCAAAATAATCTAATGCTACGCGGTTGGACACGGTTTTGCTCCTTTATCTAAAGCCCTTATCTGCCTCTCAACTGCCTCTATAAAATCATTTGTCGTAATCAGTTCCATGCACTCATGCGTCTTACAAATTCCCTTTTTGCACGGACTACAGTCTACGTCCTCTCTTAATACTATGTGATTATTTCCGCGCGGCCACCAGTGATATGGGATAGTAGGTCCCATTGTTGAAACTGTTGGAATATTTAAAGCCGTTGCTATATGGAGTGGACCGGAGTTATTACACAGGAACAGGTTGCAGTGACTCAATGTTGACATAAACTCCCTTAAACTGAGATCGCAGTTAAGGATGGGTGTCTTGGCCGCATGGCCTCTGAATTCTGACACAAGATGTTTTTCATCCTGGCCTGCAAAGAGAATTACTTTTACATCATAGTTGGTTATAAGGTGATCGGATATAGCTGCAAACCTTTTTATAGACCATCTCTGACTCTGATAATTTCCGCCGGGGTGTATTCCAATAATTTTACTTTCAGGATTTACTCCCGCTTCCTCCAGGAGTTTATAAGCTTTTTCTTTTTCATCTGAACTCAAGAAGATTTCCGGTTCTCTCTTTTCTGTCTCAATTCCTATGCATGTTAATAGATCCAGATCATAATCAATCATATGTCTCTTTTCTGTAGAGACAGGGAAAACATTTGGATTGTACCTGATGTTGTAGAAAATTCCTCTTCCGGCAAACTCAAAACCAAGCCTGAGTTTCTTTCCAACAAAACGAGTTATAATTGATGGTTTAAGTTCATAGTCAAGATACGGATCAATAACAAGGTCGAACTCTTTTTTCCGTATACTCCTGAAAAAGATTAATCTGTCGCCTATACTTTTGTGCTTATTCTCTCTGTCATATACCAATATGCAATCAATAGCCGGATTATTGATTAATATGTTTTTATTTACCGGATTAGTCAGAACAGTAACCTGCACATCAGGCCACTTCTCTTTTAATGCCCTGAAGATCGGGGTTGTTATTACCATATCACCAATCCTGTCGAGCCGTATTACTAATATGTTCCTGATACTTGAGGCTGACAAATCACCCTTCTTATAAGTTTTTGTAAAAGAGCATAAACTTCCAAGAATAAGATTTCTGAGCGTGAGGTATAAATCTAATATTTTTCTATTTCTTGATATCATTTTTGTTTATAAGCCACAAAGACACGAAGTATAAATAAGTGTCTAAAGTTAAATGCAATAGACAAATTCAAATGTCAAAGCCCAAAATCCCAATGAAATCCAAAATCAAAAGTTCAAAAGAATGACAGCTTAAATCATTTAAGCTTTAAGCATTGATTTGACATTTGGGTTTTGGCATTTGAACTTTGTTCGTCAGTCTTCAATCTACAATATTAAATATTCAATCCTTTCGCCTTGGTGGCAAAATTTAATTATTGTTTAACAACTCTAAATAAACACTCTCTGTCTCTTTTACATTCCTCTCAATCGTAAACATCTCCTCGGCTCTTTTTCTTCCTGCCTTTCCATACTGTTCTGCAAGATTTTTATCATCTAATAGCTTCTTAATACATTTTGCCATTTCAGATGAGTCTCCCGGCTTTACCAGCAGTCCGGTAATGCCGTCCTGTACAACTTCCGGTGTTCCTCCCGCATTAGTTGCTACGAGAGGCTTCTGCATTGCCATTGATTCAAACAGTACCCTGCTGCAGGCGTCTACCGCAGAAGGTAATACGACTATATCCATACCTGCAATAAGTTGTGGTATGTCCGTTCTGAATCCGGTAAATATAGTCTTCTTATCAATCCCTTTTTCAACCGACATTTCAGAGAGAGATTTTTCAAATGAGCGGTTATTGGATGCATCACCGACAACGAGGAAACGTACATTCTTGACATCCTGTAAAAGAATCCTCGCGCTCTCCAGAAAATACTCATAGCCCTTTTCCGGGTCGATCCGGCCGATAGTTCCTACTACGAGTTCGTCTTCATCAATATTAAACTCTTTTCTGATTATACTTCCATTTGATTCTGGATTAAATTCGTTTAAATCCACACCGTTTATAATTGTCCTGATTTTGGCGTCTATCTTCTTCTTTGTGAATCTGTTCCTGACTGCACCGGTATTACAGATAATCCTGTCCGGCAGAAAGGAGAAGATATTGTCGCTATCGAATCTGCCTCTTTCGAGACATCTTTCATGCCATACTATGGGGACACTGTTTATCTTTGCAGCAATCGCGCCAAACAGATTGGAGCGGGGCTGGTTTGAGTGAATCAGATCTATCTGTCTGTTTTTTATGATGTTTTTAAGAGCCCGGATGGTTAGGCTGATCCGCACGGGATTGGGCCATCTTATGCTTGGGAATTTGACAAAGTCAGGAGGGATTTTTATGTTTCTCAATTCGTCTATAAAAGGTCCCTCCTTGGAGCAGGCAAAGTGGGGCGTAAAAAGCTTCTTATCTAATCTTTTCACCAGATTTAATAAGCTTATCTCTGCTCCACCCATTATGGATTCATTGTGAAGATAGAGGATATTAAACTTTTTGCCATCCTTTTTGCCATCATTAACCATGTGACTTTTTTTGTTACTCAGCTCTCATAAATAGCGGCTATGCTTTCCCTACATTTTTAAGCCATAGATGCCTGATAAGACTCTTTACTACTCGAATGAAATCGAAGCCTATTGGTGATAGTTCGGGAAAGATAAAGTCGTGTACTTTAACAGAAGAGAGGTCTTCACCGGCGATTTCAATCTTTGATAAATCCTGCTCACCTATTCCCAGCCTTTTTGCTGCCCTGAGTATGGGAACGTCATCCGGGCGAACTGAAAGTAGTTCTGTAACCACTCTATCTACTGCGATGACGTCTATCCCGCCGACAAGCAGTGAAACATCTTTGGGCTTTCCGCCGGTAGGTCCTTTCTCTTCCATGGCCGTGACAGCATCAACGATTGTAAATACCGGTTTGACCAACTGGTAATTGGCAATCAGCATTTCGGTATACCATTCAAGATTGTTTTTTGCCTGTAAATGCCTCCACGCCTTCTGTTTGCCGCTGACACATCCATACAGGTTCTTGACTCCAGCGGTAAAAAGAACCTGGACATGGGCCTTAAGCTTTGGAAGGTTGATTATGGCATCAACGTCCAGCGCCTTGCCGGAGACAGTCAGAGAAAAGTCCTTACCGCCACAGTTAATGGATTCTTTTCTGGGCTTATCCAGTTCGATGATATCAATACCGTGCTTTTCCGCAAATTTATCCAGTCCTATACGACTGGCTACTTTTGCTACGGAGCCAAATGCAGGGCTGTCTCCTATGATTGGGATTGCGCCTGCTTCAAGAACTGCTTCTGCTACTGCCTCAATAACAGCAGGATGTGTAACTATACATTTTCTCGGACTGCTCTCCTTTAAGAAGTTTGGTTTCAGCAGCACCTTCGAACCTTTTTTGATGACGTTTTCAATCCCGCCAAAAAAAGAGAATGTTTTATCCACTGCACTGCGTACATCTTCTTTAGAATAGTCTGTACATTTTACCACCGAAACCTTATTCAGATTTGTCATATTGTTCTCCGCATATATGCTTTTGTATGCATATTTTAATTTTTCGTCTATCGCTATACCGCGTAAATAATACCATGAAGTTTAACATTGAATTATAGTCTATGTCTGTCGTAATATAGTGTCAAGTATTGTTTTTTGCCATAACTTTAGAGCACTTCAAACTTTAGGCACTTTTAACTTTTTATAACATGAAAACCTGTAGCTTTATCACTCTGGGATGTAAAGTAAACCAGTACGAGACTCAGGCGTTGAGAGAGGCTATCATGTCAAGTGGATATGAAGAGGCTCCCTCGAACGTCCCTGTTGATTTGTGTGTCATAAATACGTGCACGGTTACATCCACGAGTGACGATAAGTCACGCCAGCAGATCAGGAAAGTAATACGGAACAACCCGGATGCTACCGTCATCGTTACAGGCTGCTATGCCGAATCAGATGCAGAGGCGATAAGGACGATAGATGGTGTCGGCTATGTCTTTGAAAAGGGCAGGGAGAGCAAGATAATCGAATTCGTAAAAAATGGTTTTGTTTCAGATAATAACTCAGTTCCTGTTTCCAGTAATATAAGAGATCCACGCACAAAGAAGCTTCGTCGTAATGAGTCTGCCTTCGACCTGAAGGTCAGTAAGTTTGACGGCCACACAAGGGCATTTCTCAAGATTGAAGACGGATGCGATATCTTCTGCTCCTACTGTATCATCCCTTATGTCAGAGGCCAGGTCACAAGCAAGAAGATAGACGACATCCTTTTTGAAGCGGAACAGCTGGTAAGCAATGGTTATAAGGAGATTGTACTTACCGGTATTCATCTGGGCGCGTATGGCAAGGAGACGGGATACCAGGAGAATATAATAGATGTATTGAGTGAGCTGCAAACCCTGCCGGGTTTAGAGCGAATCAGGCTCAGCTCAATAGAAGTGAATGAGGTTACAGATGATCTGATTGATCTTATTGCCGGTTCGGACAATGTCTGCCCTCATTTCCATCTGCCTCTGCAGAGTGGAGATGATTTTATATTGAAGAGGATGAACAGGAAATATAACGCTGCTCAATATCTCAAGACAGTGGAAAGGATTAAAGAGAGGCTGGAATTGCCATCGATATCTACAGACGTACTGGTCGGCTTTCCCGGAGAGAAGAGGGCGCACTTTGAAAATACAATGAAGCTTTGTGAACAGGCCGGATTCAGCAGGGCACACATCTTCCCCTATAGTCCGCGCGAAGATACCCCCGCTGCTAAAATGCCTGATCATTGTAAACCTTCTGATATTAAGGAACGGAAAAAAGAGCTGGAATCCCTGGCAGCAGAAATCTCTCAAAAATACAAGGATTTATTCGTTGGCAGGGAGACAGGTATACTCGTAGAAAATACGAGAGACAAGAAGACAGGAAAACTGTGTGGATATTCGGACAGGTATATAAAGGTCCTGTTTGACGGCCCAGATGATTTAATGAATGAAATTGTAGATGTTCATGTGGAAAGGGTTTTGCCTAAGTTCGTTATAGGGAAGTGCAGTCTCTACGCAGAGCATGGGAACGGGCAACAACAATAAGGATGCCAGGAATGCAGGAAAACAACAAAATAACTACCATATTAATATTTACTATCATTTTCACCGTTTTAGGTCTGTTGTCTGGAGTGAAATCTGCCTGTTCTCTGCCTGCAGATGACGTCACTCCTCTTGTTAATGAAGAGTATTTCCCGGCTGTCCACAAGGCGTTTACGAATGCCAAAAAGTCCATATTATGTGTTATGTACATGGCAAAGCTGTACAAAGGGCATTCGGGCGGAGATGAATATCAACTGGTCCTTGATCTCATAAATGCACATAAGAGGGGCGTGAAGGTTCTGGTTGTTTTTGACCAGAATGTCAAATTCTGGGAAAAAGGCAAAAAGAGAGACATATTAGAGAGAAAGAGCGAATATGCATACGATCTGCTGCTAAGTGCCGGTGTCCCAGTGTTTTATGACAGTGAAAGCCAGGTGACTCACAGCAAAGTGATGGTTATTGATAAATATATAACGATTGTAGGAAGCACAAACTGGACTTACAGCGCATTGAAAAAGAACCATGAAGCGTCCGTAATCATAAAGTCCCGGGACGTCGCACTGGCATTTGAGCAGAAATTGAAGAAAATAGAGAAAATATCTGCTAAGTAGTGTAATAATAACGGCATAAAAATACCTTGCATTAGCAAATACGCTTTGTTATAAAGGAGAGTTTCGATTATTCGAAGGACTTAACACAAT
>CAYTGO010000045.1:0-24275 GCA_964437425.1 uncultured Candidatus Scalindua sp.
GACAAGACATGTGGCATTATGCTTGAGCCTATCCAGGGAGAGGGCGGGATTAATGTTGCAGATAAAGAGTATATGGAAGGGTTAAGAAAGATCTGTGACGATAATGATATCCTTTTGATTTTTGATGAAGTACAGTGCGGTATGGGAAGGACTGGAAAGTACTTTGCATATCAACATTATGACATAACACCTGATATCATGACTCTTGCCAAGGCACTAGGAAATGGTACTTCCGTAGGCGCTATGGAGGCAACTAAAGAGGTTGCGAAAAGCCT
Organism: uncultured Candidatus Scalindua sp.; assembly: GCA_964437425.1. Classification (GTDB taxonomy): domain Bacteria; phylum Planctomycetota; class Brocadiia; order Brocadiales; family Scalinduaceae; genus Scalindua. The sequence goes on from CAYTGO010000045.1 coordinate 276, forward strand.
GGTACCTGGAAGCCATGCTTCAACTTTCGGCGGAAATCCACTTGCATGTGCAGCATCAGCAGCTGTGTTTGAAGTCATTGAGTCGGAAGGATTGTTGGATAACGCTACAAAAATGGGTAATTACGCTTTTGAACAGATAAGAAGCATGGCAAAAGAGCTTGATGTTATTAAAGAAGTAAGAGGCATAGGATTGATGATAGGTATAGAGCTCAAAATTCCTGCAGCAGAAGTGGTAAAAAAGTGTATGGATGAAGGGCTGTTATTGAACTGTACGCATGACAGTGTGATACGAGTTATGCCGCAGCTGAATATAACAAAGGAACATATAGACGAAGGCCTGGGGATATTAAAAAATATTTTAAAATCTGTTAATTAATAATAGGTGAAACATGCAGTGTAAAGACCTGGTTTCAGTTGCGGATCTTGAGAGTATTGATATTGAGAATCTGTTTGCTCTAACAGCAGAAATGAAGGAGTCCAATAAAAGAGGTGACACCGATCTCTGTCTAGCCGGCAAGACTCTTGGAATGATATTTGAAAAAAGCTCTATGCGAACAAGAGTCTCCTTTGAAGTCGCAATGACGCAAATGGGTGGACATGCAATATATCTGACCAAGCATGATATAAATCTTGGTGAGCGTGAATCTATAAAGGATGTTTCTAAGGTTTTATCCCGGTATATTGATTGTATTGCGATCAGGACATATGATCATAAAACGGTTACTGAGCTTGCTGAATGTTCCTCTATACCTGTGATAAATGCACTTTCTGACTATACCCACCCATGTCAGGCGCTTACTGACTTATTCACTGTAAAAGAGAAGTTAGGTACTTTAGACAACATTAAGATAGCCTATGTTGGTGATGGAAATAACGTTGTAAGATCGTTGGCCTTTTTATGTGCAAAACTTAAAGTAACGTGCATGGTTGCTTCTCCGGAAAACTATGAATTATCTACAGAGTTCTTAGAAGAGCTTGAGAATAATGTCAAAGATAAGGACTCATACATAAAACTAGTTAGGGATCCAGTAGAAGCAGTCAAAGATGCGGATGTAATTTACACTGATACCTGGATTAGCATGGGAGAGGAAGAAGAAGCCGAAACCAGACGTAAGGATTTTAATGGTTTTCAGGTTAATAGCGAATTGATCTCACATGCGAAGAAAGGCGTCTTTGTCATGCATTGTCTACCTGCTCATCGTGGTGAGGAGATTACAGATGAGGTTATTGATGGCGAACATTCAATCGTGTATGATCAGGCAGAAAACAGATTACATGTCCAGAAAGCACTGCTAAAGCTTCTCATCAACAAGTAGGCTTAGTTTTATCCAGATGAAATTTTATTTAATAAGTAGTACATTTAAGGCAGATAGAGGTACATAATATAATGCGAATTGACGGAAGAAAACCGGATGAGATGCGCCCGGTATCAATAGAGAGAAACTATACAAAATTTGCTCATGGATCAGTTCTTATAGCTGTTGGAAACACCAAGGTAATATGCACTGCTTCGATTGAAGACAGCGTACCGCCACACAAAAAAAATTCAGGTGAGGGCTGGATTACTGCAGAGTATTCTCTGCTGCCTGGTTCTACGCCAAGAAGAGTGCCAAGGGAATCGTCCAGAGGTAAAGTAGGCGGACGTACTCATGAAATTCAGAGGTTGATAGGGAGGTCTATGCGTGCCATAGCGGATCTTTCTGCAATAGGAGAAAGGACAATATGGATTGATTGTGATGTCATCCAGGCTGATGGAGGAACGCGGGTTGCTGCTATTACCGGTGCATATGTCGCTTTAGTAGATGCAATAAGTTGGCTTAAAAAGAACGTTGAAATCACGGGAGAACCTCTTCTGGGAAGTGTGGCGGCAGTGAGTGTGGGCGTAGTAGATAGTGTGCCATTGCTGGACCTGTGTTACGAGGAAGATGTCACGGCAGATGTTGATATGAATATTGTTTTGACCGGTGATGGCGAATATATTGAGTTACAGGGGACCGCAGAGAAACAGACGTTCTCTGAAGAGGAGCTTGCTCAAATGATGGGACAGGCAAAAAAGGGAATATGCGAATTGACCCTAATCCAGAAGGATGCATTAGATAAGACGTAGCGGAATGGCTTTAGCCTTCCATTACATACTTAGACAGGATAATGGAAACCTAAAGGTTTCCGCTACAGTTTTGCTGGTAACACATTTTATGATCAAGACAACTGGAATCGTGATTGGGACTCACAATAAAAACAAGAAAGAGGAGATCAGAAAAATCCTGACTGGGATGTCTCTACCACTGCTGGATCTGGACGATTTTGATGACGCCCCGGATGTTGTTGAAGATGGTGTTACTTTTGAGGAGAATGCGACAAAAAAAGCTCTGGAGCTGGCAGACTTTTGTAACATCTGTGTTATGGCAGATGATTCAGGGCTGGAGATAGATGCACTGGATAAACGACCGGGCGTTTTTTCGTCACGATATTGTGGTGAGGATACCGGTTACGAAGAAAAATGTATAAAGTTGTTTGAGGAATTAGAGAGCGTTCCTTTTGAGAAGAGAACAGCAAGATTTCGTTGTGCAATAGCACTGGCAGAGCCGGGAAAATTGCACTTTGTTGTAGAGGCCAGCTGTGAAGGCCTGATTAATACTGAACCACTTGGTAGAAATGGTTTCGGATATGATCCTATATTTTATATTCCGGAATATAAACAGACAATGGCTGAATTAGGTTCGGATGTAAAGAACCGAATTAGCCACAGGGCATTAGCTCTGGGTCTTTTCAAAGAGCGGTTGAAAGAATTTATGAAAGGAGAATTACATTGAGGAGCAAAGTTATAGTATCTTTATTGTTTTTAGTTGCAACCTTCGTCTTAGGTTTTTCAAATGTATATGCTGATGATATAGACACAACTACCATATATGCGGAAAAGTGTGCGTTATGTCATGGTGGTGACGGCAAAGGAACACCTACAGGCATAGATTTTGGGACAAAGGATTTCACTGATAAAGAGTGGCAGGCTTCTCGTACTGACGATGAGTTTGTAAACTCAATTACGCATGGAAATCCTGAAAATGATAATTACATTCCATTTGGTGATATGTTGTCAGAAGAAGAGATTAGGGCAATGGTACCTCATGTCAGAGCGTTTGCACATTGAGCTGTATCCGATTTTTCACAGGGTTATAGTCCCTGTGAAAAATCGGAAATTTTTTTAATAGTTCCTGTATTTATACACAGGGTAGATAGTCGATAATCGTTGTAATTGGGGTTCCATTTGAAAATCAATAGTATTCGCAATTTTTGTATAATAGCTCACATTGACCATGGCAAGTCCACACTTGCCGATTGCCTGCTTAAAACGGCAGAGGCAATCAATCCGAGAAAATTCCGTGACCAGTTGTTAGATAATATGGATCTGGAACGTGAACGTGGTATTACCATAAAAGCAAGTGCAGTTACTCTGGACTATGAAAAAGACGGAGAGATATACTCTCTAAATCTGATAGACACACCGGGACATGTTGATTTCAGTTATGAAGTATCACGTAGCCTCAGCGCATGTGAGGGGGCATTGCTTCTGGTTGATGCAGCACAGGGGATCGAAGCGCAGACAATAACCAACATGTACATGGCAATGGAGAAGAATCTTGAAATTATACCTGTTCTCAGCAAAATAGATATAAAGTCTGCCAGACCAGAGGAGGTAAGTGACGAGATTGTCAGCATCCTTGGTGAAACAGACGAGGAAGTCATTGCAGTGAGCGCTAAGACAGGCGTTGGAATAGAAGGAGTTTTTGATGCAATAATAACACGTATGCCACCACCGGAAGGTGATTCAAACTCACCATTACGAGCCTTGATCTTTGATTCAGTTTATGATGATTACCGTGGAGTTATAGTATATTTCAGGATTTTTGACGGTTCTATCAAGGTCGGGGACAACATTTTAATGATGAAGACTAACAGATCATTTCTAATTACAGAGCTGGGAGTATTCAGGCCTGAAATGACTTCGGTTGACAAATTAAGCGCAGGAAGTGTTGGCTATTGTGTTGCCAGTATAAAATCAATACATGATGTCCATGTAGGTGACACTATAACATTAAAAGAAAAGAAAACTGAGGAGGCTTTGCCGGGATACCGCAAACCTCTTCCGATGGTTTTTTGTGGGCTATACCCAACTGCCAATACGGACTTTATGCCTTTAAGAGCTGCGATAGAGAGATTATGGCTTAATGATTCCTCATTTACATTTGAACCTGAAACTTCCCAGGCTTTGGGATTTGGATTCAGATGCGGATTTCTCGGGCTTTTGCATATGGAAATTGTACAGGAACGATTGGAGAGGGAGAGTAATGTCGGATTGGTACAAACGGCTCCTACTGTAACATACGAAATATTAACACATGATGGTAATATAATGCATATTGACAATCCGGAGAAACTACCTCCTGTTGGTTCAATAAAAGAGTTTCGAGAACCTTTAGTTGAGGCAAGAATTATACTTCCATCTGAGTTTATCGGGGCGATCATGCAGCTGGTGGACGAGAAGAGAGCCACATATAAGAGCACTGATTATATGGGTGAAAAGCGTGCCGTACTCACGTATACAATGCCATTAGGAGAGATAATCTTTGACTTCTATGATAAGCTGAAATCATTAACAAGAGGATTTGGTACTCTGGACTATGATCTTATCGGTTACGTGCCAGATGATCTTGTCAAGCTGGATATACTGGTTGGCGGACAGAAGGTGGACGCATTATCATGTATTGTTCATCGAAAGAAGGCTGATTATAAAGGGAGAGGTTTGGTAAAGAATTTAAAGAAGGATATTTCTCGTCATATGTTTGAGATTCCAATCCAAGCAGCTATCGGTAGCCGCGTTATTGCGAGAGAAACAATACGTGCAATGTCAAAAAATGTTACTGCGAAATGCTACGGTGGCGATGTGACCAGAAAACGAAAGCTCCTTGAGAAGCAGAAAGAAGGAAAAAAGAGGATGAAGAATGTCGGAAATGTAGAAATTCCACAGAGCGCATTCTTATCTGTTCTATCAACAGGTGATTAAAAGTACTGGATTTATACAGTTAGTAGTTTAAATATATTTCATTAACAAATATAACTGATTTTTTAACGACTAATAATGATATGAGTAAACAAGATATTAAAAACGGTGTTGAAAAAAATAAAGAAAAGAAACAAAAGGGGTTTTTTCGTGAAAATATCGAATCAATTCTGATAGCAGTGGCACTGGCTTTTGTATTGAGGATTTTTGTAGTTGAAGCATTTAAGATACCTACAGGGTCTATGGCCCCAACTTTATTAGGAGTGCACAAAAATGTAAAATGTCCCAACTGCAATTGGAAATTCAAAAGCAATCATAATGTAGATTATGTAAAATGCTCAAATTGCCTTTATAAGATTCGTATATCTAATAACGGGAATAAAGGCGGGAGCAGGATACTAGTAAATAAGTTTTCATACGATTTCGGCAAACCCAGGAGATGGGATGTTGCCGTGTTCAAGTATCCTTTTGGTGATGTTGCGTGCATGACATGTGGATTCTCTTCAAGCCAATCAATGATGTGCGAAAAATGCACTAATTCTCCAAAAAGAGAAAACTTTATCAAGAGCAAGGTTAATAGTTTTTTTAAACGCTCTTTTGGTATTAAACAATATCATACTGTGCTATGCAAATCGTGTAATACAACGGGTGCAATTTTATGCGAACAGTGCGGATCTACAAATGTACATGTTGTCCGCAAGAATTATATAAAAAGGCTGATTGGTTTACCTGAGGAGAAATTGCAGATTGCAAATGGAGATATATATATCAACGGTAAAATAGCTAGAAAACCGGAAAAGATCCAGGACGCACTTTGGGTACCGGTTTACGATAGTAATTACCCCGCGAAACAGGAAATAGTTGAAAACTGGGAAGCAGATGACAAATACTGGAAAATAAGCAAAGAACAGTTACATTTAAACATACCTGACCGGATTAAACAAAAATCTTATATTACGTTTAAAAGGGAAATTACGGATTATAGTGTTTATAACAGTGAAATTATTGATGCAATAAGTGCGGATGTAATGTTAGAATTCGATGTGACTACGACTGGAAAAAATGGCGGCATTTCAATATTACTTGAAGAGGACGAAGAAACATACGAGATTTTTATTCGGTCGAGAGACGAAAAAAAGGAGTCTCATCTAGAGATTTCAGGTTCGATAGTTGATAGTAATGCAGACGCCTTTATAGATCCACAAAAAACATCCAGAATTGAATTTTCAACTGCTGACAATGAAATTATACTTAAGTTGAACGATTCAGTTATTTTTTCTCACACATACAATACTGATTTCGCATCTTTAGAGACATATACAAAATTCAGCAGCTTAAAGCTTGGAGGAATGAATACAGAAGCAGTTTTTAAAAATATTAAAATTTCCCGTGATGTTTTCTATACAGAGTCCGGGAAATGGGGAACGTTTAATCCTGTCGATATCGGTGAAAAGCAGTACTTCTTTCTTGGTGATAATAGCAGAAACAGTAATGATAGCAGGTATTGGAAATTTGTTCCTGAAAGTAATATGGTGGGAAGAGCCTTTATGGTATTTTGGCCAGTAAAAACTATTAAAATTATCAAGTAGCCATATTGAGGATATAAGATGAAATTAATTCAAGCGGTTGAGATAACTAAATCATATGGTAAAAAAATGGCGGTAGATCACATCAGCTTTGAAGTTCATTCCGGTGAGATAGCAGGCCTTCTTGGACAAAACGGTGCCGGTAAAAGTACGGCATTTGCGATGGTTATTGGCATGATCAAACCGGACCATGGAAAAGTTTACTTTCGTGGAGCTGATGTTACTGATATGCCGATATATATGCGTGCTAGATTGGGTATGGGTTATCTTTCACAACAACCATCAATTTTTCAACGTTTAACAGTTGAAGAAAATGTTTTAGCTGTTCTTGAAACACTGCAAATTGATTATAGAGAACGAATGAAAAAACTGAATCAGGTTTTGGGAGAATTGGGATTGACGCATTTATCAAAAAAAATGGCTTTTACTCTTTCTGGCGGGGAAAGAAGACGCCTTGAAATTGCAAGAGCGATATCTACCTCTCCCTCACTTATCCTTCTGGATGAGCCGTTCTCATTTATTGACCCAATCGCAGTTGCTGAAATTCAGGATATTGTTTTAAGTCTTAAAGAGAAGGGCATTGGGATATTGATAACAGACCATAATGTGAGGGAAGCTCTAAGTATTACTGATCATTCGTATATTCTAAATTCTGGATCTATAATAACAAGTGGAACTACGCAGAAGTTGATTAGTGATCCACTTGCAAGAAAGTCATATTTTGGAGAAAACTTCCTAAGTAACGATATAAGAGCCAAAGCATCCTTTAAAACATATGCAGAAGATGGTGAGGAAGCCGAAATGCAAGAGGAAGAAGCGGAATAAGGCTAAATCATTGAATACAGTGTAATATCCTGCTTGTGGCTTGTTTGAATAAAGTCTAGTTTCTTGTTTTCTGTATCAATTCATCTCCTTATCAGCATTATCATTTTTTGACTTTCTAGCAAAAAATGGAAATGTCCACAATAGTTGCAATCATCAATATCATGCTTATAATGCCATTCACCGTAAAGAAAGCTAGATTTATTTTTGACAGGTCGTGTGGTTTAATAAGAGTGTGCTCATAAATCAGCATTAAGCCAACAAAGACAACTCCCCCCAAATAAACATATTTAAGATTCGTAAAGTACATAAATACGAATAATGTGACGACTACAAGAAAATGTAGCACTGAAGATAATATTAGTGAATTCTTGATTCCCATCATTTTAGGAATAGAGTGCAGTTTGGTTTTTATGTCATGCTGCAAATCCTGACAAGCATATATAATATCAAATCCCGCTGTCCAAAGTAGTACGGCAAAGGCAAGCACAAAAGGTGCAGCATCAATTCTTCCGGTGACACCAATCCAGGCTCCTATTGGAGATAATGAAAGAGAGAGCCCCAGAACAATATGTGAAAAATTAGTAAATCTTTTGGTGTATGAGTATCCAAAAATTACCATGAGTGCTAACGGAGATATAATTAAAGACAAGCGATTCAACATTCCGGCACAAACAATAAATAAGATTGTACAAGATATTGTGAAGAACCATAAATTCGTTTTGCCTATGATGTTCTGAAGCTGAATTCGATACGCGGTTCTGGGGTTGTGGATATCATATTTGGCATCTACAAGTCTGTTAAAAGACATTGCACAGCTACGAGCCATAACAAGTGCGCCAATTATTAATAAAAGTTGTCTTATCTCTGGCATCCCTCCTGCCGCAATAAAAGCGCTCATCACAGCAAAAGGAAATGAGAAAATAGTATGTGAAAATTTAATTAACTTAAAAATGGTGCAAAACCTTAAAAACCTACTTTGTTCAGGTTTTACAATATTTTCTTCAGTTTTGGTGCTATTCATGGTGAAAATCAGGTTACAGGGTTTTACGAATGATTATTGCGCTTTGATTTACCCGTCAATTGCTGTTATCCGACAGGTATGATAACATTTATGGAAAAGTTTACAAATATATTTGGCTTTTTCTGCCCAATAATCTACACTGAAGTTAACTATATTCATTTTTTGTTAATAAAAATGAAAAATGTTATGATTACTAAGCGAAAAGTACTGTCGTTTATGACGGAAAAAAGTGCTAATATTTAAAGCGATACATTGATTTAATTCCTTTTAATTACTTGACTTCCGTTTGCTTGTTATATAAGATTCAATTAATTTTTTAAATCTCTTGTACTATATCCTAGTTGTGTAATCTTCTGTTACAGGCATGCGCAGCAGTAAAAAGAGTAGTGCGAGTTTATATAGATGTGTCTTATGTGTTATAAGACTTGAGAATGGAAGGCCATTTGTCTTAACATGGAATGTTTCTTTGGTTTTAACTAAAGTTAAATTAAGATGTAACTGCTTGTATAACGTCTAGTTGCCATTTTAATTAGAAGTTTAACGAAGGTGTTTTTACAGATAGAACCATTTTGCTAGTTTGAAACCATTCCATATAATAGTACATGTTTGCGTTCAAGTGTTGATTGTGAACGCTTTCTGATAGTATACTTCCATACCTCAATTCTGTAATACTTCAGTTTTTGTATATCTATAGCGATTCTAGAGCTTCATTCAATTTTGCTTAATATTTTTTGAATGCAAGGAGGGGATGACTTATTGATTATATTACTTCAAATCCATTAATATATTTTCCAATACTTCCAGTTTGCATAGTTTTCGGTTTTTTAATCTGTTTTCTGTTTTTTCGATTACGTCAAGTAAGCAGAGAAAAAGCATCCAAAAACGTGATTAAGGAAGCTGAGAAAGAGGCGGATAGAATAGTCAAAGGAGCTGATATTGCCGCCAGAGAAGAGTTGTACAAGAGGAAGGAGGGCTTTGAGAAAGAGACCCAGGATACAAGACAAGAACTACGTCAGCTGGAAAAGCGTTTAAGCAAAAGAGAAGACAATCTTGAAAGAAAGATTGATATCATGACAAAGAAGGAGAAGTACGTAGAGAGTATGGCAGCCAGTCTGTCGACTAAAGAAAAAGAAGTTAATAAGAAAAGCTCCGAACTTGATAATTTAATTCAGGAAGAAAAAAATACTCTCTATAAGGTTTCAGGATTGTCTGCAGAGGCCGCAGAAAAATTACTACTAAACCGTCTGGAAAAGGAACTAGAAAGGGAATGTGCAGGTTTAATAGAAAAATACACAAATAAGGCCAAAGATGAGGCAGAGCAAAATGCCATTTCAATTGTAGGCACTGCCATACAGCGATACACGGCAAACAATACGATTGATAATGTTGTTAGCACAATCGAGCTGCCAGGTGATGAAATGAAAGGTAGAATAATTGGTCGAGAAGGCAGAAATATACGTGCCTTTGAAAAAGCAACGGGTGTGGATGTGATAGTTGATGACACCCCTGGGATTATAGTCCTTTCAGGTTTTGATGGTGTACGCAGAGAAGTTGCCAGGTTGGCTATGAAAAAATTAATCGTGGACGGTAGAATCCATCCTGCACGTATAGAAGAGGTAGTTCAAGAAACTGAAAAAGATATTGAGCAGATCATTTTGGAGACAGGTAAACAAACGAGCTTTGAACTGGGAGTACATGATCTGCATCAGGAAATAATTAAATTAATAGGACGTTTAAGATATCGTACCAGCTATGGCCAGAACCAGCTACAGCATTCAATAGAGGTTGCGCACCTTGCGGGAGTGTTGGCTGGTGAATTGAAACTTAACGCACAGACAGCAAGAAGGTGTGGCCTTTTACATGACATAGGCAAGGCGCTTAGTGCAGAGGTTGAAGGAACTCATGCCATTGTTGGAGCTGACTTTGCGAAAAGGTACGATGAAAAGCCAGAGATAATTAATGCAATTGCATCACATCATGAGGAGGTTCCTTCTGAATCAGTGTATTCTGTTCTGATAAATGCTGCAGATGCAATTTCTGCAAGCAGGCCGGGAGCCAGACGTGAAACCCTAGAAAAGTATGTTAAACGTCTGGAGAAGCTGGAAAGCGTCGCAATGTCTTTCAGTGGTGTTGAAAGTGCATATGCAATACAGGCTGGCAGAGAAGTCAGGGTTATCGTTCATCCGGATAAAGTCAGTGATAATGCAGCCTCAAAGATTTGCTATGATATTGCCAAGAATGTTGAAGAAGAACTTGAATATCCGGGAGAAGTAACAGTTACTGTGATTAGGGAAAAACGGGTAATTCAGAAGGCAAAGTGATGCACATTAGTTATGATGTCATAGTTGTTGGTGGGGGACATGCCGGATGTGAAGCGGCACTGGTGTCTGCAAGAATGGGTATGCAGACAGCATTATTGTCAATGAACCTGGACACTATTGCACAAATGTCTTGTAACCCTGCAATTGGCGGATTAGCAAAAGGTCAATTAGTACGTGAAATAGATGCACTTGGTGGCGAGATGGGAAAGATAATTGATGAAACCGCCATCCAGTTCAGACTTCTAAACGCAAGTAAGGGACACGCTGTACGATCACCACGCGCGCAAGCTGATAAAAAACTATATCAATTTACAATGAAGAAGAGATTGGAAGAGCAAGACAATCTCTCATTACGCCAGGATAGCGTTGAGAAAATTGTAATTGAAAATAGGGAGGTACTGGATTTAATTGGTAAGAGCGGTACGAGATACCGTTCGAAGGCTGTAATAATAACAACAGGTACTTTCCTAAATGGATTGATTCACATTGGTAGCTCGCAAGTACGTGGAGGAAGATCAAGTGAACCATCATCTGATAAGTTGTCAGCCTGTTTACTGGATTTGGGTTTTGAGATAGCAAGGCTTAAAACAGGTACTTCCCCTCGCCTTAACGGTCGCAAAATTGACTACAATATTTTACGAGCCCAAGAGGGTGATATACACCCTACACCATTCTCCTTTTCTACCAAGAGCATCCAGAGACCTCAGATAAATTGTTATATTACACATACAAACAGGTCTACACACGAAATCATTAAATCTAATCTGGATCGCTCTCCACTCTATACAGGTCAAATCGAGGCTATTGGACCTAGATATTGTCCTTCCATTGAAGACAAAATAACCCGATTTCCTGACAAGGAGCAACATCAGATATTTATTGAACCTGAAGGGCTGGATACCACGGAAGTATATTGCAATGGCATTTCTACCAGTGCTCCATATGACGTTCAAGAGGCGATGGTTCATTCCATAAAAGGGTTAGAGAAAACAAATATTACACGTTATGGGTATGCGATTGAATACGATTATATTCCTCCGACTCAAATCAAGTCAACATTAGAGTCAAAAAAAGTTGAGAACCTATTCCTGGCAGGACAGATTAACGGTACTTCTGGTTATGAAGAAGCTGCAGCCCAGGGTATCATGGCAGGAATTAATGCAGTATTAAAAATCCAAAAACGCGAACCCTTTCTTCTGGACCGTTCTGAAGCGTATATTGGTGTCTTAATTGATGACCTGGTTACAAAAGGAACTCGTGAGCCTTATAGAATGTTCACTTCAAGGGCAGAATATAGACTTATTCTTAGACATGATAATGCGGATAGAAGACTCATGAAATACGGTTATCAATATGGTTTGATTAATAAAAAACAAATGGATAAGTTGTTAGAAAAAGAAGAGATCATTTCTGAAACAAATGAGTACATTGAGCACAAAAGATACGGGGCGGACTCATTGATAAAATTATTGAGACGGCCAGACATGAATTTTAGCGATTTGCTGGGATTAGACAAAGAATTAAGGGACAGAAAAATCTCATTTTCTGCTCAAGAACAGGTAGAAATTGAGGCTAAATATAAGGGCTATATCAGTAGACAAAATCAGCAAATCGAGAAGTTCAAAAAGATGGAAAACTTATCACTCCCTACACAGTTCCACTATGACAGCATACCTGGGCTGAGGAAAGAAGCGCAACAGAAGCTGGATCTATTTCGTCCGGTTTCATTGGGACAGGCTTCTCGTATTTCAGGAGTGTCGCCTGCAGATATTTCAATACTGATGGTCTACTTGTTGAGTAAAGGCAAAAATGATACTCGATCAGTATCTATGCAAGCGCGCTAGTCAAATGTATATTTGAGTTGATTCAGGAAGAGATTTTCTGAAAACATAGAACTATCTTTTCATATTCATACTCATTAAAAACTCAGCATTTGTCTGTGTTTTAGATAATCTACCAGAAAGGAGTTCCACTGCTTCTGCCGGACTCATTTCATTAAGAACCCTTCGCAGCACCCATACTCTTTTTAATTCTTCAGGATCTAGTATTAACTCTTCCTTCCTTGTTCCGGATCTGTTTATATCTATTGCAGGGAACAGCCTTTTGTCTGCCAATCTTCTGTCTAGATGTAATTCCATGTTGCCAGTACCTTTAAACTCTTCGAAGATAACCTCATCCATTCTGCTGCCGGTGTCTACGAGTGCGGTAGCAATTATGGTCAAACTTCCTCCTTCTTCAATATTTCTCGCAGCACCAAAGAACCTTTTAGGTTTCTGTAGTGCATTTGCATCAACTCCACCGGACAATATCTTTCCGCTATGTGGTATTTCAGTATTGTATGCTCTTGCCAGACGTGTGATTGAGTCAAGCAATATTACAACATCTTTTTTGAATTCTACCATGCGTTTGGCTTTCTCTATTACCATTTCTGCAACCTGTACATGGCGACTTGCCGGTTCATCAAAGGTGGAGCCAATTACTTCGGCATCAACAGCTCTGTCCATCTCCGTCACCTCTTCCGGACGTTCATCAATTAATAGAATGATAAGGTTGACTTCCGGGTGATTTTTTGTGATACTGTTTGCTATCTCCTTAATGAGAACTGTCTTTCCGGTACGAGGTGGGGCGACAATCAAACCACGTTGTCCTTTGCCTATTGGAGTAACCAGGTCCATTATTCGCATCTCTACTTCATCTTTTTTAGCTTCCAACATAATACGCTCATCAGGATGAAGCGGTGTTAAATCATCAAAAACACACATTTCATTTAACTTATCCGGGTTTTCATAGTTTATTGCTTCTACTCTGAGGAGAGCAAAGTATCTTTCATTTTCTTTAGGAGGACGTATTTGTCCTGAAACGGTAGCCCCGGTTCTTATTCCAAACCGCCTTATTTGTGATGGTGATATATATATATCATCAGGACATGGTAAATAATTGTAGTCTGGTGAACGTAGAAAACCAAATCCTTCCGGCAGTACCTCAACTACTCCCTCGCCGTACATAAGTCCGTTTTGATTTACCCGTTCCTTAAGTATTTTAAAAATCAATTCTTGCTTTTTAAGGCCGGAATACTCCTGTATCTTTTCCCTTTTGGCAGTATCCTGAAGTGACTTTATTGTCATCTTCTGTAAAGCCGTAATGTGCATATCACCTTTTTTTATCTCTTCATACTTTTCGTTTGTATTTTTCTCTGCAGGTGGTGCACTCGCTTTTTTAGCAGGCTTAGGTGTTTTCGTAGCCGTTTTAGCTTTTGTAGTTGTAGTCTTCGTTGAAACCATGTTATTCTCCAAATTACTTTTTTGTTATAAATTGTGACCAGAAATCTTTAATTTGATTTAATGTGTCCTCTTTAGAATTATTATTATTAATGATAACGTCTGAAATTTCTCTCTTTTGTTGTAATAAGCCTTGAAACTTTTCTCTTTTCTCTATTTCATCTAATGGCCATTTGCGACTGCTTTGAACTCTTTCCTTACATCTGTCTTCGTCAGAATCAACAAATAATACAATGTCACAGATATCTACTAAGTTTGATTCAACTAATAGTGCAGCATCTAAAACTATCGCCTCTGTTGCTACATCAGAATGAAACTTAGCAATTTCACTTTTAATCTGCTTTATTGCTTTTGGGTGAATTATACTATTTAGAGCAGAGATCTCTTTTTCTTCTGAAAATACGATCTCGGCCAATATGTCTCTTTTTATTCTACCGTGATTGTCCTGTAAATGGCTTCCCCATCTCTTCGTAACCTCAAGCGAGATCTCTTTAGTATTAATAAGTTCATGGCAAATTTTATCGGCATCAATAAGATCCGCGCCCAACGATTCCAACATTTCTGCTATTGTGCTCTTCCCGCTTGCTATACCGCCAGTAATGCCAATTACCTTAATTCTCTGCTTCATTCAGTTCTTATCATGGTCTTCAGAAAGAAAAGAATTAAAACCATATTCAGTAAAAAGTTCATTGAGCCTATTATTGTCAAAATTATTCAGGCGACATGTTTCGAGATCATACTCCAGAGGAACTTCTGTGTTAATGGTAGCCAGGCGCATTGATAGTCTTGCAGATTCTGCATATTTAACTAAGTTTTCCTGTTTTTTCTTTCCTTTTACCTTGTCCGCATTTGCTAATACATTTTCCAAAGATTTCCATTCTCTAATAAGTTCTAAAGCTGTTTTAATGCCGATACCGGGGACACCGGGAATATTGTCGCTTGAGTCTCCACTAAGAGCAAGTACATCAATAAAACTTTTAGGCTCAATCCCCATTTCGCTCCGTATCTTTTCAATATTTCGGATTTCCTTCTTTCTGGGGTTGAAAACCTTAATATATTTATCAACCAGCTGATCCATATCTTTATCGGTAGTTATAATTGAGCATTCTATATTTTCCTCAGACACTTTCTTTGAGATTGTTCCAATTATGTCATCAGCCTCAAAACCCTGAATTGCAAATATTGGTATGTTATAAGCGCCTATTACATCGAACATAAGTGGTATTTGAGACACCAGATCTTCAGGTGTAGGCTTTCTATGTTCCTTATATTTCTCATACTCTTTGTGTCTAAATGTTGGCCCCTTGGAATCAAAGGCAATTGCCATGTAACCTGGCCTGTCCTCCTTTAATATTTTACGTAACATTCTAGTAAACCCATAAACGGCATTGATTGGTTGACCAGAAGGAGTAGTTAAACCGCTGATTGCATAATAAGCCTGGTATAGCTGAGAATGTCCGTCGATAATAAAGAAATTTTTTGGCACTTATGGATATAATAATATGGAATTGTATACTGATTTTGTTACATCTTCATGTTTTAGGAGATAAGCAAGTATTTGAGAGGTTTCAGTCGAGAAAGATCTTCAGGTGGCTTTTACTCTTTCTTCAATAAATTATGTTCAATATGCAGAATATCTAAGCTTTTAAAGTACACTGCGCAGTCGAATATAGCATTAAGTACAATAGAAACTCTGAAGTAAGCTATTTTACAAAAGCGGTGTCAAGAAATGTTAAGAACCTGTATAGATGAATATATGCGGTAAATTATTTTATGATTTTAGTTGCGTTTACGATATTTGTCAAGTAATTTTTAAAAATAATCTTAAAGTATTTTTGGATTTCAGACTAATGCAGTTTAAAAAGGCAACTGGTTACTGAGGTTTAGAGTCATGTCCTATATAAGTATAGATACCTTTTGAAATGGAAAAGAGTTTGATCATAAAAACATCAAAGGCTCCACTGGTGCCGTGAGAAGAATTTTTTCGTCAACCCTCTTTCAAGGTGGGTACCCATTGTTAACCATAATTAATGGCCAGCAAATAAAAGTTCCCGATACGACGTTTGTAGGTTTTAAAAAATATTTTGCTTCTTGCACGAACACAGTAGGGCCTTCAACTAGCTGTCTTATATCAAATGTAATAATCTAACTCAAGCATATTATTAATTAATCTGTAAGTCTTTGATATAGATTCTCTTGACAGAATTATAGGGTAGAAGTAGTATTGCAAAATATGAGTTATTCATGACTAAATTGATAGCTTATTAATTACTTAAGAGGAATTATTATGAAACTAGGCGCGAGTTATTTTGGCAACAGAACTTTAAGACATGTCGAAAAGGATATGGAGAAGATGGTACAGGATGGATGTAATCTTGTTGTTCATACAATGAGTGAACACGATATCGCTTATCATTCTCAAACAATGGTTGATATTGTTCGGGTGAGCAGGAATGTCGGGCTGGAGGTATTTCTTGACCCATGGGGGATCGGCAGGGTTTTTGGTGGCGAATCTTTTTCTGCTTTTGTAAAAATGTTTCCGGAAGCAAGACAGAGGTTGAGCTTTACTGAAGGTGACATTAATGTAAATAAGGCATGCATTAATTCAAGATCATTTAGAGATAAGATGTCACAATGGATTGATCTTGCGGCGAGTACGGGAGCGGAGGGTGTATTCTGGGATGAACCACATCTCTTTTATGGAGAGTTTACTGAACTGTTTGGCAAATCAAGAAAAATATGGGGGTGTACTTGTCCGACATGCAAAGATATTTTCAAAAACAATTTCGGTTATGAAATGCCTCAGGAGTTTACTAATGATGTAATGGCATTCAGACAGGACACCATATTAAACTTCCTGGAATTCCTATCAGATCATTCATCGAGCAAAGGCCTTAAGAATGCGGTTTGTGTCCTTCCATACAGTGAGCCAAAATACGGCATATATGAATGGGAAAAAGTAGTTAAGCTGAAGAGTGTCGATATATTTGGAAGTGATCCGTACTGGATATCACATAATGAACCGGTAGGTGATTTTGTAAAGAATGTATCTGGTGAGGTTGTCAGGTTGTGCAAAAAACATGACAAGGAACCTCAAATATGGATACAGGGCTACAGGGTTCCTGCAGATCGTGAGGAAGAGATTTCAACTGCCATTAAGGCGGCTATTGATTCCGGTGTAAAAAATATCGCAACATGGTGTTTTGAGGGAGGCGCCTGTATGACGTACATCAGTTCGGAACGGCCGGAAATAGTTTGGGACACTATCAGCAAAGAGTATAAATATCTACAAGAGAAATAATCACAACACCCGAATAAAAGTTGAAAAGCATGGCTTTTCACGACCACTTTATTTCACTTATAACTTTAGGCGCTTGAAACTAGTCTAATTACAACATATGAATTCAAAAATAGAAAAAATTGCAAAGAATGTATTAGAGGAGAATGAGATATCTTATGACGACGCTCGTTTTTTGATGAATATAACAGGAATTGAGATTTATGACCTGCTCTATTGGGCAAATCGTATACGATACAATTCATTCAACAATGTTGTCGGCCTATGTTCCATAATTAGTGCAAGGCAGGGGAGTTGCTCGGAAGACTGCAGGTTCTGTTCGCAATCCAGTCGTTACAAAACAGAGATATCCAATTTCCCATTAATCGAAAAAGAAAAGGTTGCTGAAGCCGTGGAAAAAGGGAAAGAGTATAAATCAGATTGTGTAGGCGTAGTGACGAGCGGATATAGTCTGGAAGGGAGTGATAATTTTGACAAGATATGTGATGACGCATATGAATTATCAAAACAGGATGGTCCTCCTGTTCACACTTCAATAGGAATGATTACAAGCAAAATGGCTGAGAAACTGGCTTCAAGTGGAGTTGAGATGATTAATCACAACCTTGAAACTTCAGAAGGTTACTATCCAAATATATGCACAACACATTCATATAAGGATAGAGTAGATACAATTAAGGTTGCTAAGAATGCAGGTTTGCAAGTTTGCAGTGGTGGCATTTTTGGTGTTGGTGAAAGTGTTGAGGATAGATTAGACCTGGCTTTCAAACTTAAGGAGCTTGATGTTGATACAATACCTATGAATTTCCTCAGTCCTGTGAAAGGCACTCCTTTGTCTACAGAAAATTCATTGGAACCTATGGAAATATTGAAAATAATAGCTGTTTACCGTTTTATCTTGCCTGATAAGGGAATTAAGGTTGCAGGAGGAAGAGAAGAGAATCTGCGTGACGTACAGAGCTGGATGTTTTACGCAGGAGCTAACAGCACAATGATAGGTGATTATCTTACCACCAGAGGGAAACTTCCTGAAGATGATTTACAGATGATAAAAGATTTAGGGCTGAAGTATAGTGTGGGAGAAATGCAAAAACATTGAATTATGAAGTTGTCGGATTAGGACAATGCTGTATTGATTATTTAGGTGCAGTTGAACACTATCCTGATATTAATGAGAAGGAAGAGGTAAGCAATCTTACTGTTCAGGGTGGTGGGCCGGTAGCAACAGCAATGGTTACTTTATCAAGGCTTGGAGCTTCAACTTCATTTATTGGCAAGATATCCGACGATTACTTTGGTGATCTGATTAAGGAGAGCCTGACAAGTGAATTTGTTAATATTGATAGCACCATTGTAGAAAGTGACAAAAGATCTCAATTTGCTTTTATCGTAATAGAAAAGGAGACCGGTAAGAGAACTGTTTTGTGGTCAAGGGCAACGGTTGCTGCATTAAGGCCGGAAGAGATAAATAGAAGCGTTATAGAATCGGCAAAAGTCTTACTACTGGATGGTCTTGAGAAAGAAGGCTCTATGGCAGCCGCTGAATATGCCAGGGACGCTGGGGTTAAAGTTGTTGTTGATGCAGGCAGTATGAGAGAGGGTGCAATGGCGCTTGTAAATTTGTCCGATTACTTTATTGCGTCAGAAGATTTTGCAAAACAATTCTCCAATGCTAATGATCCAAAAGAGGTTGCAATTGAATTATTAGAACTTGGTGCTAAAACTGTAATAGTGACTCTGGGTGAGAATGGAAGTATTTGTGTCACTCCGGAAAAATATTTTTACCAACCGGCATTCAAGGTTAACGTTGTCGACACTACAGGGTGTGGTGACGTATTTCATGGTGCGTTCATATTCGGACTGCTACAAAAGTGGGACCTGAACGAGACAATGAGATTCGCCTCTGCCACGGCTGCTCTTAAGTGTCGTGAAATTGGCGGCAGAACAGCCATTCCAGACCTCAGGGATGTAGAAGAGTTCCTGGAGAATGATAACCTTCCTTAATGGCAAAACAGATGTCTGAGAAATCAAAAAAACAATCTACAGTATTATCCAAGAGATACTCTTTACAAAAACGCATATTAACCATTTCTGGCTTAATAGTGGCACTACTCTATATTCTCTTCATGGGCTTCTTCGGCTCAAGTATTCTAAAAAAACTTATATCGTTCGTGACAGTCAATGAATACCTAATAATAGCTCTTTATATTTTCGTATTTATTATAATTATTGATGTCATCACCATCCCTTTAAGTTTTTATGGAGGCTTTATTCTTGAGCACATGTATGGGTTATCAAATCAAAAAATTTCTGGTTGGGTCAAGGATGAACTGAAAAAAGTTCTTATATCTCTACCACTTATCATATTTATGGTTGAGATTATGTACATATTTCTCAGGAACTTCCCAGACACATGGTGGATATTTGTAACCGTCATATGGATATTCTTTTCAGTTATTATGGCAAAGCTTGCGCCTGTTCTTATCTTCCCTCTATTCTACAAAAGTATACCTTTAGATAATAAAGAGGTTAAGGAGAGTCTGGAATCTCTTGCAGAGGGCACTGGAATTAATATACAGGGAGTGTACAGAATAGACTTAAGCAAAAATACAAAGAAGGCAAATGCAGCCCTCGCCGGTATGGGAAGTACCAGAAGGGTGCTCCTGGGAGACACACTATTAGATTCATATTTACCGGCTGAAATAAAGTCTGTTTTTGCTCACGAGTTGGGTCACCATGTTTATCATCATATTTGGAAGATGTTAGCTATTGGCACTATCTCTGGGTGTTTAGGGTTTGCATTCTGCCATTTAGTACTGTCAAATGCTATAGTCGTTCTGGAATATCAGAATATATACGACATTGCTGCATTTCCTGCTGTGTGTATATCACTGGCTGTTTCAGGTTTTATGCTGTTACCAATTCAGAATGCAATCAGTCGAAGGTTTGAAAGGGCATGTGACAGATATGCTATCGAAAAGACCGATGATCCTGAGGCATTTATCTCCACAATGGAGAAACTGGCAGAACAGAATCTGTCAGACCTAACTCCAAATCGTCTGATAGAGTTACTATTCTACAGCCATCCGGCAATATCCAAAAGGATAGAGATGGCGAGGAAACATGTTAAGTCGTGACCTCAATTTCTAATCACTTCATCATTCCATAACAACATCAATCAAGATTTTCACTACGTTAACATGCCTGTCCACTCATTGGTATAGAGCTGGAGCCACGTCAGTACAAACATTCTGATTGAACGCGGAAATAAATTCCCATCTCAGGATCAATCATACTAAAATCACATTAAAACGCTGTCTAAATTGCAAACATACTGTACAGAAAAAATACAAATCTATTATACCTCTAACGTTACAAGCCTTTTGTTAAGTATTGTAAACATTCGAGTTATATCTCTTTTTAGACTCGCTGATTAAGAATGAAATATTAAGTATATACTATATAAGAGAAACCAAATCAGAATTAATGAATAATCAGGAAGCAATCATTTTCAATCAAAAGATGTTAATTGGCAATCAATTTGCAAAAGTGAGATACATTAAAATTATAAATATTTACTAAAGTAAATCTCTAAAAGACCGATAAAGCTGATAGCAATGTAGCATTATGTCTATATATTCTTCAGTCATAAGTATTAGCATTTTGTGTTATATGCAAATCATCACTTAACACGATAAACGATTATACTGCCAACAGTAAATTTAGAACAGACTCATTCTTCATATTTTAAATAGTACGTTTCAAATCGGTAAGAGTAAAACCATGTAATACATCACGTCTCAAGTTTGGATTATATTTATAGTACAAATCATAATTAGTAGAGGAGGAGGAATAATATGGAAGCAGTTGCAGAGAGAACAGAGAAATCAAGTTTAGAAGGAAAATTTCTGACATTTGTTCTGAGCAGTGAAGAGTATGGAATCGAGATACTAAAGGTAAGAGAAATCATCGGTCTTATGGATATTACATCCGTACCACAGACACCAGACTATATGAAAGGTGTGATTAACCTGAGAGGAAAGGTTATACCTGTAATAGACCTGAGAATGAAGTTCTCAATGCAGGAAGAGGCTCATACTCAGGAGACGTGCGTAATAGTTGTAGAAGTTAACAGCACATCTATAGGGATAATAGTTGATAGTGTATCTGAGGTTTCAGATATTGCCGGTGAAGAGATAGAAAACGCACCAAAGTTCGGACAGGACATAGATACCAGCTTTATCATGGGGCTAGGTAAGGTTAAGGATAAAATAGTCATCCTTCTGGATATAGATTCAGTACTATCATCAGATGAATTAGAGATGGTTGGGGAATTAGCTAAATAATAATTTATGTTATTTTAATTTTTTTCTTGGGAGAGAAAGAATGACAATTGGTAAAAAGTTTATTGTAGTATTTTCAATATTTTTCGTTGCTGTAATAACGGGAGCATTCTTTGTATTCAGCACGATAAATGAACAACGAAAAGAGAAAAATGTTCTTAATATTGCAGGTCGGCAGCGCATGTTGACACAGAAATATTTTAAGGAATACATAAATGAAACTATTCCAATGCAGGTGCGATACGCTACACTGAAGACAGCAAAAGTTGCAACACTCCAGATTGTAGAGGATCGTAAGCAGTTCACAAAGAATGTTGTGATAAAGCTTAAGAAAGATGGCATTTTAGATGTACATCCAAACAGGGAGTATGCCAGTATCGATGGCGGCATCCCTCTTCCGGCAACCTTTGTACAGGAAGTATCAGATAAGATAAATGCAAAGGGAGTCTACAGCTATGATCTCCTGAGTAAGTGGAATATAAATAAAGAAAAAGGATTAAAAACAGACTTCGAGAAAGAGGCTTTCGATTATCTGTTCAATAAAGAAGGAAAAGAGTTTTCACGTTTTATGGTGCATAATGGTATCTATTCACTACGTTATGCGACTGCAGATACGGCCGGTGCAGCCGGCTGTGTAAACTGCCACAACAATCATGCAGAGAGCCCTAAACACGATTTCAAGATTGGTGATGTAATGGGGGTTCTCGTGGTAAATATTCCAATCGGTACAGTAAGTGCGGAAACAGTCGCTTTCTTTGCTGCAACAAATGATGGCGATTTTGGTAAAGATACTTTCAAAAAGACAAAAGTGGTATTCGATACTTCACTTGCAGCGCTTATAAACGGCGGACAGGCGCCACTTGATCTGGGAATGAAAAACTTTACTACACTTCCTCCTACTACTGATGCGGCAACATTAGGAAAACTGAAGAATGTTAAAACAGTCTGGAAGACAACGCAAGAAAATTTGGAGAAACTTATACAAGTTGAACCCAATTCTGCAGAATATATAGTTGCATATAACGCAGCGTACAGAAGTAACAATGAAACAATGAAGGCGATGAATGAAGCTGTCGGTTTGTATCAGGCAAAAGTAGAACATCAGATGTCAATGCTATTTTATATACAGTGTGGCTCTGCAGGGCTGGTTTGTCTGGTAATTGGACTTGGTTGGATTTTCTTCGCACGTCCGTTGATAAGCTTCCTGAGGCAGCTGGTCGCTAAATTGACAGACGGCTCAGAGCAGGTATCAAACGCTTCATCACAAATATCTGCTTCAAGTCAGACACTGGCAGAGGGTTCATCAGAGCAGGCATCTTCACTGGAAGAGACATCTTCAACTATGGAAGAGATGTCAACCATGACGAAGCAGAATTCTGATAATGCCCAGGAAGCAGCAACTCTGGCAAAAAAATGCAGCGATTCCGCAAGCAAGGGAAATGTTGCCGTTGGTGAAATGTGTGATTCAATAGACAGAATGAATTCTGCCAGCATGGAGATTGTTGATTCAATGAGCGACTCGATGAAGGAGATCAACACAAGCAGCAATCAGATTGCAGAAATTACGAAGGTAATTGACGGCATAGCATTTCAGACTAATCTTCTGGCGCTTAACGCTGCCGTGGAAGCTGCGAGAGCGGGTGATCATGGTAAGGGATTCGCAGTAGTAGCAGAAGAAGTGCGAAATCTTGCCCAGAGAAGTGCAACTGCGGCGAAGGATACTGCAGCACTGATAAAAGATTGTGTCGACAAGGCAAACAGTGGAACTGCGCTTACTAACAAGTGCAAAGAGACGTTGGAGGGCATAGTTGATGATGTTAAGACTTCTACTGATAATACTAACACGGCGCTACAGGATATTGTAAGTAATGTTGAGAAAGTAACAGTACTTACAAATGAAATATCAACTGCATCTGTTGAACAATCTGAAGGTGTCGCTAATGTAAATAGTTCGATACAGCAGATGGACCATATCACACAGCAGAACGCGGCAACAGCTGAAGAAGTTGCGTCAACTAGCGAAGAGATGTCAGCACAGTCACAAACTCTTCAGGAGTTGGTTGATAGCTTAGCAGCACAAGTGAAATCTGATGGAGATCATTCAAATAAAAGTAGAAGAGGTAATCCTGCCGAGCAAGAAGAGATTGAGCCTGGTGGAATGAATCATGATTCTTCTTCTCAGTCTTCAAATGGCGGCCATGAAAAAGCAGAAAAGGTCGCAGCGGAGTCTGTTATCCCAATGGGAGAAAACAGGATCACTGAACATAAA
>CAYTGO010000046.1:0-24014 GCA_964437425.1 uncultured Candidatus Scalindua sp.
AGTTGTCCGTTACAAACACTTTGCTCCTCCTTCAATCTCGTACTCTCTTCCTCCAATGCAACCTTTTCTACCTGAAAATCCTCAAGCATTTTATTCAGATCGGTAATCGTGTTCTCACTTACAACTGTCTTATTCCGACAATTCTCTATTTCGCTATAGGCAGCGGTGAGTTCTTCTTTGTTCTCGCATAGTCCCCTTTTTACTTCATCAAGCGAAGCGATGACATTGTCTTTTCTCTCTTCTTTTTGCGCCAACACTACCTTAAGTTCCGTTATTTCATTTTGTACATTAACCTTACCGATTTCCTTATTGATCCTGTCATTATTTAAAACTACAACCTGTTCTTCCAAAACTTTGCGCTGATCATTCAGGGTTGCAATCTCATTGTTAAGGTCTACTTCTCTCTGGTTAATACTTTCAATATGTTCATTTATCTCCTGTATTTCGCTCTCATTAACGCCCCTCTCATCGTTAAGTTCAACATTTTTGAACTCTTCTTTCTGGAGGTTATTATCCTGAGAAACCTTAATAACATTTTCAGCATCTATCCCGCTCTTAAACTCGTCAGCGTTTTGAACCAGGTTTACAACCTCGCTCTCCTTAATCTCCCTTTCGCCTAAACGTGTTTCAATCTCTCCTGAAATCTTTGTAAGTTCCAGTTTGATGCTTTCAAGCTCAGTCTTTCGGGAAATAAGCCCAACAGTCATATTGCCTTTACCAACAAGGATAGTCCCGCCGGGCTCAACAACCTCTCCACTTAACGTCACTATATATTTTGCTCCACATTTTTCACCAGACAGTCTCAATGCAGTATCAAAGTCCTCAACGACAATCGTATCCCTGAAAATATATTCGATCAGGGTCTTGAAACGATCTTCGCTCTTTACTATATCAACTGCTCTGCCGACGACACCCGGAACATTTATATCTATAGAAACATGACTACCCTCCCCCGTACTTATATCTTCAAGAGGGAGGAATTTGACAGACCCCTTATCCTGCTCTTTCAAAAAACCGGATGACTGAATCACATCTTTTATGGAGTTAGCAACAATTATCTGTGCCCTATCACCCAAAACAGCCTCAATAGCAGGTACATATGAGGTATCAACCTTTATCAGGTCCGCAACCATTCCATGCACTCCACTTATCTTTCCTTCATCTTTTCCGGACTCCTCCAGGACTACCTGCACACCTGAGCTTACTCCTTCGAAACGCTTCTCAAGGTCATCCAGGGTCTCCAGGCGGGATTCTTTACGGCTCTGCAATTGTTGCAGACTATTTATATTGTCTCCAACAGTTTGAATTTCAGAATTTAAAACCTTAATCTGTTCATTAGTACCTACCAGAGATTGCTCAAGACCTTCAATTTTACCTAATACCCTGTCCCTCTGCTCTGTAAGGCTACGCCTCTCATATTCTATACGTTCCAGCTCTGAAGCAATCTCTTCCTGGCGTTTAAGTAATTTACTCTTCCTGTTGCCAATTGTATCTCTTTCCGCGCTTAAGCTACCCACCTCATTTTGAAGGCTGGAACCTCTATGCAGCATGTCTATAACCTGTTTCTTATTATCCTCGATCTGTTGCTGAAGGGCGTCGTACTCATATTCATACTGCTTCAGTGTTGTTTCCTTAGTTGACAGACTACTGTTTCCATCTGTTAAATCTGCCTGTATCTTTTCAAGATCAACACTCAAATCACGAAGACCATTCTCTGCATATTCAATCTTGCTTTTAAGTACATCGATAGATTTTTCGTATTTGCCCTTCTGTATATTCAGTTCCTCTATAGCATTATGATTAAATCCTATCTTATCGTGAGCACTGGTAATTTTTGCTGCCAGGCTGGTCATATTGAGCAGAGATCTTTCAAGGCTGGAGGCAATTTCATTTATGCTGCTTTGCAAACTATCTCTCTCTCCCTTCAACTCCTCTATTACAGAAAGAGCTTCCTGGCACTGCCTCTCCTCCTGCTGTATCTGTTCCTGCGCAACCGCTCTTTTGTCTTTAAACATTTTATATTTCTTCAAGGAGAGCTTGATTCTCAACTCTTTCAGCCTGACAACTCGTTCATTATATTTGCGAGCCTTCGCCGCCTGAAGTTTTATAGAACGGAGCTGTTTCTGGACCTCTTCAATTATATCGTTTACGCGGAGCAGGTTTTGTTCGACCTTTTCCAGCTTTAACATAGTCTCTCTTTTCTTTACCTTGTATTTGCTGATACCTGCTGCTTCTTCAAAAACAAAACGCCTTTCCTGTGCGTTTACCTGTAAAAGTGATTCTATCTTTCCCTGCTCCATAATAGAGTAACAACTTCCCCCTACCCCTGTACCGAGAAAGAGTTCCTTAATATCCTTTAATCGACACGGCTGCTTATTTATTAAATACTCAGACTCTCCCGCTGCGTAAAGACGTCTTGTAATACAGACCTCGTTATATTCTACCGGTAATAGATCTTTGTCATTCAGAAAAACCAGTGATGCTTCTGCGTATCCCATAGATGGCCGTGAATTAGTTCCGCTGAAAACAACATCTAACATTTCATTGCCCCTGAGTGATTTTGCGCGCTGCTCCCCGAGTATCCATTTAAACGCGTCAACCACATTACTCTTGCCGCATCCGTTGGGACCAACAATGCCGTTAATGCCCTCTCCAAACTCAAAGCAAGTTTTGTCAGCAAATGACTTAAACCCAAATAGTTCTAATTTTTTTAGCAGCATAATATATTAGTTCACTCCATTTACAAGGTTAGATCTTATTAGACCTATAAAAAAGGAGCGCCTCTTCACAGAGACGCCCCATCTAAACTCTCTCAATATTTGGCCCAATAAATGTAGATCAGAATACTTTGCATTTACCTACCTTCTTAAACCGTTAGCATGTTATATTTTAGCTTACCTTCTTGCCGTTGCAACTCTCTTCTTTACTGCATACGACCATCCCTATGAGAAAAGCAGAACCAGAATAATCGAAGAGTTGCTAATTACAGCTCAAGGCTTTTACTTCTTCACCTCTAACGTGACAGTTTTTTACAAACCTCCGCGCACTTTCAGCAAAATCCTTTATTTCATCTTCAGAATACGGCACAACGTCAAACATCGCCTTGTCCAGGCAATTTGTCGGCCGAAAGGATTGCAAAATATATCTACTCGCACCAGCTATACTTTGCGCGATCTCGACAACATCAGCTTTCGTTAAGAAAGCCGGGCAGACGGTAGTACGAAACTCATACTCCAGCCCACTTTCCATTATCAGCTTTATGCTTCTTTCGAGATCAGGCAGGCTACACAGAACTCCACCTACATCATTATACTTCCCATCTCTCAATGGCGCTTTTATGTCCATGGCAATACAATCAACTAACTCTCGCTGTATCAAATCCTCTATTTTATCAGGATTTGTACCATTTGTGTCCAATCGTACCTTTAAGCCCATATTTTTGTATATTGTTATAAGTTCATCAAGATCGTCATGGAAAGTAGGTTCCCCTCCGGAAATGACTACTCCGTCCAGCCAATCTTTTTTCTTCTCGATACTTCTCGCTACAGCCTCTAACGGTATACTTTCAAGCTCATTAGGTTTCTTGACCAGATGAGTAGCATGACAGTAAGGACATCTCATATTACAATGAGGAAGAAAAAGGATAGCAACAATGTTTCCTTCCCACTCTATCAAACTACTCTCTACAAAACCCTTTATTGCTAGCGACATGTTATCACCTGGAAAATAATGTATGTTCTGTTAATATCTATTTACAGCTTTTATTTGAAGCAGTAGCTTTCTCTTCGTGTCTATCGACCAATTCCTGCATCTTAGTCCGATCCCAGTTGTTAACCTTCTCCCGTGTAGCGTTCCTTCTTATGCTGTAAAGGTTTGACACGTCACAGTGAGGACATTGATCTACCAACCTTGGGATAACCCGGTTACACGAATTACAGATAGTAAATTCAGGAGATATAGTTAACTGCGCCGCCTGTGTATTCTCAAAAGTTCTCTTAACGAGCTTCATAATACTGGAGGACGGAGGCCTCTCTTCTCCCACAAATGCATGTATTATCGCACCTGATTCAATCATACCATGGAACATACTCTGAACCTCAATCCTCTTCACCATATCCACAGGTGCGTCAGGACGCAGATGAACACTGTTGGTATAGTAGAATTCGTCTCTCTCCATGTGGCCCTTAACCATGTCCACCGCTTCCGGATAATTCCGAACATCAATCTTGGCAAGCCTTCGACTTGCACTCTCTGCAGGTGACTCTTCAAGAGAGAATTTCAGATTGTGTTTCTTCCCCTCTTCCTTTACCTTGAAATACATATGAGAAATAATACGCAAGCCGAGCTTAAGGGCTTCATCATCGTCATGCAACTCTTTACCAATCATAAACTGCAGACATTCGTTCAATCCTATAATACCGACAATGTATGTTGCAGCTTCCAGATCTACATATGGTCTTCCATCATGAGCAGTCTTACCTATTTCCCACAACGGCATATTCGGAGCAGCCATCAGTCTTGTAACAAAATTCTTCTTATCGAAATGAGCTTTAATGGCAATGTCCATACCCCTGTCAATTTCCTTATAAAGCTGTTCAAGGTTACCCCTGCCAGCCCTGTAAGCAGCCTGAGGAAGGCTTACTGTTATATTCTGGAATCCGCAAAACCTCATACTCTCCGGATGGTCAATCATGTAATTGTCATCAATAGTCGTACGCAATCGGCAACATGCCGACAAGGTTATTTCATCTCTATCAAAGACGAAATATGGTACCCCGTTCTCACTGGCAATCTGTGCGGCATATTCCAGGAGTTCAAATTGTTTAGGGTCGGTGTATGTCTCCTGACTTATGTGAAAATCACATTTAGGGAAGGCAAATACATGACCATGACAATCACCATTTCGCCAGACATCAAGCAACGCCTTTGTAAATCGCTGTGAAGCCTCTTCATACTCTCCATACGTTCTGCCTGTATACTTTCCTCCGGGACCTACAGCCTCAATCTTCTTCAGATAATTTGGTACTCCAGTGTGTATGTTAAAATCCAGGAACAGTGTCTGCCCCCCTCGGGAGAATGCACTCTGTGAACCGCTGAAGATCAGGTGCTGAGCTTCCTGCTTCATCTCTTCATCGCTCATATGTTCCACATAAGGAGCGTACATTATATTGATGTAACCTATGCCCAGAGCGCCTGCATAATAAGCCTGCATCGAGGCAAGGAATGTGTTCAGATGGCCTGTAAGTGTTCTGGCATGTTTAGCAGGTCCGGAAGATGTATCCAGATTTTCCAGATCTAATCCATATTTTTTAAGATACTCAAGAGAGTGGGATGAACAATATACCCTTGTTGGATAACCAAGATCGTGAATATGAACCATCCCGGAAGTGTGTGCGTCTGCGACGTCTTTAGAATAAACCTCCTGAAGAGCGTATTGCTTCATCGTATTCTCAGCAACGGCAAGATTAATAGCTTCAGGATTATTTGTTGCTATATTACTGTTCTCCTTAACTTTGGAGTAGATAAGCTCTTCAATATCATATTTTGGCATACCAAGGCTGGTCTGCTTTTCCAGCTTTGCGTTGTAACCCCTCTCAAAAAGTTCGTTATCAACCAGTTCTCTGATTAACGGGGTAGATATCCTGTTAAGTCCTGAAGCAAAGATGCGTCTCTCGACAGCGGCTGCAATCTCCTGAGATATGACATCTGACAATTCCGCCTCTTTCTCGAGAGCTGATGCGATCTTAGCCCTGTCCCACGGAAACGATTCGTCTTTTGAAACAAGGTCAACCATCAGCGCCGCATCAGTTGTATCACCGACTTTAGTGGTCTGTTTCCTCACGCGAAGCGATTTACGCACCTTCGTCCTGTCTTCTCTATATAGGATGTAAGCTTTTGCCGTCTTTGCATGTCCGTTTTTTATTAAAACCTCTTCAACCAAATCCTGGACATCCTCAATGCCAGGAATATTATCTTCAAATCTTTTTTGTAGAAAATGGGTAACAACACTTGCAAGCTCTGTTGCAATAGACCGGTCTGCACCGCCAACAGCTTTTGCAGCTTTAAAAATAGCATCTGCTATCTTGCTCTCATCAAATGCAACCATCCTGCTATCACGTTTTTGGATAGTTTCAACTGCCATTGTATTATTACCCTCCATTCCTCTTATTTTTTTCAGTTTTATTTTTTTTTGATAAAGGCATCAAAGGTTTCAGCTCGTTTATAAATTCGTTTATATCTTTAAATTCTCTATAGACCGATGCAAACCTGACATAAGCAACCTTATCTAAAATTCTAAGATGTTGCATAACAAGTTCGCCAATAGATGTTGTTTCAACCTCCCTTTCAAATTTATCGTATATTACACTTTCTATCTCAGAAACAACGGTTTCAAGTAAATCTGTTGATACCGGTCTCTTTTCACACGCCTTGAGCAATCCTGACAATATCTTATTACGGTCAAAATTAATTCTGCTACCATCCTTTTTGATGACTCTTACAGGACTCTCTTCAACCCTCTCATATGTTGTAAACCTTCTGCCACAATTTAAACATTCCCTCCTTCGCTTTACGCTCAACCCATCGGTTGATGCCCTTGAATTAATAACTTTATCATCGTCAATTTTACAAAATAAGCACTTCATAATGGTATAGTATTGAAAAAATTACAGAAGTTAAAAGCGGCACCCAAACGTCAACATATTGGATATTTCGGTACGCTACCATACAACATATATAATGTCAAGCGGAATTACAGGAATAAAAAAAATTTATTTTCCAACGCAAAATGTTGAGAATACAACGTCCAGAATGTCATCTGTCACAACCTCTCCGGTAACCTCTCCGATAGTGTCTACAGCCCTTCTCAGGTCCATCGCTATAAGCTCATAACCAACGCCTTCAGCCAGCGAATCTGATATCTGGTCTATTATCTCAAGCGCTTTACCGATTACTATTTTCTGCCTCATCGTGAAGACAATATCTGAAGCAGAAATATCAACGTTACTCTCAAGAATTTCAGAAACAACTGTTTTCCTTAATCTATCCAATCCTTCACCTGTAAGAACAGATGTATTAACCACCGGAAATGCCTTCATCTGTGATGGAAGACTCTCATAACAGACATTTTGCTTAAGATCGGTCTTATTAATCACTATTATCTTATTCCTGGTAGTTATAGAACCGAAAAGCTCTATCTGCTGGTTACAAAGCGGCACAGACCCGTCGACAACAAATAACACAACCTGTGCGTCATCCATGGAATCATATGTTCTCTGTGCAGCCATAGACTCCAATTCACCACCGCCCCGCGCAACCCCGGCAGTATCTCTCATACGGAGATTTACCCCTTCTATAACCATGTCAGCTTCTAACGTATCTCTGGTTGTGCCCCGGGTATGCGTTACTATCGCTTTTGAACGATCTAATAACTTATTGAACAAGCTAGACTTACCTGCATTTGGCAAGCCAATGAATACCGTTTTCACACCATAATGAGAAATCATTGGTTTCTGTCCATCCCTGCTAACCATGAACAATTTCTCTTTTACAGCATCAAGTTCTTTCTCGATTTCACCAGGGGCGATCAATTCAATATCCTGATCATAGAAGTCAATAGCGGCTTCTGCCCTGGCACAAAGATTCACCAATTTTCCCTGTATATCGTGCATCAACTCCGTCAGCTTACCCTTCAGGTTAGCAACGGACATTAACAGATCTGAATCTGTCTGGGAACGTATTACGTGCATTACCGATTCCGCCTCGGCAAGGCTTATTCTTCCATTCAGGAATGCCCTTTTGGTAAACTCACCGGGTTCCGCAATCCGAAGAGCTGTCATTACTTCAGTATTGTCTTCAATGTCAGTGTTCTCTTTTCCTGACGAAAGCAGTGCTTCCATGAGCATCTCAAGCAGCGGAGGCGAACCAAAAGTATGAATTTCTACAACATCTTCCCTCGTGTATGAGTTGGGAGACTTCATAGTGTAAATAGAAGCTGGAATGCTAACCTGTTCCTTCTCAAGATAGAGACTGCCATGACAGGAGCGAAAGCCTTTCTCACGTACAATCTCTCTGACAGCATCAGGAGCAAAGAGACCCCTTAAACAACTAAAGACATCTTTGCCACTAAGCCTGATAATAGCCCTGAAAGAGTGGCCGGAAGGCGTGGATATAGCCAATATACAGTCGTTGAGACTAAAAGACATGATTTCCGTTTATCCGCTGAGGTAAGCTCTTACTTTTTAACCTTTGCCTTAGCATCAATCACTCTTTTTCCTTTATAGTAGACATCAAGCTTTTTAACACTTCTCCTGATTAGTACCTGTTCACCTATACTGATGATAGTACTCGTCGTCCAGTAAAGGGCAAGTCCAGAAGCAAAGTTATAAAGCATGATAGGAAACATGAGCGGCATCATCTGCATCATTCTCTGTTGCATTTTTGCCTGAGGATCATCTCCGGAGGTATTTTTTGGTGTTAGTTTCATTTGTATAAATGACGCTACACCCATCAATATCGGTAAAAGGTTAAACCACCCTCCAATAATCGGTAAGGTAAACGGCAATGCGAATAGTTGATCAGCTGCAGACAAGTCACCGATCCAGCCCACGAAAGGTGCCTGCCTCATCTCAAAGGAGGATTGAAGCGTCCTGAATAAAGCAAAAAATACCGGCATTTGAAGCATCATAGGAAGACAACCACTCATGGGATTCGCCCCATGTTCCTTAAACAGCTTCATCTGTTCCTGTCCCACCTTCTTCTTATCACCTTTATGTTTTTCTTTTAACTTGGCGATAAGAGGCTGCAACTGCTGCATCCTGACCATCGACATCTGGCTTTTTCTCGTTAAAGGAAAGAGTACCAACTTTACTAGAAAGGTAAGCACCAGTATGGCAACACCATAATTTGGAATAACGCTATACACCGAATTTAGTATCTTCACAAGTACCTTACAGATCGACCTCATCATCCCATAGTCATAATCTAAAATTGACAAAAGCCCTTCGCATTGATTTAACGCCTTTGTCTCTTTAGGCCCAAGATAGAAAACATAATCATGCCGTTTTTCACCCTGCGGCGGTATCGCTATTTTTGCAGTATGAAGTTCTACGTTAAAATCAACTGCATGGTTATCTTGATAAACAAGATCAGGGTTATCAAATGACTCAGCTGTCGCCGCAACTACTCTGCAGCCTTTCAGAGGCTCTAAAGCAACTGCAAAATATTTATTAGTAGTACCGGCTAATTCGATACCAACCGATTCATTCTTATAAGGCATATTCTTTACTTCTGTATGCGCGATCTTCGTCTTAGCCTTACCCCCCTTGCCCACGTCTATACCAACTATTGACGCAAGGCTGGAAGTCTTGCTTACCTCGGGATAAACACCATTTGCAGCCGTTATTGTGTATGATGCATTTATGTCAGAATCAGTAGTGTTCTGTATAGTAACCGCCACATCAAAATAATAATTACCGCCCTTTAAAGATATCTCCTTTGTTATTTGAATTCCATTCTCTAACAGTGCAGCAAAAACAACTCTGTCAGGTCCTTTCTCAACCACCTTATACCTACGGGTTTTTGATTGATATCTTTTGTCATCCATCAATTCAATACTTAGTGGTAGAGAATCTGGTTTAGACGACTTTAGCAACTCCAATGTCTCTGTTTTTTCAGGATTTTTGAATTCTGGCAAGATTACAGACTTTAGCGCGGCACCTTCATTTGTCCACACAGATCTCATCACATCGTTTTGTATCAATATGTAGTCCTGCAAATCTGTGTCATCTTGAACAATCTTTTCAATCTTCCGGTCCTGTACCTCTACCCCGGTGCCTATTTCATTCTCAAATTCTCCCTGCTCAAAAGTTTCTTCTGCAACTTCTTCCGAACCTTTTTCACCGGACTTCTTATCCGGCTGCATTGAATTGAAGAAATAAAGCATTAGAATTCCACATAGGAATAAAGCTATTAATGCTTTCTTGTCCATTTATCCTGTTCCCCAAACTTCCTTGAATAAAAAATATAAAAAGTATTTAAATACGAACCAGGTTAAGCCGCTGTCGCGACAATTGCAGGTAAAAACAAAATCAATTCACCTCTTGATCTTTCGGCAACTCCGCTTCGTCTATCAACATTACTGGAATATCATCCTTCACGGGATACCGTCTACCGCAATTAGTACATACTATTTTGTCGTCTTCAAGTTTCACCTCAGTCTTACAGAGCGGACAGGCAAGTATATCTAACAGTTCTTTATCAATCATTAAAACAACCTCAACATTATTCTGTATAAGTCAAAGTATTTATCATTAAAACCGCTTGAATGCGAGCTAATTATTATTTGCAGTTATTTGGATATCGTCAAAATCCTGAGTCTGTTCAAGCTTAATTTCTTTTAATCTCACTAACTCCAGTAAAGCGAGAAAGAAACCTATAAGCTCAGTTCTGCCCTGGCTGCCATGTAACAACTCCCCAAGTGAAATCGAGTGAGTCCTGTTTAATCTACCCAGAACCTTATCCATGTATATATGCACTGGTGTATCGTCATAGACTATATTCTGAATAACATCCCCCAGAGTCTGTTTCATGAAACCAGAGAAGAATTCTGCGAGTTTCCACACATCAACATCATCCAGATTCAGTTTATCATCTTCTTCTTTTCCTTCATCTATCAACCTCTCCTCTGGCCTGGAAAATCTCTGACTTCTCTCCTCCGACAATTTTGTCATTGTTGAAGAAGCTTCCTTGTATCTTTTGTATTCCAGGAGTTGCTTTACCAGTTCCAACCTCGGATCTTCCATATCCTCCTCATCAATTTCTTCACTGCGAGGTAAAAGCGTTTGAGATTTTACATACATTAATGTAGAAGCCATAACGAGAAAGTCTCCTGCCAACCCGATATCTATACTCTGCAACTCATTTAGGTAAGCCATGTATTGATCTGTAATTTTAGTAATTGGTATATCATATATATCGACCTCTTCTCTGCGTATTAAGTAAAGAAGCAGATCCAACGGACCATTGTATGTATCAAGATCAATTTTATATTCTGTCTGCATTTTGATTATTATATCAGCCAATCATAAAGGTCATAAAAAGATTCGCGAAAAATATCGTTGGAGGCCAGATTATATATGACAATATCGGTATATGGGCAAAATTACCCAGCAAAATCACCCCAATCAGGATAAATGGACCATACCTACAGATGTTTTCGTAGCCGGGAAGCATCTGGCGAGGCAAAAACCCTTTCAGAATATGTGAACCATCTAAGGGGTACAACGGAATACAATTAAAAATGGCCAAAATCAGGTTAATCATTATCAACTGTTTCAAAACTTCAAACAGATCTGATGTAACCGCAGTAAACTTATATAATACTTGGAATATTAAACCAAAAAACAGTGCCGAAACAAAATTTGAAATCGGCCCTGCAGCGGAAACAAGCACATCATCGCGCCTGGGATGTTTAAAATAACTGGGATTTACTGGTACCGGCTTGCCCCATCCAAAATGAGCAAATATGAAGCAAATTACTCCCAGAGGGTCTAAATGCGCTAACGGATTTAGAGTGAGACGCCCTTGCATTCTGGCCGTTGGATCACCTAATTTATTGGCAGTCCAAGCGTGAAAAAACTCATGAATAGTTAACGCGTATAATATTGCGATTGCAAACGGTATTATACTTTTAAGATCAAAACCCATTCTAATTCATTTTGTATAGTAAAGTTGTCATAGTATCACGCAACACATTGTATGTCAAGCACAGAACATCGCCTACTACATAGTGCTATTACCCAGGTAAAAACCATGTTTTTTACCCTAAAACGCCTTAATCCATCTGCGACTATAATCAACAGAAACAGTCACAGGAAAGAGACAGAAGATGATTACCATACATTAACAAAAATGCCCGCATAATCTGGATTTACAAGATAAGGAGCGTGCAAACACCATTTCCATAACTTTCAAATGCGGTTCACACATTCCAAATGTTTAAAGTAACGCTTGTATAAAAATTGCTTGTACTGTAGCATAATTGCAATTATAATAAATTCCTGATTCTCATAACCCATGTACAGAAACCACTTTAACAGATGTTAAATAGAGAAAAATGCAATTTCAAGTGATGCATACAAAATATTTTATAGAAACAAATAAAAGCAGCTTTATGTTGTAGACAATGTTAAGAATAGCCAGTATTAAACCAAAGCAATTCTGACCAATAATTAATGGGTTACGGCAATTCCATTATAGAAGCCAAAATTTTCCCTCCTGAATAGTATTATTTTGTAAATGTACAGTTATAATTAACATCAATCTTCTAATATGAGGGCAATATATTGAATAATGTGAAAATGGTTATTATGGATGTCGACGGAGTGCTCACCGACGGCAAGATAATATTAGATGCAAACGGAATTGAGTCAAAGGCCTTTTACGTACAAGATGGTTCTGCCATTACATATTTGCACCGTGCCGGTATAAAGACAGCGATTATCAGCGGTAGAGCGAGCAAAGTCGTTGAGCTTCGGGCAAAAGAGCTGTGTATAGAAGATGTATATCTTGGCATACACAAAAAACTGGATGCATATGAACAGATCCTCAAAAAGCACAAGATAAAAGATAGTGAAATCTGTTATATAGGAGACGATCTTATTGACCTCCCCATCTTGAGAAAAGTTGGGTTCTCAGTTGCGGTACCTAATGCGCCCTCAGAGGTAAAGGAAGAAGTTTCCTACATAACTGATGCCCCCGGAGGACATGGAGCTGTTCGTGAAGTAACGGAGAAAATATTGAAATCACAGGGCAAGTGGAATGAAATAATCTCAAGGTACTATTGAAAATACTACTCTATCCTAAAACTGCATTTCAAAAATGATAACTTTAAATATAAAACAACGAAGATCCATTTATATTGGGATTATAATTATTTGTTTACTATTCTTAGCGTTATCAATCTCCGGGTTGTTTAGATTTACCACTTATGCCAAGAGAGAGAAGAATCCCACGTTAAAGGATGTCATAGACGAAGACACCAAGAAGAAACAGAAACTTTCTCGTGTATCTGAAACAGAAAATGTCTCCCAGGAGATTTTCGGCCTTTATTTGCCTACCTATGATGAAAACGGAAAGCCAGTCTCAGTAATAAGAGGTGCCTATACCGTATTCCTTAATAACAAAACCTACATAATCACCAAACCAGAAATAGAATTTGCAGGTGAAGACGAAAGCGATAACAACGGCGAGTCTAACCAGACAAAGGATGTTATTATAACAGCAGATACCGGAGAGATGGATAATGCAAGCAAGAGTGGAGTTGTTTACGGCAATGTTATAAGCAGATTAGGAAGTGATCTGGAAATACATACAGAAGATTTTACGTATTCACCAGAAGATAATATCGTGGACACAGACGGCCCGGCTACCGTACTGGGTAAACAAATGAAAGTTACCGGGGTTGGACTTGAAATTAATTTGTCTGAAGCAAAAGCAACAATGAAGAATGATCCCGAAATGGAAGTAACAAATAATGAAAACGAAATGTTCTTATTCTCCGATGAAGGAGCAGGTACAGATAAAAATATTTCAGAACTTATTTTTATACGAGCCAGTGGAGAGTTGGTCTTTGAGCACAAAAAAAGTCTTGCAACATTTTATGATAACGTACGTGTTTCCAGAGGCAAATCTACCATTTTCTCCGATAAACTGACAATACCATTTGACTCCGAATTAAAAAGCCTGGAACAGGTAATAGCAAGTGGTAATGTTTTGGCATCAGATGGTGAGAAAAATGCCAAAGGAGAAACGCTTACCTGGGATTCAGAAAAAGAGATTGCGATACTGGAAGACGATCCTGTTGCCGAATTCTTTGATGATAAGATAACAATTACTGCCCCCACGATTATGTTCTCTAAGGTTAACGGCAAGATGGATGTTCCTGTCGCCGGACAATTGACAACCCTGGTCAACTTAAAAAGCAAAAAACAAGATAACGAAGAAACAAACGAAAAGACAGAAATAATATTTGAATCTTCTGATAAAAAAGCAGTCTATGATACCATTACTATAGACTGGAACGGCAGAATGTCTTTTAAACAGGATACAAACCTGGCAATCTTTGAAGAGGATGTTATTGTTACCAAAGAAGGCACAAAACTATACTGTGAAAGGCTTGAAATACAGTTTGACAACGAAAATGATTCCGTGGAGGAATTGGAAGCCACAACGGATGTGTACCTGATTGAAAAGAAAGATGGCAAAATCAAAGAAGCACGTGGAGATAAGCTTATATGGGCCTCTACAAGAGATTATACTGTACTGTACGGTAACAATCCACTGGCTACAGTGATCGATGAAGACATGCAGGTGTCCGCACCAAAGATTACATTCTCAGAGATTGAAGACAAAATGCTTGCCGAAGGAAAAGGGAACCTGATAGCAAAAACCAGCTCAGAAGAAGATGACGAAGAAGCTGGACTCCCGGAAACTGATAATAAAACTCCTACCGAAGAAGAAAGCGACCTGACAGCTAAAGACAGCTCAGAGAAAAAAGGCAAAAAGGCTGAAAATCTCATTATTAATTGGGACAAAGAGATGATCTACAATGGACGGGACCAGGTCGCAAATTTTTATGAAATGATTAAAGTCATAAAGGGAAAGGACACGCTTGATTGCGACAGACTGGACGTTTTTTTCGACGGCGAGGACAAGATAGAAAAGGCCACAGCATTCGGAAATGTTTATCTTAATAGTCCTGAATCAGATAATACTGAAGGATTGGGAACTCTGCTTGAATGGGATCTAATAAAAGACATGGCAGTACTTACAGGAAACCCTCTTGCAGAATTAAGACGATCAGGACAACGGACTTTTTCAAAAAAAATCTACTTTGATATAAGTACAAAAAGGGTACATTGGGAAGGAAAACCACACTGGAAAATCTACTAAGAGCACAAGGAATAAAGGTTATTAATAAATTATCTTGCATAATTCCCATAACTTTACTAATTTTTATAGTACCCATAAACATTGTTTTTCCAGAAGAAGTATCCCACGAAATTATGATTGTTGCACAACACGGAACATTAGAAAACACGCCGGAAAATACTATTGTAGCATTTGAACGGACAGCCGATATTGGTATAAGGGGATTAAAAGTAGATGTAAGACAAACAAGTGATGGTAAATTAGTTTTAATGCATGACGCTACAATTGATCGAACAACTGATGGTAAAGGCTATGTCAGCCAATTACCATATGAGGAAATCAAACTTTATGATGCCGGCTCCTGGAAGAGTGAAGAGTTTGCCGGTGAAAGAGTACCGCTTCTATCAGATGTTTTACAAATAGCCAAAGAAAGAAATCTGAAACTCATTATAAATGTCATGGAACACGGCATTGAACAGAAAACACTGTCTCTTATTAATGAATTTGATATGATAAATCACGTTTATTTCAGTGGCAGATTAGAAACGTTACGCAATAGAGACATAGACATTGAAGGTGCGCAGTTGGTCTTTTTGCCTCCTGATGAAGCACCATATGATAGAATAGACCTCATCCACGAAAGACATAACCACGTGGGAACCAAAATGTTTGGTACAGACGACAGAGAAAAAATAAAGAAAAAAATGTTTAAGGGTGTAGATTTCATTCTGACAGATTATCCAAGTGTAGCAATTGATATCTTGCATTTCAGGACAATTAATAAACCGGAGCAAAGAGAACCAAGAGAGAAATTAGAATCGAATATCGCGGGAAACGCAGCACAAATAGATGCGCTGATTGAGTCAATTATGTATGGAGATCCTGATCAGTCTAGAATAGCAGCATTAATATTCAGTACTTTGCCGGCAAACGTGGCTGTTCCCCAACTGGTAGAACGCCTGGACTACAAGAAACCTGTTAAGCGATTCTTGCCTAAAATTAATATCTCTATTCCTTTTTTAAACTATAAGATGCAAGACAAAGGAGATCTGCTTCATGCCTCTTTAGTTCAAAGAAATATCGTGTGGTCATTGGGTCTCATCAAGAATAAGAGTGCAGTGGAACCGCTTATAAAACGGTTAGAAACGGAAGATCCAGACCTGAGGAGAGAAATTATACTGGCACTCAAAATGATCGGAGACAAACAGGCAGTTCCGGTCCTAAAAGAAATATTACTAAGGGATAAAAATCATTACGTCAGATTTGATGCAGCAAGGGCTCTGGGTAGTATAGATAACACCGATTCTGTTTACGCCCTTATCAGAGCAATAGATGATGGATCTTGGTTAGTAAAAGGGGCTTGCGCTGAAGCTCTTGGAAAAAGAGGTGATAAAAGGGCCGCTAAAGCGCTTAAAGAGCTCCTGAATACCGATGCAGGTGAAAATGCTTCATGGGTGCGCGATAGAGCAGCATTGGCACTGTCAAAAATAGGAATGGGTGGAATAGAAGCCCTTGTATCTTCATTAGGTGATGGTGGAACAAGTACACGAAGAAGAGCCAGCTGGGTACTTATAGGTATCGGAGATCCTGCAGTACCGTACCTGTTGTCAGCACTTAGAGAAGTAAGCTCACTTGCCCGCAAGAGAGCAGCAATGGTATTGGGATGGATCGGGAATAAAAAAACTGTTTTGCCTTTAACATGGGCACTTGCAGATAAAAATCCGGATGTCAGAAAGATGGCAGCCTGGGCGCTGGGCAAGATCGGAGATAACAAAGCGATCACTGCACTTGAACATGCAATTGACAACCATAGTAAAAATGATGAAAAAATTAATAGTGAAATAGTAGTATTAAACGATCAACTGCAGATTCTGGAAGATCAGATTGCAGCTTTAGATGACGAGATAATACTACAGGAGCTGCCGATTTTGGACGATCAGATTGCAGCTATAGAAGATGAAATAATGCTACTGGAAACCAGTGAAGAAGAAACACAAAATGAAGCTACCGAAGAGAAGGAAGATCACTATAATAAAGCACTCTTTAAAGGGATCAAAGAGGAGTGGGATTATAGGCCTGTCGTTCTGGCCGCTACTATGCTTGAGATTGCCGTTAGTGAGAAAAAGAATATAGGTCCCTTTATTAAGAAATTAGAGAACGCGCTACAGAAGAACAAAGATATTAAGGAGTATGCAAGAGAATCAATCCAGAGATTAAACTATAACTAAGTAAGATCTTAGTTTTACACGAAATATAATTTGAGATGAAGAAATGGTAAAATGAATATGAATACTAGAAACAAAATTGTTTATTTAGTAGGGTCCGGTCCCGGCGATCCGGGACTGATTACTGTAAAGGGACTTGAGTGTATTAAAAAAGCTGATGTTATTGTTTACGACTATCTTGTTAACTCTGTCCTGCTAAGAAACGCCAGGAAAGGTGTTGAACTGATATATGTTGGAAAAAAAGGGAATCAGCATACGATGGAGCAGGACGACATTAATCAACTGCTTGTAGACAAAGCTAATGAAAACAAGATTGTTACCAGGCTGAAAGGCGGGGATCCATATGTTTTTGGAAGAGGAGGAGAAGAGGCCATTGTCTTAAAAGATAACAATATAGCTTTTGAGGTTGTCCCGGGCATAACGGCAGCTATTGCGACACCTAATTATGCTGGCATACCGGTAACACATCGCACTTGCACATCCACCTTTGGGCTCATCACCGGCCACGAGGATCCGACAAAAGACCAGAGCGACGTCGACTGGGAGAAATTAAGTACAGGTTTAGGCACACTAACGTTCTATATGGGCATAAAGAACCTTCCCAATATAGTCAACCAACTTATGAAACATGGTCGATCTGCGGATACCCCTGTTGCCGTAATTCGGTGGGGAACCACTACTCATCAAGAGACCGTAACCGGCACATTGTCAACTATCGTGGAAATTGCAAAGGATATCAAACCACCTGCTATCACAATTGTAGGAGAAGTAGTAAACCTTAGAGACCAGCTGAACTGGTTCGAATCAAGGCCTCTTTTCGGCAAAACAATAATAGTAACCCGTTCCAGGGACCAGGCAAGTGTATTCTCAGATCAGCTCATAGAGCTCGGCGCCAATGTCCTGGAATACCCGACAATAAACATAACAGATCCTGACGACTTCGGCCCACTTGATAGAGAGCTGGAAAACCTGGGATCCACGGATTGGCTCATCTTTACCAGCGTGAACGGAGTAGACGCATTCTTCAACAGAATATTTGAATTGGGCCGTGACGTCAGAGAACTTACTGGTGTAAAGATATGTTCCATAGGCCCGTCAACAACAGAGAGAATAAAAGGGTTTCATGTCTCAATCGATTGTCAACCACCTAAATATGTTGCCGAAAGTGTGATAGAAGCGCTGAAGGAAGTCGAAGAGATCAAGGGAAAACGCTTTCTGATGCCTCGCACTGATATCGCACGAAGCTACATCCCACAAGAACTTGAAAAACTGGGAGCAGAGGTCTCAGATATCATTGCCTATAAAACAGTACTTGCAACTGACGGAGACAATATAGTTCTGGATAAACTCAAAGACGGGGAAGTTGACATAGTCACATTCACCAGTGCTTCAACAGTGAAAAACTTTGTCAAGATCATTGGTGAGGACAATCTGTCTGCATTTAAGGACAATGTTCAGTTTGCCAGCATAGGGCCAATAACCAATGAGTCTGCAGAAGAGATGGACATTGAAATCTCGATAAAAGCTGAGGAATATACTATCCCCGGGTTGGTACAGGCGATAGTAGAAAAAGTACACCAATAAAAACAAATCAGGCACTAATTACACTGATTTACACTAAACACAATTACCTGCCCGAAAACATCATTCGGGCGGGCACCACTCCCCCACTCCTTTACTGAAAGATATAATATGCGAAAGACTACACCGTTCACACACACTAACCACCAATCCGGCGGATCGATACAAACTTATGACGCTTATCAAAAGTCAGTTCGAACATGCCATACACACCATCACCCTGGACCACAGACCGCAGAACATTGGCAGGGAATTTTACGGTACGACCATCGGTTGCCGTCGCAACAACCGAGTCAGCCGCACCCTCGTAATACTGGCTGAGTTTGTGAGAAGAGATGTTAAGAACAACACGCATACGCTGATACATCTGGCATCCTCTGGATTAATACAGAAAAAGCTGAATTATAGTCTTATCGGGCAAGAGCATTCTAATGAGATTCACCCCTGATTTCGTCACGGTACGTGAATGGTGTTTAAGAGGAATGAAAACAGACCGGAATTTTGCAATGTAAAGATTAATTAAGGCCATGCTTTTTGAAACAGTCGACATATTTTTTGTCGGTTACCTGAATGTGATTAACCAGCCACCATTTTAAGTATTCAATTATTTCATGTGCAACCTGGCAATCCCCTTCGATCACTTTGTCGTGATAGGCAATTGTTTCAGTGTGAAAAGTCCTGTGTTCTTCCCTGTGGCCCTGATATTCTATATAATTAAACTCTTTCATATAATTCTCTTCTGTTTTAAAATGCTTAAGAGCGTAATCAGTCATCTCCCTTAATACCTCCCTCAATTCATTTGAGCTGGCATTATGTTCCTTCGCGTAAATAGCCTTACTGAGGATACCAATGATCTTCTTATGCTCCTCATCAATCACAGATATTCCCAAACTGAATTTATTATTCCATTCAACCATTTGGCGGATTATAAAACAGTAATAACTACATTGCAAGAGGTAAATAACAGGAAATAACACATAAATCCAACACCAGATTACACTTGATATGTGAATGATATTTAAAAGGAATGAATAATATGCGGAAGGGGGGATTCGAACCCCCACCCCCTTGCGAGGACTAGGCCCTCAACCTAGCGCGTCTGCCAACTCCGCCACTTCCGCCTGAGAGAAAACCATTGTAATCTCCTGTAGACAAAAGTCAAATATGTTTCTGGACAATCTGGTAAGTTTAGTATAAAAGATAAAAAAAAGGTGGCTAATCTTTACAATTGACAACAGTACTTAGAATAATCAAATGCTCACACTCACAAGAATTCCTGATTGTAACTATATTCAATAATTATAACTGTAATTAAAAAGGGAGGCTGAGATATGAAAAAACCCATACGAAGACACCTGTTGTTTGTAACAGTGCTTTCATTATTGGTTGTCGGACTTTTTTCAATGAGTGTGGACAATGTATCTTTTGCCGCTGGCAAAAAAGGAGATACCGGTACTACATGGGCATCAGGTTATGACGATAACAAAAAAGACAAGCCAGGCTCTGGTAAGCCATGGAAGACATTTGGCAATGATAAGATTGACGATGAAGAGAATTTTCTGGGCACAACAAATGACGCTGATCTAGTAATAAAGACCAACAATGATGAGAAAATGCGGGTTACGAAAGATGGTGATGTTGGCATTGGCACTACAAACCCGACTGGAACGCTTCATGTAGAAGGTGGAAGCGCTAATAGTGATACTAAAGGAAAGGATATTACGATTGCTGCACAGGATGGAGGATCTGATGGCGGCCCTGGTGGAAATATACTTCTGCTACCTGGAGAAAGTGGAGATGGTTTTGTGCCAGACGGCAACGTAGGCATCGGCACAACGACCCCTGAGTATAAACTGGATGTAGTGGGTACTATCAGGGCACATGAGATCATCGGTTCAACACCTGATGTGCCCTTACAGTTTCCCGACGGAATAAAGGTGGGAACCAATAGTATACTAATAGATGGTACTCAACCTAATAATAATAACAATACAATTACTTTCACAAATGCTCCT
Source organism: uncultured Candidatus Scalindua sp. (assembly GCA_964437425.1). Taxonomy (GTDB): domain Bacteria; phylum Planctomycetota; class Brocadiia; order Brocadiales; family Scalinduaceae; genus Scalindua. The sequence continues at coordinate 20,753 of CAYTGO010000046.1, forward strand.
GCAACAATTCAGACTGATGGTAATCCATTGACAATCGATGCAGGTGTAGGGGGTCTTCACCTTAATCCTACTGGTGCCAGCAATGTCAACATAGGCACAGTAGCCTCTACTTCTGCACTTGACGTATTCGGCACGATCAACGCTACTGTAGGGATTGCCATTAGTGGAATCGCCGTTGCTCCCGGGGAACACACGATTTTGAATCAGACAACGGTTCAAGCTCTAGGGTTCGTGACAGGCGCACATATGGTTGATACGAATTTGGATCAGGCTGGCGTAGAGGCTTTGGGATTTGTAATTGGAGCACATACCGTTAAGTACACTGATCCGGAAGCAGTTGCGGCAGTCGGGCCGCATACAACTGACACGCACGGAACTGACGCGTGGACAGATGGTGTGGGTCAGGTTACGACCACAGGTAATGTTATAGCCAACGCCTTTATTGGTGACGGTGCAGGGCTAACAGGGATAAACGCCGGCATACCAGCGGGTGGTATTATAATGTGGTCCGGATCAATAGCGTCAATACCATCAGGTTGGGCTTTGTGTAATGGTAGCAATGGGACTCCTAATTTACAAGACAGGTTTATTGTTGGCGCTGGTGGCTCATATAGTATTGGAGAATCAGGAGGTGAAGCTGCACATACACTTACAGAGGCAGAGATGCCTGCACATACACACCCTGTTCAAGGAACTGGATCTGGTGGAAACCTTAACGGTGCAAACACATCAGGGCCTGCAACTACTGGCTCTACAGGTGGCGGTTTGGCTCACGAAAACAGACCCCCATATTATTCATTAGCGTATATTATGAGGTTATAATGAAAGGCGAATGAGGCGAGGGGTCAAATATTCCCTTGACTGCATAAGCGTGGAATAATCAAATGCTCACTCTCACAAGAAATCCCGGAAAAAGTATTAAGATCGGAGACGACATAAGAATCTGGCAGAGAAAGAAAAGTCAATGAGCACCTAGCCTCAGAACCTCATTATAATTTATATAGTTTAAATATAAAATTTAAGAGAGATAACTATGCCTGAAAAAGTTGTATATATATTAGGAGCAGGTTTTTCTGCACCATTGGGTTTACCTGTAATGAGCAACTTTCTTGTTAAATCTAAAGATTTATATTTTTCTGATACCGACAAATATAAGCACTTTAAATCTGTGTTTGATGAGATAAACGAGTTATCAATAAGTAAAAACTATTACAGTGCCGATTTATTTAACATTGAAGAAATACTTTCTATTATAGAAATGGGAATATTTCTTGAAGGCGATAAGCTTAAAAAAGTTTTTATTGATTATATCTTGGATGTAATCAAATATTACACATCTAAGATACAACCACTTTCACATAGCACTCCAGCTAATTGGCCAAACGTTATGTTTGGCTCTGGCCCTGATGACTTAAACAAGTACTTTGGGTGTTTTGTAGCTAATCTTATCGGTACAAAATTTAAAGTGACTACAAAAGAACAGACAAAGGCAATGACGATGCAATCTGAAAGGGTGAGGATGTTGGAATCTGAAAGAATTAGTTCTCGGTCCACTCAATATGCAGTTATAACCTTAAATTATGATTTAGTGCTTGAAAACCTTTGTAGCTTTATAAATGAAAGATCGGTATCTATGGAAGAAATGAAATTCAATTCTCAAGAATTTACTTCAGATTGGGAGAATTATCCACCTTTAGCGAAGCTACACGGCAGTGTGGATACAGGCACAATAGTACCACCAACATGGGCCAAAGGTAATAACCCAAAAATTATTCCAATTTGGCAACATGCTTATCAGATATTGAGAGAAGCGAATCATATTCGTATCATTGGATACTCTTTGCCTATTGCAGACTCTTATATTAAATTTCTATTGAAATCTGCGGTTGTTAAAACCGAGCATTTGAAAACTATTGATGTTTTATGCATGGATGATATTAATGATTCAGTAAGAAAGAGATATGATGCGTTCATGGAGTTTAACAATTACAGGTTCAAAAATGCTAGTATTACATATTATTTGAAAACACTGGCTGATCGATATAAAGGTACTCCTCTCTCTGATTATACTTTGATAATGGATGACTTAGAAGTTGTACACAACAATTTTTTTAGTTAGATGATGAGGGGCCAAATCTCCCTTTGACTGTGTAGACGTAGAAAAGCCAAATGCTCACACTCACAAGAAAACCCGGAGAAAGCATAAAGATTGGAGAGGATGGTACTAATTTTCTGAATATCATTATAAAAGTGGTGTTATCCGGAAACTTCATCTAGCCATTTGGTGGAAATGGCAGCGTTGCCAAATTCACCAAATAGCGATATATCTAGCAGGCAGACAGACAGAGCTTGATCTTAAGATACATTGTATCAACATGTTATGTGTTATACAGGGTCAGATTGCGAAGAGATTGAATACCCCCCCCAAAAACCTTATTTAACCATTCGGCCAAAATGGCAATATTGGCAAAATGGCCGAATACCTTGCTATTCAGCGGAAATGGCAAGGTTGCCAAATCCGCTAAATAGCGAACTATCACAATAATTCCAATTCCCGGAGAGCATAAGAGCAGTCAATTGTCATTAGTCATTCTTCTAATCTCTTAATTCCTTAATTATTATCTGGATTCTCCTTTTCTTTGCGTCTTAGTGCCTTTGTGTGAGTTAGTCTTTTGTCTTTTAACCTATATTTTGTTTTCCTCTGCGTTCTCTGCGCCTTTGCGTTGAATGTCCTTTTCCGTTGCAAAACACACCCACTCACTTATAATAATCCTCATTCGTCAATCAACAATAGTCAAACGCTCACACTCACAAGAAAACCCGAAGGAGGCAAAAAAATGGTAGTTAATTTCACTGTTGTGCCAATAGGCAAGGATAGTAGTCTGAGTACAAAAGTAGCAGAGGTATTAAAGATCGTCAGTGAAAGTGGAATAGATTATAAACTACATTCCATGGGGACTATATTGGAAGGTGATTGGGACGAGATAATGAGACTCATAAGCAAGTGCCATCAAGAAATTCTCAAGGACTCAGACCGCGTATTGACCACTATCACAATAGATGATCGTAAAGGCAGGACAGGCCGAATATCCGGCAAGGTCAAGTCTGTGGAGAAGAAACTGGGCAAAAAACTAAAAACCTAAGCAGATCAAGAAATTTTCTTTTGACAGATTCAGTAAACAAAATTATATTGTAACCTTCTTGGTTTTTAAGCGTTTCAAATCGAATGACTTTTCCTTCGGGCGGCTGGACACATCCTTTC
>CAYTGO010000047.1:0-23198 GCA_964437425.1 uncultured Candidatus Scalindua sp.
ACAGAAGATGCTACTGTGAATACTTCTTCCAGGGATGTCAGGCCGTTTTCGACTTTATTTATACCATCATCTACGAGGCTTTTAAAGTCCTGAGTTTCCCTGGCTGATCTTGCAATAATGTGTGGTGTCTCCCGCTTTATTATTAAATCTCTTATTTTGTCGTCTACGGCAAGGGTTTCGTACAGACCGAGGCGGCCCTTGTATCCTGAATCCCTGCAACGTTCACAGCCTTTTCCTTTTGAAAAGGTGATGTCAGTTTTGTCCTGTAGGCCTGCGCCTTTCAGCAGCCTTTCGCCGGGTACATAGCTTTCACTACAGTGGCTGCAATTTGCCCTTACTAATCTTTGTGCCACAATGCCTATCACAGAGGATGCGATAAGGAACGGTTCTATTCCCATATCTATCAAACGGCTGATTGCCCCGGGAGCATCGTTGGTGTGAAGCGTACTGAATACCAGGTGGCCGGTCATAGCGGCCTGAATAGCAATCTCCGCTGTCTCACGATCTCTCATTTCACCGATCATTATTACGTCAGGGTCCTGCCTGAGTATGCTCTTCATTGCAGAGGCGAATGTGACACCCGCTTTAGAGTTGATCTGGGTCTGGCGGATAAGGTTCAGATGATACTCTACAGGATCCTCCACGGTTATTATGTTTTTATCGGGAGTATTAATTCTGTTCAGGGATGAGTAGAGTGTGGTGGTCTTACCGCTGCCGGTAGGGCCGGTAATAAGGACGATGCCGTTTGGCCTCTCTATAAACGATTGGTATATATCAAGGGATCCCGCTGAAAAACCCAGCTGGTCTAAACTCATAGTGGCAGTTCTCTGGTCAAGTATACGCATGACCACACACTCCCCGAACACTGTCGGCATGGTAGAGACACGGAAGTCGAATTCACGGCCGGTTATTTTTACTTTAAAGCGTCCATCCTGCGGCAGCCTGCTCTCGGCGATATTCATTCCTGAAATAACTTTTATCCTGGAGACTAATGTGCTGCGAAGTTTTTTTGGTAGAGTAGATGCATGGTACAGGATTCCGTCTAATCTGTACCTGATGAGCATTGAATCTGCTTCGTGCTGAATATGAATGTCGCTCACACCTTCTCTGATAGCTCGATGAATGACTGTGTTAAGCAGTTTTACTACAGGAGAGTTTTCCAGCTCCTCTTCTGAGACCGCTTCAAGATTTACTTCCTTGATCTTTTCTACCTCAACATCGTCACCAAGGTCATCAAATTCATTCTGAACAATCTCGTCTACAATATCAGTCAGGTCTTCTATTGTGCTTCCATAGCACTTGTCCAGAGCCTGAATGATCTGTTCTTCCGTAGAGACAGTAATGCCGATATCACAGTCCAGTATGTCCCGGATCTCGTCAAGGCCGTACAGGTTTCTCGGGTTCGAGATAACTATTGTCAGGTTATCAGCTATCTTAAAGAGCGGCAGGAATTTATATTTACGAGCTAATCGTTCAGAGACCAGCTTTAATACTTTTGGATCAATATCGTAGGTGTCCATATCCATGTATGGAACGTCGTAGAATGTGCCCAGTGAGTTTGCGATAGACTCCCTGGTTACAAACCCCAGCGTGAGTGCTGCCTGCTCAAAAGGAACTTCCGACTTATCTTGCTCATCCTGACATTTTTCCAGCTGGTCTGTGGTTATTACACCCTCACTTACCAGTATGTCTGCCAGTGTTGTTTTCGATTCTCTTTGAAGTTCCATCACGGCCATTGTGCTTTACCCCTTCAGTGTGTTGCCGCTGGATACTCGCAGCTCTTTTATATGTGTCTTTACTACCTCTTTTAGTTCTGAGTAACCACTGTCAGCATTTCTAATGAAAAGAGTATAGTGCCATGCAGCCATCTCCTGATGCCCCATCTCCTCGTAAAGAATCGCGAGGTTATAATGAGCCTCTGTCTGGAATGTGTCTTCAGTCAGGACATCTTCCATTATCTCTATGGCCTTTTGTGTCAAACCTTGAGATTTATAAACCAGCCCGATGTTTATAAGACTTTTCAGGTTGCCGGGATTAAGCTCCAGTGCCTTCCGATACTCTGCACCGGCCTCTCTGAAGTTGCCTTTGAGATAGTATATTACTCCGAGGTTATTATGTGCTTCCTCCATGGCCGGGTTTAACGAAACTACAAACTGGTAATGCTTTGCCGCTTTGTCCAGTTCGTTCTTCTCCCGAAAAATAACTCCCAGGTTGTTGTGTGCTTCAGCGTTATTTGGGTCCAGCACCAGTACCGCCTCGTACTCTTTAATAGCGTTCTCTATTTTTCCCAGCTTCTGGTAGTAAACGCCGAGGTTAAAGTGGTAAACGGTATTGTCCACGGATGGATTTCCTGAAGAGGATGAAACTGCAGGTATCACAAGTTTTTCTGATCCTGAATTGTTTACTATGTTATTTACAGTCTCCTTCAATTTCTCACTTACCGGGGCAGCACAAACAGTGCTGATGCTGCCGAGGTGCAGGAGTACTGTAAAAACCAATAGAGTGCCTGCATATCCGACGAGTCGTTTTATCTGTAACTCCTGAGTCAATTTTTTCAATCTTCTCGTATAAAATTTATTGATGATCTGTTTCATAATAACCTCCCGTTAATTTTATTCTCTAGTAATGTGCAATGTTAATTCTTCTTGGTAAATGGTTTCCTCAGCAGCGAATATTTTGACCTGATAGAGCCAAAATCCTTTGCCCTTGGGCCTACAATAGTAGGTGTAATAAGTATTACCAGTTCTGTTTTAATATCTGATTTCAGTGATCTGCGAAAGGCTTTTCCGGCAACCGGAAGATCTCCGAGTACAGGAAGTTTAGATTGATTAGACTTAATATCATCTTTAATCAAGCCTGCTATTAAGATAGTCTCTCCATTATTAATAGTCACTACTGTCTCTGTCTCCCTGGTATCAATAGATGGTCTTGAGGCCGTACCGGATGATTTGAGCTCGATAAAGGAGGATACGCTTGGATGAACTTCCATGGTAATCATTCCTTCCAGGTCCACATGCGGTGTGACATCAAGATAGACTCCATAGTTAAAGGCGTTTGCCGTTGTGGTAGAGATGACACCGGTACCTGATCCGGACGAGCTTTGCTGGGTCTCAAAATATACATCCTGTGTGACACTGCTGAGAATGGCCTTTTGACCGTTCAATATAGAGACCTCCGGGGATGAAAGCACTGTAACATCTCCCTGTGATTTCAGCGCATTTATGAGGTAAGTAAAGTGGCCTGCAGATTTTCCGAACTGAAACAGCTCTGCTACATCATTTGATGATGTTGCAGTTGCCCTTGACTGACCGGTTGCGCTGGTTGCATCGCCTAATACAGGAGCAAAGCTCTGTACAATGGACAGAGGATTGGTCCTGTCGGAAAGAAAAGGAATTGACTTAAGCGTTGCTGCCCAGTTTATACCGAATTCATTGCCATCCTTAAGGGTTACTTCCAGCAGCTTCGCCCTGATATGTATCTGTGTCTGGACCGAACCCTTGAAGATGTCCATGTACTCCTCTATCCTCTCCATGTTTGACCGGTAGTCGGTAACAGTAATGTAACCGACTCTTCTGCTTATAGCCAGTTTTCCGGCGTCAGGAGTCATAAGAGCAGCGATCCCGGATTTCAATTCATTCCATACATCTACAGACTCTTCAATCTCAACAGAACCATAACTTGCACCGCCACCGTCATCATCTCCGGCTCCTGTGACAGCCATCACTGAACTTTTGGAGTTTCTGGAAGATGTGGTGTATGTAAAATTGAAGGTGCGTGTCACCATTTTAGGTTCTGATATCCTTAGGATATTTCCATCTATGACGTACTCAAGTCCTAATGGGTTTAGTAAGACCTCTAAAACCTTTTCAAGTGTCAGGTTCTTGAAAGATGCGGTTACTTTGCCTGAGACACCCGGTTCTACCACGACGTTATATTCCGGCAGTTCGTTGGTCAGTACATGGAGTACATTATTTATCTCCATATCTTTGACTGATAAGCTATATAGTTTCTCTCTCTCTTTCACCTCATCCAGCATCTGTGTTACCGGTAATTCGTCCATGGGAGAGACTCTGGTTACTCTTTTAGGTACTAACTGACTGACCGGCATTTTTTTAATCTCTTTCTTGGTAGCAGCAGTACATCCGGCAACAATGAATGCAGTAATTATCGCTAAAATAATGTTTTTCATTTCTTCTCCTTAAGCATGCCTGTGATATACCGCCTCAGTTCAGCTAACATATTTTCCCCAAAATTATTTAATAATTAATTGCTAAAAAGTAAGTATTATCCTGATATCGCAAACACATTGCCAAAATTATTATTAAATTATATCTGTTTGTAAGGCGTTGGTATGCAAGCGCTTACAGGATTTATGACTTTGACAGCGATACATTTTGTATCATTTTGATATGTGTTATTTTGAAGCAGTCTGGGTTATTATGAAATTGAATTATATGGGTTGCGGGGGGGGTATGATTGAAGATTGAAGATTGTTGGTTGTTGATTGAAAAAGAGAAGAATTCAACGCTCTCCGGACAGAAGGCGCCGAGGACAGGGATTAAAACGGATAAAAACAGATAAAAGAAAAGACAAAAGATTTCTTCCGCTGAGGAAAGCAGGAACTTCAGGAAAAAACTGTATTATAGGTAAAAGGCGAAAAGATTGAGGATTTGGAAATTATCTTTCTTTAAGATTCCAAATTGGAACCTTAAAGAATCGTACTCGTCTTTTGTCCGTGTTCAATCAGTGTAAATCCGTGGCTAAATTTTTCTCTTTTCTTCCCTGTTTTAACGGTAGCCAATCTTTTTCTTTGGCTTCTCCGGTGGTTCTAGTAACTGTTTGATCGCATCAAAGACAATTTTGAATTGTTTGTTGTACTTTCCTTCCATCGCCACGATTTTCTTCTGTAGATCTTTATGCGTTGCAAGCATCTCTCTGAGTTTAGTAAATGTCCTTATGATCTGGATATTTACCTGGATTGCCCGTTCGCTGTTCAGAACACTTGAAAGCATGGCCACACCTTGTTCTGTGAATGCCATAGGCTTATACCGAAGACCCATTTTATCAGTAGAATTGGAGGTCACAAATTGTGACTTCCAATTTTCAAACTCTTGTGTTGTTAATTCAAACATAAAATCATCAGGGAACCGTTTAGCATTACGCCTTACTGTCTGCTTGAGGACTTTGGTTTGTACACAGTAAAGCACAGCCAAGTCCCTATCAAGTAACACCTTCTTGCCTCTGATGAACAGTATCTTACCTTCTATTGTCTCCTGTGGTACTAGACCGGTTTCTGATATTTTCATATTTTAACTGTGCTTTATCTGTAAAAATCTGTGGCAAATTTTTGTTTTTTCTTTCTGTCAATCGACAATATTAAATATTCAATCCTTATAGTCAACAGGGTAAGAACAGGTACAAAATAGGTATGCGTTATACTGGGGTAAGGATTGGCACAGATATTAAATAAATCCAAATGCCAAAGCTCAAATGTCAAATCAATGCTTAAAGCACAAATGATCAAAGCAGTCATCATGAAGGAAGAGGCAGTGATAAGGCGAATATCGAATATTGAACAAGGAATATTGAATGCTGAAGTGGAAAGAAAGAAAAAAAGAAATTTAAGAATTGAGGGATTTATGGATTGAAGAGCACAAAAAACTTTGGCCACGGATTGAACACGGATAAAAGGAAAGAAGCAAGAGTGTGCACGATCGTGCACATTGGTTTTGGTCACGGATGATCCCCGGACTGGAAAGCGCCGAGGACAAGACACAGATATTAGATAAATCCAAATGACAAAGCCTTGGCCCAGACCGCAGAGCGAGTCGCACCAGGGCAGGCCCAAATGTCAAATCAATGCTTAAAGCTTAAATGATTTAAGCCGTCATTCTTTTGAACTTTTGATTTTGGGTTTTGACATTTGGATTTGTCTATTGCATTTAACTTTAGTCACTTTGATCTTTAGGCACTTTAGTTCACTTCTGTTACTTATTTAAACTTCCTGTCCTTGATACAATCCGCTGAGTAGTTTCAAACCTGGCAGCATCTTCCTGCATAAGAAGGGTTCTTTTCACTCCGCTCTTTCCGGAGAGGACCACACTGTCTCTGTTTATTTCAACTACCTGTTCCTCGCCTACCCATTTGCCTGTTTCTACCCATACATGGTTGATATTGGCTATGGATTTCCCATTGCTTCTGAAAATGCCTTTTATATTACTGGCAACCATTCCCTCTATCCATTCTCCTGACTCTAAGTCGGCATTCTCAGCCGCCTGTGATTTCTTTAAGAAATTTACTTCCAGGGGTAGAGCAAAAGGGTCACGCATCGACTCTTCATCCTTTATCGGGTTAGACTTCCTGTTTACCGCGTCACCTTGAATACCGGCAACGCAGACAGATGAAAAGCCCAGAACAATGAAAGTCGTAAATAGAAATAGTTTTGTTTTGCTTGGTTTCATAGTTTTATTTAAAAGTGTCTAAAATTTAAGTATTACCCGTTTTGTTAAGATAAGAGACTATTTGACGGCAACAACATCGCCGACCTCTTTTTTGCTGTAGACGTTTACCATTATATTCGACACCGCCCTCGGATATAGTTTTTCGTCACTACTGATCTCCAATGTATCAATGATAAGGAACGTTGCCAGTCCCTGTAGTACGCTTATGAATCTTTCCAGCTTGTCATACTTGCCCTGCAGGTTGATATCAAAGGAGACCTTGTTATAACCGGGAACTTGTCCGGGAAGGGCAGTATTGGCCGCAACATCTGTATCTTCATTTGCATCAGGTGCGGGTGGCGGCGGTGGCTCTACCACCCTTGTGGACATCTTTAACACCTTCAGGTCAAGACGCAGCGCTTCTTTTTCTATAGTCTTAATTATCGGAATTATCTCTCCCCTTGCAGCTATCTTGGTCCTGATCGTACCGAGCTGTTTTTCAAGAGCCGCTACTTCTTCTTCCATCTTTTCTGTCATTGCAGCATGTTTTCGAGCGGTACTGATCTTCTTATTGTGATCAGCAATTATCCTGTTTATATCAGATAGCTTTTTCTGTGAAGGATCCAAATATAATTGATAGAACGCTGCTAACAAGGCTAATGCCCCGATAATTCCTACCATAAGACATTTCTTTTTATCTAACTTAGGTATTTTAATTTTTTGTGCCAAATCTATTTCCTCCTGACCCGGACAAGCCGGAAAACCACAAATCTCAAATAACAAATTACAAACAAATATCAAATCACAATGCCCGAATGGCCAAAATCAGATTTTCTTGTTAATCGACTACATAATATTACATAAACAGCTTATCTGAAATTTCAGACCTTCGGATGTATATTCTTTGTCTTGTTCCAGGTTGATAAGACGTACGTCATCAAATCGAATAGAGTCTTCAAGTGAGGTCATGAAATCTGAAATTGCTGAGCCTCTCTTGTCCAGAAAAAATGCTGTGCCCGTTACCTTTATCTTCTTCTTTTCCGCTGTGGGTGATTCTGAGAGAAAGCTGATATATTCCAGGCGTATATTGTCTGCGGTATGGAGCCTTATCTCTTTTAGTATCACAGCGGAATCTATATCTTCTCTAAGCACCTGGGGGTATGAGTCCCTTTCCACAAGTAATTTCCTTTTTTTGGATCCAAGCTGCAGCACCCGTGTAGTAGCAGAGCTTAAAGATGCTAACTCCTTTTTTTTGCCTTCCAGTTCGGCTCTGGCACTGGCCAGTCCTCCCGAAATGCTTAAATAGAAGACAAGCATTGCCATAGCTGCTATGCCACAGGGAGCTGCCAGGGCTGGAATAGAGGCGATACTTTCGCTCTTTTTCTTTCCTGAGATGAGATTCAATTCCTCTTTTTCCCATGTGGCCAATCCATATGCTGTAACTAAAGAAGGAGTACTGGCTGCAGTGATCTCTTCTGATATTCCATCTGCGTATTTTGCTCCAAGCATGGGATTGGCAGATTCGACTTCCATACCCATCTCATTTGCCAGGAATTCTCTCAAACCTTTCAGTTCAGAACCACCACCGGAAATGATAATCTTTTCTACATGGGGTACATGAAACTCTGTTGTGTAAAAATCAAAACTTGCCCTGATCTCACTCAAGAGTTTTTCCAGGACAGGCCTCATGAGCATTGAGAGATGGGCAAACGATATACCCTCCTTTGTCACACCGGCTTTTCCCTGAGAGGGAAATCCATGTTCACGTTTCAGGGCGTCTGCATCGTCATATAAAAGTGTACGAAGTTCTTTGCCGGCTTCACTTATCGGTGCCGATATCAGTGACTTTGTAATGTCATTGCCTCCCAGGTTAATAGACCTGGTAAATTCCAGCACTCCCTTATTAAAGAAGCTGATTACTGTCCTTTCATAACCAATATCCACCATGGCGCTTACTTTATCTCTCTGCTCACTGTTACGTAGTGTGAACGTCTTCCACTGTACCATCGGGGCAACACTGATCGCAACAGGCTTCAGGCCGGCAGCACGGGCAATAGAGAGCTCCTGTTCTACCAGCTCTTTGGGAGCAGCGACCAGGATAACATCCAGCTTGTTTACACCGTCCTCCTCCTTCTCGCCTACAATCATATAATCCACAGCCATCTTGTCGATGGGCATGGATACATATTTCTGCACCTCAAAAGGTATCACTTCATCCAGCTCCTCTTCCGGCATTGGAGGCATGGTAATGCGTCGGATGAAAATTTGAGCCCCTGATACCATAATAACAACCTCTTTGCCTTCAATGCGTCCTTCTGCCAGGCAGTTTTTTATCAGCTCAGTCAGTACCTCCGGATCTCTTCCATTCTGCCTTGTTTCTCTATCCGCTTCTGACATTGCAAGGCACTCTATTTTTTGACCGGTTCCGTTGGCGTATACACCTAATGCCTTTACTGAATAGTTTCCTATGTCCAGGCCTATCAGGCGCTTTCCTTTACTTTTCTTTGAAATTGATGAGAATATTTTCATTTTATTTAACATGGTTTTCACTTTCCTAATTAGCTGAGACAGCCTCATGCGATGATTGGACAACTACAATCGGCATTGACTTGCTCAAATCACTAAAAAAATCATTAAATACTGTGATAGCGGTCGGGTTTCCATTTCCATTTATAGTACTGCCGTAATGGATTATGCCGCCAACTATATCTGATGTACCGTTGAATGTAATATCACCCTCGCAGATTATTATGGCGTCCATTGTGGCAGTTCCATCCAGAACAACGTCTCCCTTTACCCAGATCACACCAAACGCCTTCCGGTTTGAACCGACTGTAAAGTCTTGCTCAACATATGTCATGTTGGGCATTGTGTCTGTTGGTGAATCATGGTAGAAACTTGGAGCTGATGGTTCCGGATAATTATCATTAGCAAGGCCAATAGTCAAGTCCAGGGCATTGTAGTGTCCCTGGTCGATAGCAAAGGCTTTAACGAAATTTGGATCCAATGGCTGTGCAGGACGAATAACAACACCGGTCTCAGGGTCAGGGCCGGTGTTGTTATTCGTCCCTACACCAAAACCGGTTGCAATAGTTCCACCGTCATTTACCATGCCGAAACTGCCACCCGTACCGACAATATCACCACTTGTCTGTACACCGGGATCTACTGTGACTTCAGGAGAAGCAATAATAGTTACCTTTGTCTTTATCTGTCTTTTTGCGATTGTGGCAGTGCCTCTTTTAACCTTACCGGTTGCTATAATGGTGTAAACATCTGAAAAACCGTCTAGTGGATTACTTACATCAGTAACGTTATTGATGATGGTATCATCATCAATATCATCATCTACCAGGTCATCATCCGCAAGTGTTGTATTATCATCATTATTACCACGATCTAAATCAACAGCAGAATTTGTGGAATAAGGAGAGGTACCGGCGAGATATGGTCTTTCGATCCAGTACTCAGAACTTTCCGTACTGCTGGATGATACAACGTACGGAACACTTCTTGTTCCTGTTGACGCAGACGGGTAAAGAGGAGTGCCGGTGGTATTTACACTAAAGAACCTGTTTTTAGCATCCTGGAGAGCAAACATTGTTGCTGTTTCAGCCAGGTAAAGGGATTTGTTTGAGTTTATATTTGCTGGAGCGGATATCTTCCATTTGCCCATTACAGAACTGAAGACTCCACCCATTACTGACATAATCACCAACATTGTCATGATGGCAATGAGCGAAACGCCTTCATTTCTGTTCAACATCCCGGCAAGTTTTTTTAGATATTTTGTATTCATAACATTGAATAGAATTAAATTGTTAACTTATAAACCGGCTCAGAGACCATAGCTCCTCGGATAAATTTTAGTCTCCCAGTCTGAGCCATCGTCAAATTGCAGGTCTATAACAATCCTGTTTATGGAGCCGCTGCCGGCTTCACTACTGCAGTTGAAAACAGAAACATTTTCAGCCACAATATTTCCTGAGTTGTTGTTACCCGGCAGACTCGCGACATCCGCCGCACTCTGCCTCCTCAGCCTGTTAGAGGCTGTATTACGTATATACTTTACTGCCTTACCTGTATCTGCTCTTTTAAATATTAATAAATTATTGCCTGTACTATTAATGTCATTTGCTGCTCTTACTTCTCTGCTGATTTTTTCTAATACCAGTACGGCATCGTCGGCTCTCTCCTTTCTGGTTCGCATGGTGATAAAGGTTTTTAAACTGCTGGTAACGATCTGGAAGATAAAGATTCCAAGTATCGATGTAAGGACCAGCACTATCACCAGCTCTATCATGGTAAAGCCCGCCTCTCCCTTTTGAGTGGATTGAGATTTATTTTTTGAGTTAAACCGGATCCGGGTCATAGAAGTCCTTTGCTAAAATAGTCCATAGAACGATATCATCTGGTATTACTGTATTACTAACGGTTACTGTAGCTCTTATGTATTCGGTAGAAGTACCAGAGGTGCTGAAGTTGCCGGCGGCATGAGAAGCATATTCTGTGACAACCTGTTCAGTATAAACACGTCCTTTCTTTGTAACGTTAACGGACGTAGTTCCAAGGCTGCTACTGGTAGTGGTATAACCACCGCTCCTCAGTTCTTCTATCTTTTTCTGGGCAAGGTACGTAGCTGTAGCATATATCTCTGGTCTGGTTCCCTGCTTTATACTGTTAGTAAATGGTATAACAAGTGTAGAGGAGAGGATGCCGGTTACGGCTACAACCATAATGAGCTCCGTAAGCGTAAAGCCTCTCTCTGACTTCAAATTCCATATCCGGTTTTTACTAAAATTAATCTTCATATTATTTCTTTGACCACCATAACTTTAGGCACTTCAAACTTTAGCTCACTTTAGTCACTTGTTTATTGTATAGTTGCTCTTCCTGTCATGCTCTCAACCATAATTTCATTAAAAGACCCTTCAGAATTAATTCTCAGAGTTCCGCCCGCTCCTGTAACAGGTTCTCCAGAGGAGTTGAATGTAAAGACAAGATCTGTAGTGCCGGTACCAACGGCATTAAATATAGCTTTAGAACGTTCCGGTAATTTCTTTAATTCGTTTGACCCGGTAGATGTAATAGTGTATGTGCTGTCGTCTGCGGTAAATGTAATGGTCGCTTCTTTGTACTTGGTCATTGCCGTCTCCTGTGTATAACGGATGTCAGATTTTACCTGTCTGGTGACGCTTTCAAGGTCTATAGTATTAACTACTCCCAGCCTGGGCAGGGCAACCGCCATCATTATTCCTGCAATGACTATAACCATGATCAGTTCAATGGTGGAAAACCCTCTCTCATTACCATTTACTTCTTCGGAAAACTTCATTCTATTATCAACCATCTTCTTAAGAGTTGTTCACCTGAGCAATGTAACGAGGCTGAACTAGAAACCGGAGGTTTCTGCTATAGTTGCGGTAGTGTCACCAACGTTATCTGTATATGTCCAGGTGAAAGTACTAGGCCCGGAAACATAAGTAATGACTTGTCCGGCAACGGAAACTGTAGCACCACCGGACAAAGTGGTATTATTTACCACTTCTGTTACATCATAAGCATCTGCGTTTATCAGGAAATCAGCATGCTCTGCCTGTATAGTACCACTTATGGCTGCTCCTATTGCCCTTGCAGCATCTAACCTGGCGGTAGCGGACAGGTTTGCAAACCTGGGTATGGCAACTGCAGATATAATACCTATAATAACAATTACTATAACAAGTTCTATCAGGGTAAAGCCCTTCTCCGACTTCACACTCTCCATTTTGATATTACAAAACTTAATCTGCATTTTACTCACCCATTGTTATTAGTTTGTTACAGCTATAAGTGGTTTTACATAATATTTACATTTCCTTAAAAGTTGCTCAGGCGGGCAACTGAATTTCTTGAGCAGTTTGCCCACCTGAGCAATGCAGTGGAAAACTGAACTAGAAACCGGAGGTCTCTGTTATAGTTGCGGTAGTGTCACCGACATTATCTGCATATGTCCATGTGAAAGTACTAGGCCCGGAAACATAAGTAATGACCTGTCCTGCAACGGAAACTGTAGCACCACCAGCCAAAGTGGTATTATTTACTACTTCTGTTACATCATAAGCATCTGCGTTTATCAGGAAATCAGCATGCTCTGCCTGTATAGTACCGCTTAAAGCTGCTCCTATTCCTCTGGCAGTACTTAACCTGGCGCTGGTTGACAGACCTACAAACCTTGGTATTGCAACTGCAGATATAATACCTATAATAACAATCACCATGATAAGCTCTATCAGGGTGAACCCTTTTTCATTATTTTTACGTTTTGATTTCATTCTTTTTCTCCTGCTAAAAAATTAAAAAAATTATTCAATTTACTATTAATACATCTTCAACAGCGAATATGCCTTTTATGCCGGGGCAGAGCTGTTAGGTACGGAAATGGTTTTCTATACCATTTGTGTCCTCCTTTCTGTCTCTTTTAAATAGATTGTTTATCTTCTGTTTGTTCACCATTTTTTCTTCCCAATAAAAAAGACCCAACACCAGAATATCTGTTCTGATTTGGGTCTTCTTATGCCTGGCGCTGAATACCGGATATTTTAAGTATTCAGTCGTACCAAATGACGAATATAAAACTAACAGCCCCACAGGCTGAATGTCTCAACTAAGCTTGCATTTTAATATGCCCAGTGGGTTCTGTCATATCATTCAAATATTTGGTAACCTGGCTATCTTCATATTGAAGACCCATGGCTTTGCGTCCCAACCTCACGGCTGGTTTGCCTTTGTCACGCCTGTTACTATCGCACTTAATATTCCAAAACTTTTGAATTCTAAAGATTTATTTTGTTGTTAGTGTAAGTGGCAGTTATTAAATATGTTATGAGATAAAAGATTATAATTTTTGAACTAGATGTGTGTGGAGAGATAGTAGGAAACCGTGTGTTTGTGTGCCACTATGAAGCAATCAGGGCTTAAATTGGGATGACGTGTTGCCTGTTACGAATGACTACTGCCTAATGACCAATAACTTTAGGCACTTTAGATCACTTCACCCTCCGCCTATATCTAATGACACATAATCATTAACATTTCTTAATTATTCCTTCATCTTTCCTTAATGTCTGTTATGCTATTAAATGTAAAAAGCTCAAATAATTGGTAATAGAATACAGTTTGTCAACTCCTGTATTTGTATTTTTGTGTCTGTTGAATTGTTTTAAAATATGAGAATATTAGTTGTTGAAGATGAAGAGAAGTTAGCAAGATACCTCAAAAAGGGACTTGAAGAAAGCTCTTATGTAGTGGATCTTGCACTTAATGGTACAGATGGATTACATCTGGCAACACATGAAAGTTATGACCTCATCATACTGGACATTATGTTGCCTGAATATGATGGTTTGTCGATACTTAAAGCTGCTCGAAGTGCAGGTATCAACACTCCTGTTATCTTTTTGACAGCGAAAGATTCAACAAAGGATAAGGTTGAAGGATTAAACATCGGGGCTGATGACTATATCGTCAAGCCTTTCTCTTTTCATGAATTGCTTGCTCGCGTTCGTGTCTGTCTGCGCAGGGGCAGCCACAAGGCATCGTTAGAATTAAAAGTGGCTGATCTGACACTTGATCCATTAACCAGAAAGGTATTCAGGGGAAAGCAAAGGATAGAAATGTCTCCTACTGAATTTTCACTTCTGGAATATTTGATGAACCATGCGGGTCAGGTAGTTACCCGAACGATGATCTCAGAACACGTATGGGACTCGAACTTTGAGAGTTTCAGTAATGTAGTGGATGTTCATATAGCCAAGCTGAGAAATAAAATTGATAAGGGTTTTGATATAAAACTCATACACACAAAAAGAGGTGCGGGATATGTCATCGAAGAACAGGATTAGATTCCTTAAAACTATCAGCTTTAAAATCACCTTATGGTATTTGCTGTCAGTTATGGGAATATTACTCTTTTCGGGGACATTTCTATATTTTCGTCTGCAACATAAGCTGAATAAAAAAGCAGATCAACTGATCCTGGATGAGGAGGAAGAGCTTCTGCTGACGCTTCTGGACAAAGATTCCACACTGAATGATCTAAAGTCTACAATTGCGCTGGAATTCTCTGAAGACAGATATTACAAGTTATCAATCAGGCTACTGGGTGCTGAAGGGAAGGCAATTATCGTTTCTGATAACTTTTCAGTTCAAGATCTGAAGGCATCAGAAATAGCTGTTACAAAAGCAAGAGGAGGTGAGAGTGTATTTCAAACTGTACGGGTCCGGGAGAGGAAGTATCCATTTCGTTTACTGACAGAAGCAATAGACCAGGACGGTTCATTAAAGTATATTCTCCAGATTGGTCTTTATATGAAACCTCTGTACAAAACAATAGAGAATTTAAAAAATAATTTATTAATATTGATGCCGATACTCATTGTACTCAGCATTGCCGGTGGCTGGTTTCTCGCAAGGAGGAGCTTATCACCGATAGAAAACATAACCAGAACCACGCAGAAAATAACCGGATCAAACCTGAATCAGAGACTTGTACCTACACACACTGGCGATGAGGTAGATGAACTGGCAAATACAATAAACCTCATGCTAGGCAGAATTGAAGATTCTTTCGTTAGAATTGTCCAGTTTACGTCGGATGTCTCCCACGAACTCAGGACACCTGTTGCTGCCCTTAAAACAGGAGCTGAGGTCATCCTTTCAAAGGAAAGGACGGCGGAAGAGTATCGTGATTTACTTGAAAATAATTTAAGCACTCTGGAAGGAATGACCAGGATGATAAGCGATTTATTAGAACTCTCAAGGTCAGACTCAGGCACAAGTATTTTACATCTTAAATCATTCAGTTTGGGTAATTTGCTGAATGAACTTCAAAATAAATTCAGACTGATATCGGAAACAAAGAACATAAATATCCTTATTAACGAGCTGCCAGACATTCAGATTGAAGGTGATAAAGATTTATTGCGGCGTGTCTTTTCCAATTTACTGGACAATGCCATTAAATTTACTCCACCTGGAGGCAGCGTTTCTATCTCTCTGTCGGATAGGGGCAACTATGTTGTCACCTGTATTGAGGACACAGGAATTGGTATTTCAGAAGCACATCTAGAGAAGGTTTTTGACCGTTTCTTTCGTTCTGACTCTTCACGTTCAAGAGATACAGGTGGAACTGGTTTGGGACTGAATATCTGCAAAAACATAGTTGAACTCCATAAAGGAAAGATACAGGTGAAAAGTAAAACCGCTACGGGAAGCACATTTGAAGTTATACTTCCAAAAGATCTTTCAAATTCCTGAATACACTCTATTCAAAACTCTCCAGCCGGAAGTTTAACACGGCTACTTTACTATAAAATCTGCAAGATTAACATTTCTTCATCTTTCTTTCATCCTGCCTTAATGTTTATTTATATATATTAGTAATCTATATAAAGTTATTATTTTACGACAGCATAATAAACATGGGTCTAAAAACTGTCTGCAACTGTTTAATTTTTTCATTCATCCTTATATTGGTTGGCTGCTCTACGCATTTAACTCATGACCGTACATACGTGTCTGATTCTATCAGCAGTCGTACCGGACATACCCTTGTATCAACTGAAGATAAGGGAATAAATCTTCCTGATGACGTTTCACTCTCAGACGGTCTAACGGAGGATGAAGCGGTTGCAATTGCCTTATGGAATAATGCCAGATTTCAGGCTGACCTCGTAGGACTTGGTTTCTCACGGGCAGATCTGATAGAGGCTGGTATGATCAGTAATCCTGTATTTTCAATGTTTTTCCCGGCAGGGCCGAAACAGATGGAAACCACGATATTTATGCCGATAGAGTCATTATGGCAGAGGCCGTATCGCGTTTCAGCAGCTAAGCTAAGTGCTGAGCGTGTGGCTGAGAATCTTGTTCAGAATGGTCTCAATCTTGTTCGTGACGTCATGATAACCTACGCAGATCTTGCTTTCTCACAGGAACGGGTAAATATTGCAAAAGAAGAAACAGCACTTAATGGGAAAATCGTTACTATTGTTCAGGCACGCTTGCGTGCCGGTGATATAAGCGGACTGGATGAGAGAGTATTTCAACTCGAAGCAGCTCGAAAAGAGAGGGATTTGGTTAATAATGTTCGTGATACTGAACTTTTAGACGCAAAATTGAAAACTCTCCTGGGACTGGGACAGGAGGAAAATACTCTTAAGCTTACACCAACCCAAATTGACTACGAATGGGATTTCAAGCTCGAAGAACTTATTACTTTGGCATATGCGGCACGCCCGGATTTACGCGCGGCAGAAATTGCGATTGAGGAAGCAGGTAAGCGTCTGGGATGGGAACGTTCAAAGATCTTCAAGTTTACTGCCATTGTGGATTTTAATGAAAAGGGTAGGAGCGGTTCTGAATTTGGACCGGGTGCATGGTTTGAGCTGCCTCTCTTTAACAGGAATAATGGTAAGGTCTCACGCTCTAAAGCACAATTGGAGCAGGCAGTAAAACAATATGTAGTTGCTAAACAGGATATAGCATTTAATGTGCGTGAGGCGTATACAAATTATCTTTCCGCGCAGGATGCGTTAAAGGTAGTCCGTTCTGATATATTGCCTTCAGTGGTAGCAGCAGTAAATAAAGCGGGGAAAAGATATTCTGTTGGTGAGATTGCCTATCAGGATTTCCTCGAATTTAAACGACAACTTTTGGATTCTCGCTTGAGAGAGGCTGAATCAGTTGCCGAACTGCACCGGGCTTCAGCACAACTCAGGAATAGCGTAGGCTTTAAACAGGATACACTGAAAACTATAGAGAGTGAGTTTACAGAAATTAAGGAAGAGTTATGACATTTAATATGATAATGCAAAGGAGATTATTGTGCGAGGAGGCCTAAGACTTATCATTACATGTACAACTAAATTTGTTTTGCTTTGCTTATTAGTTCTAATTTGTGCATGTAATAAGAGTGATCATTCAAAAGGAAAATCAAATAAGCCGGCGAAGGTTATAAATGCTGTCAAAGAATCTGAACTTACAACCGTTATACTTTCTCCAAAGGCGGAACAGCGTCTGGGAATAGAAACTACAGTTACAGAGTACCAAAGCATACGGAACACGTTAAGGCTTGGAGGAGAAATTATTTCACCACCAGGTCATCAAGCGATGATCGCCGCACCAATGGCAGGTACGGTTTTCGGAATAAACGGTGATGAGTTACTGTCGGCAGGAACTCAGGTCAAACGAGGCCAGCCAATCCTTAACCTGTTACTGCTGACGCCGGAGAAAGATCTTGCGGGTGCACGTGAAGCGGTTGAAGTAAGAAACGTACAATTAGAGGTTGCTCAGGCTCAGGCAGACCGTTCAAAGCTTCTTTTGCAGGATAAGGCAACCAGCGAGAAGATTTATCTGCAGGCACAAGCCGGACTGGCTGCAGCAAGTGCTTCCCTCAAGGCGGCTAAAGCACGACTGGGTCTATTGGACGGTACAGGGATGGAATCAGCAACGGAAGGGCTTTCTGCTTTTGTGCTGAAATCACCTGTTAACGGAGTGATACAGCGCATTTATGTTGCATCGGGACAAGCCGTTTCTGCGTCAACACTCCTGTTTGAGGTTGCCAGCCAGGATCCTGTCTGGGTACGTGTACCTGTTTATGTTGGTGACATGGTAAAGATAGATCAGAAGCAGGACGCAACTATTCAATCTCTCGGGAATGTAAGTAATATAAATGTATACAAAGCAAAACCTGTAAACGGTCCACCACTCAGCGATCCCAATAGCGTATCGTCAGATCTTTTCTTTGAAGTATCAAATCCTGAAGGTTTCTTTCGTATTGGACAGAAGATTAATGTTTTACTAACACAGCTGGGTTCCGGTAATAGAATTGTTGTTCCATGGTCCGCAATAATGTACGACATCAATGGTGGGAACTGGGTTTATTTGAGAACAAGCCGTCAAACTTACTCAAGGAGGAGGGTTGAAGTATCCAGTGTGATTGATGGTTTAGCGGTACTGACACGCGGTATCAACAAAGATGAGGATGTTGTTACTACAGGGGCGGCAGAGTTATTTGGAACAGAGTTTGGAGGAGGTAAATGATAAGGTGGCTGGTTTCAACATCTTTGCGACTGCGTTTATCCATTGTAGTAGTAACCATGATTTTATTAATAGCAGGTTCGCATACGGTAAGCAGACAGAGCTCCTTTGATGTATTCCCGGAATTTGCTCCTCCCCTCGTTGAGATACAGACAGAAGGACCCGGACTTTCTACTTCTGAAATTGAGACACTGATTACCATACCTGTTGAGAGTGCCGTTAACGGTGTTTCATGGTTGAAGAAGGTACGTTCAAAGTCTGTGCTTGGTCTTTCATCAGTAGTGCTCTATTTTGAGGAGGGTACAGACGTCATGCAGGCACGGCAGTTAGTTCAGGAGCGGCTGGCTCAGCTTGCAGAAAAACTGCCATCAGTGGTCAAAGCTCCGGTGATTCTCTCTCCACTCTCTTCCACCAGCAGAATCCTGAAGATAGGACTCTCTTCACAAGAACTGTCACAGATGGATATGACTACAGTTGCAAAGTGGACTATCAGACCACGTCTTATGTCCATCCCGGGAGTTGCAAATGTTGCCATCTGGGGGCAGCGAGATCGCCAGATTCAGGTACTTATAGACCCTGATAATCTGTATACCCATGGGGTTACTACAAACGACGTAGTACGGTCTGTGCGTAACGCTACAGCTATCGGTGGAGGTGGATTTATCGACACGCCCAATCAGCGTCTTGCAGTTACAAATGTTCTGTCTCTTAAAAAACCTGAAGACCTCGCACACGTTCCGGTTGCTTTTCGTAATGGAGCAGCCATGAAGCTGGGCGATCTGGCTGAACTGGTAGAAGGTTTTCCACCGCCCATTGGTGACGCGGTTATAAACGACGGACCGGGATTACTTCTTATCGTTGAAAAACAGCCATGGGGTAATACACTTGAAGTAACTCGAAAGATTGAAGAAGTGCTTGAAGCTCTCAGGCCGGGTATTAAGGATATTGAAATAGATTCTACTATCTTTCGTCCAGCTACATTTATAGAAATGTCTCTACATAATCTTAATACGTCACTGCTTATCGGCTGTGTCCTGGTAATTATTGTGCTGTCATTTTTCCTTAATGACTGGAGGACTGCCCTGATCAGTGTCCTGGCAATTCCGACTTCGCTGGTTATAGCCTCGCTGATTCTTCACTATCGTGGTGGAACCATTAATACCATGGTGCTTGCCGGGCTTGTTATAGCGCTTGGTGAGCTGGTTGACGATGCAGTTATAGATGTGGAGAACATCATGCGCAGGCTTCGTCTCAACCGTGAGGCTGGTAACCCGGAATCGTCATTCAAGGTTGTGCTGAACGCTTCACTGGAAGTGCGCAGCTCAGTTGTATACGGCAGCGTAATCGTTGTACTGGTACTTATTCCCGTATTTTTCCTTGAGGGATTGGCGGGTTCATTCTTCAGCCCTCTTGCTTTCTCCTATATACTGGCCATCATGTCGTCCTTGTTTGTAGCCCTTACGCTAACGCCCGCTTTGTCACTGATTCTTTTACCGGGGGCGTCTCACCGCAGGGAACCATCATTCGTGAGATGGCTGAAAGCACGTTACCGGTCTATACTGCCGTCTTTGATTATGAGGCCTAAGCGTGTATTGTCTTTCCTGGGTGGTGCCTTACTCCTGGCACTAGTGGCTATTACCTTTCTGGGTGAAGAATTTCTTCCTAATTTTAAAGAGCACGACTTCCTGATGCACTGGGTTGAAAAACCTGGGACTTCTCTGCAGGCTATGAAGCGTATAACAACCCGTGTAAGTAAAGAGCTTCGTTCCATTCCGGGAGTACGTAATTTCGGCTCTCATATAGGCAGATCAGAGGTTGCTGATGAGGTGGTAGGTCCCAATTTTACGGAACTCTGGATCAGTATGGATCCCAAGGTAGACTACGATGCGACGGTAGCAAAAATACAGGAAGTTGTAGACGGTTATCCGGGTCTGTACAGAGATCTGCTTACGTATCTGCGGGAGAGGATTAAGGAGGTGCTTACCGGATCCAGCGCTACAATTGTTGTGCGTATATATGGTGAGAATCTGGATATTCTCCGTGAAAAAGCAGAAGAAGTAAGGTCATATATTTCTAATGTAAGAGGTGTTGTTGACTTGAAGGTACAGCCGCAGATTCTGGTGCCACAGGTGGAGGTACGTTTCAGCCCGGAGGCTGCTGCGAATTTCGGATTGAATGGCGGTACGGTTCGTAATACCGTGGCATTACTTATGAATGGGATGAAGGTGGGAGAATTTTATGAAGACCAGGATATTTTTGATGTAGTCGTCTGGGGCGCTCCTCAGGTTCGTGATAGTCTCAATTCACTTCGTTCTATGAGGATTGAACTGCCAACAGGAGGCATAGTTCCATTGAATGAAGTAGCAGGAGTTACTGTTGTTCCTGTACCGAACAAGATTACGCGTGAATCGGCGTCACGCTATACAGAGGTTACGTGTAATGTGCGTGGCCGTGACCTTCGTGGCGTGGCGCATGATATTAGAAGCAGGGTGGATAACATTTCATTCGATAGTGGTTATCATCCGGAGGTTCTGGGAGAATACGAGGCACAGGAGGCATCGAGAAACCGGATTATTATACTCTCAATAATAGTCGTTATAGGTATTTTTCTTATACTGCATGTGAGTTTCGGCTCTGTCAGACCTGCCATGCTTGTATTTCTGGGTCTGCCTTTTGCCTTGATTGGCGGTGTGGTAGCTGCATTTCTGGGAGGTGGTGTGCTCTCGCTCGGTTCACTGATAGGTTTTATTACGGTGCTTGGTATCTCCGCCAGGAACAGCATTATGCTCATCAGCCACTATGATCATCTGGAGGTAGAGGAGAAACAGCCTTTTGATATCAACCTGATTGTTCGTGGCGCAATGGAACGACTGGTTCCTATCCTGATGACAACTCTGACAACCGGACTTGCGCTTCTACCCATAATTATTGGAGGTAACCTTCCCGGACAGGAAATTGAACATCCTATGGCAATAGTCATTGTCGGCGGACTGGTAAGTTCAATTTTGCTCAACCTGTTTGTTATGCCTGTGATGTACTGGAAGCTTCGTGGACATTTGAAGCCAACACTAAGCTAATATCAAAGAAATAAAAAGGATACAGAAAATACTTTCGTGAGATTTCGTGGTTTTTGTGGGGAATGATGTTGCATCTGAAGCTCTCCTTCGGCTCCGCCCAGCCTATTTGGAGAAGGATTACGTCAAGCTGGGCGGAGTCGAAGTGTTATCAACCTCTTTCGGCCAATTTGGTAAGGTCCCACATCGGCATAAATATGGCCAGCATAAGGAATAGTACAACCGCACCGAGAAAAGCCAGAAGTATAGGTTCGATCAGACTTGCGATATTCTTGATAGAGTAATCAACCTCCATATCGTAGTACTCTGAAACCTTTACCAGCATACTGTCAAGTTCACCGGACTCCTCTCCCGCGGACATCATCTGCACTACCATAGGCGTGAAGAAATTGCTTTTCTTAATAGTTGCCGTAACACTCTCACCACGTTTCACACCTTTTTCGATATCGGTGATTACTTCAGATATCGGAACGCTTTCTACTACCTCCGCGCATATCTTCAGGTTGTCAACGATTGATAATCCACTTCGATTAAGAGTAGACATAGTCCTGGAGAAAACAGACATTGCAATCTTGAGAAAAATAGGCCCGAAGACAGGTACCTTTAGTTTAAGCAGGTCTAGTTGACGGCGACCTTTATGGGTTTTAGTATATGCTTTAAAGACGAAAAACAGGGCTCCTGCCCCGACAAAGAGTGCGTACCAGTAGTTTGTAAACAGGCGATTAGCCTCTATCAGCATCCTTGTGGCCAGGGGTAGTACGAGATCAACTTGTTCAAAGATAGCCATAAATTGGGGAACCACGAATTTCATAAGTATAAGTATTGCGATTAACATGGCGCTTATGACTATCTTAGGATATCGTGTAGCCGCCTTTATCTTTGCCTTGATTTCAGCCGCGTGTTCTGCCAGTGAAGCAAGTCTCCCGAGAATGTCGTCCAGGGTACCGGATGCCTCTCCTGCCCGTACCATATTTATGTAAAGCTCCGAGAACACTTTTGGGTGTTTTGCAAGTGCATCAGAAAAAGAAGATCCTGTCTGGATATCTGCTGACACCTTAAGGAGTATCTCCTTGAATGTTTTGTTCTGCATCTGCTCTGCAAGGCCCTGTATTCCTGAGAGCAGGGGTATTCCGGCAGAAAAGAGGGTGGCAAGTTGACGGTTAAAGACTATGATGTCTTTGTCCTTTACCTTTGGCTTTAAGAAGCTTATAGAAAAGGCGCTCTTCCCGGCCTTGCCTTCTTTCAGGAAGACCGGTATGTATCCCATCTCCCCCAGACGCATCCTGGCAATATCCAGCCCGGTTGCTTCTAATGTTCCTGCAACGGCCAGACCTGCTCCGTCCCTGGCTTTATAATTAAATATCGGCACTGTTCACCTCTTCGACTGTGCTATGTAAATATTTTTCAACTGTATCTGTAAGCATGTTCAAATCATAAGGCTTCGCTATGTACTCATTCGCACCGCATGCGAAGCCCAGTTCCCTGTCGGAATCCTGAATCTTTGAACTGACAATAATAATAGGGATATGTTTAAACCGTGTATCAAACTTAAGTAGTCTGCAGAAATGGTATCCGTCCATTTTGGGCATCATGACGTCCAGTATAA
>CAYTGO010000048.1:0-5408 GCA_964437425.1 uncultured Candidatus Scalindua sp.
TTTTGTATCGTATTTCATCGAAAGCTATTTTTTGGGGTATTTAAAGCTAAATAATCTTTTTTGTCAAATATCTTTTTTGAAGACAATCTGATTTTACTTATAACATGGACACTTCGAAAAAATAGTTGCTATTTTAAAGTGTTCTGTTTTAATTGAATGTATAAGAAATCAGGAGTTGTGGGAGGCCTGACACTGTTTATCAGGCAGAAAGAATACATAAATTTTCACTAAATAATCATCTTGAGAATATATAACGTTTTTATTTTAAGGGAAAAACTATGTGCCAGATGAAAATAATGCAGGATAAGGATGGTCAGCAGGAATTAGTAATGGAAGACGTTGCACAACTTGAAGTGGTTGAAGATGGGATCAGAATCAGTACGCTTTTTGAAGAGCCAAAACTTATTCCAGGTGTAGCAATAAAAACGATTGATTTCCTTTCAGGTAAGACAATGCTTCAGGCAAAATAAGATTAGTGATTATATCTTTTCGTAGTAGCCTCCCGCCCAGGCGGGCGTCCTTTATTTTAGGATATATCTACGGAAACCACACTTAAATAACAGAAAGAATACATGTCAGAACAAAATACACTAGAGAAGTTACGAGTACTGTTACCTCACTGGATTGAGCACAATAACAACCATATAGCTGAGTTCAGAAAGTGGGAAGGTGAGGCTAGAAAAGAGTCCGGAGAGGAAGTTGCCCAACTACTGGGTAAGGCTATCTGTGATATGGAAGTGGCAGGCAAATCACTTTCCGAAGCGCTTGGAAAAGTTGGCGGGCCGTTAGAAGGTGGGGGAGGTCATCATCACCATCATCATTGACAAGGAAGTGGTTAATTCCTGTTGTTGGCTAATATATTAACCATTTGCAGATGAAAAAGATTGCCGTTGTAGCTGCAACTATAATTGCTAACGACCTTATTAGTTTCCAGAAAAATGCATTCCATTGAACGAAGTCTGATGCGCTTCTGATCTCATCGTTAGTTTTTTCTGGTTTTGTATTATCCTCTATCGTCATACTATTAAAGGGCTCCTGCGCAGAGCGTGTGAACCAGAGGTGTTTCATGAAAAATAATATTTTCAAGTAACATTATTCTGTTTGTTCAGGTTGTTGTGGTCCTGCTTCATCTGCCTCAGTTCCTTCTGTATCTTCTTCGTCCTCGCCTATAACCGGTGCGACGGATACGACCTTGTCTCCTGCCTTCAGTGAAATAAGTTTAACTCCTTGAGTATTACGTCCAATGGATCTTATGGTGTTAATAGCAGCACGAATTATCATGCCCTGCGCTGTCATCATCATGAGTTCGTTGTCATCGCTTACGTTTATCAGAGCAACGACCTTACCATTTCTATCGGTTGTTTTGATGTTAATAACTCCCTGACCGCTTCTACGCTGGACAGAATATTCACTATAGTCAGTTCTCTTTCCAAATCCATTTTCACAGACGGTTAAGAGAGTTGCATTTTGGTCAACGACAACAATGCCTTTGACCTTGTCATCACCCTTAAGTCCAATACCCTTAACGCCTCGTGTCGCGCGTCCCATGCATCGTACGTCGTCCTCTGAGAAGCGGATAGCTTTTCCATTCTCCGTGCCTAGTACAATTTCCTGTCCTCCCTGTGTCAGTTTAACACCTATGAGTTTGTCACCGTCGTCAAGAAGGATTGAGATTATTCCGCCTTTCTTAGGGCGTCCGAAGGCGCTGAGAACTGTCTTTTTTATTATTCCATTCTTTGTTGCCATGACCAATTGCCTGTCGTCGAATTTGCGAACAGGGATCGTGGATGTGACATTTTCATCTTTACCTAATTCAAGAAGATTAACTATTGCCCGTCCTTTTGCTATACGGCTTGCGTTAGGGATGTCGTATACCTTTTGCCAGTATACTTTACCCATATCCGTAAAGAAAAGTATGTAGTCGTGTGTTGACGCGATAAAGAGGTTTTCAACGAAGTCGCCTTCCTTCATACCAGCACCGGTTACACCTTTTCCTCCACGGTGTTGTTTCCTGTACGTGGTAAGAGGTAATCGTTTTATGTATCCCTCATGGGTAATTATGACTGTAACATCTTCTTCGGAAATGAGATCTTCCATATTGAATTCACCAATATCGGCGACAATTTCTGTCTTTCTTTCATCTCCGTATTTCTCTTTTACCTCGTGAAGGTCTTCCCTGATAATGTCCAGGACCAGGTTCTCATTTGCCAGAATATCCTTGTATTCCCTGATATTTTCACAGACTTTCTTATATTCCTCTTCAATCTTGGATTGCTCCAGGTTGGTCAGCCTCTGCAGTCTCATTTCAAGGATCGCGTTCGCCTGTCTCTCTGAAAGAGAGAATCTTGATACCAGTGATTCCCTTGCATCCTCGACAGTTTTCGAGGCCTTTATCAGCTGAATAACTTCATCAATGTTCTCAAGGGCAATCCTTAATCCTTCCAGTATATGAGCTCTCTCTTCCGCACGGTCCAGCAGGAAACGTGTCCGGCGCCTGATTATTTCTTTTCTGTGTGTGATATAGGCGTTAAGTAACTGCTTCAGGTTTAATGTTTCAGGGCGGCCATCCACCAATGCAATCATGATAATACTGAAACTACTCTGCAGTGATGTGTGCTTATACAACTGGTTTATAACAACTTCGACTTCCTCATTCCTTTTTAAGACGATAACAATTCTGCTTCCTTCTCTGTCACTCTCATTCCGAACATCCGTTATGCCCTTTATCACATCATTTCTAACTAATTCAGCAATTCTCTCTATTATCCTGTCCCTGTTAAGTTGATAGGGGATTTCGGTTACAACTATGCTCTGTTTGTTATTTTTTGCTGTCTCTGTGTGATACTTTGCCCTTACAGTTATAATACCTCTGCCGGTTTTGTATCCATCCACTATCCCTTTAGCGCCACATATTAAGGCTCCTGTCGGGAAATCAGGGCCCTTTACAGTTGTCAAAAGTTCATCTATGGTCACATCCGGATTATCAATAACTTTTATTATTCCATCACACACCTCGTTTACATTGTGTGGTGGTATACTCGTCGCCATACCAACAGCAATGCCGGAACCCCCATTACATAAAATGTTAGGGAATTTTGCAGGAAGTACTGATGGCTCCAGGCGGGTTTCATCGTAATTCGGTGTGAAATCGACTGTGTCCTGCTTAATATCCTCCATCATTTCGGCAGAAGCGTGGGTCATTTTAGCTTCCGTATATCTCATCGCAGCAGGCGGATCACCATCAATTGATCCAAAATTGCCCTGGCCTCTTACCAGTGTGTATCTTAGACTCCAGTCCTGGGCCAGACGCACAAGTGTGGGATATACAACCTGCTCACCATGTGGATGATAATTTCCTGTTGTGTCACCACATATCTTCGCACATTTCCTGAACTTGGCTCCAGGGCTAAGGTTGAGGTCGTTCATTGCAACGAGTATCCTTCTCTGTGAGGGTTTAAGACCGTCCCTCACATCAGGCAATGCACGGCTCATGATTACACTCATAGCAAAGGTCAGGTATGACTCTTTCATCTCCTCTTCTATGAGGATGTCCTTTACGTTTCCTTTTTCTTCTATCATTTAAACCTTTCTTTTTCAGCTTTTACTGTTGTAGAGGATCCGTGCCCGGGATAAATAACTGTGTTCTCGTCCAGCTTGAAAATACATTCTTTAATCGATTGGAGTAGGTGGTTATGGCTGCCTCCGGGTAAATCTGTCCTGCCATATCCTCCTGCAAAAAGAGTGTCTCCAGAAAACAGTATCGGAGCTTCACCGTTGTCTGTAGAATCTGTATAAATTCCTATTCCACCGGGTGTATGACCGGGAAGATGCAAAACCCTGAATTCATAGCCATTTAACTCAATTTTATCGTCGTGATTCAAAGTTCTGCAAGCTGGTGGTGATGAATATCTTTTTCCACCAAGAAGCGAGAGGTTCTTGAATGGGTCCTCCAGCATCTCAGCATCATCGGTATGAATACAGATCTGAATATCCGGAAATCTTTCCTTCAACTCTTTATTAGCGCCAATGTGGTCCCCATGTCCATGAGTATTAACGAGAATGATAGGGTGGAGTTTCTTCTGTTCCAGGCAGTCCAGTATTTTTTCCGTATCCCCGCCAGGGTCAATGATCATGGCCTCCGAACACTTTGACGAAACTATATAACAACAAGCGTCCAAAGGCCCCACTTCTAATTTCTGAATATCCAGCATAATGATAAAAGCTACGCTACTAAATAAAGTTTCTGGAATCACCTCTCAACTATACTTGAGCAACATAGACTATTTCTATTTTCCTGAAGGTTAACCCTTCTTAACATATTGATTGATTATCTTCTTAATATCACAGCTCTTTTCATCTTTATTGAAGCCTATGATTTTTCTTTCCCTTATTACACTTTTCGCGGAGTCAGATGCGTGTACGGCATTCTTTCTTATATCCAGTGCATAAAAACGCCTGATGCTGGAATACTTCGCCTTCCTAGGATCTGTGGCTCCCAATAGATCTCGGATAGTCTTTATTGTATTGATGCCCTGGTACAGTATTGCTATACAGATGGTATGTTTTCCATCCGTAGTTTTCTTGGTTTCAGCAAATGCAGATGGTTCACTGCCTGTCATGTATTGTAGTATGCTGTTGAATTCGGTATCTACTTTTGGTTTTTTCATCTGAGCTGCCATATTATTCAAAAGTTCATCTGTCAGTTCAAATGAGAAGTCCTTCTGTTTTAATGTTGTTTTTAATTGGTCAACCAGATCTGGTTTAAATTTATCATCGAAACTGCTATTGAAGAAGTCTTTTACAGGACCATAAAACTCTTCTGCCTGTTTAGTACTCAGGTCAAGGAGTTTAATTCCAACTATATAGAAACCTGTCCTTGAAAACATACTTATTATGTTTCCGGCACGCGGATCGTGTTTTTCAAAGGGTTTAAGAATTATGAGTGAAGTTTCAGGCTTTTTGTTTTTGTCAAAAGCGATAACATTATCCATGATTCCGCCATCACTCAGTGCATATTTAGAGAACAACTTAAGCTGCTCAATATTTGAGGCCTTGTCAGCTGACGTAAGGACTGCCGGCTCGAAGTAATCAACCTTTCCATCCTCGGATATTATAGTGTCACCGAAAGTACCCCTGATGGTATCTCCTCTTAAAGGATCAGATGCTGACCCAATCACCTTATTATGGAGTACATCAACCGCGTTCTTGCCTTCGAAGAGAAGGAGCATGGCACGGTTTACCATACCAAGTTTATTATTTTTTCTCAGCATGTTGTTTACATAATCTATCATTGCTTTCTTCCACACGGCCTTCATCTTCTGTTTTTCGATAGTCTTAATATATTCATCCAGGAACTTGTCGCTGGGAGTGTACATTCTGGCACCTACAAGCTCCAGATCAGACAAAGA
>CAYTGO010000048.1:5508-12332 GCA_964437425.1 uncultured Candidatus Scalindua sp.
GGACACAGAATACCCGTTAGATGCCTTTATCGTTACTGATTTATTATCCGGGATCTCTAATTTTATGAATACAGGACAAGGCCCTTTATTTGCTGAGAGGATTTCTTTCAAGCCTGAGAGAATATCATCATTTATTTGTGCATATTTGAGGCGTATTATAGCATTCTTTGGCGGTTTGTTCTCTATTAATTTTTCCATTTCTTCAGGAGTTATTATTTCATCAACCCTGATTGAGGCTTCCGTATCTCTGAAGCCTACTTTTCCTTTAACAAAGACCACTTCATCGGCGTGGAGCTGATCGTTGAGGGATGCCAGCTTTTTAGTAAAAATCACGCATTTCGCTATTCCTTCCATATCTTCGATGGTAAAATATGCAATCGGTTTGCCCTTTTTGGTGATAGTACGATTAACGCTGTCAACTATTCCACCTATCAAGACCACGGCATCTTCAGGCTTTTCCGAAAGTTCACTTGTAGTTATATCTGAATAATGCTCTATTGCATCTTTATACCTCTTTAATGGATGTGAACTGACATAAAGCCCCATTGCCTCTTTTTCCGCTTTAAGCAGCTGTTTCTCTGACCACTTCTCTGTTTCAGGTAAACTGTGAAGAGCGTTTAAGTCCATTGCATTCTCTTGTGCACCAAAAAGGTTCAACTGTCCCATGCGGCGGTCTTTGTTTGATTTTGCACCAACTTTTAGTAGTGTGTCTATTCCTTCAAAAAATTGAGATCGGTATCCCGGCATCGAATCAAAACATCCTGATTTGATAAGGCTTTCCATTACCTGTTTGTTTACCAGTCGCAAGTCTACTCGCTCACAGAAATCAAATATTGTGGTAAACTCACCATCCTTTTCTCTAGACTCAATGATTGATTCTATCGCTTTTTCACCAACATTCTTTATTGCCCCAAGACCGAACCTGACCTGTTGATCTGATACTATTGTAAAATCGGAATAGCTTTCATTTACGCAAGGCGGCAGTAACTCAATACCCATTCGGTTACATTCATGCATATAGTCTACTATCTTCAGATTATTCTGTTTTTCGCACGTCATCTGTGCTGCCATATATTGCGTCGGGTAGTTAGCCTTTAGATAAGCCGTCTGGTAGCAGACCATGGCATAAGCAGCGGAGTGTGATTTATTAAACCCATATCCCGCGAAATATTCCATGAGTTCGAAGATTTTCTCTGCAACATTTCCGGGTATTTTATTTTCTTTAGCTCCGTTTAGAAATTGGACCTTGAATTTTGCCATAACCTCCGGCTTCTTCTTACCCATTGCCTTTCTCAAGTTATCAGCTTCGTTAAGGGTAAATCCTCCAAGCCTGTTTGCGATGCGCATTACCTGTTCCTGATAAACGATTAGTCCATATGTCTCTTTGAGCAGCGGTTCGAGCATTGGATGGAGATATTTCACGGCCTCTCTACCGTGTCTGCAATTTATGAAGGTATCAACCATTCCACTTCCCAGTGGTCCGGGTCGATATAGTGCAACCAGTGGTAATACATCCTCAAACTTGTCAGGTTTAAGTTTCATCAGTAGGTCTCTGAAGCCTCTGCTTGTCTCTACCTGGAAAACACCTTTCACGTCACCTCGTGACAACAAGTCATATGTTTTCTTATCGTCTATCGGAAGTTTATCTATATCGATAACTGTTCCTGTTGTCGCCTTTATAAGCAGCCTTGCCTTATCAATAACAGAGAATTTCCTTACTCCAAGGAAATCAGCCTTTAATAGGCCTATCTTCTCAACAAGGGTTTCGCCATCATATTGTGTTATTACGGTATCCTTGTTTTTTGCCAGAGGGATATAGTTGGTTAGTGGTTCGTCGGAAACCACCACACCGGCGGCGTGTGTAGAGGCGTGTCTTCGTAGCCCTTCTAGTTTTGTAGAAATATTGAATAGATCCTGTATCTGCGGATCACCGTCACGCATAGCTTTCAGTTCCGGTTCCTGTTCAAGCGCTTCCTTTAATGTGATGCCCAGCGCAGGTGGAATTAATTTTGCTACTTTATCGACTACGGGCAACGGTATATCCATGGCCCTGCCAACATCCCTGACCACAGCTTTGGCCTTCATGGTTCCAAATGTGATAATCTGTGCGACATTGTTGTCTCCGCCATATCGTTTTCGCACATATTGAATTACCTTGTCTCTACCATCGGCACAGAAATCAATATCAAGATCAGGCATGGAAAGTCTTTCGGCGTTCAGGAACCTTTCAAACAGTAGATCGTATTTGATAGGATCTATGTTTGAGATTCCGAGAAGATATGCGACTAAACTACCCGCACCGGAACCACGGGCTATGGCTGGTATCTCTTCTTTATTCGCAAAATCGATGAAGTCCCAGACAATTAGAAAATAGTCAATAAATTTGGTTTCTTCTATCACACCCAGCTCATGGTCTAATCTCTCTTTAATGACATTGTCAATTTTCTTGTATAACTCTAAAGCACCGTGCTCACAAAGTGCCCTCAGATGTTGTTTATTGGTCATACCAGGTTTGTAACAGAGAGAATCCTCTTTTGGGTGAAACCTTGGCAGGTGCATTGTATTCAAATCAAGTTCAACATCGCATCTGTCAGCGATCAATGATGTATTCATTATTGCATCTGGTAGATCTCCAAAGGTTTTCTCCATCTGCTCCTGTGATTTGAAGTAGAATTCATTAGTGCTTAAACGCATCCTTTTGACATCATGTATGGACTTTCTCGTGTTTATACATAAGAGCACGTCATGGGCATTATAATCGTCAGATTCCATGTAGTGTATGTCATTAGTGGCAACCGTTTTTAAATCCAGATCCTGGCTGATTTTTAACGCCTCTTTTACCAACTCATCCTGGCGTTCAATTCGATTGTTCTGTAGTTCCAGATAGAAATTCTCAGCACCAAAGATATCTTTGTATTCAGATGCGGTGCTTAATGCCTTTTCATAGTCGTTATTTAACAGGTTCTGATTTATTTCAGATTGCATACATCCGCTCAGGCAGATAACCCCCTTAGAATGCTTAGTTAACAACTCTTTGTCAATTCTCGGCTTATAATAAAAACCCTCCAGGTATGAAGATGATGACAGCTTCAACAGGTTTCTATATCCGTCGAGATTTTCAGCCAAAAGCGTCAAGTGATATGTTTTCTGTTTGCCTCCTTCATGCTTTAATCTACTGCCCGGAGCGACATACGATTCAAACCCAAGGATGGGTTTTATATCATTTTGCCTGGCATATTCGTAAAATCCGATTGCTCCAAACATATTGCCATGGTCTGTCAATGCCACGCTCTTCATGTTTAAAGCTTTGGTTTTATCAACAAGGTCATTGATCCTGCATGCACCGTCTAACAGGCTGTAATCGCTATGGACGTGTAAATGGACAAAGTTGTTTTTCATGTCTGCTTCAGATTAAGTTCTTTAATTTTTTGCTGTAAGCTTTGTCTGTGCATTCCGAGTGCTTCAGCAGTTTTACTTATGTTACCATTGTTTTCTGCTAACTTCCTGTTTACAAAATCCCTTTCGAAGGTATCCACGACAATCTTTTTTGCATCTCTGAAAGGAAGATTATAATCGAAGCTAAGGTTACTATCAGAACTGCTGATCTCTTCCGGGAAGTCGCTAATTTCGAGAGTTTCAGCATTTGCCATTACGACTGCGCTTTCTATAACATTTTGCAACTCTCTTACATTGCCCGGCCAGGAATAACTGGTGAAAACTTTTACTGCTTCATTTGATATCGATTTTACTCTCTTTCGGTGTTTTTCAGAGAAATATTGAATAAACTTTTCTGCCAGTATTATAATGTCTTCTCTACGGTTTCTCAATGGCGGAAGTAAGATTTCAACAACTTTTAACCTGTAGTATAGATCCTCTCTGAAATTACCTTCTTTGATCTCTTTAAGCAGATCTTTATGGGTTGCGCTTATGAGCCTCACGTCAACACGAAGAGTTTCTATACCACCTAATCGTTCGAAACTCTGCTCCTGAAGGACCCTCAGGACTTTGGCCTGAGTGTTAGGACTCATATCTCCAATTTCGTCAAGAAATATCGTACCTTTATCTGCCAGTTCAAATTTGCCCAGACGTCTTTCTGTCGCACCTGTGAAGGCGCCTTTTTCATGTCCGAATAATTCACTCTCGATTAATGTTTCAGGGAGTGCAGCACAATTCATAATTATCATTGGCTTGTTTTTGCGAGAACTCTTCTTGTGGATCTCTTTGGCTACCAACTCTTTTCCACTCCCGCTTTCACCCTGAATTAAGATTGTCACATCAGATGGACCAACCTTTTCGATCTTATTAAATACCTGATTCATTTCACGGCTTTCTCCGACTATTGCACCCCTGGAGCCCAATCTGTCAATTTCTGAACGTAACCTGGCGTTTTCTTCTTCCAGTGCAAGTTTCTCGAAGGCGTGCTGGGCAATTAACCTGAGTTCGTCTATTTCGTATGGTTTGGAAATATAGTCGTAGGCACCTTTTTTCATAGCCTCCACTGCAACTCTTTCAGATCCGTAAGCCGTTACTATGACTATCATGGGAGGAGTCTCCATCTGATTTATCTCTTCCAGAACCTGAATTCCATTAATCTTAGGCATGTTGATATCAAGGAAGATAAGAGAGGGACTCTTTGCCTTAATTACTTCAAAAGCTTCAATACCATCACTGGCTTCCATGACGTTGTAACCGTCATTTTCTAAAGCCATCTTCATCCCGAATCTTGCAGCTTTTTCGTCATCTACAATTAATATTGATTTTTTCATAATTTATATGTTACTTACCAGTGCGTCTTCTGACGTAGGAATTTTAACGGTGAATCTTGTGGATGAATCATCACTTTTTACATGGACCATACCTTTTAGTTCTTCCAGTTTCTTTTTAACAATAGCCAATCCTAAACCTGTACCGGTCTGCTTAGTTGTGTAATATGGTTCAAAAATTTTACCCATATCTTCCTCAGAGATACAGGATCCTGTATTTTCAAAAACAACAGTAATATAATCATCTTTTTGATCATAGCTCATTGATATTGTCAACTTACCACCTTCTGACATGGCTTGTATGGCATTATGAATAATATTAAAGAACACTTCATTTAATGAACCCTCGTCTATCGTGAGAACCGGTAGGTCCTTTGAAACATCCAGCTGTATATTAACGTTGTTCATTTTTGCTTCGTGTCTCAAAACAACTAATACTTTATTGATTACGTCCTCAGTCTTTACAGTAGATTTACTGTCCATTTGAGGTTTGGCAAATACCAGAAGCTGGTTTACCACTTTTGTCAAACGATCTATCTCTTCTACAATTATTGAAAGGCTTTTCTGCGTTTTAGGTTCGTTTCCGGAATCCTCTTTAAGGACCTGAACTATTGCCTTTATCGAGCTCAGTGGATTCTTCACTTCATGCGCAACGCTGGTAGATAATCTACCCAGACTGGATAGTTTTTCGTTTTCATACATTGTTCTCTCCATCTGCAGTTTTTCCTGTATAAGCTCGGCTTTGGCCATTGCAGAACTTATCTGATTTGCAATGAGCATCAACTGCTCAAGGTTTTCTGCACGCAACCGCATGCTCCTGCGAGACTTACCAAGAGTCAGCAATCCGATTAGCTTTCTCTCTTTAAAGATCGGGAATATAAAGAACATTTCTAACCGTTTCATCTCATTTATGATGGAAGCATCTTTAACATCATATCTGTCCAACACTGCAATCTCACCTTTATCATAGTATTTGATTGTATTTATTATGTCTTCTTTGACTATAAACGTATTTTCTCCGTGTCCGACGGCTTGTATTCTCCACTCTTTGAGCAGGATCAGGTTAACGTCTTTAATTGCGGTTGCTTTCTTTATTGATTCTACAATATTCTCCAACAAAAGAGACAGATCAATTAGCAGGTCTGTGCTGATCTGGTGACTCAAATCATTTAAAAGATACTCGGTGTCTGTAATCATCTTAAAGGACAACTTCCTTATTAACCCTTGAATATTTTCTTTCAATTTTGGAAACCAGTATACGAGAGCGATAATCAGTACTGCCTCTAATACCTTTGAGTTAATTGAATAACCTGACTCAAGATATTTGCTTAACTGTCTTATTCCGAAATAATAGAAACAGATAACCAGGACCGCCAGAAACGAATAAAATACACTTCGTCTGAGAACAAATTCCATGTAATTGTAACGATAGACATAATAGGAAAAAATTATACTGGGAAAGATGGATGAAAGCATAGTAACCAGGATCATATAATCACCAATATATGGTATATCACTTCCTTCAAGCATGACTGTACAGGTAACCAGTATTGTGATGAATATCAGAATCCAGAAAATAGAGAAGTGGAACCTCTGCTCCTCCACTTCTTCCACCTTGGCGGAGAGAATGCGGGAGACAACGGCAGATGTAAATATTGAAAACAGAAGCCATATGATAAAAGGTTTTACAAATGGTGAACCACTCATCAGGACATTGGACTCTTCAAAAAACACTATCTTCCCTGCTGTAAATGAGAGCGGTATGATAGGTAGATAAATTATGGTAACCATAGTTATCATAATTTTTTTCTTGATCTTCCAGCCGCTTTCCAAAAGAAATAATAAAGCAGTGTGTAAAAGCAGGCTCGGTGTTACGCCCATTCCCATGCATGCAACAGCATTTGAAGATTGATTTATGATGGGAACATTTTTTCCAAAGAGCATTAAGCTGAAGAGAGAGATGACATTGCCATAATGCCACATAGCCACACTGATCACAAGGCACAAGAAGACAAGTTCACTCCCTTTCTTATTCTTTCTCTGAACAATGAGAATTGAAAG
>CAYTGO010000048.1:12432-18273 GCA_964437425.1 uncultured Candidatus Scalindua sp.
AGAAGACAAGTTCACTCCCTTTCTTATTCTTTCTCTGAACAATGAGAATTGAAAGAATCGTATGAAGGATTGAACCAAGAATGAAGCCCACTAACGCAACAATTTCTATAAATGTCATGGTTTAATTGATAAGTGTCTAAAGTGAACTAAAGTGTGAAGTGCCTAAAATTATGGAAAAAGAAATATGAACTAATTAAATATTAGAGGCTCTCGGTGTTTTCCAAACTTTATGCACATAATTAAATTTTAGATATATAGATAATCGTTTACCTTACAAATATGGCAGACAGTTTTTGTATTGTTTTTACGGCCGAGGATCTCTTTTCGTGCCGATATATATTTTTTGCTATTCCATACGTTTCTGAAAGGTTCTTCTTTAATATTGCCAAAAGAGTGTGTTTCACTATATACAGAACAGCATGGTAAAACATTTCCATCCCAGTTGATTACAGTTTCAGTCCATAACAGATGACAATTAAAACGTTTCCTGGGCTTCTTTTCTGTCATATTAAAAGTGTTATATTCCGGGTTTTCCGGTAGCCATTTTGAATCACGTTCAAGGGATTTTTCAGCGGTCTCAAATATTTCCTTGCCCATATCAGTGCGTATTTTATTTATGGACAGCTTTATGCCTATCTCTTTTGCTAACGTCTTAGCAGTTTCAATTTCATGTTCATTATGGCTGAAGACGTGAAACAGCCAAATTAACTCAGTATAGCTATTTCCTAATTGCATCTTTTTCTTGAGTAAAAGTCTCATATTTGACATAACCTTGTTGAAATCACCGTCAATATGGTAGGTTGAATAGGTTGAACTGCTCGTGCCATCACAGGAAATGTATATTTTTTGTAGATTGGCTTTGATTAATGCTTCGGCTTGAGCTTCATCAATAGGAAGGCTCAGATTTGTACTTATTTTCACCGCTATTCTGTTTTGATCAGCATATTCTACCATTTTCGTAAGTTCTTTATTCAGAAGGGGTTCTCCCCAATTATACAGCCTGATCAGGAGCAGGTCCTTTCCAATTTCGTCTATAATCCTTTTAAAATCAGAAAATGAGAGTAAGCCTTTTCTGGCGGAAGTATCTTTCTGGCCGCTTGGGCAAAGTGGGCAGCGGAGGTTACAGATATTACCTGATTCTATCGTAATCTTAGCTGGATAATAATAAAGGTGCGTAGAGCCTATTGAGAATTGGATCTTACCCATAATCAGGTTATAGAGTTTTCTTATGCTGTAGATGCGGAGATGTCTCCGTAAATCTTTTAACATTTTACCTCAGATTATGCTATGGTTTGGCTTAATTGGTTTATTACCACTTCTGATGATTGGTGTACACTTATCATGCGCTTAAATTGATGTTTAGGGATTATAGTACAAATTGCTATTAATATCAAACGAATCGTTGTAATAAGTTGCCGGATTTTCTATTAATTTTCCCGGAAAGCAGGCTTTTGTAATTCGTACTTAGCGACGTTGGCAAAGTGAGAAAAAGCTTGAGTTCTTATAAGAAAATTCTATCATGGTTTTTTTGATTAACTTACTTTGTAATACAGAGATAAACTGATACCGGTTACACAACAAACGTAAATCCAAAACTGGAGAACTATATATGATAATTCTGGGAGTAACACACCCTATTTCGTGGAACAACGGGGCATGCATCCTTGTCGATGGCAAATTGATTGCGATGGTGGAGGAAGAGAGGTTTAACAGGTTCAAACATTCGCCGAGGACATCTCCAGATATGTCCATTGAGTTTTGCCTCAAGAGGGCGGGGGTAACACTGGACGAGGTAGATCATATTGCCATCGGATGGGAATCTGCAGAACGGCAGAAAAAGAAGAAAAGATATCCATGGGAGTTTCTGCTCAGGCAGTTGCCGTTCAGGCATATGGATGAAAAGATGAAATTCGTGAACCACCACGTCGCTCACGCATTAAGCTCTTACTATGTTTCCGGATTTGACCGTTCAAATATCGTGTCACTGGACGGTTATGGCGGCAGTGAATCCGGCATTCTTGCGATTGCAGAAGGTGACGAACTCAGGGTGGTCAAGTCGATACCCAACAGAAACAGTTGGGGACACTTGTACGGTGAGATCACAAGTAAGCTGGGGTTTAAATCTCATAGCGATGAAGGGAAGATCATGGGTCTGGCGGCTTATGGACAACATGATGAAAATGAGTTTACATTCATAGACTGGGGCAGGGACATACCCGTAATCGATAAGAAGGGTTTTAAGAAATATCTTGCGGGTGTTACAGCAAGGAGACGTGGGGAGGAACTAGGTCAGCACCACAAAGATCTTGCCGCAACCGTTCAGCATACACTTGAGAGGGCTGCTCTCCAGATGAGCTCTTATCTTCGTAATATATCCGGGTCTGAAAACCTCTGCGTGTCAGGTGGATGTGCCTTAAACTGCTCTATGAACGGAGTACTCTTGAGATCAGATCATGTTGAAAATATATATATCCAGCCTGCCGCGCATGATATCGGTACGGCATTGGGCGCTGCTGTAAGCGTATATAAAGATGTGGTGGGGCACAGACCTGACATCGTTTTAGAACACCCTTATTATGGCCCTGATTATACGAATGAAGAAGTTGAACACGAACTCAAGAGATATAAACTGAGTAATTTCAAGCGTTGCGGTGATATAGCTAAAGAAGCGGCCACACTGATCGCGGACAATAAAACAGTCGGCTGGTTTCAGGGCAGGATGGAATTTGGCCCGAGGGCGCTTGGAGGCAGAAGCATACTTGGTAATCCGAAGAATAAGGATATGAAGGATATTGTCAACAAGAGCATAAAGGGAAGGGAACCATGGAGGCCCTTCGCACCATCATTCCTTGCAGAAGATTATGGTGATTACGTAAAACAACCCTACAATTCTCCATTCATGATAATTGCCTTCCAGGCTATTGAGGAAAAAGTATCTGAAATAGCGTCTGCCGCGCATGTAGACAATACGGTAAGAGTGCAGTCGGTAAGAAAAGAAGTTGCTCCCCGGTATTGGGAATTAATCAACGAATTCAAAAAGATAACTGGAGTCCCGGCTCTTCTCAATACCAGTTTCAACGTAGCCGGCCAGCCAATCGTCTGTACACCTCGTGATGCCATAATGACCTTCTTCGGCTGCGGCCTCGATTATCTGGCGATAGAAGACTATCTGGTGTGGAAGTAAAAGCATGCATAATTAGTAGTTTCTGAGAAAATGGCTTTTCAGGTGTGACTACATAGATTTTATAATCAGAAGTACCCCGGATACAAACAGGAAAATACCGAATATCTTGTTGTATCTTTCGTTATCTATATTTGTATAAAGAAATTTTTCAGTTAACAGGAAGACAATCACGCCCACGATCAGGTAGTAAACATTGTTGAAGGAGATATTCATGTTCTCAGCGGCAAAACCGGGGATACTGATAATGCCTATAACTGCAAAAAGAATTGTT
Source organism: uncultured Candidatus Scalindua sp. (assembly GCA_964437425.1). Classification (GTDB taxonomy): domain Bacteria; phylum Planctomycetota; class Brocadiia; order Brocadiales; family Scalinduaceae; genus Scalindua. Next base: position 15,888 of record CAYTGO010000048.1, read on the forward strand.
AATGTTTGAAAGAGAGCGAATGTTCCGTAGGATACCCCGACAGTAACCCTGGTAGTATCTTTCGGGTAATTCTTTTCGTGCGCAATTGCCGTTAACAGTGAACCTCCCAGGTTTGTCAGTCCGTGAATGATTCCCATAACTACAAAATACGTTTTTTCATATTTCACAAATGTCTTTAATGTCTGTTCTATATTCCTGGAGTAACTCTTTACGGCCACAAATAACATGAACACACCGACGAAAATTCCAATGCCAAGATGTTTGAATTTAGCTTCCAGGAACAGTACCAGGGCGAGGAATATTATGACAAACGGTATTGTTATGAAAAGTATTCTTTTGTAAAAACCGGTATCTATATATTTGTAGTGTTTGAGTACCTGGAAAATATTAATAGCAATTGATATCGGCAGGACGATTGGAAGTACAAGGGTGAGTTTTTCATATTGTAAGAGGAGTAGTGGTGTGCCAAAAAGCAGAACCCCAACCCCGAAAACCGATTGAACTGTTGCAGTGATAATGATTACTATCAGAGTATATATAGAGATGTCAAGCGGCAGGGAACATATTCCTGCACATTGGCTGTCACCAATCATATATTTTCTATTAATTAATACAATTCCAGCCATAACCAGTCCCATTATGGCGATCTTAACTAATATCTTCAGTAATTCTAAGAATCTTGTTCCCATCCGGTCTCCATTTCGAATCCAGGCTCTATTAATCGTTCTATCGATATCTTTTGACCATCTTTTTCACTTCCGTCAGCAGTGCTTGTAAATTTCATATTAATGAGTATTATTCCTGCCATGATTAATCCCATTATGGCGATCTTAATTAATATCCACATTAATTTCCCAATTCTTGTTCCCATAAATTTAATTTCCATTTTGTTGTCCTTTGATTCAGATTATTACTTTAATAGACTTTCATAAACTTTTTCAACTTGCTCTGCCATTGATTCTTGAGAGTATACATCCTGTGCTTTTTTAAGTGATGCATCAGCCATTTTCTTTCTCAGTTCAATGTCATTAGCTAATTTTACAGTAGCCTCTGCCAGGTTCTCAGGTGTATCATCAATGACAAATCCGGTAACCTTATCATCCACTATTGAGGAGAGCATTCCCCGATCAGCGGCAATTACCGGCTTTCCCATCGCCATGACTTCCCTTACCGCACGGCAGGAGCCATCTGTACCGGGCATCAGGAATATATTGAAATCCATACACGAGACGGCCTCAACATAATCTCTTGTCCGGTAACCTGGATGGATTACGACATCTTTCAGCCCCATCATTTTGGCCGGTTCCGACAGAAGTTGTTTCTCCTTAGTACCTCTGCCTATAACGAGTAACTTTAACTTTGGGACTTCCTGAGATGCTATCTTTATCGCCTTCAGAAGTATGTCAAATCTTCTATGGGTCTGTATTCTGGCGATGATACCCACTACTATATTATCATCTTTCATTCGAAACATCTTCCTGTGGGTGAGTGGGCCGCTTCCAGGGTTGAAACGGTGGCAATCAATAGACGCGTTAATCATGATTGTCTTATCTTCGTCTAACCCAAAATTGTTCATGTCTGCTACTCTTGCCTCTTCTGCTACGGCAATTAGCTTATCTGTAAGCTTTGTTAAGCACATTTTGTTTCTCAGGTTTTTTTTCAATGCAACTCCGTCATGGTTAGTACGTACGATGGGCAAGCGTCTTCCGGTGCATCTGGCAGCTATTCCGCCAACTAAATGATCCTGGTTTCGATGAACGTGTACTATATCATACGCCTTATCATTCATAAAAAACGAAAGATTTTTCATGTCTGAGATGTACTTGAATAAACTGAAATGTTTGCTTAAGTGAAAACCGGTAACAGGTACAAGGCCGCGCTCGTATGCGTACTTTTCAACTGATTCTGAATCAGGTGGAAACGGGTAATCGTCCATTGCCTTGCCGCATGCAAGGGTAACGTCATGCCCTCGCTTCTTTAATTCTATGCAGAGGCTGAGCGCGGGTTCTGCCGGGCCAGTCCATTTCCAATCACTGAAGAGATGGAGTATTTTCAATATCTGTTCCTTTCCGTCTGTGTATGCAATAAAGCTGGGCGGGTGTTCAACATACACCGGTTTCTTTTTTGTGTCATTTTTTTCATCACCATATCATTCATCTATCAGGATAAATTCTGTTGAGATAGGATGTAGCGGAAACCTTCAGGTTTCCATTGCCATGCCTAAGTGTATAAATGGAAGGCTAAAGCCTTCCGCTACAGTCTGTAAGTTTATGATAACATTTCTAATAATTGCTTCGATGGGGTGGGGCAAGCCTCTCATTTGTATGCGCTTTTGTCCGTGCCGATTTGCGGTTGATTCTTTATGCGCAATTCCCATAGTTTTGCA
>CAYTGO010000048.1:18373-22892 GCA_964437425.1 uncultured Candidatus Scalindua sp.
TTTGTCCGTGCCGATTTGCGGTTGATTCTTTATGCGCAATTCCCATAGTTTTGCATATTTCATGAATACATAGAATGACGTCGTAATTGCTGCTGCCAGTCCCGGCACTCCATCCAGAAATCCTCGTTTGAAGAAATATCCTTTGATAAATCTGAAAAAGGGTCTGAATAAGAGTTGAAAAGTGAGGGATCCTACACCTTTCTTTTCCATTTCTATCGCACTCATATCTGTATATTTGTCGATGGTACCAAGCTGATGAGAAAGGTTTCTATACGTATAGTGAAGGCAATCACTCTTTAAATATTTAGCCTTGCCGTCCAACTCCAAAGTCGCATGAGGTTCTTTTACCCACTTGCCCTTATCTTTCTTGTAGAGAAGGAGATCGTACGCAGGATACCACTCACCATGATTAATCCAGCTTCCAAGATAACGCGTTTTGCGCGGAAAATAAAACCCATCCCAGTTATTTGAATCATTATTTAGATGCGACTGGATTTCCAGGTAAAGTTCAGGAGAGATAATCTCATCGGCATCCATAAAGAGAACCCATTCATAGTTGGCAAGGCTGACAATATAGTTTGACTGATCTTTGAAACCTGGCCATTTTCTCTGATGAATCTTGTCTGTAAATTCACTGCATATTTCAACCGTGTTATCAGTGCTGTAGGAGTCGACAACGATGATTTCATCAGCCCACTTTATATTCTCCATACACTCCTTAATCACGTCAGCATTGTTAAAAGTCATTACACATGCTGAAACAGTGGCTTTGGCCATTATTACTCCCTGGTGTTAATTATAACTGCAATTATAAATCTCTGTTTTGAAACTCTGTTATTAGACCGGCAACTGCTTCGACTTCCTCTGTTGTCAGTTCCGGGTAAATAGGCAAAGATAAGATTTCTCCGGCATTCCTTTCACTTATTGGAAGATCTCCCGTCTTATACCCGAGTTTTTCATACGCTTCCTGAAAATGAATTGGGATCGGATAATGTATATGTGTGCCGACCCCACGTTCCTGGAGATAGTCCTTGAGGGCATCTCTTTTGTTTGTCCTTATTACAAAAAGATGGTACACATGTTTTGCCCATTGTCTTTCACAGGGGAGCTGCACATTTGAATTAAATAGTAGTTGTTGATACTGTATCGCTATTTCCCTGCGTCTGTTCGTCCATGTATCCAGATGCTTTAACTTGACCCTGAGTACAGCTGCCTGAATTTCATCCAGCCGGGAATTGAATCCCTCAATTTTTGAAGTGAATTTTTTTACTTCACCGTAATTCCTGAGCATAATGAGCCTGTTATATAATTCCTCATCGTTTGTAACTACTATTCCTCCATCACCGTAAGCTCCCAGATTTTTTGTGGGATAAAAGCTGAAGCAGCCCATGTCGCCACATGTACCTACATTTTTGCCGTTATACTGTGCACCATGGGCCTGGCATGCGTCTTCTATAATCCTTAAGTTATGCGCTTCTGCCAATTTCATTATCTGTTCCATCTCAGCAGGGTGGCCGTAAAAGTGCACAGGCATTATTGCCTTTGTTTTGTCTGTAATTTTTTTTTCTATTTTTTTTGTATCTATTGTGTAGGTGTCCGGCGTGACATCAACAAGCACCGGTTTAGCTCCAGCAAATGATATGGCAGAAATAGTAGGAACTGCGGTATTTGGAACAGTAATTACTTCATCTCCAGGCTCGATGTCACAGGCTATTAAGGAGAGATGCAATGCTTCCGTACCGGAGCCTACTCCTACGGCAAATCCGGCACCAAGATAGTTTGCAAATTCTTCTTCAAACAATCTTACATTTTCGCCCAGAACAAAATTTCCACTTTCGAAGACGTTTGTAAAGGCGTGATCCAGCTCAGTCTTAAGATACTCATACTGCCTTTTAAGGTCAAAAACAGGTATTTTCATTTTATATTATATTATTACCAATAATGCTCTTTATGCTTTTCATAGTAGTCAAATGACGATTGAAGTCCTTCTTCTAACGAAACCTTCGGCTCCCACCCGACAGCATCTTTACGTGAAGATGCATAAACCACTTGTGAAGGGTATTATTTAATTATGGGTTAAATAACTTCTGATATCGGTCTTTGTCAAGTAAAATCCAAACCTCTAAGAATTACTAACTCTTTCTGCCTAAAGAATTTCCAATAAATAACTTGAAATTTTTCTAATCTGAATCATAATGATAAAAACCAATTTTTTCAATCATTTTACCAGAAAAAAGGAAGCTAATCCCGATCTCTAAATAGATTTTTTTCTTTTTTACTGAATATTGTCAATCTGGTGACTGTTTCGATAGCTTCTTAACATGGATGATATTGAATATGGTTAACATATTTCAATAATGTATTATATTTATTTGGTGCATACATATCTGATATCTTCTTTAACGGTCGGTTCAAAAAAAATATTTATTACGCTCTAAATTATAGTTCATTTCGCTACCTCTCATAGAAAAAGGTAACATAAAAATTCACATTCCTGGAATTTGAGAAATTATTGGTTAATAACATTTTATAATTTTTTGAACGCATCATGTTAAGCAAAAATACCATATATGCAACTTTGATTATATTCGTGGGTTTCCTGGCAAGGCTGGTAAATATAACTCAACCTATACTTGAGATCGCCGGTTGGAGACAATGTTATACTGCGTCTATCGCGCGAAACTTTTATTACAATGGGATGAACATTTTTTATCCTCAGGTTTCGTATGGAGGCAATACTGCAGGCTACATCGGTGGAGCAGAATTCAATTTATATCCATTCACAGTTGCTTTATTATACAAATTATTTGGTGTGCATGAGTGCCTGGGTAGGCTGGTTTCTATGATTGCCTTCTGTGGAAGTGCATTCTTTTTATACAAATTAACCAAAAAATATGCGGGCACCACATCTGGGCTGATAACCCTGCTATTCTACACATTTAACCCATATATATTTTTCTATTCCAGAGCTTTTCAACCGGAATCATCTATGTTATTTTTTTCTATTGCCATGCTTTATTTCTTCTCAGAGTGGATAGACAAAGAAGGATGGTGGCGATTTACTCTCATGACATTGTGCGCGACACTAGCATTTCTTACAAAGCTACCCACGATTTGTTTAGGATTACCATTATTGTATCTATGTCTGCAAAAATACAAACTCCACTTTCTAACACAATGGAAATTATGGCTTTTTGCCACTGTTAGCATCTTACTGACTTTTCTATGGTACAATCATTCCAACTATATAAAAACTATTGACGGCAGCATATCAAATAATACTTTGAGCTTTAGATATTATGTATTTGAGTATTCTATATACCTTGCGTTAAAGCTCTCTTTCTATAAGAAAGTATTCTTTAGTGAAGTATTTGAGAAGGATTTGATATATATCGGAGGTGTTTTTTTCATTTTAGGTATAATATTTACGCTTAAGAAGAAGGAATTCAGATACATACATTATTGGTTGCTTGCGATTCTCATATACTTCTTTTTAGCGGCTAAAGAGGTTGTGTGGCATACGTACTACACCATACCAATTATTGTTCCGGCATCTATATTTATCGGATATGCAATCTGTAACTCTCTTAAATTAATAACCGCCTACAATGTAACCGGGATAAAAAGGAGAGTTTTACAGTCATTATTTGTAATTATGGTTGTAATCCTCCCTTTTATCAGCTATCACAAAATTACCGGGAGATACAAAGCCAAAAGGCTTGAAAAAGATTACCCTGTTCAAATTGCCGGCAAAATAGTAGATGAAACAGCACGCAAGAACGATCTCGTAATAGGTTGTATATGGGGTGGGCCAGAACTTTTGTACTACTGTAACAGAAGAGGATGGACTATGGATTCAAATTCTTGTTCAATAGACAGAATAGAAGATTTTAGACAAGAAGGTGCTGATTATTTTGTTACTACTAAGCAGGATGTGATAGATAAAAGTGTACTGGATTACCTAAAAATTAAATATAAAGTTATCGGGGCTACTAATGAGTATCTTATAGTTAAACTATAATCTTTCCGTTGCTCAACTAAAGGGCAGAACAAAAAATCATAGTAGAGAAAAATAAATGCCAACTGTAAGCGTAATAATACATACTTATAATAACGAAAAGTTTATAGTAGAGACTGTTGAGTCTGTTCTGAATCAAACATATAAGGATTACGAAATTATCATTGTTGATGATGGTTCAGAGGACGGTACTCGTGATGCGCTGATGCCATATATGCAAAAAATAAGGTATCTTTATAAAGAGAATGGAGGAATTGCAAGCGCCAAGAATGCGGGTATTAATTTATCAGAAGCTGAGTTTGTCGCGTTCCTTGACCACGATGATTTATGGGTACCTGATAAACTCCAGCTACAGATGGAGTGTTTTAACGAAAATCATCAGGTGGGACTGGTTTATGCTAAATATACCAGTTTCAGGGATGGCAAGGAACTGAGAACAAAACCTGAGAAAGGTTACAGCGGTTGGATATTTAAAGAACTTCTTGCCAAAAGCTTTATTCA
>CAYTGO010000049.1:0-16729 GCA_964437425.1 uncultured Candidatus Scalindua sp.
GCATTATGAGATTCCTATAGTCCTGGTCAGTACCCATACCTGTACGATGCATGGACTCTGTAACCTCTCTGTCTATCGCACGTGGTGTAATATTCAGCTTTTCCCATAACTTTTGCCTGGTTTCCGGGGCCTTTTTCGCAAACTTTTGAGTACCATAAGCCTTACCGAACTCAGCAAGGGCCATTTCACCAACTTCCTCGGCTATTTGATTAGTCTCACGGCCTTCAGTGGTAACATCAAATAATCTTGCTACCTCATGAAGCTTATTTACGTCAGTTACACGATAGCCCTTAGCTTCGCCCCTGGCAGTTGCAATCAAGAGCTCCGCTACCGATCTACCATGATCTGAATGTGCGGCAGTACCAGCGGCAACATAGCGGACAAAATGCCTTGCTGCGATCGTATTCGCGTCAGCTCCGCATACACCTTTACTCGGCCCTCTGCCAAACGGATCAACATTACACGGTCCCATCTGGCAGTGTCTACAGCATAGTCCTATTTTGCCAAATCCACACTGTGGCTGCTGTGCATCGTATCTATCATAAGAGCTTTCTATACCATGCTCTTCCATTTTCTGAAGCAATTCAAGGGATTCCTGATCAGCACCTTCATAATTCTTCTTATTTTTCTTCTCTGTCATTTTACGCACTCCTTTAATTTAGCCATTATCACGCTAACTTCTGATAACAGCTGTTCATTAATACTATATGCGGCTTTTCCTTGTAAGTCTGAGTCAAATGATATTTTGTAAAGCGATTTTGTCTCCAACAAAGGATCATCGTTAAGTTTTTTTTAAAAAAATTATGGTGAGTATTATTCATAAAAATTAAAAAATCTAGTTAAAATTACCAATGACACACTATCGTTATTACACAACAATGATTACATATTGTCAAATACAAATTTAAGAATTGAAAGACTACAGAAAAAAGAAAGATTGAAGTTACCCTTTCAGCCCAACTGCTTCTCTGTTCTTACCAAAACCTCTCTATAAATAAAAGTGGCAGCGCATCTACCTTCCGAAAGATGAACTGCCATAAATAAACTAATCACACTTCTTTGCCATATCCGGCCAAGAGTTGATGATTCTGCTATTCGTATGCAACTACACGTATTAACCCCATTGTGCTGCCATCGGCATTAGCAGTTGAGGAATCGCTTACAGAGACAACCTGTTGGATTTTGTTTTCCTCTAAAAAATCATTCACAGTCTTATCAAGTGTGTCCAGTTCTTCTTTAACATGAAAAATTCTGAGTTGCGTACTAAATGTTTTTACTTTTACCATTTTCTTTCTCCTTTAAAAAAACAGGTTAATGATGCTAATCAAATACAAATAAATATTTTACATACCCTTAAGACCTTTTTGGGCATTAAGGACCTCCCACCCACGAAAGTTTAATTCAAATTTCTTCTTTTTATCATGGCAATCAAGGCACTTCTTGTTACCTTTTTTTGCCCATCTCTGCAGTATCATCGCTGTCTTTGCAGTCTTTCCTGCATGAGTAAATTTATCTTTTCCCGCATGGCAAAAATTGCATTCTACATCCATCATTTCTGCCAGTTTAATCATTTTAACTGCTATTTCTGATTTCTTAGTAAATTTCTTTTTCCCGGCGTGGCAGAAGCTGCACTTTACACCGAGCGCCACCGCCGCTCTCATCATAAACTTTGCTTTCTTTCCTTTTTTCGTAAATTCAGAGACTTCATCATTGTGGCAGAAAGAACATTTTCTACCTAGTGCAGGCGCTACCTCCTCACTGCATTGCTGATGCTTCTCGTCTCTGCTTCCAACCAGGAATGTTTCCTGTAACCCATCAGGTTCGGGCAAATCTAACTCCTCCGCTCTTAACACTCCTGACAAGAAGACAATTAAAAAGACGATACTCATGACATTCAAATATTTCACAATTTTTATCATTTGTAACAATCCTTTTTTAAATCCAAAAAGTTAATTTTTCTCTAACCCTATAGACGAACCTGTCTCAAATGCCATCTTCATAGCATCAGGATGGTTAAGAATATCACCCTTGTTTTCTATATCTTCAAAAAGCAGCTCGCCTGTGTATTCTATATCCAGTGAACTGAAGATAGCCTTTACAGTAAGAATGGCACCTTCAAATACTTTGCTGTAGCCTTTTGTCCCTGCAGTGGAAATAAAATATCCTGCACGCTTTCCCCTGTCAGGGCTTATCAACTCCTGTTTAAGGATATATTTTCGAGACCACAGGGTCTGGCAGCGGTCAATAAACGCTTTCAATTGAGCGCTGACACCTCCAAAGTAAATTGGAGAGGCAAATACTATGCAGTCCGCCTGCAAAAGTTTTTCATGCATCAACTGCATATCATCTATAATAATACATTTACCGTTCTTTTGACAAGAACCGCAAGACGTACATGGCGATATTTTTAATTCGCTTAGTATAATTAATTCAGCTTTGTGACAACCGGACTCAGCGCCTCTCATAAACTCCCTGATGAGTAATTCACTGTTTCCGTTCCTCCTGGGACTACCTGATATTCCCAATACCTGAGCTGGTTTCATGAATAAGCTTTAATATTATTTTGAAATAAAACCTGGTTTAGTCATTGATATAGGTGAAAGCAATTCATCAAGTTTCTCTTCGGACATTAATTTTTTTTCCAGAATGATTTCCTTTATAGATTTACCGGTCGATAGCGACTCCTTTGCTGCCTCTGCCGCCTTTGAGTATCCTATATATGGATTCAAAGCTGTTACTATCGCCATACTACTGGTGGCATATTGATAGCACCTTTCTTCGTTTACCATAATGCCTTTTACGCATTTATCTGTGAACACCTTCAAAGCGTTTATCAGGATTGAAACTGAGTCCAGCAGTTTGTACTGCATTACAGGCATCATGACATTTAATTCAAATTGTCCTGCCTGGGATGCCATAGTAATAGTAAGGTCATTTCCTATTATAGAGAAACAGACCATGTTCAGCATCTCTGCCATTACCGGATTAACCTTACCGGGCATGATCGAAGAGCCCGGCTGTACCGCAGGCAGTGTTATCTCGGCAAGGCCGGTCTTTGGCCCTGAACTCAAGAGGCGCAGATCATTTGCAATCCGGATCAGTTCTGTTGCCAATACTTTCACGGCACCTGAAACTTCTGTGACGGGAGCATTGCTCTGCATCGCCTCGAAACAGTTGGAAGCAGCTCTTACATCCAGGCCTGTAATCTTTTCCAATTCGCTAATAATTTTTTGAGCATAGTCAGGGTGTGTATTAAGCCCAGTCCCTACCGCTGTACCGCCAATGCCCAACTCCTTTAACGCGTCACTTGCTCTTCTTGTTTTTTCCAGCGCCTTTGAAACAGCTGATGCATATCCTGAAAACTCCTGGCTGAACTTTATGGGTGCCGCATCCTGAAGATGAGTTCTGCCGGATTTTATGACGCTATCAAACTCTTCAGCCTTTTCATTAAGTGCATTTGCCAGCTCATTTACTACAGGAAACAGTTCCTTTAACAGGGATAATGCCGCAATCCTCATTGTCGTAGGAAAGACATCGTTCGTCGATTGTCCAAAGTTGACATGGTCATTCGGATGGATGACAGAATAGTCTCCTCTCTCTCCGCCCAACGACTCAATTGCAATGTTGGCGATCACCTCATTCACATTCATATTATATGATGTACCGGCACCAGCCTGATAAACATCAACAACAAATTGATCCTGAAACTCTCCCGCTATTATCCTGTCAGCAGCTTTGATAATCGCATTGCTCTTTTCATCATCCAGGCACCCGAGCTCACTGTTTACCTTTGCGGCAGCACGTTTAACATATACCATGGATCTGGTAAAAACCGGATGAGGTCTTATGCCGCTGATTGGAAAGTTCTCCAGCGCTCTGACTGTCTGAACACCATAATATGCTCCCATCGGCACATTTACCTCACCTAATGAATCTTTCTCAATGCGGTACTGTTTTTTTTCAATGTCCATTGAAATATATCCCACAAGAGTGGAATCCTCTCGAAAAATTAACGGCATCTATTTTCCGGAGAAGAGAGCGTCTGCATGGTAACAAACGCTCTCCTGATTCTCCCTGCTTGACTATTCAGTCGATACCTGAGCGGTACCTTCCCAAAGACCGTGCATATTGCAGCGGCTTACTGCCCTCAGTGTAGAATTGAGCCCACTATGGCTCAGCTTTAAAGGAATTGTTACCTCCGGCCTTGTCATAACCGGGGCAAAATCAAATCTGCCCAGATATACGCTTCCTATGTAAAACTCAACCCACTGTATAAAATGTTCATTTTCATTCGGATGTTCTATCTCTCCAACAGTAATCTTTACATCGTAAAACTCACCAACCTTAAAAACAGATGGTGCAGTAATAACTGGTACATGTTTTTTGGCCACCGGAGAATCCGGCTCTACATCTTCTGGTTTGTTAACTTTACAAAATAGCGCTTTATCATTTGACATTTTATCACTCCTAAAAAATTCATATTAATTATTAATTACAACACTTCTAACTCTCTACTCTTCCATAGGGATGTTGTATGCAATCCCGCCCAGTAAATCCCCAACCCTGCTGGATGGATGACAGCTTATGCATCCTTTCATAACTGCATGCACGCTGGTAACCGCTCTAAGGTGGGCCTTACCATCAATCGTCTCAATCTTCTCAAAATATGTTCTTCCTGAGATCATTGCGTTAATCGCATCTCTCTCAAATGCATCAACCGGATTATTTTCCGGATTAAACGGAGTGCCGGTTGCATCCAGTAACTTCACTTTCTGCCAGCCCTTTTCATTCATTACTTTAAATACTCTTTTTGATAAAGTAGCAGCAGGCAGTACAGAGGGGTCATCAACGTACTCTTCAGTAATAAGAACAATGTAAGTCTTATAAAGATCATCAAGCATCCGAACCGTCTTTCTCGCATGATCTAATTCCATACTCATTACCGATTTGTATAAATCTTCCATTACCTGCAAAGGCTTTCTAGGCACATCCATATAGTAGTCTTTTATCTCATCTGCAGTTACTTTAGAGCCTGTGAAGAACACCATTACTATAAAGACCAAAACTAACATTACATATTTTTTTGCCATAATGTATATTCTCCTCAATTACTAAATTAGAAAACAGTAATATTTCAGATGGTTACAAATGTTTGTTTTTAATAACCATCATTTTCGTTCGTGTCATCTCTTCCATAGAATACGGGATACCTCCCATACCGATGCCTGATTCATCCCGGCCACCAAATGGCATCCAATCAACTCTAAATGCGGTATGATCGTTGACCATAACTGCTGTAGCATTTAACTTTTTAACTATCTCCATGCTGGCATTTAGATTGTCAGTGAAAACTGAAGCTTGAAAAGCATAAGGCAAAGCATTCGCCTGTTTGATTGCCATATCCCGGTCTGTGTAACTAAAGATACAAACCACCGGTCCAAACACTTCCTGGATTGAAACTTTACTATCTTCCGGTGGATTTAAAAGTACGGTCGGAGCATAATGGAAATCCGATAGCCGCCGGCCTCCACATAGTAAAACTGCTCCTTTCTCAACAGCTTCATTGACCCATTGTTCAACCCGGTCAACTTCTCCGGGAGTAATGAGAGGGCCAACCTCTGTTTTTTCATCCAGGGGATCTCCAACAATAAGCTCTTTAGCCATTGCCGCCAACCGTTGAGCCACGTCATCACAGATCTCCTCATGTACAAAGACGCGCTGCACAGAAACACACACCTGACCTGCATGATAGAATCCACCTTTAAGCAGGGACGGTAACATCTCGTCTATATCCGCATCGGGCTCCACTATGACAGGAGCAACCCCTCCATGCTCCAGGGCACAGCGTGTACCAGGTGACAGCTTTGAGCGTAAAGACCAGCCAACTTTGGCAGAGCCGATAAAGGAGAAGTAATTAATTCGTGAATCCATAACCAGCTTTTGAGTAAGTTCCACATCTCCGATAAAAGCAGTACACCAACCTTCAGGTAGACCGGCCTCTTTTAAGATATCCATGAAAGCGAAACAGGAGAGAGGAGTGACTTTCGCTGGTTTAATAATTACAGGTGAACCCACGGCAATTGCCGGAACTGTCTGGTGAACAGTTAAATTCAGAGGATGGTTAAAGGCACTCACTGAAGCGACCAAACCAATGGGCTCTCTCATAGTATAAGCCAGTCGCTGAGAAGAAGAGCGTGTGTGTCCCATAGGGATCTGCTTCCCCTTTATATGGGCAATATACTCTATTGCCAGTTTGACTCCATTAACAGCCCTTAAGACTTCTATCTTTGAATCTTGATAAGGTTTACCGCCTTCCTCGGCAGCAATTTTAGTCAACTTATCAATCTGCCCGGTCATAATCTGAGCGACTCTTTCTAAAATTTCTATCCGCTCATAAGCCGGCAACCAGTGTTCAGTATTTAGAAATAACCGGTGAGCTTTACTTAAGATATCTTCCAGAGTTTGAGCATTCATCAGAGGCACTTCTTGAATTAAGCTCTGGTCATGAGGTCTATTTACTTTGATAACTGTCATTTTATTAATCCTTATAATTCCTGATTATAAAATACAGGTTTTTTCTTTAAGCAATACATTCAATATACTGTGGTTTAGAGAGTAGTCAACGGCTAAATCAATCACGTGAATACCACGAGTATTCAACGCTTTTTCCAGTGTTTCATCAAAGCTTTGTACACTATCAGGACGATAGCCATTCGCGCCATAACTTTCAGCATACTTGACAAAATCAGGATTACTGTAATCTAAACCAAAATTGTCAAAACCCATACCTGCCTGTTTCCATTTGATCATTCCATAAGCGTTATCATTCAGAATAATTACCGTCAGATCTAAACCTAACCTGGCAGCCGTTTCCAGCTCTTGAGAGTTCATCAGAAAGCCTCCATCTCCACAAACAGCGATCACTTTTTTGTCAGGCTCTATAATTTTAGCAGCTATAGCTGACGCCAATCCGGCTCCCATTGTTGCCAGAGCGTTGTCCAGAAGAAGAGTATTTGGATGATAGCATTTGTAGCTTCTGGCAAACCAGATTTTATAAACACCATTATCCAAGGTGACAATACCGTCATCAGGAATCAGTTTTCTTACGATAGGCACAACTGCTTGTGGGAGTATTGGAAAACGATCATCCTTGACATATTTTGCTAAGTGTTCACTCACATACTCTTGAATACGTTTGAAATATGAAAAGTCCCAGTTGACACTCTCTTCTACAACATGACGAGCAAGATGCTCTACGGAAGTGGCGATATCACCAACTATAATGAGTTGTGGGTAATAGACATCGTCTACATGAGCAGGAAAAAAGTTAACATGAATGACTTTTTGATGATCAACCATAAAAAAAGGCGGTTTTTCTATCACATCATGACCAATATTGATAATCAAATCTGCCCGGGAAATTGCGCAGTGTAAAAAATCATTATCTGACAATGCTGCTGTTCCCAAACATTGAGGATGCCGTGCATCAACAACCCCTTTACCCATCTGGGTAGTAAAATAAGGAATTTGAGTTTTTTCAATCAGTTTCTTAAGGGCATGACTTGTTCGCTTCCGATTAGCTCCCGCACCTATCAGGATCAGAGGCATCTTGGCTTCCTGGATCATCCGGGCGGCTTTTGAGATGTCCTGATCATCCGCGTCCGGTCTCCGATAGCCAACCGTCTCAAATATACGCTCCTCACACTCTTCAGCAGCAATATCCTCCGGTAGTTCCAGATGTACCGCTCCCGGGCGCTCTTCCTGGGCTATCCTGAAGGCCTCTCTCGTCATAGATGGAATGCTGTTACCATTAACAATTTGCTTACTATATTTGGTAATAGGACGCATCATATCTACAGTATCAATAATTTGGAAGCGACCCTGTTTGCTTTTCTTTATCGGCTTTTGCCCTGTGATCATGAGCATGGGCATAGCGCCTAAGTTAGCATATGCTGCCGGAGTCACTAAGTTAGTTGCGCCGGGCCCTAAAGTAGCAAGACAAACTCCCGGTTTACCTGTTAAACGGCCAACAGTAGCTGCCATAAAACCTGCACCTTGTTCATGGCGAGTTAAAATTAACTTTATTTTAGAGCCTTTAAGGGAGTTTAATAAATCCAGGTTCTCTTCACCCGGTATCCCAAACACATATTCGACACCCTCATTTTCAAGAGCCTTAACAAACAGATCAGAAGCTTTCATCAATTACATCCTTCCTATTATTGACACCATACTCAATATTATTTCGTTTCGTAACAATTCAAACAGTAAGTTCTTTCTCTTCCCGGTAGACACAATTCACGAATTGTCCTGAGTGGAGTTATCATTCGCAATATTGGTACCTTTACTTAAATTGCACACCGATAAAAAACTTGAATGATGCATAAGCAGTGCGTTAATAATGCGTTACAAAGTAAGGTGTTATCTTACAAAAAAACAGAAAACAATCAACATTCAAAAAATACGCATATATTTCGCAGTATGCCCAGGCGCACCCACTGGTATTCGCATATTTTTCGCCTGTTTATAGAGAGACAGATCTACTGCGAGCTGTAGTATATCCTTTTTTTATGCTATAAGGCCTGATTATATTGATATTTACACACTATAGAAAATTTATATTCGCGCAAAAAACCCTTTGGTATAGGTATTGCTTTTCAATATGGAGTGTACTGTTCTGCAATACTATATTAGGCAGTTAAATACATCTTACTAACAATTTCATTAACAAGTACTATATAAAGGAAAATGTAATGTCAAACAGAAGAGCGTTTTTAAAATCATCATTAGCAGTAGCTGCCGGACTTGCCGTTGGCCACATATCCCCCGTTTCTGCCGGATCGTCTTGTTCGTATCCTAAAGCTGGCATTGTTTACACAAAACAAAACCCGGGCAAATGGTCTGGAAAAACTAAGGGACATCTGCCAAATGTAAAAGTAGAAGGAAACAAGGTAACGGTCACAACCACTCATGGCATGAGCGATGAGCACTATATTGTGAGGCATACAGTAGTTTCTAAATGTGGCAAGGTACTGGGAGAGAAGACTTTTAAACCATCTGATGCAGAGGCAAAGTCAGTATTTGAACTGCCGGATACCAGTTCTAAATTCGCGTGGGATACCACAACACTTTATGCCACCAGCTTCTGTAACAAGCACGATCTCTGGGTCACTGAGTTCGATGCGTAACAATCTTCAATAACCCCGCCCCGCAAAAGATAAAGGCGTAAAAGATGCCACCGGGATTGGCCTCATCAAAAGGTTGACTAGAATGCTGTTATAAGGTAGACTACCCGAAGCATAGGTCGCATTTATTTCATAAACAAATTTTTCGAAAGCTTTAAAGATGGCAGAGCACGTAATTATCGGCAACGGAGTTGCCGGCATAAAGGCCGCAGAAACTATCAGAAAACATGATCCTGATGGCAAAATAACAGTGATAGGCGACGAAGACCATGCGTTCTATTACAGGCCTCAGCTACCAGGATTTGTTGCCGGGAAGATTGAAGAAGAGAGGCTGTGGGGCAAAAAGAGTGATTTTTATGAGAAAAACAACATTATTTCGCGCCTTGGAAAAACAGTAACCGGCATTAAGCCTGACACTAATGAGGTTATTTTAAAGGACGATACTGCTATAAATTATGACTCATTACTAATCGCCACAGGAGGCGCCATAAAAAGAAGGAACTATCCTGGAAGCGATTTGAACGGAGGAATAGTTCAATTAAAAACAATTGATGATGCCAAAAACATAAAGGAAAAGGTTAAATCTGCAAAGAGTGCCGTGGTAGTCGGTGAAGATTTTTTGACATTGTCGCTAACAGAAGCCTTGCATAGTAGCGGACTGGAAGTAACTTATCTGTTGCGCGGGGATAGACTCTGGCCTGAAATCATGGACAAAGATGCCTCCGACATACTTATGCTCAGATTGAAGGAAAAAGGTATTACGATAAAACAGGAAACTGATATAAAAGAAGTTCATATTAAAGACAGGTTGGTTCATGGAGTGATCACGACAGATGATGAACTTCTTGACTGCCAGATCCTTGGTATTGTTGACAAATTACAGCCCAGTATTGACTTCTTAAATGAGAGTGGTGTTAATACTGATAACGGCGTTTTGGTAAACAACAAAATGCTTACTAATTTTGACAATATTTATGCTGCCGGCGATGTCGCTCAATTGCCAGCCGATCCGGACTCTGAAACTCCGGAGATTAATGTCAGATGGCTGAAGGCGTGGAAGCAGGGACAGGTGGCAGGTTCAAATATGGCAGGCAATGACGCGGAATATGATGATATTGCGAGCATCAGTGCAACCCAAATATGTGGAATTGATATAGTATCAATAGGAGTCTCAAATCCGTTAAATGGAGACTATGAGATAAAGAGAGGTGATTACCCTCATCCTGAAACTGATGTTTATAAAAAACTTGTCTTGAAAGATGACAGAGTAGTCGGTGCCCTCTTTGTTGGCAATGCGCAGGAGGCCAGAGAGATCACAAAGGTTATAAAAAATGGAACAAGCTATTCAGATATTGATAAAAAACTTTTGAAACAGATGTTTGATCTGGATTCTCGTTTCAGCACGTTTCGTGGTTTTTTATGCCCTGTTTGTAAACTTGAACTTCCGATACCGCCTGACGCGAAGGCTGGAGATAAAATCACATGTCCGGCCTGTGGTATTGAACTTAAAGTAACAGAGGGCATGTTAAAATAGCAAATAATGGGACAAAAAGGACAAATATATTTTTGTGAGATTTGCAGGCAAAAGGTTGAAGTAACAGTAGATGCCTTCGGAGTACTTGTCTGCTGTGGGCAGGAGATGAAGCTTGTTGAGGGCATGATGGAGACCTGGACCTCAGTTCATCCCAAGCCGGTTGGGGGCACAACTTATATCTGCCATAAATGCGGTCAGCAGATATCGGTAGTGGAAGAAACAACTGGCATACTGGAATGCTGTGGCGAAAGAATGGAGCGCAAGGAAGCAGGTTGATTGTAACTCATACCTTCCCGCCTGAACAGACTTGGCGGACAGGCAGGTTTTGAGGTGCTTGGAATAGAAAATCTGTGTCATTAAATAAAGAGGTTTTTATGAACAGTTGGAAATGTGATAGCTGCGGTGCTCAATATGATGCAAACGAACCGCCGGAAATATGCCCCTCATGCGGCAAATCATGTGAGTTTAGAGAAATCACCAATTATGTTCCCTTGATGGAAAGAACGGGAAGAGATTGTAAATGCAGGGTATGCGGAACAGAAATTAAGATCACTACCGATTGTGGCGGTATCCTCAAGTGCTGCGACCAACCTATGGCGGTAGAATAAATAAGGTATGCAAAACGAAAACATAGAGTCAATTTTGAAAAAAGCTGCTGCTAAAGAAGAGGGCACATATCTACTTTACAAAAATGCAGCAGACAAGATGACAGACTTGCAAACAAAGAGCACCTTAAGCACGTTTGCTGAAGAAGAACTAAAACACAAACAGATGATTGAAAATTTCAGTGCAGAAATGCTGGAAAACCTAAAAATCGAAACAGTAGAAACATCTCGACAGGGAATAACTGAATTTCTTACTGATACCGATGAAGGCCTTGGTGAGCAACCGGATTTTAAAGACGTTCTCGTTTATGCAGCAAAAAGAGAGAAAAAAGCCTTTGAGTTTTATAGTAACATGTCTGAACATGTAGAAGATGCAGATTTAAAAAAATTGTTTACCTGGCTGGCGCAGGAAGAGACGAAGCACAAAGAGGATATTGAGGCCCTATTCTGGGATGTAATGTATCGTGAATAACCTTATAAATAAGGAGGATTAAAATGGCACACAAGCAGTTAAAAGAAATTATGGACATGGCAATACAGTACGAAACTGACGCAAGTGAATTTTATTCTACAGCTGCAGGTATTGCAAAAGATCCTGCTGCAAAAACATTACTCAATGAATTTGCGGCTATTGAGTTAAAACATAAAGAGAAATTGGAAAACTTCAACTTAGACGATGTTGCAAGTGAACACCATACCGTTCAGAAAACACACGATCTTCATGTAAGTGATTATTTAATGGATAAAGAGATTACTCCGGATTCGACCTCTCAAGACATAATGGTACATGCAATGAAGAGAGAACAGAAGGCTTATGAGTTTTATGCCAGGATGTTAAAGGTTGTTACCAGTGATGATGTCAGGAGCCTCTTTGAAGAGCTGGCTGAAGAAGAGCTGGAACACAAAGAGAAAATTGAAATAGAATATGATGACGTAGTTTATAAAGAAAACTGATAGAGATCAGGGAGCTAAATAATGTCTTCACATAAAAGCGAGTTATACTATTGCGAAATATGTGGAGCCGAAGTTGTAGTAAAAAAAGGTGGAGACGGAACTCTGAACTGTTGTAACCAGCAGATGAGGTGCAGAGTAGACTACCCGGGCGGAAGACCTTAAAGGCCAGATCCACAAGACGCCCTACATATTAATGCCGTGAAGGTGAGTTCCTGTGCTACCGTCGGGCAGGTGCTTCGCTTCCCAGGGCAAAAAGCGCCGAGAGGACTATAAACCGCCTTACATTCTTTTATAAACGACGGTGTAAGGCAATGCTCCTCAGGCATAGTACCTCCAATTCCCATGCTTAACGACCCCCCAACCTTAACAGCGAAAAAATATCGTAGCTCCCCATGCGTAATCCGCAATATTTTCGTGTGCACAGATAGATAAATAAATAAACCAGCTTATCGCCTTTGTCACCTGCATCACTAACTCACTGTTAATTAACTGCTTATAACTTCGAGATTGTTATCAGCTGCGAAAATAAATTTTTGGCATTAATATTGCACTATCGAACTGTATTTTGTAGTATACTTTATTAATGGAAAAGGGACAGAATATTAGACGGGTTTAAAAATAGCATCAGCAGAGAGTAGTCCAGATGGATTGACCCCCACATTGTAGTTCCCGCCAGAAGAGAGACCGGAAGTTTTTCCATCAAAAAACCAGGTAATCACTACCCCTTTTTAAGGGAAAATTAATAGCGAATAGAAAGGAAGACACACCAAGTGAAGAAAATTAATCAAATCTGTATTGCAGTTTTTATTATAACAATAATAGCTCTCGGGCTAACGATCCATGGCTGGCAGTGCACTGATGCCTTTGGAGATAGCAGCAAAAAACCTTTTGTACAAAAATCTACACCTACCAGCTCCCTGATGCGAATAATCAATTCGCATACTGCCAAGATGCTGGAGGCAATAATGGTTGGTGATTTCAATACAGTTATTAAAAAATCCAATGACATCTCAAAAGCGGGCAATGCCATAATGAGAATGTTTTTTCCGGAGGGGAAAAAGGTTGATCAATGGTTTACAGAAGTTGGAAAAGACCCGGATGACCCTGAAGCAATCAAGTTGATGAAAGAGGATTTTGAAAAATATTCTAATACAGTTATTGAGGCATCCGGCAATATTGCTGAAGTTGCCAAAAACGGGAATATTGCGGAAACCTATGAAAGCTTTGAGACAATGCTGAAGAATGCATGCTTTGCTTGCCATGAAGTCTCGCGTGCAAAAAAATAGACAGAGAGTAAAGATATAAAAAAACTATGAATGATTCTGCCGTTATTACTAAAGCCGAAAACCAGCAAGTTGATGACAGTGCTGTGGACTTGAAAGATACGCATTCAAACTGTACGCATTGCGGCACCACCATTACCGATGGAGACAAAGCAGTTTTCAGCAATAATGGAGATGCGTTTTGTTGCTGGGGATGCGAAACCGTTTATAAAATTCTGAAAAAAGGAAATTTTTCTTTAATTAACAGACCGTCAGCAAGCCTGCCGGAATATGACTTTCTGGACACCGATTCTTTTTTACAAGACTATTCCGCCAGAGTCGATAACAAAAAAAGCATGAGGTTTTTCATTGAAGGTATTCAGTGTACTGCCTGCCTCTGGATCATTGATCAAATCCCTGATTGGATCCCTCAAGTTGAGAATGCTAATTTAAATATGAGCCAGAATACATTGCTTGTCACTCTGAAAGAGCCGGGATACTTTGGAAAGGTGGCGTCTGTTCTATCTGCCCTGGGGTACAAGGTCTACCCTGTTAAGAGCCTTGATGAAGCAAAGCATTTCCAAAAGAAGGAAAATCACCAGCAGTTAAAGAGGTTGGGAGTTGCCGCTGCCTGTTCGGGAAATATTATGTTGTTCTCTTTTTCTATTTACTCAGGACTGAAAGGGCAAATGGCCGGCATGTTTGGATATCTGAACCTTGCCTTTTTTCTACCGATACTTTTTTACTGCGCCCAGCCATTTTATACAAACCTGTGGCGGTCGCTGAGAGCCGGTCGCCCGAGTATAGACTTACCAATTGTCGCCGCAGTAATAATAGGTTTTGTTCTAAGCCTGTTAAATTTAATCCGGGGCAATGAGGATTTCTACTTTGATTCGCTCTCTATCTTAATCCTTCTGCTATTAGCAAGCAGGTATTTTTTGAGCAGGACCCAACAGACATTTATAAATAGCTCTTATATGCAAACCTTTATCGAGTCTCAAGTATGTCAACGTTGGAATAGCGAAAGCAATGAGTATGACAAAATTCCTGCAAGACATTTAAACGTGGACGACAAAGTACTAATCAAAGAGGGTGAACGTGTCCCCGCAGATGGAATCATGCTAAACGAATGGGTAAACATAAACCCATCTATTCTTACAGGAGAGAGTCTTCCGCAAAAACTCTTTAAGGAGTCTGTCATCTATGCAGGCACTCAGGTTGTTGCAGGTTATGCAGAGATCCTGGTAAAACAGACTACCGGTAACAGTCGAATCGGACAGATACTCAAAAAGGTTGAAGAGCAGATTTATAATAAAACACCGTTGATTTCATTAACCGACAAGGCCGCACAATATTTCAGTATATTCATCCTTGTCGCAGGAGCACTGTTTTTCTCTTATTACATTAACGTGGATCCGACTGAAGCGGTTAAACGCACACTCGCCTTAATCATTCTGGCCTGTCCATGCGCGTTAGCGTTCGCAACCCCGCTAACTCAAAGCTTATCATTGAGGAAGGCCGCTAAGAAAGGCTATCTAATTAAAAACGCAGAATCACTTGAAAAATTGAACAATGTAAAAAATATTTTTTTTGACAAAACCGGAACTCTCACTCAAGGTCAATTTGAGTTCTTAACATGGAAGCCTCCTCATGTTGAAGAATCAGGAAATTTTTCTCCTGATCAGGGAACCCTTGATGCTATATATTCAATTGAGGTCTATTCTCAGCATCCAATCGCCAGAACTTTAGTAAAATACCTTGAAGGAAAAGGTGTAAAAAAATTAGCCGTCCACTCTTTAACTGAAATCCCCGGATCCGGAATATCCGGAACGATAGATGATGATAATTACAAAATAGTATCAGAACTACCTGATGAAAATATCAGAGACGATTCTGACATTATATCCAGTCTCATCTCTATATATAAAAACGGAAATCTTATTGCATCTGCATGCCTGGGAGACAGGCTTCATAGTGACGCAAAACAGACAATTGCCCAATTAGACTCTATAGGCATAAAGATGCACATATTGTCAGGAGACAAAAGTGTACCTGTCTCAAGTGTTGCAAAAAAGCTTCGTATAGCAAATGAACAGTTCTCCTCTAATCTTATGCCTGAGAAAAAGAGTGAGATAATTAATAATTTCCCTGACTCATTAATGGTTGGCGATGGCGCAAACGATTCGCTTGCAATGTCTTCAGATAATGTTAGTATCGCAGTGCAGGGGAGCGTGGAGTCTTGCTTAGTTGCGGCCGATATTTATGTTACAAGAGAAGGTGTTTCACCGGTGAGAGATTTGATCTTATTAAGCCAAAACACCTTTGGTGTTATAAAAAGAAATCTTGTTTTTTCATTTGTCTACAATTTTGCCGGTGGTCTTGCAGCGCTTTTAGGCTACATCTCACCGTTAACGGCAGCGATATTGATGCCCGTTAGTTCGTTAGTTGTATTGTCTTCCTCTGCCATGGGGACAAAATTTCTGAGAAGGTTCAACAAAATAAATTTTTCACTTAACAATTAAACTAAATTTGATAAAATATCTAATCAATAATCATTACAGTTTAGATTATTAATAAACAGGTAACTCTTATGACAATTCTTTATATTATTATTCCTATTGCAATTATTCTGGTCTCATCTTTCGCTATTTTTTTCTTATGGGCTGTCAAAGAGGAGCAATTTGACGACCTCGAGACACCAGCACATAAGATGCTGATTGATGACTGGAATGACAAACCGGAGAAAGTAAAGATTTGAAACCAACTAGAAATTATGGGAAAGGAACAGGAAAATGAGCTCTTCGAATGACACCAATTCCGGAGTGGTACAGGTTAAATATAATGACCAGATAGTCAGAATGTTTACCCTTGCAACCATATTCTGGGTAACAATAGCTATGTTGGTTGGGATTATCGTCGCTTTACAATTGGCGATTCCGCAACTTAACTTTACCGCCTGGTTAACGTTTGGCCGTTTAAGACCATTACACACTAATGCAGCGATCTATGCGTTCGCCGGTAATGCTATCTTTGCAGGTATTTATCATTCTACCCAAAGACTCATAAAGACAAGACTCTTTTCAGACGGACTAAGCAAACTTCATTTCTGGGGATGGCAGTTTATAATTGTCCTGGCTGCAATCACTTTGCCTCTTGGCATTTCACAGGGCAAGGAGTTTGCAGAATTGGAAT
>CAYTGO010000049.1:16829-18701 GCA_964437425.1 uncultured Candidatus Scalindua sp.
CTGATCTGGGTTGTCTTTGCCATCAATTTCTTTGGCACACTATTAAAACGTAATGAAAAACATCTGTACGTCGCTATATGGTTCTACATAGCAACTATTATAACTGTTGCACTCCTCTATATTGTAAATGCTATCAGCATACCGATAAGCTACTTTAAAAGTTACATAGTCTTTGCGGGTATCCAGGATGCTCTTGTTCAATGGTGGTTTGGACACAATGCCGTTGCATTTTTCTTAACCACTCCTTTCCTGGGTTTGATGTACTATTATTTGCCGAAGGCAGCAAACAGACCCATATATAGTTATAGACTTTCAGTCGTACATTTCTGGTCTCTCATTTTTCTTTACATCTGGGCAGGACCTCATCACCTTTTAAACACAGCCCTACCTGAATGGCTTCAAACATTAGGCACAGTGTTCAGTGTAATGCTATGGGCCCCAAGCTGGGGAGGAGCCGTTAACGGGATACTGACACTTCGTGGTGCATGGCATTTATTACGAACAAATCCTGTCATAAAATTTATGGTTGCAGCCATAACCTTTTACGCAATGGCTACGTTTGAGGGACCACTTCTATCTGTAAAGGCTGTAAATTCTCTTGGACATTATACCGATTGGATCGTTGGACATGTACATTTGGGAGCACTGGGCTGGAATGGATTTCTCTCTTTTGGAATGATTTATTTTATCGTTCCAAAACTATGGAGAACTGAGTTGTACAGCAAGAGACTGGCAAATGTCCATTTCTGGATAGGTATCCTTGGAATACTCTTTTACTACGTTTCCATGCTGGCAGCCGGAATCACCCAGGGTTTAATGTGGAGAGCCGTAGATGCAAATGGAAGCCTCGTTTATCCTGACTTTGTAGAAACTGTAATCCGCATTCTACCTCTATTTCTCTTCCGTGCGTTAGGTGGCGTATTGTTCCTGGGCGGTTTTGTTCTCCTGCTCTTTAACGTTTACAAAACCATTATTCAGGCGCCAAAAGAGCTGCAAGAAGAAACCGTTCAAATTAAGAGATCATCTCCAGCACCTGTTCATCCGGAGCGGGGACATAGAAAGCTGGAAGGGATGGCCGCTGCCTTTACCATATTGGCGCTTATTGCAATTTTAGTCGGCTCCATAATAGAAATCGTGCCAACCCTCTCTGTCAATAAATATGTTAATGCAGAGAAGAAAGTTGAGCCATTTACGCCATTAGAACTGGCAGGAAGAGACATATACGTCAAAGAAGGCTGCTTTACCTGTCACTCCCAGATGATCCGAACAATACCGTCGGATGTGTTGAGATATGGAGCAGCATCTACAATCGAAGAATCTATGTATGACAGGCCGTTTCAGTGGGGTTCAAAACGTACCGGCCCTGATCTGGCGCGGCTTGGTAAAAAATATCCGGACCTCTGGCACTACATGCATATGGAAGACCCGAGGGCAGTTATTAAAGAGTCAATTATGCCGGCTTATCCATGGTTAATTACATCATCAATTGATTTTGACAGCTTGAAAAAGAAGGTAGCAGTCTCTAATAAACTGGGCGTTCCTTATTCTGAAGAAGACCTGTCTGACACGAGTGAACGGGCAAAAGAACAGGCAAAAAAGATTGCGGATCTGCTGACAAAACAGGGCGTAAAAGAAGATGTTTCAGACAAGAAGATTACGGCTTTGATTGCGTATCTCCAGGCCCTCGGGCAAAAGGGAGGAGAGTAATATGAAACAGTTGGCGTTATCACAATTTAATGATGTATATTTAATTGTAATCGGATTTTTTCTATTCTTCTCTGTCTTTATAGGCGCTGTATTCTGGGCTTACAGAAAAGGTTCAAAAAAACACTATGACTATTTATCTAAACTACCACTTCGTGAGGAGAATCT
>CAYTGO010000049.1:18801-22549 GCA_964437425.1 uncultured Candidatus Scalindua sp.
CGAAAGTGAGCTTTTAGCACTTTTGCAGGATCCCGCTGCCCTGGCAGAGGGAGTAGAAATTTTCGGTGAACTATGTGCCCTTTGTCACGGAGAGTCCGGGGAAGGTATGATTGGGCCGAATCTCATTGACAATTACTGGCTGCATGGTAAAGGAAAGATCAGTGACATCGCAGTTTCTATCAGGTCCGGAATTCCTGACAATGGCATGGCGGCATGGGCAGACAGAATTCCTGAGCAGCAAATTCTACATACGGCAGCTTATATAAAATCAATACAAGGGACCGTAGTAGAAAATGCGAAAGAACCTGACGGTGAGCTTGTAGAAGAATAAGATGGCGGAGAGTATTCAAAAACTGCCGGAAGACGGCTTTCGCATAAACCAATTCCCAATGGCAGCGCACGGGTTCTTTAGAAAGCAGAGGGACCTTTCTCAATGGGTGTTAATCGCCATATTCATAATTCTTCCCTGGATTAAAATAAACGGCCTGCCTGCTATTCTCATTAATTTACCGGATCGCAGATTTACATTTTTTGGCCTGAACTTCTGGAGTCACGACGCGCCGCTGCTTTTCTTTGTCATAGCAAGTTTCTCACTGGGGTTGTTGTTTGCCACATCGGTTTGGGGGCGAGTTTGGTGCGGTTGGGCATGTCCTCAGACAATCCCTATTGATGGGATCTTCCGAAGGATTGAAGCTCTTGTGGAAGGAAACCATATCGCCAGAAAGAAGCTTCATGAAAAGCCTTTTGACAATGAAAAAATAGTAAAGGCGGCTGTCAAATGGTTTCTGTTTTTCACCGTTAGCTTAATCCTGTCACACACCTTTTTTGCTTACTTTACCGGTCCCGGCGCACTGGTGTCTATGGCCCTGAGCCCTCCCTCTGATGCACTGACGACATTTTTAATAGTAAACACAACAACACTCATTATCCTCCTTAACTTCGGATGGTTTAAAGAGCGTCTCTGCACTGTCATATGTCCATACGGCAGGCTTCAATCCGTGTTAATGGATGAAGATTCTCTTGTCGTTGCTTATGACGAGAAGAGAGGTGAACCACGAAAGGGCAGCAAGACCAGATCTAAAAAAAGGGGCGATTGTATAGACTGCCTCAAATGTGTTGCAGTCTGTCCCACAGGAATTGATATTCGCCACGGCATCCAAATGGAATGTATCGCATGTACCTCCTGCATCGATGCGTGTGACGAGATAATGCGAATAACAAAAAAGCCGAAAGGACTCATTCGATATGAATCAGAAAACGGATTGAAAGGAGAGAAAACAGTCTTCTGGAAGATGAAGACAAATATCTACCTTGGGCTGACCCTTCTCTCAGTTATCGGACTGTTTCTATTTGTCTTTAACAGATCGGGCTTAGACATCACAGTGTTAAGGGCACATGAAACCCCTTATCAAGTACTGAAGACATCAAAAGAGAGGGTATTAATAGCAAACCATTTTACGCTTAGCCTTAAAAACCAGAGCGCTGTAAAGATGGAAGTTGATGTAATACGAACAGGCAAAATTGAGAATACAAAGATTGAAATTATAGCATCAACACTTCCAGTGGTAATTCCACCTGGAGAGGCAAAGAAGAATCATATCTTTATAAAATTCCCAAAGTCAATTTTAGAAAAAAAGAGCCACCACAAATTTCGATTACAGATTACGACAAAATCAAAAGATATAACGCAGAAATATATAAAGGAAATCAGCCTTGTTGGACCTATCTAATAACATAATAAACGGAATAAGTGATATGCTGCCAGTTATGGTACCGTTTGCAATCATTGCAGCAAGCATTATCGGCAGTATTCACTGTGTCGGAATGTGCGGTGCACTGGCTATGACAGCAGGCGCACAAAGCAGAAAGGGTCTTGTCAATTACCACCTTGGACGCCTGCTTGGTTATTTCAGTGTAGGAGCGCTGGCCGGATTCCTGGGATCTGAATTTATTAATTCTGAGATGAAATACATCTCCCTGGTCTCCACTGTTTTTTTAAGTGCCAGTTTCCTGGTTATAGGTTTCAGCATAATGAGAAAAGGGCAACTACGTATTAAACAACCTGCTTTCCTGAAACTGTTTTACCAGAACAGGGCTGGCAGAATACTGGAGAGTAAAACCTCTCATTCGGTTTCAAGTTTTTTAATAGGCCTGCTAAGCCCTTTATTACCTTGCGGATGGTTATACGGCTTCATCTTAATAGCAATTGCAACAAACAACCCTCTCTGGGGAGGCATACTGCTTACGTCATTCTGGATAGGTACCCTTCCTGCACTTTCAGGTATCTCACTATTAGTAAAAAAACCGATTAAATACTTTAACGGTAAAGCATCAATATATATTGGTATTTTCCTGATATTTATAGGAATCTCAAGTTTAGTACTAAAGCTATCAAGCTTTGCAGCAAAACATTGTTGCAATTAAAATCTGTATATATTATGAAAAGCCAGGTGATAAATATGATTCAAAAAAACACTTGCCTAATTCCCTTGTGATATTATAATCCTCACTTCATATGAAAAAACATTTACTATATATTTTAGTTATATCATTTGTGGTTCTCCTTTCTGCGCGGGTTATACAATCAGCAGAAGAAAATTCACACAAAATAACCCTGCGTTCGTCTTACAGAAATCTGTCTGTTTCTGAAGCACAGTCGATGCCAAATATTTATATACGAAAATTTGATGAGTGGGGATTTTATGGGCATAGCACAATCATTCACAATTACGAAAAAAAGTCGATAAAAGGAGGCGATGTGGTAATAGACCATACCACGGGGCTGATGTGGCTCCAGTCCGGTTCTAAAGAGTATATGCAGTGGATTGCAGCAAATGGATGGGTAAAAAAGTTGAACTCCTTGAAGTATGCAGGGTATAACGACTGGAGATTACCGACTATAGAAGAAGCGGCATCACTGCTTGAACCAGGCAAGGCGAATGCCCTTCATATAGATCCCATCTTTGACAAAGAACAGTGGGGGATCTGGTCTGGTGATAAACGTGGTGGCAGCGTCTGGAGCGTTTACTTCAGCCTTGGCAACGTGCGGTGGCGTTACAAAAACCGGTATGTTCGTCCGGTTCGCTCACTAAATTGATTGCTGGAAGATAATTTGATGCGTTAATCATCTGTTTCATTTAATTATTAGACTACTTACAAGATTTTATCTTCCCACCATGGGATACATATACAACGGTTTTTCTTATTGCTTTTAGTCACTGACCTTTCTATCATTTCTGTACACTTACCGAACTGTTACATCATAAGTCATGCTTTTATGTGAGTGTGCTTTGTTTAGAGACTTTATATTTGAAATTTATGGATTCGAGGAGTTTATTGTGAAGTTAAGAATTATGTTGTTTTCTGTTTTAATGCTGTTTGCTTTTTCAGGTATTATTATTGCACAAGATGATGCTAAGCCGGCTAGTGCTGCAGCCGGGTGGTCAGAGTCTCAAAAGCTCAGCTATATCCTTGGCACTCAAATTGGTAATTTCGCTAAGCAGAGTGAATTTGAAGTGAACTTAGAATTGTTTGCCAAGGGGCTGGATGATACTGCAAAGGGGAACGAGCCTGCGATGTCACAGACTGAGATCAATATTTTTATGGCCGCTCTTCAAAAGAAGGCACAGGAAAAAGCACAAGCCGCAATGGAAGTTGCAGGTGCTGAAAACTCCAAAATTGGCCAGGCTTTTCTTGATGCCAATAAGGAGAAGGATGGCGTTAAGGTAACCGATTCAGGCCTACAGTA
>CAYTGO010000050.1:0-21906 GCA_964437425.1 uncultured Candidatus Scalindua sp.
CATTAATCCCGCCCTCTCCCTGGATAGGCTCAAGCATAATGCCACATGTCTTGTCGTCAATAGCATCCTCAATTTCTTTCAGGTTATTAAATGATACATACGAAAAGCCCTCAATGAGCGGAGCAAAGCCACTATGGTATTTTGGTTGAGCTGTTGCAGTTACAGTTGCAAGGGTCCTTCCATGAAATGAATCTTTCATCGTAATGATTTTATACTTACCTTTTTTGGAACTGTGAATTCTGGCCAATTTTATAGCTGCCTCATTTGCTTCCGCCCCACTGTTACAAAAGAAACACTGTCCGTTAAATGAGTTTTCAGAAATGTATTTTGCAAGACGTCCCTGTGGCTCAGAATAGAATATATTCGGTACATGTACCAGCGTTGCAGCCTGCTCCTGCATTGCCTTCGTCACTTCAGGATTGCAATGCCCCAGCGAACTGACAGCCCATCCGGAAAAAAGGTCCAGGTAACGCTTGCCGTCTGTATCCCAAAGATGCACCCCGTCACCCCTGGCGATCACAAAAGGATGTCGAGGATAATTTGGAATAACATAATTATCATAGTTTTCCAGTACTTCACTTTTATTCATAATTTAGATTCCTTTATGCGGATTTCCTGCGATGATAGGAAATAGAAAAATGGAATGCTTTAGTAATTGTACGCTCTTTCTGAAGTGGGTGAATATCAAAAAGACCAACTCTTAAAAATACCTGGTTACAACACTGCCAGAAATATTCATCCGGCAATAAGTTTTATATATATTAAACAATGATCTGGGTTCCAATACCCTTATCAGTAAAGATCTCAAGCAGTAGTGAATGGGGTATATGGCCGTCAATAATGTGCGCTTTCTTTACTCCCTCTCTCATGGCAGAAATACAGGCTTTCGCTTTCGGTAGCATTCCACCACTTATTACCCCACTCTTTATCAATTTATTAACCTCATCTTCATGTAACGTAGAGACAAATGACTCCGGATCAGACGGATCAGTTGAAATTCCATGAGTGTTAGATATAAAAACCAGTTTTTCGGCCTTCAAAGCACCTGCCACAAACGACGCCACATTATCTGCATTTACATTATAATTTTCTCCGTCGATACCTTTGGCAATCGGAGACACAATTGGTATTTGCTCGTCATCAAATAAACTAATAAATCTATCATGCTCTATCTCAGTAAGTTCACCCACGTAACCAAGATCATCAGTCACAGATCCATCATCATCTTTACTGACGTGTTTTCTGCCTTTGATTGGACTATCGTCATCACTCCATACACATACGCCCTTTGCTCCCATCTCTTCTATCTGATCTATTATTTGATTGCCTATCTGGTTGGTAAGTACATCGATAGCAATGTCCAGCGTCTCCTTATCAGTAACGCGATATCCATTTATGAAATGAGGTTTTTTACCTCTTTTTTCCATTTCACTGCTTATGAACGGACCACCGCCATGTACTATAATCGGTTTCATACCTATAGACTTCATAAAAACCATATCTTGAAGTACACTTTGAAAGGTATCTTTGTCTACCATTGCGCTACCGCCAAATTTTACAACTACTATCTTATCCTTAAAAGACTGGATATAAGGCAGCGCCTCTATCAAAACCCTGGATTTACCAATTGCTTCTTCCATTGAAATACCTTTCGTGCCTATAATCTTAGACTTTTTGATGACAAAATCAGATGGTGGATCATCTTCATACAAGACTCTGTGGTTTTAACCGTTTTCTATATTAATTTCTGCTACCGACAGATCCATAATTCCCTTAATAGCTTAATTTACAAGAAATTACAACAATTCAGAAAAAAATTATCCAAACTAAAAATTATAACTTATACGACATCTCTGTCAAGATTAAACCGTCAATTTCATTCTATGACAATGGCATATGGCTATTGCCAGAGCATCTGTCGCATCATACTTTTCAGGTACTTCAGATAATGATAAAAGAATCTTTACCATTTTGCTCACCTGTACCTTTTGGGCATTGCCTAAACCGACAACCGCCCTCTTTACTTCAGTTGGAGCATACTCAAATAGAGGGATGCCTGCTAATGCTGCACACACTATTGCAACCCCCCTGGCTTCTCCGATTTTTATAGCAGCTTTTACACTTTTGCCATAAAACGCGCTCTCCAATGCAATCTGATCAGGCTTGTAGTCCTTGATTGCTTTATTTAATCCATCAAACATCATTTTAAGCCTGTCCGGAAACGAATCCTTTCGCTTGCCTTCAATAGTGCCGAAGCTCACAGAGGACAATTTGCCTCTAATATCGTCAACAATTCCAAAGCCGGTTACCATTGTGCCCGGATCTATACCTAAAACTCGCATTAATTCTGAACTCCTAAAAATAAAAAAATTAATAAAACCAGATTCCTCTTTTGTCCATTATTTCATTTTTTGGAATCCGATTTTTTTCTCAATAGTCCAAATGCATTATTAGACAAATCTTTTAAACCTGTTCTGGCAGCACCATTCCAAAAACGCCATACCATAAGAGCAATAAGGAGCAACGCGGAAACCCACTGGAAAGCACCAATGATCGAATGATTGTCCGTGCTCATTGTCGGTACAATACATATTCCTGAAAGAACCAGCAGATAGTCGAATACATAACCGGATATCAGAGCACCTGCAATAATAGATGCCAGGTAAATTCGGACGAACCTGCCACCAAATTGTCTGGTCAATATGGTAATAGTGGTAACATTAGTTGCCGGGCCTGCTAAAAGAAAGACCATGGCTGCGCCGGGACTAATTCCCTTTACTATGAGAGCCGCTGCAATAGGCGTACTGGCAGACGCACACATATAAAGAGGAACACTTGCTGCCAACATAATCAACATGGGTATTATACCCTTTTCCAGTCCATACATTGCAAGATTATCAGGCAAAGCAACGATGATCAAGCCTGCCAGCAAAAGTCCAACTAACAGTGAAAAAACAATTTCATCTGCCATTTTTTTAAAGGCATAACTCCATATCCGATTAAAACATTGAAATATTCCTACATAACTTTCATCATCAAGGCTCTCTTCTCCATGGTCGTCACATTGGTCGGTACAGCTGGTATCTTCTTGTTTCCTACTATCATTTCTATCATTATCCCTTAGCAGGCCGGCAGCAAAAAAACCGGCCAACAGTGCAGAGAAGAAACTCGCTATTGGCCGGGCAATTGCCATAAACGGCCCCAATAAACCCCACGTTATCATAATTGAATCAGTCCCGGACTCAGGGGTAGTAATCAGAAATGACATTATTGATGGCTTGCTCGCGCCTTTGCGGCGAAGTTCAATAGAGACAGGAACGACAGCACAGCTGCATATCGGAAGCGGTATACCAATAGCCGCAGATGTAATGACACTTAACAATCCTTTTCCACCCATAAGGCGCTGAATCATATTTCGTGGAATAAAAACATGAATCATTCCTGCCAACAGCAACCCTATTAACATGAATGGCGCTAAGAGTTGGAATATTTCCCAAATACTAAAAAGAAACAGTTTAATTAATTCCATACAGTGTTAATGAACTAAAGGAAATATCTCCCGATCCACATTAAGGAGAGGCCTAGCGCAAGGCTATACAGATTATAAAATTTCCTGGGATTATGCTGATGAACAAATGGCAGAAGATCACTGCTGGCAATATATAAGAAAGTTCCGGATGAGATTCCAATTGCCCAGGCAATTACATTCTCATGCAGGTTTTTCAAAACGAAAAAAGAGATGAGAGCTCCTATAGGTGTAGTTAGCGCAAAGATTAAAACCAGTTTTATAATACTTGCTTTTTTGTATCCCCCATGCATAAGAATACCTGTAAGAGAGAGCGCAGAAGGGAATTTGTGAACGACAATTGCCAGAAATATTATTATGCCAATATCTTTCGTAAGAAATCCGGCACCCATTGACATACCTTCTATCAGACTATGGAATGAAATACCTAAAAATGCAGAGAGCCCTATTGTGTGAACGTCACATACATCCTCTTCGCAAGAATGCACCATTACAAATTTTTCGAGTATATAAATAATAAAAAAACCGATCAATATCGGTATACCGACACTGCTACCGAGAGGCTTTGAGATTTCCGGTAACATATAAAAGAAACAACTTCCAAACAGAACTCCCACACCAAAACTGACTATCAGCCTGATATTGTTTTTGGACCAGCTCCTCACCAGAGGGAACAGCCCCCCGATAGCTGAAATAACAAATATAAGTAATAGATACCCGAGAAACGTAATCATATTATTATGTAATTAAAGTATTGACTACAGAAACAGACTTAGAAGTGCATTTTTAGTAAATTAAGATTATTTCCATCCGGCACTCATGGAACTTCAATTAAGAGTATAAATGCATATTTCCTGCGAAATGTCAATATTTAAGAACATTCAAAATATACCTTCAACAAATTCTGACCTTTTGGTATACTCCATGCCATTGACTATAAGATTATTTCAACTTCTTACTTAATCTGTAAGTTCTGTCTAAAAAATGACTACAGTAAACCTCAATACTGATCTGTGCGGGATAAAAATGTCAAACCCGACTGTTCTCCCATCAGGATTTCTCGGCACATCCAAATCACTGCTGGAACGGGTTGCAGAGAGTGGAGTTGGCGCAGCCACTATCAAATCGGTTAGTTTTGAAGCAAGAGAGGGACACAAGAACCCTACCGTCATTCCCTTTGAAGGAGGCATGTTGAATGCAGTCGGGTATTCAAACCCCGGCGCAGAGGAGACAGCCAGGGAATTTTCAAACTTGAATGAGGTGTCAATACCTGTGATTGCAAGCATTATCGGCACAGAAACGGACGATTTCGTACGCGTTGTGGATAAACTGTCAGGTAATGAGTTTTCGGCGATAGAGCTTCCTCTTTCGTGTCCTCACACACCCGGATTCGGGCTTCTGGCCGGGCAGGGAACACCCGAAAGCACAGGAGAGATAGTCTCCGCTGTCAGAAAAGCCAGCAAACTTCCTATATTTGTGAAACTATCACCTAACATACCTGAAATAGGTAACTTAGCGAAAGCGGCCGAGAATGCCGGTGCCGATGCCATAACAGCTGTAAATACACTTGGTCCGGGTATGATAATTAACATAGAAGCACGTAAACCGGTACTATCATATAAGGTAGGAGGAGTCTCAGGGCAGGCTCTGAGACCAGTTGCAACACGATGTGTATATGACATATACGAAGCAGTTAAAATCCCTATAATCGGTACTGGAGGCATCTCTACAGGCCGCCATGCCATCGAGATGATAATGGCCGGTGCAACCGCTATTGGAGTTGGAACCGGAATATATGAAAGAGGAATAGACGTCTTCAGGAAGATATGCCTGGAAATGGAGGAATGGATGTCTGAAAATAGTTATAATTCTATACATGAAATGATTGGAATTGCCCATGAATGAATTTTCTTCTTTTGATCAACCGGTAATGATGAAGATTGATAAGATCATTGATGAGTCTAATGGGACAAAGTCCTTTATGTTCAGACACAAGTTTGATTACAATCCCGGACAATTCATTATGGTCTGGCTGCCGGGCATTGATGAGAAACCGTTTGCAGTATCATACCTGAGTGATGACTTCTTCGGGATTACAGTTCTTGAAAGAGGCAAATTCACACAAATTCTTCACAAGATGGAACCTGGAGACCAGATTGGCATTAGAGGGCCGTTCGGTCATGGGTACAGCTTTCCGGATAGTATTCAGAACGGGAAAGGCAGTGTCTGTGTAATTGGAGGAGGTTGTGGGATGGCTTCTGTAACCGTTCTTATAGAAAGGCTGCAGGACAACAACCCAACAATTCTCATGGGAGCGTCCACCAGTACATCACTGTTCTTCAAAAATCGTTACAAGGACATTACACTCTTTACAGACGATGGAAGTGAAGGTATTAAAGGATACCCGACAGACATTCTTGAGGATCTGCACGATAAGCATGGATACGACATTATTTATACATGCGGCCCGGAAATTATGATGTCCAAAGTGTTCGACTTCTGTAAAAAGCATGATATACAATTCGAGGCGTCACTGGAAAGATATATGAAATGCGGTATAGGTGTTTGTGGTCAATGTGTATGCGACGGCCAGATGGTTTGTAAGGATGGGCCTGTCTTCGATCTACAGACACTCAGCAATATGGGTGATTTTGGGAAGTACTCACTTCTTAAGAGTGGCAAGAGGGTTTCGCTTCAAGAGTATGCCGACTGGCGAAGCTGCTGAACAGAATCAATTGTTCTGTGTCAGTTCAATCAATTTTTCCAGAGATGCTTTAGCTTTCCCGGAGTCAATAGATTCTGCAGCGAGACGTACTCCATCCTTCAGATTTTCCGCACCTCCTCCGGCAACAATTGCGGCAGATGCGTTTAACAGGACAATATCTCGTTTTGGACCACTCGCCCCATCCAATACTGCATTGATAGCAATCACGCTCTCCTCAGGTGAATCTACAATGAAATCATTCATCTCTGCCTTTGGAATATTGAAGCTATCGTGTGTAATAAAATAGCTCTTAATTTTTCCATCCTTTAATTCACAAACTTTTGTTTTGTCTGTTGTAGTGATCTCATCCATACCATCGTAGCCATACACGACAAATGCATGCTCTGTGTTAAGCTTTTTAAGCACCTTTGCTACAATGTCAGTCAGCTTTGCATCATATACTCCTATAACCTGCCTGGTTGCTCTTGCGGGGTTAGTTAGCGGGCCTAGGATATTAAATATAGTCTTTATTCCAATTTCACGTCTTGGACCCACAGCATGTTTCATCGAACTGTGTAGAAGCGGTGCCATAAGAAAACCGATATTGGCTTTCTGAATGCACTCTTCGACAACTTTTGAATTAGCATCAATATTAACACCCAACAACTTAAGCACATCAGCGCTTCCACATTTACTTGAAGATGCTTTGTTACCATGTTTTGCAACCTTCAGCCCCGTCCCTGCAACGACAAATGCAGTGCATGTTGATATGTTAAACGTATTTTTTGCATCTCCACCGGTACCGCAGGTATCTACTACTAAACTTTTACCTACATTGATATGAGTTGCCTTCTCTCTCATGACGCTTACACAACCGGCAATCTCATCAACGGTTTCACCCTTCATTCGTAACGCTGTAATAAAGGAGCCTATCTGTACTTCCGTGGCAACGCCTTCCATTATTTCCCTCATTACCGTCTTGCTCTCTTCAAAGGAGAGGTCTCCACCTTCTACGATTCTTCCTATCATATCTTTTATCATGACTGTGATTATTGCAGAAATGATCAAGGGTGTCAAGAATTAGGAACCCCGATAATTTCCATATATTGACATAAGCGGTTAAAAGCTTAAAATCAAACGTTATGAGAAATATGCAAAGGAAAGTTGTAACAAAACAGACTATTCAGTCCGCTTACCATTTATTAGAGTCTTGCAAATTGTGTCCGAGGGTATGTAAGGTTAATCGTCTGAATGGTGAAAAGGGGTTCTGCGGTATTGGAGCAAAGGCGGCTGTCTCTTCCGCAGGGCCGCATTATGGGGAAGAATCAGTACTGGTTGGAAGTGGAGGCTCAGGGACAATATTCTTTGCGGGGTGTAATCTCGGTTGTGTTTTCTGCCAGAACTACGATATCAGTCAGCTGAGACATGGAAGCGAGGTTGAAATAGACGATGTGGTAAATATGATGATGCAGTTGCAAGCACGGAGATGTGTAAATATTAATTTTGTCACTCCAACACACGTAATACCTCATATCATTGAATCTGTTTTCCTGGCAAGGGAAAGAGGACTTACAATTCCAGTTGTTTATAACTGCGGTGGTTATGAATCTGTTGAATCATTACAGCTTCTGGAAGGGACAATTGATATTTACATGCCTGATGCCAAGTATCTGAATCATGACTCCTCCAGGGAGTATTCATCTGCGAACGACTATCCTGATGTAATGAAATTGGCTTTGCTGGAAATGTACAAACAGGTTGGAGATTTAGAAATTAAGGATGGCGTTGCGAATCGAGGGCTGCTGGTACGTCATCTTGTAATGCCGGGCAATGTTGCGTGCAGCAAAGTGATAATTGATTTCCTTGCAAAAGAAGTCTCCGGAAATACATTTATAAATGTCATGGAACAGTACAGGCCAGCATTCAATGTACACGAATTTCCTGAAATAAACAGACCGGTAACCCGACAGGAATTCAGTATAGTTTATGAATATGCAAAGAGCCAGGGGCTGAGGCTTTCAACCTGAATGTCCTTTACTTTGTTTCTCCACTATTTTGTGTAGAAGGTATTTTATTCTTTTCTGCATCTGCCTTAGCCTTGTCCAGCAGCCTTTGTCTTCTCTTTTCATCTTCAATCATCATCTGATCATCCAGTTCCTCAGTAAGCTTCTGTGGATCTATTGTAAGATCTTCATTTACACTATCCATAGGAGTTGCCTGAAATTTTGTTGTATATCTCTGGGTTTCACAACCTGATGAAATTAATGCTGTTGCACATGTGACAGTAACAATGCAAATTAAATATCTAAATTTTGACACGTCTCCCCTCCCCCTTAGGAATTATTCCCAATAACACTATTAACTTTTTCAGTATCCGGATTATGAATTACACCTCTTTCTGTAATAATGGCTTTTATATTTGATGCAGGTGTAACGTCAAATGCAGGATTAAACACTTTAATATCATCCGGAGCAATCTTATGACCGGCGATAGTGGTAATCTCGTCAGCGTCTCTCTCCTCTATAGGTATCTCTTCACCGGAGGTGATACTCAGATCAAAAGTAGAAGCAGGTGCTGCAACATAGAATGGTACATTGTGTTGCTTTGCAATTATAGAAAGGCCGTACGTACCTATTTTATTAGCTGCATCACCATTAGCGGCAATTCTGTCAGCACCAACAATTACACAGTCAATCTTTTTGCTTTTCATGGTATGAGCCGACATATTATCACAAATCAGCGTTACATCAATACCGGCATTTTTCAGTTCCCAGACTGTCAGTCTGGATCCCTGAAGTAAAGGACGTGTCTCATCTGCATACACACTGATTTTTTTCCCTTTATCCGCTGCCGCAAACATTACTGCCAGAGCTGTCCCAAAATCACCAGTGGCTAATCCACCGGCATTACAGTGAGTTATTACACAACTGCCCTCTTCTAAAAAAACTTCACCATTTTCACCTATCTTGCGGCATATCTCTTTATCTTCTTCTAGAATTATCTTTGCCTCATTAAGAAGTATTTCCTTAATCTCTGAAACAGGTTTCTGGCTGTTTTTCTGTGCCGTCTCTTCCATACGCTTCAAGCCCCAGAATAGATTTACAGCTGTCGGCCTGGAAGAGCCCAGATATGCAGTAACCTCTTTAAACTCTTTGAAGAAAGAGTCAAAATCCTCTGATTTATTATCCTTTATCCCTACCACCGCTCCCATTGCTCCGGCGATCCCGATAGCAGGTGCGCCTCTCACCATGAGTGTCTTTATCGCATGATAAATACTATCTCTATCATCACAGTAGACGTATTTTAGCTCATTTGGTAAAAGAGTCTGATCTATAATCTTTATCTTTCCATCTATTCCACCTATCCATTCTATTGTTGGTACCGGCACAAAAACCTCCCTTAACTTATTTAATATGTAAGAATCATCAGTGTTGAAAACTCAATGAGACTTTACTTTTTTGATTTTTTCAGTAATTTTTTTACGTTCTTATCTTTTTGAATAACTTTTTCAGCCTGCTTCTTCTTAAAATCAATAATCTTCTTTTTAAGAGCTTTGTCCGCTGTGCTCAAAATCTGAAGAGCAAGAATAGCCGCGTTCTTTGCACCGGCTTTTCCTATACCTACAGCAGCAACAGGAACACCCCCAGGCATTTGTACTATAGAGTAGAGGGAATCCAATCCACCCAGATCAGGTGTCAGCATCGGTACTCCTATGACCGGCATAGGCGCCATAGACGCTATTACACCAGCTAGATGCGCAGACCCACCCGCACCACCGATTATTACTTTATAGCCCTTCTTCTCAGCCGTCATCGCATATTTATGAGCTCGCTGTGGTGTTCTATGGCAGGAGATTACATCAACATCATATTTTACTCCAAATTCATCAAGAACATTAAGCGTCTCCTGCATAGTACTCAGATCAGAGTCACTTCCCATTACAATCCCAATTTTTTTATTCGGCATACCGTCCTCCCGACAGTTAAGTTAATTAGTGAAATTAGTCTCTATCAATGGAACCAATTTAGTCATGAAGTTAGCCAGATTCTTTGATGCGCGTCTTGTCTGTTTGTTAAGGCGACTTAATAGTGCCAGCTTTTGAGGGTTCTTCAAAACGCTCAATGCAATGTTTGTCACCTTAACCTTGCCCTCATCAGAAATCATATTGTCATAATCAAGATGAAGATCATCATCTATATCATCAGATATTGAACGTATTGCTGCAAATCCGACTCCCTTCTCATATGCCACTTTCGCAACTGCCGCACTCTCCATCTCAACCGCCAGAAAAGAGTTCTGCTCTCCAATCCTTTTTTTTGTACTCGCGTTGTTTATGACCTTGTCAACTGTCAATAGATTGCCAAAATGCATCTTCGACTCCGGATCATTACTAAATTGTCTGGCCAATTGAACAATCTCTTCTTTACAGGCGAAATCAAACTCCAGTTGCAACTCCTCATCATCAAAATTGCCCTGTCCGGAATAACCGACTCGTTCTGCGACAACCAGATCGCCGACGTTAAGGCCCGGTATTATACCTCCCGCAACACCCGCTGAAATTAACAGATCAACACTCGTAGACTCCAATAAGCAAGAGGCGGCTTTAATTGCATTGTCTCTGCCAATACCACCTTGAACGAGCGTAAGAGGTCGTCCGTCCATATCACCCTGATAGAACGGTATTTCATCAATGTTAAACTTCTTAGAAACGTTCATGCAGGCGGCTAAGGGACTTACTTCCTGTCTTATCGCACACAAAACAGCTAT
Source organism: uncultured Candidatus Scalindua sp. (assembly GCA_964437425.1). Classification (GTDB taxonomy): domain Bacteria; phylum Planctomycetota; class Brocadiia; order Brocadiales; family Scalinduaceae; genus Scalindua. The sequence continues at coordinate 10,999 of CAYTGO010000050.1, forward strand.
CATCTTTTGCTCTTGATATAAATGTCAAAAATATTAATTCTTGTAAGAGTTGATCAATTTTCCCGCTGCAAGGAGTCATTACGACTATTTATATCCTGATGAGCCCAAGGCTGAACTTCGCAAACTCATAAACCTATCAAATCTAGATATTTAAGTCAATTTATTTATTAAATATTCTAGCCAACGAAAGTGCTGCTAATAGACGCTAGTGTACTTCTCTTCATGCCTGAATATTCATTCTTTCGTAAACATGACAATTAATGTATAATCAAAAATCCATCAACAATTTCATAATAAAAAGTATAAAATAATGAGAAGTTCACTCAAACAGACATATTCCATTAGTAAATATTTGTTTAAAAACAAAATTTCCTCAGTCAAACGATTTCCCCTTGTAATGATGCTGGAGATTACACACAACTGCAATCTTACATGCGAAGGTTGCGGGAGGATTCAGGAATTTAAGGAGACGATGGACAGGAAAATGAGTGTGGAGGAATGCATGCACGCCGCTGAGGAGTGTGGAGCACCTGTGGTATCAGTCACCGGAGGAGAGCCTTTCCTTCATCCAGACCTGGATAAAATCGTAAACGGACTAATTGCAAAGAAACGGCATATTTACCTCTGCACAAATGGAATTACACTGGGGGATTCTTTAGATAACTATTCGCCAAGCCCCTATTTAAACATAAATGTGCATCTGGACGGAATGGCTGAAACACACGACAGGATCGTTGGAGCTAAAGGTATATTCAAGAAAGCGACGGATTCTATCAGGAAAGCCAAGCAGTTGGGCTTTACTGTATGCACAAATACAACAATTTTCAAGGAGACCGATCCAAAAGAGATAGAAGAGCTATTCGCATTTCTTACAGAGATTGGAATTGACGGTCTTCTTGTCTCACCCGGATTCAGCTTTGAGGACAACTCTAATGACGTTTTTATTCAGAAAGAAGAGTTCCACAGAAAATTCAGTTTTATCTACGAACTGTCGAAGAAGTACAAGACAATGAACACTCCCATGTATATGAAGTTCCTCATGGGTGAAAGAGACCTGAAGTGCACACCATGGGGTAACCCTACGAGAAACTACCTTGGATGGAAAGGCCCCTGTTATCTGATCACTGATGCGTATTACAAGACATTCAAGGAGTTGATGGACAATACAGATTGGGACAAATATGGTACTGACAAAGACCCCCGCTGTAAACATTGCATGGTACACTGCGGATTCGAACCAACAGTAGTTCTGGAGACAGGAAAAAGGCTGAAGGATATTTATGAAATGGCGAAATGGAATTTCAGCTGATACTAAGCCTGGTCAGATGTCTTTAGCTCTCTATAGAGCAGTATCCCGCCAATAGAAGTGTTGATATAAAGCGTACACAGTCTCCATAAGAAAGTATAAATAGCGATTACCGGTGATGTTACAAGAGATGACATCAGTACAAGAGAGCTTAACTCCGCAATACCGGAGGCTCCCGGAGTAGGACTGAAATAACTGACCAGTGTAATAAACAGTTGAATATACATTACATCAGCTACACTTACGTTGCCACCCAGTCCGGTAATTATGAAATATGGAATTACCAGACGAACAGCAAAGAAAAGACAAGTGATTAAATAGCTAATAATTAAGGCTATTTTGCCGTGTTTAGCCATTAACAGTATTGATTCCCTGCAACTTACAAGTCCTTCTGCAAACCTCTTTAGAAAATCCTCTATCTTCCCGTTCTCGTCCTTAATTATTCCTTTATTTTTGAAGTGCGTAAACAGAGTAAACTTCAGATTATTAATTAAGTGTGTAAAGAGCATGCAGACAATAAAGATTAATGTTGTAATACCTACTCCAACTGAGGCGCTCTTAATCATCAATTGCAGGGAGTGCCCCATTGTAGGAGAATTAAACAGGGCGGTTGAAATAAGAGTGGTAATCAGGAAGAACAGAGTACTTACAAAGCATAAAATAGAACCTGCTGAAGCTTGTGAGTAGGGGATTTTATCTCTGGAGATAAAATAGATCTGGGCAACACCCCCACCGGTTTGTGATGGTGTTATTGCTCCCATAAAAATATTTGCGTATGCCGCCTTAATTGAAGTAATGATTGTAATGTTCGGGTTGATTACACGCATGAGGAAGAAAATACGAACACCGGTAATAATTCCCTCAAACCATGACATAAAAAAGGCAATGCCCAGCATAAAAAAACTTATTCCCTGAAAAGGAATATTGAAGGATATGCCACCGTTCTGATACGAGGTGTAGAAAAAAATTCCAAGCTGGGCAGCAAGTGAAATAGCAATAAATATCTTTATGCCTAATAGTATTTTTTTTCGATCCATTTATTTTATCAGTAGACAGAACGCCCCTCCAAACAAACTGTCATCGAATTACCACAGGTTCATGATTCATTTATAATGACATTACATGATACAACATACAAATACTCGTCTAGAAAAGGATATTAAAGATAAAGATCCTTTTTTTCAAGAATATAATGAATCATTATTACTATCAATAAATATAATAATTTATGGTAAGTCCTTTATTACAAGCGCTTAATACTTTTATTTGCAATAAGTTACAGGATATGGTATTTTTTTAGGTTGTTTATTTGGCACAGTAGGCAATTGTAGTGGAAATTGCAGAAAGCTTAAAGTGTAAGATCTATAATTAATGGCTAAAGTATGGATAGTAGTAAAATTGAAATTGCTCTATTTGCAGGAGGTTGCTTCTGGTGTATGCAGCACCCTTACGACAAACTAAATGGCGTAATTTCAACTACCGTTGGATACACCGGTGGAAACACGGAAAATCCTACTTATGAGGATGTATGTTCGGGCGAAACCGGTCACACCGAAGCGATTGAGATACAATTTGACCCCTCACAGATCTCTTATTCTGAGCTACTTGATGTATTCTGGAAGAATATTGATCCAACAACGCCAAACAGACAATTTGCAGATATAGGGTCACAGTACAGAACGGTTATTTTTTACCATAATGAAGAGCAAAAACAGATAGCCGAATCATCAAAAGAGGAAATGGGCAAGTCCGGTATACACGGCAGGCCAATCGTTACTGAAATAATCCCGGCATCAGTTTTTTGCACAGCCGAAGAGTACCATCAAAAGTATTACAAAAAGAGCCCTGACAGATACGATAGATATAAGTCCGGATCAGGAAGAGAAAGATATCTGAAAAGGACGTGGGGTGAATAAGTCGGAGCATTATTAAAACATATGAATTGTCATGCCAGCATATGGATATGGCAGTGATTGAGTTTTAAAATAAATACACACTTTCTTATCAGAGAGTGTTTTGCATTTAACACTTTTAACATTTTATTTCATAAAAACTTATTCTATTTAAAAGAGGTGAAGCTTGAAAGTCTTAGTTTCAGATAAAATGTCTCAGGATGGCATTGATGTGCTCGATGCAGCTGATGGGATTCAGGTAGTTTACAAAACTAATCTGAGTCCTGAAGATTTAATTAAAGAACTTCAGGACACAGATGCACTCATCATTCGTTCTTCAACTAAAGTAACAAAAGATGTTTTTGCAGCAGTAAATAAATTAAAGATCATTGGTAGAGCCGGTATTGGAGTGGATAATATAGATTGCAATACTGCCACGGAACGCGGTGTGATCGTTGTCAATACACCCAGTGGGAACGCCACTACAACAGCCGAACATGCTATAGCAATGCTCATGTCTCTTTCACGCCATATTCCGCAAGCGGATAAAAGCATGAATGGGGGAAAATGGGAAAAGTCTAAATTTACCGGAATAGAAGTAACAGATAAGGTACTGGGAGTATTCGGGTATGGAAATATAGGCAAGATTGCTGCTGATCGAGCAAAAGGTCTCAAAATGAGAGTTATGGTCTTTGACCCTTTTCTAACCGCAGAAATTGCCGCAAAGAATGGAGTTGAGTTGGTTACGAAAGAGAAACTCTTTGAACGTGCGGATTATATTACTGTCCACGTTCCATTAAATGATTCAACTCGCAACCTGATAAACAAGAACACAATAGAGACAATGAAAACTGGCGTTCGTATAATCAATTGCGCCCGTGGAGGAATCGTTAACGAATCTGACCTTATTGAAGGGCTAGACTCTGGCAAAATTGCCGGGGCGGCGATTGATGTTTTCGAAGAGGAACCGCCTCCACAAGACAATCCTCTATTAAAGCATGACCGTGTTATTTGCACACCACATCTCGGAGCATCTACTGCGGAAGCACAGGTTAATGTCGCTGTTCAGGTCGCTGAGCAGATCCGAGACTTTCTAATTACCGGAGAAATACGTAATAGTATAAATTGCCCGTCTATTAGCTCCGAAATGGTTAAAGTTCTTAGTCCATACTTAAAACTTTGTGACAAATTAGGCTCCTTTCAGGGCCAAATACATCGTGAGAACCATGCTGAAATAAAGAAATTAACTATAAGCTATTCAGGCGCGGTCACCGATTACGACACAAATGCACTAACCTCTGCTCTGGTTTATGGTTTTTTGAATACAATTTCTGATGGATCCGTTAATTTCGTAAATGCACTCAGTGTAGCTGAGTCCAGAGGCATAGTCGTGGAAGAGAACGTAGTGCATCATGTACAGGATTTTGCGAATCAGATTACTCTTTCGGTTACGTGCGAAGAGAAAACCAATTTAATTGCAGGTACACTGTTTGGAAACAAAAACTATAGATTTGTGCGCTTTAATGATTTCTACCTCGAGGTCATACCTGATGGCTACCTCCTGGCCCTTCATAATTACGACAGGCCCGGAGTAATCGGCAAAGCCACTTCAATACTTGGCAACCATCAAATAAATGTTTCTAGAATGCAATTGACTCTTGATAAAACATTTCAGCCGGGATCGAGTGAATCTTGCCTGCAGGAGGCGGTATCCTTTATTAACATTGATCAACCTGTCAATGAAGCAATACTGGAAGAGCTGATGAAGCTGGAAAATGTCATTACTGTGCATCAAATTGACTTAAACTAGTTGCGCCGGACTGTAGCTCTCATAAGATGAGACTTCTAAACTAACATATGGCTGATCACATTAAAGATAAAGAACCTGATGAAAGACCATCATGGGATGACTACTTTATGGAGGTTGCTAATGCTATTTCCAAGAGAGCGACTTGTGATCGGGGAAAAAGCGGTTGTGTAATCGCAAAAGACAGGCAGTTCATAGTATCCGGTTATGTCGGTTCCCCATCAGGTTTTCCACATTGTGATGAAGTTGGACACCATATTAAAAAAGTAACACATGAGGATGGCAGTGTTACTGAACACTGTATGCGTACTGTCCATGCAGAACAGAACGCTATATGTCAGGCGGCTAAGATAGGTGTTTCAATATCAGGTGCTACTTTATATACCAGAATGACCCCATGCAGAACGTGTGCAATGCTTCTTGTCAACTGTGGTATTAAGAGGGTTGTTTGTGAACGGAAATATCACCAGGGAGAAGAGTCTGAAAGACTCTTTAAGGAAGCGGGTATCGACTTGGTTTATAAATATAACGAACATCAACAATATTCTGACAACGTTGAATAGCCACAGCTTCACTAATAACTTTCTGGTTTCATAATATTATGCTGGGATTTACAGGTTAACAATACAACCAAGGAGAAATATTCATGAAAAAATCATTAGGAGTGAAGACTCTGGCATGTCCTACACCCCTCTGGGTAGTGGGTACATACGATGGTGAAGGAAAGCCTAATGTGATGACGATTGCCTGGGGAGGCATTTGCTGTTCAAAACCTCAGAGCGTTAATGTATCATTGAGAAAAGCTACTTATTCATACAGTAATATTATTGATAGAAAAGCATTTACTATAAATATACCTTCTGAGAAGTATGCTAAAGAGGCTGATTATTTCGGGATTGCCACAGGGAGTAAAACAAATAAATTTGCTGATACCGGGCTTACTCCTGTAAAGAGCGATCTGGTTGATGCTCCTTATGTAAGCGAGTTCCCATTAGTCCTGGAATGTAAAATGACACATAATACAGAAATAGGGACACATACCCTGTTTGTTGGTGAAATTATTGATGTCAAAGCCGATGAATCTGTGCTTGGAGAAGAAGGACTGCCTGATATTAATAAAGTCTTGCCTGTCCTTTTTGCTCCTGAAGTCCGCACATATCATGGAATCGGCAAGACTCTGGGAAAGGCATTTTCTATGGGTAAAGAGATAAAACAGAAATAGTAGCTGGCAACCACGACCACCCACTCATCCGGATATATAATGTTAAAGAAAATTAATCACGTTAATATCGTTGTCAGCAATCTGGAAGAGACAAAGGCTTTTTTTATTCAACTTGGTTTTGAAATCGGAGATGAATCCGGGTTGTCCGGAGAGTGGATATCTTCAATAGTTGGTCTGCCTGATGTCAACGCCAGATACGTAACATTGTCATTGCCCGGTACTGAAACAAACCTGGAACTGATCGAGTACATCTCTCCACCATCTGGAAAAGATTCAAACATGGACAAAGCAAACCAGATTGGATTTCGTCACATTGCATTTGAAGTCGATGATATTGAAGATGAAGTTTGCCGAATGAAGGATAAGGGGATTGAATTTTTAAGTCCAATTCAAACTTACCCAAAGACCGGAAAACGCTTGGCTTACTTATGGGGGCCGGACAGAATTCTATTAGAATTAGCACAGTATTGAATCAAAAAATGGATATCAGGAATATATTCTCAGACATACAGAAACAAGCCCCTGATGAAGTTTTAGAAACGGTCCTACAGACTGGTCAATTCAAGATTGAGAGAATTATTTCCCATGGCCATGCTACCACTGAAGGAGAGTGGTACGATCAAGACAGGAACGAGTGGGTACTGGTGTTAAAAGGAAATGCCGGTCTGCAGTTTGAAGGTAACGATAAAACAGTTATCATGAAAACAGGTGATTATCTCAACATACCCCCACACAAGAAGCATCGGGTGGAATGGACTGATCCGGAAGAAGAGACTGTCTGGCTTACAATTCACTACTGAGAGCTGTGCTTACTCCACAAATATTTTGACAAACCACTCAAGGAGATACGCAAGATATTCAATGTCTATATATGCGTCTGCATTTCGGTCTACATACAGTTTACAACTGGCAGAGTACTCGTCATCTGCTTCCCAGAAGCACATATACATTGGTACGCGTGGTAAAAGATTAAATGAGCAAACGTAATCTGCCTTCAATTTTCCACTGGTCTCTGTACCTTCCATCTCATTACATCGAGAAACCAGTCCACTCAGATCGCTATTGAACTTTTCTGAGATTTTATCTTCTGCATTTTTTTGAAAAGCTTTTGAATGTGATGCAGCATCGGGGAAATGCCCCATAGAGACCCAATTACCGGTTAATGGTTCGTTGCCTTTTCTACGAACATAATCATAGATAATGATTTTTGACCATGAATGCTGGCAATAAGAATCGTTATCGAATAAGCCCTCATTACGAACCTCATATTCCTTGTTCATCATTTTGAGCTTTATAACCCCTCCACCATCTCTATTCTCGTAATCCCCACCTATGGCATCAGCAGCCTCTTTGAGGTCAACACTTTTAACCTCTTCTTCCAGCTCCTTGCTTACACGTTTGTAATTATTCTCCATAGTAACAACAGACTCTTGCTCTATAGATTCTTCATTTTCCTGCTTAACATATGGACATTCAGGCATCTTTCTCTGTGCACTCTGTACTTTCAATGCAAACGCCATGCACGTAGCTTCTCCGCATTCTCCACAGTTTGTTCCCGGTAGTTTCTTATATATTTCAATCATTTAATCTACAGACACGAATTTCACAGTTTAACACTTGCTAAAGTATTTTATTCATCATCACCGGCAAACAGATACCAATATCGCTGAAAGAAGATTGCAGTAGCTATTGCATATGATAATGTGATACAGAGACTATAAAAAGCCCATAAAGGGAACCCAAAAAGATTACTGGTTCTGAATTCTGAAAAAAACCATGGTACCGATAAAATAAGAAGTAAAGCTGAAATACAGCATAGCCTGAACTTTGTCATCTTTTTATATATAAAAGGTTAACCTTTATAAGTATTAAACAATATACATTATTTGTTTCTGTTGTTCAATAAGCTGTAGAGGATCTCTTACGTGTTGAAAGAATTGCAACTGTTGTAAAATTGGCTGCAAGGCCCCATACGCCGGCATGTATACCCCAGGGTTTTGGCACAATAGGTATGCCAAAATTTTTAGAGAACATTATAAACAGAGTTACACCGATACCTACTGATAGACCTGACAAAATTGTTCTGCCAGATAGTGACTTAATATGCAATCCCAGGAAAATGGCTGGCGCCACCTGACAGAGCACTTCAAGTTTCATCTCAGTCAATCTCCATATTGTCTGCGGGAGGCTGGTAGCAAAGTACGCCATACACGCCATTATTCCCCATGAAAATATCTTGCCGGTACCGGTAAGGTGGGATTGTGAAGCTGTAGGCTTTATCCGCCTGTATATATCTTGTGTAAAAAGAGATGAAATCGCCAGAAGTGCGGAATCCACAGTAGACATAATTGCTGCAACTGCTGCGGAAAGAAAGAGTATTATAAAAAACTTTATTCCGGGAATATGCATAGCCATATCGTTCAGCAGTAGCATTGTAATCTCTTCACTTCCTTGTTTATCAAGCCCCGGAAACCTGTTCATACCAACCATACCCACTATAATTAGAAAAAAAGTAGTCACAAAAGGCATAAAAATCATGATCTGAAATGATCGCTTTAAAGTCTTGGAATCCTTTGCGGCATATATGCGCTGAATAGCCTGAGGATAGATTGATATACCAAAAAATATGATTATTATCGTGCTGAGCCACAATCGCTTTTGTGCAAAATCAGGTGGATGCCACATCTCAGAACGTGATGAAACGAGCTTTTCTGCTACTGCTGATATTCCACCATATTGATACTCTATACCCCAGAATATAAATATACATCCAGCTATAAGTAGAATACCCTGAATCGCGTCAGTCCATGCAACACTTCGCATACCACCAAGAGTCTCATAGATAACCATAATCAGAGACAGTGCTATTATTCCCTGTACAAAAGTTACATGTCCTCCTGTTGTTGTTTCAACAATATAGCCGATCGCTTTTAGATTGGTTAGTATATAACTCCCGACTGTTATTATGCAGACAATAGTGATAAAAATTGTCAAGACAGGAGATTGATACCGATGCTCTATGTAGTCTCCTACAGTAATAAATCTGTTTTTCTTTGAAAGGCGATGAAGCTTTGGAGCATATATCAAATATGCACCAATGACAGACATCATAAACGTAACACTTACAATAAATGCGTAGCCCTGTCGATATGATTTACCAGCCATTCCTATCAACGTGTTGCCACTATATTGAGTTGCATAGAGTGTTAAAAAAAGTACAAAAAGTCCCATGCTCCGCCCACTCAAATAAAAGTCTGCCAGGGAGTCTTCTTTACGCGCCATTCTGCCTACAACACCTATCAGAAGTAGAGACACCAGGTACGCACTCATAAATACAATACCTGTTGTGTCAAGAAGTGGTATATTTTTCATTATCTATCCTATTTGATAAAAGAATTTTACTTTTTTAAGAGAGACAACTTACCATAATTTCTTAATTTAGAAAAGAGATGATTAAGGAAATTACATGTTAGATCCTTCCTGAAGTCAATAAATTACAGCTACTAAATGTTTTGTTTTGATTTGTGTCATTTGATACAATCCCTTGAAGATGAAGTATGACATATTGATGGCTCTTATTTCAGCAACTCTCAAAGGCTTATCAAGCTGTTTGTTAAACAGCAAACTCTCTGCGGTGAGAAGAACACTGTGAATAATAAGAAAATAATTCAGATAAAGAATCTTAGGGTTACCTACAAAGGCCTTCTGGAAGAGGTTGTGGCTGTGGATGGTATCGATCTTGATCTCTATACTGGTGAAGCGCTGGCTATTGTCGGTGAAAGTGGTTCCGGAAAAAGTACTGTAGCTTACTCTTTAATGGGTCTGCACGACAGTAAACGTGTAAACGTCGAAGGTGAAGTCCTGTTTAATGGACAGAATATACTGAATAACTCTACATCCCAATGGCAGTCTCTGCGTGGTAATGAGATCTCTATGATATTCCAGAACCCTATGAGTAGTCTTACCCCCTACCTTACAATCGGTAAACAAGTGATGGAGCCTGTTCTAAGACATACTTCAATATCAGTCTCTACTGCCCGGAAGAAAGCACTTGACCTTCTGAAAGAGGTTGAGATCAGTGATGCAGATAAAATCTTCGACATTTACCCTCATCAGCTTTCAGGTGGCATGAAACAACGTGTAATGATCGCATCTGCAGTTTCAGCACAACCTAATGTTCTGATCGCCGATGAACCATCAACGGCGCTTGATGTTATTATCCAGGCAAAAGTTCTCAGCTTGATGAAAAAAGAACTCGTCAAGCGTGGGATGTCGCTGGTTTTTATCACACATGATCTCAGTGTAGTTGCGGGTCTTTGCGATCGTGTTGTAGTGATGTATCAAGGCAAGGTTGTTGAGTCTGCTCCGGTAAAAAAACTGTTTGCAGAGCCGGAACATGAATACACAAGGAAACTCCTCGCTGCTGTTCCCCGTGTCGATAAGAGAGTTGATACCCTGACAACCGAAGAACAAAACAGGAAGGCAGAGGAGAATGGTGCCGGTATCGTTCCTCCATCAAGAAATGAATCGATTATATCCATAAAAGATCTGCATGTTGAGTTTAAAAAGAGAAAAGGTATTTTCTCTTCTAAGAAAGAGATTACAAAAGCGGTAAACGGAGTGAGTCTGGAGTTATACAAGGGTGAAGTGCTCGGGCTTGTGGGACAGAGCGGCTCAGGTA
>CAYTGO010000051.1:0-18581 GCA_964437425.1 uncultured Candidatus Scalindua sp.
CGGTGCAGAGCATCGCCTCGATGATGACATATTTTGATCTTATGGGAAATCAGAAATATATGGAAGAGTATATGTCAGCCAATTTCCTGCCACATACTAATCTTGATGAATTCCCTTCTGTACAGGAAGAGCTATCATCACTAAATAAACAGTTATCAGGAACAAATTAAAATGTCATATACAATTGCAATGGCCGGAAAAGGTGGTACAGGGAAATCAACCACTGCGACTCTTATAATACGTTATATTACAGAAGAACTTGGCAAGGCGGTTCTTGCAGTCGATGCAGATCCTAACTCAACCCTGGGATTGTCACTGGGAGTTACGATTGAGGGTACTATCGCGGATATACGTGACGATGTTGTCGAAAAGAAAGTTGATATTCCTGCGACCATGTCAAAGGATAGATATATTGAATACCGTATTGAAGAGAGTATTATTGAAGAGAATAAATTTGATCTGCTGACAATGGGTCGACCAGAAGGACCAAAGTGTTACTGCTATGCGAATAACCTGCTTCGAAGATATCTTGATAAAGCAGAACAGAGTTATCCATACATTGTCATTGATACCGAAGCTGGAATGGAGCACCTGTCGCGTAGAACTACCAATGATGTTGATCTGCTTATAATTGCGTTTGAGTCCACAATTATCGGTGTACATACCGCAAATAGGATTACAGAGTTAATTGAAAGTCTGCCTATCAAAATTAAAAAATATATATATGTCATGTGCAAAGTGCCTGCAAAAGGAGTAAGTGAAAAGGTAAATGCTGAGATTTCCAAATCCGGATTTGAGGTATCAGCAGAGTTAACATTTGATGACGAAATATATGATCAGATTACTTCCGGCGAATCACTGTTAGGAATAAGTACGGAGAATGCTGTTTATAGTGAAATAAAGAATTTGATGAATAAATTAGTAACAGTCACAACGGATAAATGATTACCTTTTAGTTTGGAGATAAAAAAATGGAAATTGCGAATGTAGTTGATAAGTGTGCAGGAGTTGTAAAAGAGGTCACTATCGGAGCGACCAAGGATGAAGGTGGTACCAGGGGCAAAGTTGTAACCGTTGGCGGAGCTAACAGCATTCCGTTTCTGGATTTCGACGGAAGTCCCGGTCATAAGCCGGCAATAGCAATGGACGTATATGATGTAGCACCAGAAGAGTGGCCAGAGCCGCTTTTGAAGCATTATGCCGATGTTATTGACAATCCTGCAAACTGGGCGAAGAAATGTGCTGAGTACGGTGCAGACTTGATCTGCCTGAAACTTGACGGCATACACCCTGACAAGGGAAACAAAAGTGCCGATGAGACCGTCAGCACAGTTAAGTCTATCCTTGAGGCCGTTGATTTGCCGCTCATTATATGGGGATGTGAAAATGATGAACGGGACAATGAGATAATGCCAAAGGTCAGTGAGGCCGCTAAAGGAGAGAGATGCCTTCTTGGAGGCGCCACACAGGAAAATTACAAGACTATTACTGCTGTCTGCTTAGCAGACGGGCACAACCTGATAACACAAGCACCTGTAGACATTAACATTGGAAAGCAGATTAATATCCTGGTTACTGATCTGGGATTTCCTACTGACAGGATCGTAATGTTCCAGACTACCGGTGCACTTGGATATGGGATAGAGTATTGTTACTCAATTCATGAAAGAGGTAGATTGGCAGCGTTATCAGGAGACCACCAGATGGCAACTCCGGTTATTTGTGATGTTGGCCATGAAGCATGGCGTGCAAAGGAAGCAAAGGCCAGCGACGAGGAAGCTCCTCAATGGGGTTCTTTTGCTGACCGAGGTATAATGTGGGAAGCAATTACCGCCACTACATTAATGCAGTCCGGTGTTGATATAATCAGGATGAACCATCCTGAAGCTGTTTCAATTGTTAAAAAACATATAGAAAATCTTACATAGAAGGAGAAGAAGATGATTACCCTGGCTGAAAGAATTAATGGACAGTTTCTGGATGTAAAGAAGGCTATTAAAGAACGTGATCCCTCTGTAATCCACGATTTAGCAAAAAAACAGACTGAAGCAGGCGCTACATATCTAGACATAAACGTTGGAACTGCTGCTGCTGACCAGGAAGATGCAATGAAATGGCTGGTAGAGTCAACACAGGAAGCAGTAAGTACACCTATTGCAATAGACAGCCAGAAATTATCAGTAATAAAGGCAGGTCTTGAGGTAATCAAAAACGACGTTATGATTAATTCTGCTCAAGGGGATCCAGAAGTACTTGACACATACATGCAGCTTGCAAAGGAGCATAATGCGGCTTTGATTTGTCTTACTATGAATAAGGATGGTATACCTCAAAATGTAGACACCCGCATTGAGATAGCAGCGGAGATTGCCGGAAAGGCGCTGGAACATGATGTGGATATGGACAAAATTTATATTGATCCTATTTTGTTCTCAATACCAGTTGACCAGAAACAACCCGCTTATATGCTGGAAGTTTTTAATCAGATAAAACTTATCTCTGATCCATCTCCTCACATAACTGTTGGTTTAAGCAATTTGGCTCAGGGAACACAGGAAAAGTCTTTAATATGTAGAACGTTCCTGGCAATGGCAATTGCTGCCGGCATGGACACGGCACTCATGGATGTACTTGATACAGAACTCATGGATGCTGCGATCTGTGCAGAGATGCTTCTGAATAAACAGATTTACAGTGATTCATTTCTCAAGGCTGCAAGACCATAACCTAATTTCTGGTTTTGGTATGGAAAAAAATTTAATCCCCCTTAGTTTCTCATGTGAAAATGCGAACAGGGGGATTTTTCAATTTATAAGTGTTTATCTTATAGTTTTATTTTTTTAATTAATATCTCCCCCCTATCGGGCAAAAACTATGAAATGTAGTGAAATAAATGTCAGAGTAAGATACCAGGAAACAGACCAGATGGGGATAGTATATTACTCAAACTACTTTGTCTATTTTGAAATGGGCAGGATAGAATTCCTGCGCGATATGGGAATCTCGTACGCTGAGATTGAAAAAGAGAATGTCTTCCTTGCAGTAGCGGACGCTCATTGTAAATACAAATCCCCTGCCATGTTCGATGACCTCCTTGTTGTCAAAACATGCTTATCCATGATGAAACTCGCAAGACTTGAATTCAACTATGAGATCAGGCGGGTTAATGAAGAGACCCTGATTGCGGAAGGCTCAACTCTCCTTGCATGCCTGGGAGTAAATAAGAAACCGATGGCGATACCGGAAAATATTAGAAACGCACTATCTTAACAGACTAATCACCCTCTCACTCTTCACGACTTCATTCTATATGTCAGATTTGACAAGATGTAGCCTCTGCCCTCTAATAAACGAACAACCTTCTTATTGGCTTTTTGTATATTTGAATAGTCAGGCAACCAGAATTTAGTTGTATCAATACCGCTTATTGTTTTGTTATTTGAATTAATATATATCGTCTTTTTCACACTATTAGTATCTTCATATTTAACCATAGTCATTCCATCGTTCGGATCAAAATCAATATCAACCCTTAGATTTTCTTCTCGGTATATTTCGCCTAAACTCTTTACCATATCAATTAAATCATTTAATGATTCGTCTTTTTGCATAATTCAATCAACCTTTTAAACATGTAGAAAATTTACTGTAATCAATCAGCCGAGATAGCCTCACGTATTCTTATTGCCCTTTTTAGAAGAGGAAGTAGTCGCTCTAATGGCAGCATTGTAGCCGAATCAGACAAAGCTTCTTCAGGCTTTTCATGTGTCTCTACAAACAGGCCGTCACAGCCCACAGAAACAGCAGCATTTGTCAACGGTTCAATCATCTCTCTCTGTCCACCAGATGTAGAACCCTGGCCACCTGGTAATTGGACACTGTGCGTGGCATCAAAAACTACCGGATAACCCATCTTCTTCATAACAATAATAGAACGCATGTCAGCTACGAGGTTATTATATCCAAACATTGTACCTCTCTCAGTAAATATTATGTTTTTATTACCTGTAGAAAGTACCTTTTCTGTAATATGTTCGACATCCCAAGGTGCCATAAATTGCCCTTTTTTAATATTTATCGGTTTTCCGGTTTTCGCTGCATGCAGAAGAAGGTCGGTTTGTCTGCATAGAAAAGCTGGTATCTGGATTAAATCTAACACATCCTGCACAATATCAATCTCATTGCAACAGTGAACGTCCGAAACTACAGGAACGCCAATTTCATTCTTAATCCTGGACAAGATCTTAATACCTTCCTCTGCACCCGGGCCTCTATAAGATTTGATAGAGGAACGATTTGCCTTGTCATATGACGCTTTAAAAATAAACGGTATACCTGCCTTGGCAGCAATTTCTTTTATTTTTTCAGCAAGCTGACAACACGCTTTTTCATCTTCGATTACGCAAGGTCCGGCAATTAGAACCAATGGGTGATTTTCGCCAAATGTGATGCCATTAACTTTAATGTTGTTCGTATTTTTCATGTATAGAAATGTTTATTAAAAAAAATATTATTGTTCTTCTACGCATCTCTAAAAGAGAGAGATTTTGCGCTGACAATATTGATTTGTTGACGTAAATTTATCTATATCATAGTCATAAGTATTAGTCAAACCTTTATTTTCCATCATATTTTGTTTGCAATTATATATAGATTTGATATATTTATAAGATTATTATTATTTTCTATTTAGATTTCACTTTAGTTTGGCACACTATCTGTCTCAAGTATCGAATCTAAGATAAAATGCTACACTTTATTATATAAATCCCTGCTATTATATTCTTTTTATTACGGAGCTAAATTAATGGTAAGTAACGAGTTAGATTTAAATGAAGCTTTTTCAACTGAACCGCTGACACGGGAAAATGTATTATCACTAAAGAATCAAATTTATACTTCCAAAGCTAATTATGAGGAGCTGGAAAATAAAATTAAAGCATTAAAGTTATCTATAAGTTCTGAAAAAGATGCTTCTGTAGCGAAAAAAACCAATCTAATCCTTGGAGTATGCTTATGGATTTCAGGCAATGTGGATGAGGCATTTGATGTACTTATTACATTAAAAACCAATAAAATTGCAGCTTATTTTCTTGGAATGTGTTATCAGGAGCGTGAAGAGTATGAAAAAGCCCTTGAGTGCTTTGAGCGTTCCAAACATGCAAATGAAGATGAGTTTGAAATACAAGTAAATATTGCCGAGACTCAAAGACTGTCCGGAGACTCACAAGGTGCTTTAAAAATGATTCAAAAATTAGCTAAGGGACATGATGATGATGCTGATCTTCACTACCAGTGGGCACACTGCCTTGATAATCTTGGTGAATATGATGAGGCGCTGACTCATTACAATCGGACACTTGAAATTGATCCTGATCACCCGAGTTCATTATTTCGACTTGCTTACTATTATGATCTTAATGGAGATGATGAAAAGGCTCTGGAATATTATGAAAAATGTGTGGAAACAGTTCCGTTATACACCAATGCTATGATAAATTTGGGATTGATGTATGAAGACAATGATAATTATGAGAAAGCTATTTCCTGTTTTTATGCGGTTTTACAATCTTATCCGAATCATAAGGCTGCAAAACTTTATCTCAAGGATGCAGAAGCAGGATTAAATATGCTTTATGACGATGATAAGGTTAAGAAACAGGATAAGGAAATCGAGGTATTAAACATTCCAATTTCAGATTTCGAACTTTCTGTAAGAAGTAAAAATTGCCTGGAACGGATGAATATAATAACACTGGCGGATTTAACAAAAGTCACTGAATATGAACTTCTATCATATAAGAATTTTGGAGAGACTTCTTTAACAGAAATTAAACATATTCTTAACCAGAAAGGATTACGTCTTGGACAGGCAGTTGAATCTGACTTGTTTATTGATTCTGATGTAAGTGATGACAATGGTCAACCACCAAGTACAATTTCCCAATTAGAGCTTTCTGATGATTGCAGAAATGCCATTCAAGAAATCGGTTACGAGACAATAAGTGATTTAGCGTCGAAAACTGAAACCGAACTTTTAGAGCAAGATGGCTTTACGCAAGCATTTGTTGATGAAATTAATACCCAGCTGGAAACGCTTGGTTTAAGACTTCATAGCGGGAACAATGTAGACTAAGTTTTTGACGTAATTTAATATCATACAGCCTGCTTGACAAAACTAATGAAGATCATGACGAACTTCATTAGTTAGCTCATCCAAATGCTTGCTTAAATACTTATATTTTCCACGTTTTCTAGTATTAAGCAGTTCCAGAGGCCTTAACAAGCAGAACATTTATCTGCCTGTATTTTTAATATAGCAACTGTATTTAACATTAGTTAAATGTTTGATTTCATTTACGGCAATTTAGCGTATAAAAACCCAACTACAGCGACAATTGAAGCAAATGGTATTGGATACAAAATACACATACCACTATCAACTTTTGAAAAAATATCTGATGAGGAAAAAGCCAAATTATACACAAAGCTTACGATTAGAGATGATGAAATTAAAATTTATGGTTTTTATACATTAGAGGAGAGAGATTTATTTAATATGCTCCTTTCCGTAAATGGAGTTGGCTCTAACGTGGCGCTTACAATACTGTCAAGTATTTCAATTACTCAATTTGAAAGATATGTTGTCGACAATGATCCAAAATCTTTACAGCGTATTAAAGGAATAGGTAAGAAGACGGCAGAAAGAATTATATTAGAACTGAAGGAAACAATTAAAAATATTCTTCCTGGTTCAAGATCTTCTGCTGAAACAAAAAATATTGCAGTAATCACAGATGCAATAATGGCGATGATCTCACTCGGATATGCAAAGCCTGAAGCAGAAGAAGCCGTAAGAAAGGCTTCCGACAATATTGATGCTACAGAAGGAGTTGAAGTCCTTATCAAAGAAGCGTTAAGTTGCGTATAATAAATATCGATTTATCGTTTTACTAAACAAGATATCAAGGTGTTTTGAAAATGTCCGAAAACAATGTTCTTTCTTCTGATAATGCTCCTGAAGATGAGAATCTGGATATTGAGCTGCGGCCAAAAAGATTTTGTGATTTCATTGGACAAGAATCAATAAAAAAAAACCTTCATGTTTATATCGAGGCCTCTAAAAAAAGAGGAGATATACTCGATCATATTTTGTTTTCAGGTTCGCAGGGGCTAGGAAAGACAACACTTTCACAAATCATTGCTAATGAAATCGATGTTGATATCAAGGCGACCTCAGGGCCGGTTCTTGATAAGCCTGGTGATTTAGCCGGCATATTAACTAATTTGCAACTTGGTGACATCTTATTTATTGATGAGATTCACAGATTAAATAAGACCACAGAAGAGTATCTTTATTCAGCGATGGAGGATTTTTCCATTGATATCCTGATAGATCAGGGACCTAGCGCCAGATCAGTCAAAATAACTCTTCCTCGTTTTACTCTTATAGGAGCAACTACACGTGAAGGATTATTAACGCCTTCTTTTCGTGCCAGATTTGGTGTTTTGGAAAGGCTGGACTTTTATCCCTGGGAAGAGCTAAAAGAGATTGCTATTAAATCAGCTAAGACACTAAAAATAGAAATTAATGAAAAAGGTGCCGAGATGATTGCTAAATCGTCTCGAGGCACACCAAGAATAGTAAATAGATTCATAAGACGCATCAGAGATGTAGCGCAGGTAAAAGGTAGTAATAAGATTACTGAAAGCATTACAAAGTTAGGCTTTGATATGTTGGGCGTAGATAAGGACGGATTTGGCGATTTAGACAGAAAAATTCTAAGCGCAATAATACAGCATGGTGGAGGTCCTGTTGGATTAAAAACAATAGCAGTTTCCGTAAATGAACAAGAAGACACAATAGAAGAAGTCTATGAACCTTTTCTGATACAAAAAGGATATTTAAGTAAAACGCCTCGAGGTAGAATTGTAACACAAAGAGCCTATGAATATATGGGACATAAGTCTGTTACAGGGAAACAAGGTTCCCTTTTTTGAATAAATGACTAATCTTTTACTACATATTTGCTGTGCAGGTTGTCTTTGCGCGCCTTTAGATGAATTGAGGAGTGAGGGATTAAAAGTCCATGGCTATTTTTACAATCCCAATATTCATCCGTTATTGGAGTTCAGAAAAAGGCTTAAAGCGGTTCACATTTTCCAGGAGAGTGATCCAATAGAGATAGACTATTGCGAAAAGTATGGGTTAAGAGAATATCTGAGTGAAGTTAACTATGAGGGAGATAATAGATGTGGTGACTGCTACAGGTTGAGGCTTAGGACAACAGCACACCATGCAAAAGAAAAAGGTTTTGATTCTTTCTGCTCAACGCTGCTTTTTAGCAAACAACAGGATCATGAAATGATCAGAGAGATGGGAGAGCAGATAGCAGATCAAGTAGGAATACCTTTCGAGTACAGAGATTACCGACATTTATGTGAGTGTAGTCAACGTATAGCTAAGAAGAAGATGCTCTATAGACAATCGTATTGTGGTTGTATCTTCAGTGAATATGAAAGATATGAAAATACAACTCGGAACCTATATGAAGGTTGGAAGCTAAAAGAGAATTTGGCAAGTGGTAACACTCAAAAAGAGGAAAAACTAAATTGCCCATAATTAGTTCAAAGAATAGATACGCCTTTGGTTGCTTGATTTTTGTCTGTTTTTTAGTTGCTTTGATTGTTTCATGTTTAAACACCAACAATAGTGCCGAAGCCGTATACAGATATGACAATTATTTAAAAACCCCGCCAAATATTCGGGTGCTTTTACATAATAATATAAAAGAGATTCAAATAGAAATTAATCAGCCCTATAGTATTTCAGATTTCAAGAGTGATGAAATACTTGCTGACAGAGTAAATTTAAAAAAATCAGTATTATATTTAAAATCAGGTGACTTTAGAACCAGGCCTCTATCATCTGAATCTACACATAATACACCATCTACTTTTATTAAAGCAGACGGAAATGTCAGTATAGTTACTGACAACGGTTATGTACAATTAAAGAAATCAAAGTACTCTGGTAAACTTATATTAGTCCCCAATAAGGATAATAGATTTTCAATACTAGAGGAAATTGGCATAGAAGAGTATTTGCCTGGAGTTATTGAAGGCGAGATGCCGATGATGTGGAATGATGATGCATTACAGGCACAAGTTATTGCCGTAAGAACTTATGTAATTTATAAGAGAAAAATCAAGGCCAATGCTCTATACCACATTAACAAACTTGATCTAGCATACAAAGGTTCATACATGAACCAGGAGAAGACAAAAGAGTTAGTAGATAGTACCAGGGGTACTGTAATGGTATATGATTGGAAGCTATTTCCCGGTTATTTTCATAGTACATGTGGAGGTCATACGGAAGATATTAATCTGGTCTTTAATCTAAAGAGTATACCGCCTTTAAGCGGTGTTGATTGTGGCTATTGCACTAATTCAAAGTACTATCACTGGCAAAAAAGACTTGGAAGGAAAGATATACAAAACAAACTCAATGCAGCGAAGTCTAAAATAAAAAGAATTCGTAATATATCTACAGAGCAAATCGGACCAGGCGGTCACTGTTCTACGATAAAAATTGACCATGTAGGTGGAACGAAAAGAGTTAATGCGAATGATTTCAGGCTTATAATTGGTCCTAATAACCTGCGAAGCACTTCTTTCAGCATCAAAAGCAGTGGCAGCTCTTTTGTTTTTGATGGAAAAGGTTGGGGACACGGCGTTGGCTTATGTCAGTATGGCACTCAAAATATGGCAAAATCAGGTTTTAGATGGTATGACATTCTGAGATATTATTATCCGGAAATAGATCTGGTTAAAATTTATTAAAAAATTGGATATTGGAGGTTTTTTTGCATTTCAGGCTTTTAGCCAAAGACAACAAAACTGAAGCAAGATGTGGAGAAATAACTACTAATCATGGTAAAATCCCAACACCTGCATTTATGCCGGTTGGAACTCAGGCGACAGTAAAGTCTTTAACACCTGAACAGCTAAAACAGACAAATGCACATGCTTTACTTTGCAATGCTTACCATTTGTATCTGAGGCCAGGAGAAGAAGTTGTAAAAAAACTTGGCGGGTTGCATAAATTTATGAATTGGGATGGAGCAATAATCACCGACAGCGGTGGTTATCAGGTTTTCTCCCTTGCGAGTTTGACAAAAGTAACAGATGATGGCGTAGAATTTCAATCTCCCATAGATGGATCCAGGAGGTTCTTAAATCCTGAGAAAGCGATGGAAATACAGCATTCGTTAGGAGCTGATATTATAATGGCCTTTGATGAGTGCCTGCCCTACCCGTGCGAACAGGATAGGGTTAAGCAATCTATGTACAGAACGGTTAACTGGGCAAATCGATGTCTTAAGGCTCATGACAGTGAGAATCAAGATCTATTTGCAATTGTACAGGGTAGCGTTTTTAAGGATATACGCGAAGAATGTGTGGATAGACTGGTTGAAATGGAGTTTAGCGGGTATGCAATTGGAGGCTTAAGCGTTGGCGAAGGCAACCAGCTGATGAATGAGGTGCTGGAATACACAGCGCCACGCCTACCAACTGACAAACCTCGCTATCTGATGGGAGTCGGATTCCCGAAAGATATTCTTGATGGAATCGAGCATGGAATAGATATGTTCGATTGCGTAATACCGACTAGAAACGGCAGAAACGGCTGTGCCTTCACTTCTGAGGGCAAACTGAAAATTCGTAACAGTAGTTATAAAGAAGACGAAAAGCCACTTGACAAAGATTGTCATTGTTATACTTGCAAAAATTTTTCAAGAGGTTATATTAGGCACTTACTTACTGCAAATGAGATACTTGGATTGAGCCTTATGTCTCTACATAATATATGTTTTTTTGAAAATATGATGGAAATGGCAAGACAATCTATAATAGATGGTGATTTTAGTGGTTTTAAATCCCGTTTTCTCTCTCTACAGCAGTAAAAACTAGATAAATTAGATATATCACAATTTTTTAGGAGACTTTTAATGGATTTCTTAATGGCAAATCAAGGTAATCCCATGATGCAATTTTTACCGCTAATGGTTATAATGTTTGCAGTTATGTATTTCCTGATTATCAGGCCTCAAAAACAGAAAGAGAAAAAAAGGCAGGAAATGATATCAAATGTAAGAAAACAGGATAGAATAGTTACCGCTGGCGGCGTACATGGCGTTTGCGTATCAGTAAAAGAAAATGAAGTAGTAGTAAGAGTTGATGACGCAAAAGATGTAAAAATAAAAGTTGATAAAAGTGCTTTAACTTCCGTGAGTGCGCCTACGGGTGAAAAGGAAGATGATTGAAAATAATAAATGATTATAAGAGCTAAGGAGAAAATTTAGATGTCAAAGAATTTGAGATGGAAGATACCACTGATCGTAGTACTAATTGCTATTGCTATAATGGCTTTATATCCGGTTGCGGATAAGCCAATAAAGTCAGAAAATATTACAGAAATTAACGGCAAGGTAATTGACCGTACTATAATTGATGACTCATTCCTTAGCTTCTTATTTACAAGTCCAATTAAGCAGGAAACTATAGTAAAGAAAGAGACGAATGAAAAAGGCGAAACAGTAATCAACAAGAAGGTTGATTATATCGCTAAAGGGCAAATTAAACTTGGTCTTGATTTAAGGGGAGGCTCCGAGCTTCTGTACAAAATCAAGGTTGATGAAGCTGAGCAACGCCCAGGGCTAACAGATGAAATAATAGCATTATTAGAAAAAAGGATTGATCCACAGGGAGTATTGGAATATAGGCTACAGCAGCAGGGCATGAGAAGGATCCTGATACAGGTTCCTGGTGCAACTAAAAGCGATATTGAAAGTCTAAAGAAACGAATAACCCGTCTTGGAAAACTTGAATTTAGACTGGCAGCGCCACCTGATAGCAGTGAGTACAATGATGCTAAAGCAGGAAAGTCTGTACCGGGTTTTTACAAGCATTGGATTAGAAAGAAAAAAGGAGAAGTCGCAGATACACAGGATTGGTTCCTGGTACGAAACAAAATTGAAATTACCGGTGAACACCTTACCAGGGTTTTCCCGGATCGTAAGGATATCAGCCCTGTCATAGGATTTGAATTTGACCAGGCTGGCAGATCAAAGTTTGGACGATTAACAGAACGTAGTATAGGTAAGCCATTAGCAATAATTCTTGACGGAACACTATACTCTGCACCTATAATACGCGATAGAATTCCTGGCAAAGGAATTATTGAGGGCAATTTCACTCAAGAAGAAGTTAATGATATGATTGCCGTTATGCGTGCCGGAAGCCTTCCTGCTGATCTGGACCTGGAAATGGAGACCACTGTAGGTCCCAGTCTTGGAAAAGACTCCATTCGAAGCGGTCTTCTGGCGGGTATAATAGGCGGAATATTTATTATAGTCTTTATGTGTGCTTACTACTATGGGGCAGGTGGCGTCGCAAATGCCACCTTTATACTCAACATATTTCTAGTAGTAGGAACATTGGCAATACTAAATGCAACCCTCACCCTTCCTGGTATTGCCGGTCTCGTATTAATGATAGGTATGGCAGTGGATGCAAACGTCTTGATCTTTGAAAGAATTAGAGAAGAGAAGGATAGAGGCAAGACAATAAGACTTGCTGTTAAAAATGGATATGAAAGAGCTTTCACAACAATTGTTGATTCGAATATAACGACATTAATCACAGCGCTTATTTTGTATGCTGTGGGAACCGGTCCTGTAAAGGGTTTTGCAATCGTTTTGATTGCCGGCCTACTAATCAACATGTTTACAGCCGTATTTGTAACCAGGGTTATCTTTGAAATATTCCTTGATACTGGTGTCATGAACAAGTTCTCGATGATGCAGTTTTTCAAAAATCCAAGAACTTCTTTTGTGAAATATCGTCGTATAGCCATGATTGCATCACTTGCACTGGTTGTAACAGGTATTTCAGTTTTTGTATTAAGGGGCAAAGACAATTATGACATTGATTTCACCGGTGGAACACTAATTCAATTAAAGCTGAATAAACCTACACCAGTCAGTGATATTCGTAATAAATTGGATGTAATAGGATATCCTAATGCTGAAGTTCAGAATATATGGGCGACAAAAGACGTGACAACTGCATCAAACGATTCAACCGAATTTGGAATCAGGATAAAGAATCTAAATGATGACAAAGCGGTACAAAAAATTGCTGACGACATTAAAAACGTTGTTGATAAATCATTATTTAAGAACATCGTTTATTCTGAACCTTCAAGATATCAGTTGATGTTGAAGGAACCAGTTGATGAATTCTCGATTCAAAATTACCTTACTGAAGCCGGATATGGAAGTGATGATATACTTTCCATATATCCTGTTGGAAAAAGTGGCAAAAAATATTCAATAAAAATTAGTGGATTGGGACAGGAAAAATCCAAAGCTAATATAATAAATAACGTAGCTGACCTGTTTGCAGGTCTCATTGAAATGCAATCCTTAAAGCCTGTCTATAGCGATATAAAGGATGAACTACCGGATATTACAGCTGATGGTAGAGGCGCACAATACAGGGCTGTTTCTACTATGGAAATAGATCTGAAAAAACCTGTGGATCCCGGCGTTCTGGAAATCATGCTTAAGAAAGCAGGACATAAAGACATTGTAGTATCATCAAGGGATAATTCAAGAAGAGGAACCTCTTTCAGAAAGTTACAAATTGCGGGACCAAGGGATGTTCTTGACGTCATTAAACTTTCAACAAGTTCCTTGAGTGTACCTCCTATTACACTTGTTGACAACACATCAATTCAAATTGTTTTAAAAAGCAGCATTGATGAGCATTCTCTAAGAAACAGATTTGCAGATTCAAGCCAACTCAAGAATATTGTTGGTGAAATAGCCGGTATTGATATAACTACCAACGAATACGTAATTGCCATGAAAGCCTTGAGTGCTGCAAAGATACAGGATAAAATACGAGATGATTTATTTGTCGCTTTCAAAGACCGAATTCATGCCAACAGCATGGATGATAATGTGTCTAAGCCAGACCCTTTTAAACGGGTTGTAAGTATTGGCTCAACTGTAGCCGCTGAAATGAAGAGCAGAGCGGTTCTTGCTCTGATTTTTGCATGTGCTGCAATTATCATATATATTTGGTTTCGATTTGGAGAAATTAAATTTGGTGTATCAGCTGTTATTACTCTTGTGCATGATGTTTTAATTACTGTCGGTGCAGTTGCGGTAGCCGGATACTTTGGAAATGTCTTTGGTGATATTAAGATTAATCTACCAATGATAGCTGCATTTCTGACATTAATTGGATACTCATTGAATGATACGATTGTACTCTTTGACCGTATAAGAGAAAATCTTGCCGGTAAAAATAAAATTATATCAAAAGAGTTGATCAACAGCAGTATTAATCAAAACCTGAATAGAACGGTCATCACATCGTTAACAACATTTGGTGTAGTATCTGCCTTGTATTTCGTTGGAGGAACGGCGATACACGGGTTTGCATTTGTTATGATGGTCGGTGTTGTAGTCGGAACATATTCTTCAATTTTCATTGCAAGCCCACTTCTGCTTGACTGGGCTAATGTCAAAATGGTTCTCAGGATAATTGTAATTGTTGCCTTTTTCCCAATATGGATTGCTTACAAGTTATTGAATAAGCCTGCAAGCACATCTGGAGCATCTGGAGGAGCATCATCTAACCCAACTGCGCCACAAGCACCTAAGGTGCCGTCAGCACCAATAGCTCCAACTGGATCAAATAAGCATAAAGGATCAAAGAAGCACAAAGGTTCGAAAAAGAAAAAGTTTAAGTCTTCCAGGCACAATTAACCTCTTTCAGATAGAAAGGAAACTATGAGAAGAGATACGCAAATCGGAATAATACTCGGAATTGTAATACTCGTAATTATAGGTGTGTTTCTAAGCACAAGAGCAACGGACAATGTGACGTCACTGCCAGATTTGGTTATGTCTGAAGGAGCAAGGCAGAAAACAGAAGTTAAGAAGATTGATATAAACGGATTTTTCAAAGAATCTAAGAAAGCGGAACCAGAGGAGGAGCATGTTGTTGACTACTCTCCAGCGGAAGATCTGATAAGTGAAGAACTTGTCGAATCTACACAACCAGAGATGCAACCGGAAGCAACTGTTGTAGAAACTTCTTACGAAGACACTTCATTAGAAGGCAAATGGGAAGGAGTTGCTGAGGAGATGATAGTAGAAGAAACCGAAATAGTTGAAGAAGTAGAAATTGTAGACCTAGAGGAAACAATAGAAATAGAAGAGATTCAGATTGCACAAGATATCCCATCTGAAGAGAACGTTGTTATTCTAGAAGAAGATTCAGAAACAACAACTTATACCTCGTCTACAGATGTTGTTTATTATACGGTTCAGTCAAATGATAATCTCTTTAAAATAGCAAGAAAACACTATGGGGATGGTCAAAAATGGGCCAAGATATTTGAAGCAAACAGAGATAGTATGCCAAATTCAAACTCTCTATATGTCGGGCAGGAGTTGTTGATACCCGACATCAAGATTGAAAAAGAGGAAAACGATAATATTATCAGAACTGTTAGTGGAAGATCAGATAATATGAGATCGAGTAACGTCGATACTCATACGGTAGAGGCAGGTGATACTCTCTATCGGATTGCAAAAAAATACTATGATAATCCAGGCAAATGGACAAAGATCCTTGAAGCAAATGAAGACACGATTGAGGACGAGGGATCACTTAGAAAAGGCCAGGTTATTATTATTCCCAGGCTACAATGATTAACAATTAATTTGGAAAAATTCTGCTTAAGCAGAAAACTAAGATGTCCCGAAAATGAACATCGGTGACATCTTTTTACCACTTAACAAGCTTGGACATTATTTTTTCCTAAAAGATTTATAAAATAAAAAAACAACATATCTTTAATGAAATGTTGTTTTTTTTTGAATATGGTAACTGCATAGGCAAACGCGAAAGGAAACAGCATGGATTTCAACATTACTGAATTTTGTAGTTTTAGATTATTAAAAACAATTACCGTTGCCTCTTTTTTAATTCTATTTGCACTGGGCACTAATACTATCACGGCACAAGTAATCAGCAGTGATCATCCTATGTTTATGCACGATCTTAAGCATACCGGCCGTAGCGCATATAAAAATGTCCATATAAATAAGCTAAAATGGAAATCAATAACAGGCAGCGAAATCTGGTCTTCTCCTGTCGTAGGCCCTGATAACATAGTATACGTCTCTAGCACTGACGGAAATGTCTTTGCATACAATCCTGATGGCACTGAAAAATGGCATTATCGCACAGGAGATGAAAACTATAGTACGCCTGCTATTGGTGTTGATGGAACTATATATGTTGGTTGTAAAAATAAGAAGCTTTTCGCTCTTACACCTGATGGCAAAATTAAATGGAGGTATTTTGTTGGATCTGATATATATTCATCACCTGCAATCAGTAGCGATGGCACCATATATGTTGGCGCATGGGACGGAAAACTGTACGCAATTAATCCCAATGGTACATTAAAATGGGCATACAGCACTGCTGCCAATATTCTGTCCTCTTCACCAGCCATTGATGACGACGGTATTGTTTATATTGGATCACAGGACGGACGCATATATGCAATAAGCCCGGAAGGAAGGATAAAATGGAGCTTTATGACTAAGTACAAGATAGACTCATCTCCATCTCTTAGTGATGATGGCATTTTATATATTGGAGCACATAACGGAAAACTTTACGCGTTAGACTCTAAGAACAAAGGCAAACTTGTTTGGGAATATAACATTGGATCGAGGATAGATTCTACTCCTGCCATTAGCTCTGATGGCACAATCTACGTTGGAGCAAAAAGTGGCGGTGTTTATGCAATTAATCCAAATGGTACATTGAAGTGGAATTACAATACAGGTGACGTAGTAACTTCGTCAGCAACGATAAGCGCCGATGGAACAATTTTCATTGGGTCTTGGAATGGAGACCTAACTGCAATTAGACCTGACGGGACCTTACAAGAGAAACAGAATGTATCACGGTTTCCAATACTTTCTTCACCATGTATCGACTCGCGTGGTACTGTATATATAGGAAGTGCTGACTGGAAGATATACGCTTTCGGTAAATGATTAAGAAGTAGAGCCTACTCGCTATAACAAACGCACTCAAGGCCTTCTAACACCTCAGTTTCAAGTCTAACTAACACTGTCTGCTATTTCTTTAAGAGAAGAAATAGTTTCTTCAATTTCCTCCATAGTGTTAAAATAGCCGGGGCTAATCCTTACCATCCCTTGCGGAAAAGTTCCAATTTCTCGATGTATGTAAGGTGCGCAATGCATTCCAGACCGTACTGCAATATTAAAAGAAGTATCCAATATAGCACCTACATCAACCGGTTGTAGCCCTTTAATATTTATGGATACAATTCCTACCTTTCGATCTTCATCAATACTTCCATAAATCTCAAACCTGTCGTCAGGTTTAAACTCACTTATCAGTCTCATAGCAAGTTTGCATTCGTGTTCTCTTATCTTATTGACACCTTCCTTAAGACAATATTCTATTCCTGTTCTCAGACCAATTATTCCAACTGTATTTGGAGTTCCACTCTCTAGCTTATATGGCAACAATTCTGGCTGAAAAGGGTTTTCAGGTTCGAATCCAGTACCACCTTCTCGCCATGACTTAAGTTCTACCCTCTCACCAACATATAGCCCACCACTACCTGGCGGGCCAAAGGGCCCCTTATGTCCTGTAAATGCAAGCATATCAACGTATTGATCTTCGACATTTATACTACATACACCCACAGTCTGTGCTGCATCTACCATAAATATTAAATTACTATTGCGTGCGACCTCCCCTATCGCCTTGATCGGCTGAATAGTACCCAGAACATTAGACGCATGAGTACAGACAATTAGCTTTGTATTAGGCCTTATAGAACTCTTTATATCATCTACTGTGATAAATCCGTCATCTGTGTTGTCTACCCATGTCAAAGTAATTAGTCCACTTTTTTCCAACCCTTTAAGAGGCCTTGAAACAGAGTTATGTTCAAGCTTGCTTGTTATTACATGATCACCTTCAGCTAGCAACCCCTTTATGCCCATATTAAGCGCATCTGTAGCGTTACTGGTGAATATCATCCTTTCAGGGTTTTGTATTCCGAGAAACTTAGCCACAATCACTCGTGACTTCTCCATCTCCTGCTCTGCTTCAACCGACATACGATGCCCAGCCCGGCCTGGATTTGCGCCCTTCTCCCTCAGGAATTTATCCATCGTTGTGTAGACACACTCCGGTTTTGGGAATGTTGTAGCTGCGTTATCCAAATAAATCATAATAGATTAAAGTACTTTAATGTTTATTTGCCCAAAAATTTATATCCTGCTATTTGCACGTTATCACCTACGATATAATTTCAATACAAAACCAAAAAAGCACCAATGAATCTGGGGGTATTACATACCGAGATATTTCGAATATAATCCTTTCGCTATGCTTGAATCCGCAGTACCAGTAATAATTGCCCTTCCATCAGCGAA
>CAYTGO010000051.1:18681-21540 GCA_964437425.1 uncultured Candidatus Scalindua sp.
GAAATATCTATTTGTCTGAGTTTTGTTTCCCATACATCAATCTCAAGAAGGCTTTTATTAACTGAATCATAGTCTCCGGTTAGAATCTTGATTGCCTCAGCTACTTGAAACGATGCTATTATCCCTGCAATAGGCCCGATTACGCCTGCGGTATCACATGTTGGGGTTGTACCTGCCTGAGGCATTGTGTCAAACACACACCTTAAGCAAGGAGTTATAGGAGGTATAATACTCATCATCACCCCCCTACTCCCAACACAGGCACCGTATATCCATGGGATACTACTCTTTACACAATAATCATTTATTAAAAATCTTGTTTGAAAATTATCGGTACCATCAATTATTATATCAGCATCTTTAGTTAATTCATCAATACTAGAATAATTAACATCAGAAACAATTCCTTCTACTCTTATCTGGTTATTAATCAGCTGAAGTTTTCTTTGTGCAGCGATTGCCTTAGGAAGGTTTTCAGAAATGTCTTTCTCATCAAAAAGCAGTTGCCTTTGCAAATTGTTTTCTTCAATGAAGTCTCTATCAACAATTTTGATTTGACCAATACCTGCCCGGACAAGATAACTTGCGGAAACAGTTCCCAACGCACCACAACCTATCACTACTGCAGTGCTGCTCATCAATGTTTTCTGGCGATCTTCACCTATATGCGGAAGAAGAACCTGACGAGAATATCTTTCAAGTGATTGAGACATAAGTTTTATACAAGCACAAATTCACAAAAAATGAATACATGTTCATGGAAAAGTTATTATAAACAAAAAAAGCTTGACGTTATTTATAACGCAAGCTTTTTTATAAAACATAAAAACAGAAGAGTTTACTTCTGATTTGTCTTGTATTATGATATTTCAAATACGCTCAAGCACATTGAATCACCTACAGCAATCGCCTTCTCTCTCGTATATTTTATCTTTGGATTTGCTCCTTTTCCGAAGCCTGCAATCCACGAATTCAGCATGTCGCACATAGTCTCAAATGATGCACCTGCGTCCTTCCAGTACTGTTCATGAACACATTCTGTATGGTCCCACGTGGTACGATTGTCCTCTTCGCTTTGTGCTTGAGCACCCCTGTCGCAGGGCATTCCATCGCAAAGATAGCTTTGTATAAGCTCAAATGCCTTTGATGCGGAACATTCACCGCTATTCCCTCTTTCTGCCATAGCTCTTTTACCGCATTCAACTCCATGCTCGTTAGCAGACCCAACAACCAACTCTTTAGCTTCATCACCATACTTTGCACAAAAAGCTGCAATTATAGATGCCTCACGAGTCTCTGCATTGATAATCAGATTTTGTATGCCCTGATGAATTGGAACATTTCCAAGTATCTCTTCAAGTGAAGCGTTCTTGTCGGAAAGTGGGTGTTTATCATAAACAGAGTTTAATACTTCTTCGGCTTCCTGACCATATTTAGCCTTCAGTGCTTCTACGATAAATGCTTCTCTTGCTTCCGTAGTCTGAATCTTTTTGTACATCCAATGATGCACTGGCCCTAAAACCAAACTCATAACAAACACTCCTTAAAAAAGAGTTACACAGCTTCAACTTCTTTAATTTCAGGAACTTCTTCCTTAACCCTTACTTCAATTCCCTGCTTAAGTGTCATCAGAGCACTGGGACAAGTTCCACAAGCTCCCTGCAATCTCACTTTTACAATTCCATCTTCAACAGCAACAAGTTCAACATTACCACCATCCGCCATTAAAGCCGGTCTAATTGAGTCTAATGCTTTCTCTACTCTTTCCATCAAGTCTGACATTATCAGTTACTCCTTCAATTTAATATTCATAAAAAATGACTGCAATTTAATTTTCAAGCAATGGAGAAAATATCTGGTAAATGATTTATTCCCCTCCCCCGGCTCCCTTTTGAATTGCTTCGTTCAACTCATCAATAATTTGTTGAGGATCAACATTATGCATCATAGCGCCAAATTGTACATCTTCCGTCTTTGAACCAGGACAGGTAAAGCAGCCGGAACCAAAATACTTCATAAAAACAGGCTCGGTCTCAGGATATTTAGAAAAAATCTCGCCAATAGTTGATTTTTTGGTAATTACAATGGGCTCATCACTCATAATTATTTACCTCAAAAGTTTAAATTAATCTTCCTTTGGTTTCCTGATGCTGAAAAGAATGTTCGTAGCAAACATGATGATTCCAACTGCATTCATTATCGCAAATACCTTTACAGGCATCTTGGAGTATCCATGTCTACTAATTCCCCAGGTACTTACAAAACCTACTAAGGCTATATTCGCAACCCAGAAGTGAACAATGGTTAGCTTCGGAAACGCTACAGGGTTTCCATTGAACCTTGGTAAGATATGATATCCTACCCCGTAAATCATCATAGACATCCACCCTAACATCATTAAATGAACATGGGCTTGAAACAACTGATGATTAAATGCTTCATCAAATAAATAATGAACGCCAATTACTGCCGAAATGGCAAAATATATAACGCTCATACGTATAAAATTCTTTGCTACCGGATCCAAACTTTATCCCCCTCCATATTCTTTAAATGTAATTCAAGACTACAAACTATCTCAAATTACTACTTTTGTCAATCAAAAAATGAGCTAAAAATGATTAGATTTTTGGCCGAAAGTCTTTTATATCAGAGCTTTAAGCATTTGCATAGCCACTAATTTTACCGGCACTTGATATTTATTTAATCCTACATAGAATCCATGCTTAATCCAACTCAAAATTCTCTCTCCAATTCTTATTTTCCTTCCATTTTGGCTGGGTTTTCTTCATTAGAACAAAATCACCCAAAACCAGTGTGTCCATCTCCGTACGCATAAAACATCTGTAGGCTTCTTCA
>CAYTGO010000052.1:0-5341 GCA_964437425.1 uncultured Candidatus Scalindua sp.
GACACATGAATGGTATTAATCTGCACAAATAAGTAGTCTGCCATTCTAATTATTTTTGGAGGGGCAAAGTTATGAAAAACAGAAAAATTGTATTTATAATGTTTATCAGTATATTTGCAATTACGGTTATGCAATCTTATTTGTGGGCAGGAGAACCGAGCGTACTTGTAAAAAAGGTTATTCTTAATGAATATTCTTTAAATAAAATTGAAGATATTCGTGAAAGAAGAGCTAAGCAGTGGGAAGTGATTTCACCTTCTTTAAACTTTGAGATTATATCACAGAGAGTCATGGGGGAGTACTGGGATAAATGTCTCTATGAGCAAAAAAGCGGGTTTGTGGAATTGTTTACCGATCATCTTAAGAACTCTTACATCAATAAGACGAGACCTATCTTTGGTAAGAAGATTCTCTCAATAAGGGAGAAACGATTCGATGATTTCGCCAAAGTGCAAACCACTCTCCTTGTACAGTCCGGTAGAGAGGTTTCGACAGATTTCTATCTGTTCTATGAAAATGGGGAATGGAAGATCTGTGATCTGGTTGTTGAAGGAGTGAGTCTGGTAAATAATTACCATAGTCAGATTGTTAATACTTTGGATAGAACTTCGTATGACGAATTGATGTCCACGATAAAGAACAAACAAGCTGAGAGGTATAGCTCCACTGAAGGTAGTATCCTTGTGTCGGGCCAGTCAGTTGAAATAATTGAATAGCCGGATCACAAGGCAATTTGTAACTGGTTTTATAAAGGGCATTAGCAGTCAATCTGCTGTGCCCTTTTTTTATTATAAGAAGTCTGATTATTTTTGATTACAAATTGCTTAATACTTAGTACCGCCTGTTATGGCTGATACAAAAATATTGCTGGATTTGTTTCCACTCAACTCTGTAGTCTTTCCGCATCAGAAGCTGTCACTGAAAATATTTGAACCCAGGTATCTCAAATTAATAGAGACATGTCATAGTGTGGCGCGTTCTTTTGGTGTCTGTCTGATTAGAGAGGGGAGAGAGGTAGGAGCACCGGCAATACCTTTTGAGATCGGGACTTCAGTGGTTATTCGAGAGTTTGTCAAGGTATCTGATAATTTATTTAACATTGTAGTTCAGGGTGAAAGACGGTTCAGAATAAAACACATTATTCATGAACAGCCCCATATAATGTTGGAAATAGAGTGGTTGGACAGTGAGGTTCCAAACTATCCAGGCGATTACTCCATATTACGTAATATAATAATCGATTTTGTAAAAGACAGTAGTGGAATCCCGGATGATGACAACGAGTTGTTTGGTATGCTTGGCGAGCTGATATCGGCATTTCCCGGAGAGAAGCAGAGAATTTTGGAATTGCAGGCTGAGAAGGTTGTTCCTGCCTTAACAAGTTTTCTGGAATCTATTTAGTTATTGTATGAAAACTAAATAAAAAATTGTTGTAAAATGCATTTTTTAAAAGATAATAGAATTTAAATTATTGTATGAGCAGGTAGTAGCTTTGTGTATTGTTTAATTTTTTCAACGTGTTATTTGGATATAATTATCATGGGCTAATCATGAGATAGGAGTATAAGGCGGTGTCTGATTCGATTATTGAAAAGATTTCTGAGCTGAAGAAGAAGCATAATGCAGTTATTCTGGCACATAATTATCAACGTGGTGAGATTCAGGATGTCGCTGATTTTGTTGGAGACTCTCTGGGTTTATCTCAGCAGGCAGCAGGGACAGATGCCGATCTGATAGTCTTTTGCGGCGTCCATTTTATGGCAGAGACTGCGGCCCTGTTATCTCCTGATAAGACTGTTATCATGCCTGATGAACATGCAGGATGCCCGATGGCATCGATGATCACAGCCAGGGAATTAAGAGAGAAGAAGAAGCTCTATCCAAATGCCAAGGTGGTTTGTTACGTGAATACCACCGCTGCAGTTAAAGCAGAAAGTGATATATGTTGTACATCCTCAAATGCAGTTAAAATCGTCTCCTCCATTCCTGAAGATGAAGATATAATATTTGTCCCGGACAAGAGTCTCGGTGCATATGTCTCATCGTGCCTGGATAGGGAGATGATGTATTGGGAGGGCTATTGTCCTACCCATCACAGGATACTTGCCGACCAGATAGTCAAAATGAAATCAGATCATCCTGAGGCAGAGGTTGTTGTTCACCCTGAGTGCACTCCTGATGTGATTGCGCTTGCAGATCATGTTGCCAGTACAACCGGTATTTTAAATTATGCTAAGAGCAGTAATTCAAAGGAATTTGTTATAGGGACTGAGATAGGGATTTTGCACAGGATGAAGAAAGAGAATCCCGATAAAACATTTATGCCTGTTACACCTCTGTCGGATTGCCCGAATATGAAATTAAACACATTGGAAAAACTATTGTGGTCTCTTGAAGATATTCAGTTTGTGGTTACCGTGCCGGAAGAGATAGCGATCGAGGCAAGGAAAGCAATTCAGAGAATGTTGGATCTTTCTTGATAGGATTTAATGATTTATGATTGACTATTGATTATTTTAGATGGTTTTCCTTATTATGATAATTATTGAATGAAATCCTTCGTAAATCTACAATTGCCAATAATCAATCCTCACACGTATTCTTTAAGAAATTTTCCGGTGTAGGACTTCTTTAATTTAGTGATCTTTTCCGGCGTACCACTGCCTAACACATATCCGCCTCCTTTTCCACCTTCCGGTCCGAGATCAATGATATGGTCCGCGCATTTTAGAATATCAAGGTTATGCTCGATGACAATCACAGAGTGCTCGTTGTTGATCAGCTTCTGGAAACAGTCAAGCAGCTTTCTTATATCATCAAAATGCAAGCCTGTTGTGGGCTCATCAAATATGAATAGTATTTTATCGTATTTTCCCTTTGCCATATAGGTCGCCAGTTTCAATCGTTGCGCCTCTCCCCCTGAGAGTGTAGTTGCCGATTGCCCCAATCTCAGGTATCCCAGACCAGTATCCGAAAGATACTTCAGTCCCTTCCGGATGTGTGAAGTCGCCCTGGATAAACTGCCGTTCTGCTCTGATGCTAACGAATGTTTGTTGCGTGTGGAAAAGAATACCATTGCTTCGGTTACAGTCATTTCCAGAACTTCATGGATGTTCTTGTCTTTATAACAGACTTCCAGAACATCCTTTCTGAAACGTTTACCATGGCACTGATCGCAGATTACGTATACATCGGCAAGGAATTGCATATCCACCTTTATATAGCCACAGCCCTCACAATAGTCACACCGACCACCTTTGACATTAAAGGAAAAAGAGCCCTGGGTGTAGCCGTGCAGTCTGGCCTCTCTCGTTGAAGCAAATATCTTCCTTATATAATCGAATACTTTTACATAAGTAATGGGATTAGATCTGGGAGTCCTGCCTATAGGTGACTGGTCGACCATGATTACATCGTCAATGTGTCCATTGATGGTTAGTTTATTATGACTCCCTATATGGCCGGGATAAATCCCCATCTTTCTTTTAAGGGCTCCATAAAGAGTGTCCTGGATTAGTGTGCTTTTGCCGGAACCTGAAACACCAGTTATACAGGTTAATACATTGAGTGGAAATTGGACATCAATTTTCTTCAGGTTGTTTTCGGCAGCACCGGTAATTTCAATATAATTTTTAGTGATTTTTCTTCGTGTTGGAGGCAGTTCAATTTGCTTCTTGCCCTTCAAGTACTGTCCGGTTAATGAACCGTTTCGAGAGGATATTTTTTTGACATCCCCGGCATAAACCACATTGCCGCCATTTTCACCTGCTCCCGGTCCAATGTCTATGAGATAGTCTGCAGATTTAATCATATCTCTGTCGTGCTCAACTACAACGACAGAATTCCCAATATCCCTGAGTTGCACTAGGATATCGATAAGTCGCTTTGTGTCCCTCGGGTGCAGGCCAATACTTGGCTCATCCAGAATATATAAAGTATTAACAAGCGATGAGCCGAGGGAAGTGGTCAGGTTTACTCTCTGTGCTTCTCCACCTGACAGGGTCCTTGTCATTCTGTCCAGCGTCAAATAATCTAGCCCGACCTTAACCATGTAACCAAGCCTTTTCTTTATTTCCAGCAACAGAATCTTGCCGATCTCTTCCTCGTATTTAGAGAGCTTTATTTCCTCGAAAAAGCTATATACGTCGTCAATAGACATACTACACACGTCTGTTATGTTGTATTTATTTATTCTCACATTATGGGCGGATGGATCGAGCCTGGTTCCATTACATTCATCACATATAGTGTAACAGCGATATTTACTGAGTAGCACCCTGACGTGCATTTTATACTTCTTCTCATCCAGTAGATCAAAGAATTCACTGACACCACAGAAATCTTCAGCCCCTTCATCAATCAATTTTATCTGGCTCTTAGTTAATTTATTGTAAGGTGTATCAAGCGGAATATTATGATCTGGTGCAGCTGCCTGCAATTCCTCAAGCAACCCACTATATGCCGGTGAGTTCCAGACAGCAATTGCTCCTTCGTTAAGTGTTTTTGTTTTGTCTGGTATGACAAGGTCCATATCTATTTCGATAGTATGTCCAAATCCCTGGCATTTCTTACATGCTCCCTGGGGATTATTGAAGGAAAATATGTGATGAGTAGGGGCCTTGTATTCTATATCGCAACTATTACAACGGAAGTGACTGCTGAATGACATTACCGTCCACTTTGCATCGTTTATTGAGATAGTTATACGTTTTTTTCCGGAGGGGCTCTCCTTTTTGTTAGATCTTTTTTTGCTCTCTTTAATATCTCCGCTTAAATAGAAAATACTCAAATATCCGGTACCAAGTCTATATGCAGTTTCGAGGCTATCAGTCAGGCGGCTTTTAATCTTTTTGTCCACTACTAATCTGTCCACTACTCCCGCAACCGATTTGTATTTACGTATATCAAAATCTTCAGGTGTGGAAGAGATATCAATAATAGTTTTGTCTGCAAGTATCCTGATTACACCTCGTTCCCTTAAAGCAGATACCTGCATGTCGCTTGTGATTTTTTTGCTGATCCTAAGAGGAAACGTAACCATGAATTTGGTCTTCACAGGAAGAGATAATACATAGTCTATGATTTGAAATATGGTATCGTTTTGAACAATCTCTCCACACTTTGTACAGTATGTTTTGCCTATACGAGCAAAAAGCAATCTTAGATAATCATTTATCTCTGTTGCTGTACCAACAGTGGAACGACGATTTTTAACGGGGTTCTTCTGCTCGATTGCGATTGCGGGAGGTATACCTTCTATATGATCAACATCCGGTTTATCTACTCTTTCCAGGAATTGGCGGGCATAAGCAGAGAAAGATTCAACATATCTCCTCTGTCC
>CAYTGO010000052.1:5441-21381 GCA_964437425.1 uncultured Candidatus Scalindua sp.
AGATTATCCATTCAACCGTGTGACTTGTTAAATGTCAATACTAATTAAAAAGGTGAGATATTGGCGTTGAGTTATAGTGTATTGTGATTAGCTTTATGTTCTAAAGGTCTTGAATTACAGCTGGAGTAGATTTTCACTTGTTTTCCATGTTATGTTTTATTAGCATAAGAACGTGATAAATATTTATTGAAAAAAGGGTATTTAAATGATTGATAACAGAGAGAATGAAAAACCCAGTATTGATTATCCTTGTGAATGGGTTTACAAGATTATAGGCAGTAATAAGGAGTCTGTACATGGAGCAACTGCGGGCATAATGCAAGATAGTGCATACCAGATCAGCGATTCCAATACCAGTAAGACGGGGAAATATTCAAGCTTCAATGTGACGGTTATGGTAAGCGATGAAGCATATCGTAATAAAATCTATCAAGCGTTTAAGGAGCATAACGACATAAAATTTGTATTCTAATAGAACCGATTCGTAGGATACTAATTCAAAAAATGGAGAAATTATTTTGCTTTTAGCTGAAAAAGAACCTGTAAAGGTTTTAGAGAAGAGCTTTGGTTATACATCGTTTCTATGGAAACAGGAAGAGATAATCAGACATGTTTTAGAGAAGAAACATGCCCTGGTAGTAGCGCCTACAGGTATTGGCAAGTCTCTCTGTTACCAGATACCGGCTATTATCAATGATGGCCTTACTGTAGTAATCTCTCCTCTAATTGCGCTGATGAAGGACCAGGTGGACGCGCTGAAGAGACGAGGCATTGATGCAGTATTCATTAACTCTTCACTGGGACGCGAGAAGAGGGAAGCAAGATATGCGGCGCTTAAGAACGGAAGCTATCGGATCATTTACGTTACACCGGAACGTTTTCGTAAAGCCGATTTCACTGAAGCCCTTTCTGGGCGGCAGATAAGTCTCCTTGCAGTTGATGAGGCACACTGCATAAGTGAATGGGGACATGATTTTCGTCCGGATTATACCCGGATCAGGGAGTTTCGACAGGTATTGGGTAATCCTGTTACAATTGCGCTTACTGCCACCGCCACACCTGAGGTACAAAAGGACATTATTAAAACTCTCAGCCTGGAGACAGGAGAGGTTAAGATGTTTCACGGCGGAATTGACCGTCCAAACTTGCATCTACAGGTTGAAAAGGTATTCAGTAATGAAGAAAAACTGGAGCATATCATCTCTATTGCGAATGAATATGATGGTAATGGTATCGTCTATTTTACCCTGATCAAACAGCTTGATAATTTCAGCGACCTGTTAAAGGGGCAGGGCATTTCACATCTGTGCTACCATGGGGGTCTTGAACGAGTGCAGCGCTCTAAAGTGCAGGATCAGTTTATGAGAGGGCAGAAGACACTCGTATTGGCAACAAATGCGTTTGGCATGGGTATTGATAAAGAGAATATTCGCTTTGTAACTCATGCGGATATACCGGGATCTATTGAATCTTATTATCAGGAGATTGGACGTGCTGGTCGGGATGGCAAGGATTCATTATGTACGCTGCTATACGATGAACACGATTTGTTGACACATATGAATTTCATAAAGTGGAACAATCCGGATGCGGAATATTTTCAGCGGGTATATCATATCCTGGAAGAGAATCTGGAGAAGATATCGGCGCTTGGTCTGGACTGGATGAAAGAAAATATTCATTTCAGGAGTGGAACAGATTTCAGGATGGAGACAGCCTTGAACATGTTCGACCGATATGGGGTTATTGAACTCAATCTTGAACCGTTCAAGATTGGAATTATTTCTGACATCCATCCTCAATTACTTGACCAGGATTTTCTGGATACTAAACTCAAACGAGATCAGCAAAAACTTTACACACTTGTACAGTATACAAAGTGTGAAGGGGATCGAAAGGCATTCATCCATGAGTATTTTGGTTTGCCGTATGGTAATAATGCTTCAAGTCCCGGGAGTAAACATGATAACTAATAATGATATATTACGAAGGTTACGATACGCTCTGGATATTAAGGATGCGATGATGATTGAAATTTTTAAACTGGCTGAACATAAAATTACCCGTTCCAGCTTGCTTGACCTACTTAAGAAGGAAGAGGAGGAGGGGTATGTTGATTGCAGTGACAATGTTATGGAGTTTTTTCTGGACGGTTTAATCATTCATAAAAGAGGCAAGAGAGAAGGGGTGCCGGGGCATGCTGAAAAGAGGGATGAGCCTTTGACAAATAATGGCATTTTGAAAAAGCTTCGGATTGCACTGAAATTCAGAGAGGATGAGATGCTAAGTACTTTGAAACTGGCAGGTATTAGTCTTTCAAAATCAGAGTTATCTGCGCTATTCAGAAAAGAAGGGCAGAGACATTATAAAGAGTGCGGCGATCAGATACTCAGGAATTTTTTAAAGGGCCTGACTACGCGTTTTAGAGATTAAATAAAACATGTCAATATTCATAGATACAGCAGATATTGAGCAGGCAAAAGCGGCGAAGGAATCAGGTTGGATCAAAGGAATTACTACCAACCCGATTCTGTTGTCAAATACAGGCTCTTCTGCGTCTGAGATTTTGCAGCAGCTTGCGAAACTCAATATTGGTTTGCTATTTTACCAGCTTGTTTCTACAGACAAAGAGGACATGCTGAAAGAAGCACAGCTTGCAAAAGAGATTGCAGGGGATCAGTTAGTAATGAAACTTCCTCCGACGAAACAGGGATTTCAAATTATTCCACACCTTCCTCCAGAGGTCACATGCTGTGTTACTGCCGTTTACAGTGTCGCTCAGGCTTTAGTTGCCAGAGAGTCAGGTGTTCGGTACATAGCTGTTTATGTTAGCAGAGCAACAAAGTTGTTAGGTGACGGCCTGTCGCTTATTACTGAAATAAGCAGAGTACTTCAGGGAAGCCAGACGCAGCTGCTTGCTGCCAGTCTCAAATCTCCGATGGAAGCCAGTTCGGCTATTCTGTCAGGCGCTGACCACTTAACCCTGCCTTTTGATGTCTTAAATGCGTTGGCATACCACGATCATTCGGAAGATGCGGTTAAGGATTTTAATGCAAATGGTTCAGGGCTGAAGTTGTAAGATTATTGCTTTCTCAAATACGACTCAACAGTCTCTTCCCATGGCCTCATTTGCATTCCAGTGATTGTTGTAAACTTTTGACAATTGAGGGTTGAATTCAGGGGCACCTTTGCGGGCCGTCTATATTCTGATGATCTTATCCGGTTCATTTTGATTTTGAAGCCCATCGTTTCAAAGATGAACTCTGCCCACTCATATCGTGAACAACTTCCATCATTAGAGACATTGATAATACCCTCACATTTCTGTTTTATTAATATCCACAGCGCTTCAGCGAGGTCAGGAGTATAAGTCGGAGATCCGGTTTCGTCGGTAACGATGGACAACTCTTTATGCTGTTCTGATAATTCGAGCATTTTAGCAGCGAAGTTGATTCCGTTGTGTCCAAACAACCATGAAGTTCTTACTATAAGATATGAGTCGCAGTAGCTTTGAATATTTTTTTCACCTTCAAGTTTTGTTCTGCCATATTCTGACAATGGATTGGTTTGATCTTCTTCTGTATATGGTCTGTTGCCGTTTCCGTCAAATACAAAATCCGTACTGATCTGAATAACTCTTGCACCGCACTTTTTTGCC
The DNA here is from genome assembly GCA_964437425.1 of uncultured Candidatus Scalindua sp. Lineage (GTDB taxonomy): Bacteria > Planctomycetota > Brocadiia > Brocadiales > Scalinduaceae > Scalindua. Next base: position 9,100 of record CAYTGO010000052.1, read on the forward strand.
GCCGTAGCGATGTATTTAGGCCCCAGGGCATTAACGTTGAATGCCGTTTCTCTTTCAGTTTCGCATTTATCAACATTAGTGAAGGCTGCACAATTAACAATAATGTCTGGTGCATGTGATGAGATAAAGGCAGTTACATTGTCTTCGTGTGTGATATCGAGTACTTCGTGTGGGGCCTCTATGACTTCAGGATTGGGGTCTGATGAAGCCTTCCTGCTTTTAAGCAGATCAACAAGATCTGTTCCAAGCATCCCGCTTGATCCGGTAATAAGTATTTTCATTGTATTTAGGTTGGTAAACGGAGTGAATTGATTTATGTATCAAACTGAATTTTATATTGCTTTTTGTACTCACCTTCTCTGCCTATGAGTTCATCATGTGTGCCAGTCTCAATGATACAGCCTTTCTTTAAGACTATGATTCGATCCGCATGACGTATAGTGGAGAGGCGATGTGCGATAACAAAGGTTGTCTTGCCTTTCATTAAATTGTCTAGTGCTTCCTGGACAAGTTTTTCTGATTCAGAATCCAGAGATGAGGTTGCTTCGTCCAAAATTAAGATAGGTGCGTTTTTCAGTATTGCTCTTGCTATGGTTACCCTCTGTTTTTGCCCACCTGATAGTTTTACACCTTGCTCTCCTACTACGGTCTCATAGCCCTTAGGAAGGTTTGTGATAAAATTGTGTATGTTCGCTGCTTTGGCCGCATCTTGTATCTCTTCTGTACTTGCGTCTCTTCTTCCATACAAAATATTTTCTTTAAAGCTTCTGTTGAATAGGAAGGTCTGCTGACTGACAATCGCAATTTGATCAAGGAGCGAATCGCGTTTTATTAAGCGAATATCTGTGCCGTCTATTTTAATGCTTCCATTTTCCGGATCGTAGAAGCGCGGAATAAGATCGAGGAGCGTTGACTTGCCTGCACCGCTTTCTCCTACAATAGCAACAATCTGTCCTTTCTGTACGGTCAGGTTAATATCCTTGAGTACGGGAATTGTGTCGTATGCAAAGTTTACGTTATTGAATGCAATTTCATTATTGATTTTTTTCAGTTCAATCGCATCAGGGCTATCTGTAATTGTCGGGTGCTGATCCAGCAACTCAAAGACCCTGCTTGCACCAGACAGAGATTCCTGGAGTTTACCATAGCTTTTAGCCAGTTTTTTTATTGATGTGAGTATTAAAAACGCCGTTACAGTGACAAACCCTCCCAGTGAACCCGGAGAGATTGTCTTAGATGAAATAACATAACCTCCAATGATGATTACTGATGCTAATCCCAGGGAGTATATAAACTCTGTTGTACTTGAATTTAACGCTTTTGCCTTAACTGTCTGCATCATTCTTTTAAAAAATCTTGAATTTATTGTCTTGAATTCTATGAACTCTTCGTCTTCCATTTTAAAGGCTTTTACCGTTCTTATTCCGGAAAACATTTCTCTCATTGCGTCGGTCAGCTCACCTAAATGTGTTAAACTTCTTCTCCCATATTTCTTTATTTTGCGTCCAAATACCAGCACAGGGATGATGATGATGGGAAATAATATAAATGTAAACATTGAAAGCTTCCAGCTGAAATAGAATGCCAGTCCGAATCCAACTACCATACGCATAGGCTGAAGGAGAATACTGTCAAACAGGATCGAAAGCCCGAATTGTGTTGCATTAATGTCATTAGTTAGTCTGGAAATCAGTTCTCCGCTCTTTCTGTTTTCAAAGTAACTAAGTGATTGTGGCAGGATGTGCTCGCATAGATGATTGCGTATGTCCATGAGAACGCTCCACATGACATGATTCTTCAGGTATGTTTGAAGATAATTAAAGGCAAAAATGAAAGGGGCCATAATTGCGACAAGCACACCAATGAAAGTAAACGAACTAAATAATTTGTCAAATCTTGATATAAAAGTTGATCTTTTTATTCTGGAAACAGTTTTTTGTTTTATACTACTGATGATATCTTCGGAGCTACTTTTCTTCTGAATGGTGTTAATCACGGATGAGGACCTGGTTACTTCTCCCTTTATCAAGCGATCGATCACGGGTTTAATTAAAGCTAATTGCGCACCAATAAACAGTGTGAAAAGTGCCATGCAGAGCAGGGTTAGAAAAAACATCTTCCAATGCGGTTTTGCGTATGAAAACAGTCTGCCACATTCTCTTATTGTGTTGTTATTCTTAGGCATATCGCTATACTCTTTAACCTGTTATGTACACAAACCACATGCAAATTCGAAAAATGATGTTATCACACATAAGCCTTTTGTCAATGAAAAGATTGAATCCTGAGCAGCACTTTAACGGTCAAATATTTGTTATTGACCTATTCAAAGCAGGGTAGATATAATCGCCTGTACAATTCTGGAATTTGGCATCTTACACAGCAGAAAATTACTTAAAAAAATTGATGAAAGTACAGATACTACATAAATATTTAATAAAGGAGTTATTCAGGACATTCCTGCCATCACTTTTATGTTTTGAATTTGTACTACTACTGGGGTTTTCCATTCAACTGCTTCATAAGGGGCTTGATGTTCCAAGCCTATTTTCGGTTTTGCCTTATATGGCGTTATACACTATGCCGCACGCTTTGCCTACTTCGTTGCTTACTGCTACTGTTATGTCTTATGGGAGGCTGAGTGCTGATAACGAAATCACCGCAATTAAAGTGGCCGGGATACATATTCATAACTTAATTACACCCGTCATTATTCTGGGAGTATTCTTTAGTATAGCGGCTTTGTATCTTAATGCTGAAGTTTTGCCAAAATCGTATTTTAAGGTGAGGCAACTTCAAGAAAAGGCAGTTAAGCGAGTTCTTGCTACACATTTTATAACAGCTAAGAAGAAGATTGATTTTTATCCATACCAGATATTTATAGGTGTTGTGGAAAGCAGCAATTTCAAGGATATTGCTGTCTTTGAATATGCTGATGACTACATAGTTAGTGTCCTTTTGGCTGAGGAAGGTGAAATCGAGATAGATAACGATGGGAGTTCGGTGTTTCTAACGTTGAGGCGAGGAGAATTTCTTAAGCCGGATCCTGGCAATAGTGTTGATTCTCCTACAACGGGGAGTTTTGAGGAGGCAGTGTTTAAAATTCCACTAAGGAAAAGAGTACGGCATTCAGCGCTCAAGTATGCGACATTAAGTAATCTTGTAGAACGAAAAGAAGAAATTGAAACTGAATTAAGCCGCTTTGATGGATTGCCTAAAAATCCTGAAAAAACGATTAAGCGAGCAAAAAGAGGGATTTTGTCAGTTGGTGAAAAAAAGAGCGTAGTTGATGCGAAGCTTAAAAAGGCTGAAAAGAGTGTAAAGAAATCAAGAAGTAAGATTTCAAAGCAGGAGGGATCCATAAAACGTGGTAAGTTTAACATTAATGTCTACGAAAATTATATTAATGTGGCAAAAGGAAATATTAAAAACTTGACTACAGAAGAGGAGAGCGAAGAAAATATAATATCAAACTGGACTCCTTTTGGAGATAGCTTGGAATATAAACATGAAAGGAAAAAGGAATATAATAAAAATATTTCGTTAATTAAAAAAATAATAAAGAAAGAACAACGAAGAATTAAGCTCGCAAAGAGAAAGATAAAAATATCTCAAAAATTAATAGATGAGGCGAATGAAAATATTGAAAAATTAACCCTGGAGGTTGGAGAGCTTAACCTAAGTAAGGGAGGTCTGGAGAAAGAACACGCAATATTTGCTGAACAAATTGCAATGGCAGAAAAGCAGAAAATGAAACGTGAATTATCAATAAATATTCACAAGCGGTTAGCGCCTTCTCTTGCAAGTCTAACGTTTATATTAATAGGTATTCCATTAGGTATAATGACAAGAAGCAGTAATATGCTGGTCAGTGTAGGGATTAGTTTCATTTTAATACTTTTCATTTACTATCCATTGGTTGCAACGGGTTTAGTGGTGGCAGATAGTATGGGCTTCCCGATTATTCCTTCAGTCTGGGGGGCAAATGTTGTTAATCTCATTATGAGTGGGTTCTTATTTAGGAAAATCATGAAACTATAATCATTTTCCTAAGGAAATATGAAGCATTTCAGTTTGCCAGACGATAGATAACAATCTTGACATTTTTATTCAATTAGTTATAGTAAAAAGTCCTGCGTAATATGTGATATGGTTATTGAAATCAATACGTTATAAATTTTTCTGATAGTAACATTAATTGAAAATGGCATACAAAGATAGCTATAACAAAACAGGGCCGGGGTTTGGCTTATCAATAGGAAGTAGATGGACAAGAGCTATAATGATACTGATAATTGTAAATATCAGTGTTTTTGTTGTCCAGCTTCTATTCTCCACTATAAGTTCACAATGGGGCGGAATGTCTCCTGGAACTGATTTAGATGGTATAGTACCGCAGTTAGCTCTGGGGCCAGATCAATTTACCACTATGTTCTGGCTTTACCAACCTCTCGCTATAGGAAAGTTGTGGTTGTGGCAGTTTGTAACGTACATGTTTCTTCATAGTGTATCCAGCCCATGGCACATAATATTCAATATGCTGGTTCTATGGATGTTTGGTAGCCAGGTAGAAAGGGCAATGGGTACAAGGAAGTTCCTGACTATGTACTTTACCGCAGGTGTCTTTGCAGGTATATTTTGCTGTCTGTTTACTCCCAATAGTCCAATCATTGGTGCTTCAGGTGCAATATTTGCCGTTGAAATAGCGTTTGCCATGTTCTTTCCTAACACTACGGTAATTTTTTACATATTTCCAATAAAGGCAAAATATCTTGTAATGATTTTCGCTGGTATTACCGTTATTAGCTGTATCATGCCTGCAAGTGGTAGTACTGCGCATTTTGCACATCTTGGAGGGCTTGTTTATGGCTTTCTGTTCATTCGTTACGAACCCAAATTTAGCAGCTTTCTTTTGTCATGGCAGAATCAGCAGCAGAAAAAAGAGTGTCAAAAGGAGGAGGATATTAAAAAACAGGTTGATACCTTGTTAGACAAAGTGAACCAGGGTGGTATGAAAAGTCTGACAAGGAGGGAGAGAAACTTTCTTAGAAGTGCTAGCAAGAGATATAGAAAATCACGTAGTTAAGCAATACACTATTTTTCAGAAAAAACGGATAAAATATGATTAATATAGCGGTAAACGGTGTATGTGGACGCATGGGTTTAAGGATTGCGACGCTTGTGGCAGAAGACAAAGATTTAGCATTAGTTGCCGCTCTCGAAATGAGAGACCACCAACACATTGGTAAAGATTTAAGTGCTTTTATCGGTCAGGGACACAATGATGTGATAATATCAGATGAACTTAATGCTTCAGCAGATGTACTGATAGATTTTACTTCACCTGATTCGACAATGGAAAAGCTGAAAGCTTGTACTGATAAAGGAATTGCCATAGTAACAGGTACTACCGGCCTCGACAGTGAGCAGATGGAAAAGATTAATATCGCTTCTAAAACAATACCTTGTCTTTTTTCACCCAACATGAGCGTTGGTGTAAACCTGCTTTTCAGTCTTGTTGAGTCTGTGTCGAAGATTCTGGGTGACGAAGCTGATATAGAAATATATGAGTCACACCACCGCTATAAGAAAGATGCGCCAAGTGGTACTGCTTTGAGACTTGCAGAAACAATATGTTCTGCAACAAATCGGGAAATGGATGATGTTGTAATTTACGGGCGTAAAGGCTTTTCCGGAGAAAGACCTCAAGATCAAATCTGTATACATTCAATTCGATCCGGTGATATTGTAGGAGAACACACGGTAACCTTCTGTAACGCAGGAGAGCGTCTTGAATTAGTCCATAAAGCACAAACACGAGATTCTTTTGCCTTGGGTTCCATTCGTGCTGCAAAATTCCTAGCTGGAAAACCACCGGGAATGTATAACATGAAGGATGCACTGAAGGATATGTGCTAAAGTATACCGCTAATATTCTGTAAAACTGAGCTTAATCCAGCAATACCTCATTCCACAATCTCCGTCTGTCATGATGGAATTTAGCCCTATCTAAGATCTGCCATTATGGCATAGTGTGCATACGGCAAGGTAATTTTATTGTATATATAAATTAACAATAATTCTGTAAGTCAAATAAATATAAGTGTTTATATCGTTTGTAAAAGTCATGGCATCTAGTTTGCTATTCTGTAGGTCAGAAGATTTTTAGATTAAAGTTCTACTTGTTATGTCTATCATAATAAAGTCGTGCAAAGTCTTCTTTAAGAGAAAATAAAACAGTTATCAATCTGGTTAAGCAAAAGTATTGAGTTTAAATATTAAAAGGAGAATTTAATGGAAAAAATCATTGGTATAGATCTTGGAACTACTAATTCTGTGGTAGCCATAATGGAAGGCGATTTGCCTAAAGTAATAACAAACCTCGAAGGAAACAGGATTACTCCTTCTGTGGTTGCTTTTACCGATAAGGATGAGCGACTGGTTGGGCAACTTGCAAAGCGACAGGCTGTTATAAATCCTAAAAATACGGTATTCTCTATTAAGCGTTTTATGGGTAGGAGACATAATGAAGTCGGAGAGGAAGAGAAGTTGGTACCGTACGAAATTGCTGGTGGCCCTGAAGAATTAGTAAAAGTGGAAGCAAGAGGGAAAAGTTTTACTCCTCCTGAGATTTCCGCTATGGTACTTCAAAATCTTAAGAAAACAGCTGAAGATTATCTGGGTACAGAAGTCAAAAAAGCCGTAATTACGGTTCCTGCTTATTTTAATGACAGCCAGAGACAGGCAACAAAAGATGCCGGTTCAATAGCTGGCCTGGATGTCGTTCGTATTATTAATGAACCGACTGCTGCATCCTTGGCATATGGCATTGATAAAAAGAAAAACGAGAAAATTGCTGTTTTTGATCTTGGAGGTGGAACCTTTGATGTTTCAATCCTGGAGGTTGGTGAAGGTGTCTTTGAGGTTCTTTCTACAAATGGTAACACTCATCTAGGTGGTGACGATATTGATCAGGTGTTATTGAACTATATTGCTGACGAGTTTAAAAAAGAGCAGAGTATAGAACTCAGACAGGATCACATGGCTCTGCAGCGTCTCAGAGAAGCGGCAGAAAAGGCAAAATGTGAACTTTCGACTTCTACAACAGCTGAGATTAATCTTCCTTTTATAACGGCAGACCAGGCCGGGCCAAAACATTTAACTATGAGTTTGACAAGGGCAAAGTTTGAACAGTTGATAGGTGATCTTGTTGAGAAATGTCGTAATCCATGTGAACTTGCGATGAAAGATGCGAAAGTCGATCCCGGTGCTATAGATGAAGTCATACTTGTTGGCGGAACAACAAGGTCGCCGATAGTCCAAAAGCTGGTACAAGAGGTATTTAAAAAAGAACCGAATAAAAGTGTGAACCCTGATGAGGTTGTTGCACTGGGTGCTGCAATACAGGGAGCAGTTCTAGCAGGCGAAGTTCATGATGTCTTGCTGCTGGATGTTACTCCTCTTTCATTAGGTATTGAAACATTAGGCAGTGTTTGTACTGTTCTGATTCCACGCAATACTACTATACCTACAAACAAAAAGGAGATATTCTCAACTGCTGCGGATAATCAGACGGCTGTAGATATTCATGTAATACAGGGTGAACGTTCAATGGCGAGTGATAATCGTACCCTGGGCCGCTTCCAATTAACCGGAATTCCATCGGCACCCAGAGGTGTTCCTCAAGTTGAGGTATCCTTTGATATTGATGCAAATGGTATTCTTCATGTGTCAGCTAAAGACCTTGGAACCGGTAAAGAGCAATCTATTCAGATAAAATCATCTTCCGGTCTGTCTGAAGAGGAAGTAGAGAAGATGCAGAAGGAAGCAGAACTGCATGCTGAAGAAGACAAAAAGAACAGGGAGGTAATAGATGTACTGAACCAGGCTGATCAGGCAATTTATTCTACCGAAAATACCCTGAAGGAACATGGTGATAAGGTTGATGAGACGGAAAAAAATAATATTAATCAGGGACTTGAAAAGCTGAAGACTGCCAAAGAAGGAAAGAATGTAGAAGAAATCAAGAAGGCGATAGATGAGCTTCAGGAGTCTTCTCATAAATTGTCACAAGCAATGTATGAAGCAGCTGCCAAAGAGCAGCAGGCGGGAGCTGGTGCAGAAGCTACAGGCGAAGATCCTTCTGCCGGAGAACAGCCTTCTGACGAGAAAGATGATAAGAAGAAAAAAGAAGGTGACGATGTCATTGATGCAGATTATGAGGTAAAGGAATAGGGTGTAGTGATTTAGCCCTATCAGGTACGAGGAGGAGGGGATTTTGATAGTAAGAAAAAAGCCGGGTTTTGCCCGGCTTTTTTTGTTTTAACAGTTGGAGGATTATAAAATGAGACTAGATAGATTTACCATAAAGGCTCAGGACGCAATTCAGGAAGCTCAGCAGTTTGCCGGTTCAAAAGGACACCAGCAGGTAGGTTCTTTACATCTTCTTGTTAGTCTGCTTCAGCAGCAACAGGGAGTAGTGGTTCCCATTATGAAAAAACTGGGTGTGAATAGTGATGAAGTTCTTGCCAAAACAGATAAAGCCGTAAAATTATTACCACAGGTGAGTGGAGTGCAGGGGCAATATATCAGTAATGAGTTGAAAGATGTATTGGACAAGGCAGCAGTTGAAGCCGGTAGATTGAAAGATGAATATGTCAGCACAGAACATCTGCTAATATCTCTGTCAGAAAACAAACAAAATGCTGCCGGAAAGATTCTGTTTGAATCCGGAGTTAACAACACTGATATTTTTGCGGCGTTGAAGGACATCAGAGGAAGCCAGCGAGTTACAGACCAGAATCCTGAGGAAAAATACCAGGCATTAGAACGCTACTGCAAAGATCTTGTAGAGTTAGCGTCTAAAGGTAAATTAGATCCGGTTGTCGGACGTGATGATGAAATAAGGCGTACAATTCAGGTGCTGTCTCGCAGGACCAAAAACAACCCTGTCTTGATTGGAGAACCGGGTGTGGGCAAAACGGCGATTGCCGAGGGACTGGCTCTCAGAATTGTTGATGGTGATGTCCCGGAAGGGCTGAGGAACAAAAGGGTGAGGTCGCTGGATATGGGCGCATTGATAGCAGGGGCAAAATTCAGGGGGGAGTTTGAGGATCGTTTAAAAGCGGTCTTAAAAGATATTGATGCATCTGAGGGGCAGTCAATTCTCTTTATTGATGAGTTACATACGGTTGTTGGGGCAGGAGCGGCAGAGGGGGCGGTAGATGCGTCTAATCTTTTGAAACCTGCTCTGGCACGTGGTGAACTTCGATGTATTGGTGCAACAACTTTAGATGAGTACAGGAAATATATTGAGAAAGATGCTGCGTTGGAAAGAAGGTTTCAGCCGGTATATGTTGGAGAACCATCTGTTGAAGACACTGTCGCCATTCTCCGTGGTTTGAAGGAGCGTTATGATCTTCATCATGGTGTCCGAATTAAGGATTCAGCACTGGTTGCCGCAGCAACACTGTCACATAGATATATTACTGAGAGATTCTTGCCTGATAAGGCTATCGACCTGATAGACGAAGCCGCTTCAAAGTTGAGGATGGAGATAGACAGCATGCCTACAGAGTTGGATGAAGTAGAACGGAAGATAACTCAACTGGAAATAGAGAAGAAAGCGTTAAAGAAAGAGACGGATGAGGAATCAGAGAAGAGGGCTGAGAAGTTGGAACGGCAGCTATCTGGACTGAAAGAAGATGGAAGCGCATTAAGGCTGCATTGGGAGAATGAGAAGAAGGTAATAAAAGAAATTCAGGATTTAAATGCTAAAATCGATCAGGCAAAGGTAGATGAGCAGACAGCTCAAAGAAATGGCGACCTGGAAAAGGTTGCAGAAATAAGATATAGCCTTCTGAGGGATTATGAAAATGATCTTCTAAAACTACACGAAAAATTGAAGGATATTCAGAAAGAGAGTTGCCTGCTCAAGGAAGAGGTCGATACAGATGATATCGCTGATGTCGTCTCTAAATGGACCGGAATTCCAGTATCAAGGATGATGGAAGGCGAAAAAGAGAAACTTATCAGGATGGAAGAGCGGTTGAAAGAGAGGGTTGTCGGGCAGGGAGAAGCGATAGAAGCCGTTTCAAATGCGGTCAGACGAGCGCGTGCCGGATTGCAGGATCCAGATCGTCCGATAGGGACATTCCTGTTTCTTGGACCAACTGGTGTGGGCAAGACAGAGCTATGCAAAGCATTGGCCTCTTTTCTCTTTGATGACGAGAGTGCGATGGTCAGGATTGATATGTCTGAGTTTATGGAACAACATTCTGTTGCAAGGCTTATAGGCGCTCCTCCCGGATATGTAGGTTATGAAGAGGGAGGGAGATTGACAGAGGCAATAAGGCGAAGGCCGTATTCCGTAATCCTGTTTGATGAAATTGAAAAGGCTCATAGAGATATCTTCAATGTTTTACTTCAGGTATTTGATGACGGTAGATTAACTGACGGACATGGAAGGACTGTTGATTTCAGGAACACAATTATCGTGATGACTTCTAATATTGGAAGTCAATATATCCAGGATTTTATTGCTCATGGAGACAGAGATGAGCTGGAAAATAATATCAGGAAAACGCTGAAGGAGATGTTCAGACCGGAATTCTTAAACCGTATTGACGAAACAGTGATTTTCAGCAGCTTGTCGAAAGAACATGTTGGAGATATTGTTGAGATACAGCTTGCAGAACTTAAAAAGAGATTGAGACAACATGGCCTGAAGTTGTCAGTGACGGAATCAGCAAAAAAGTGTCTAGTGGAGGAAGGGTATGATGTTTTCTATGGTGCCAGGCCATTAAAACGTACAATTCAGCAGCTTATTGAGAACCCACTTTCATTAGAAATACTTCAGGGGAAATTTCAGAATGCCTATGAGATAGTCGTGGAGGCAGAAGGAAATACATTAACCTTTGATACAGAAAATAGTGTGGTATAGTTGTAAGAAGATTTGATGTCTTAAGTTGAGGAATCGCTTTGCAATGAAATTAGATAAAAAGAAGATGTTGTTTATAGTGGGGCTCTTGGTGAGTATTATCTGCTCCTGGCTTTTTGTGAGAAAGATTGAATGGTCGAGCCTGGGCGTGGCTTTCAGTGAGGCCAAATATATTTACATTTTCCCTACTATAATAATCATGTTCGCAAGCTTCTATATCAGAACGATCAGATGGGAGATGTTAATATCACCGGTAAAGAAAGTATCAGTATTAAACCTGTTTTCTGTAAACATGATTGGGTTTATGGCAAATAATGTATTGCCCGCAAGACTAGGTGAGTTTATAAGACCAGTTATGGTCGCCAGGAAGGAAAAAATAGGAGTCTCAGCATCGTTTGCCACAGTTGCGATAGAGAGGGTATTTGATATATTAGGTATTATAGTAATTGCCTCTCTGCTTTTCTGTTTTCTGTCAGCAGATACATCACAGAATACAAATTCACTAACGGTAATACACCAATTGAAAAAATGGTCTGCTATCATGGCTTTCCTTGGAATATGTGCAATAGCGATACTTTTCCTGCTATCGTTGTATCCCAAAAAAGCGGGTGCAGCTTTTGAGAAACTTCTCTTCATCTTTCCACATCATCTAAGGGATAGACTGGTTAATTTACTTCATTCATTTATCTCAGGTCTTCAGGTGTTTGATCACAAAACTAAGCTGCTATGGGTAGGGATGTTATCCATTGTAATTTGGCTACTCAATGCGGCATCTATATATGCCTTGTGTTACTCTTTTGACATAGGATTGTCTTATGCCGGTTCTTGTTTCGTTACTGTTTGTATTGCCCTTGCTGTAGCACTGCCACAAGCGCCCGGTTTCATAGGTGTTTTTCATATAGCTACACAAAAATCTCTGGATGTGTTTGGAGTCGGTTTATCATCTGCTCAGAGCTTTGCAATATTACTCTGGGCGGTAAGTGTCATTCCTGTTACTTTAGCTGGTCTGCTTTTTCTCTGGAGAGAAGGGATAAGCTTCGGAGAAATATCTCATTATAATGAGGAGAAGATACCGGAGTAATGCAATAATGGATTCGATAAAATAGAAATCCGAATATCGAAAGACTAAACAAATGTAAAATCTTAATATCAAATGTTCTAAATTCCTGTTTTTAATTTTGTGCCTTAGTCATTTGAATTTGTTTCGGATTTCATGCTTATTTTTTTGTGCTTTATCTAACGATATCTCCGTCTCACAGGCTTTCTCACAAATAGTATGCGTATGGTATAAAATAGTATTATTCCTGACACAAAACCTCCTATATGTGCCCACCATGCTACAC
>CAYTGO010000053.1:0-8060 GCA_964437425.1 uncultured Candidatus Scalindua sp.
ATTCATAGAGGATTATTAATTACAACTCAACTTGCCGAAATGGGACTACCTATTTCGATTGGTTTGAATATGTGGGACGAGACACTGGACAGAGGGATGTCTATAAATACCGATAAGCTACAGGAAACTCTGGGAGTGACACTCACTAAAACTATTGCGACTCAAAAGTATGGTATAGGGGCGCTGAGAAACTCAATTAACTCGGTAAAAGTTCCTAAAATCAGAATAGACTATGGGAAAACTATCGAGGATGGCATAACACAACTTGAAACCTTGCTACCTGATAAAGCCACTGTCAAGAAAAGAGCACTGGCCATAATGTTGTTATCTTATGATGAGGATCTCGAGGAAACGTTAGAAGTTGACGAAGATACTCTTGTGAAGATTCATGCGATCAGGGATGGAGTGCAAAAAGACTACGGACATCCATTGAGTTATGTAATTACAAAAAAACGGAGTGATTATGTTAATGATTTGTTGAAAGGGATAGTAAGTTATAGAGAGCATGAGGCAACAGCAGGTGCGATATCACGAAACCTGTTTTTCTTTTTTTTCATGCCACTGTTCACATTCTTTGTTGGATACAAGGTAATAGATTTGCTTCTTTTTATGTTTGCCGGTCCCCTGGACACAAGTGGACAAGCGGCATTAATATTGAGACTGGCAGGTGGTGCAATATCTGTTGGATGTTATTCATTCCACTTGTTTTCGAGAGAGTACAGGTCTAAGCGTAAGATAACTAATGTCCTGGGAACTCTAACTATGCATCCTGCTCTGGCCTGGCCAATGTTAATTGTGGTGTTGTGGTGCATATATAAAATTGTTGGCCAGTTTGGTGCGGGAGACTGTGTAGATTTTGTCGAAAGCAAAATTTTTGGCTCCTCTCTGGAAATGTCAGGTGGTTTTGATTTTAAGGCATTCATACCTTTTACGAATATAGAATATGTGTTTACACATGTTAATTTTCAAGGGATTAATTATTACCTGGGTCTTCTATGTCAAAAATTTATGAGTAGTGATAACTTTTTCTTCCAATTGTTCCTTGGTGAAGAAGCCGGGTTGATGCAGGTTGGCGTAACCTACTCTATTGCTATAATATTACCAATTGTGGGGTTCTTCTTTATAAGCTTTGGGTTAATGGAGGACAGCGGGTATTTGCCGCGACTTGCGGTAATGCTGAACCGATTTTTTAAGATTATTGGATTAAATGGTAAGGCAGTATTGCCAATGGTGCTCGGTCTCGGTTGTGATACTATGGCAACCATGACGACACGTATACTGGATACCAAGAAGGAGCGGGTTATTTCTACTCTCTTGCTTGCCCTTGCTGTTCCATGTTCAGCACAACTGGGAGTTATTGCTGGAATCCTGGGAAGTGTATCCGGTGCCCATTTGGCAATTTACTTCTTTGTAATTTTTTCACAAATGTTGCTGGTTGGTTATCTTTCATCAAAGATTATTAAAGGTTCCGGATCCGACTTTCTTATGGAGATGCCTCCATTTCGAAGGCCAAAGTTAGCCAATATCTTAATGAAGACTTATTACAGGACTAAATGGTTCCTGAAAGAAGCGGTTCCTCTATTTGTACTAGGCACCTTTATACTATTTATAATTACAAAACTTGGGGTTTTAAATTATATTCAGAGGGCAGCGGAGCCTGTAGTTAAACATTTTCTTGGTTTACCGGTTGAGACTACTCAAGGCTTTATTCTTGGTTTCTTGCGCAGAGACTACGCTGTTGTAAGTATTTTTAAAGCACTGGAGAAAGATGCCGGGAGTATGGTAATTAATCCAAACCAACTCATTGTTTCACTTGTGGTGGTCACACTTTTTGTACCCTGCCTGGCAAATTTCTTTGTTATGATAAAAGAGAGGGGTGCAAAAACTGCATTCCTGATGCTTGCTTTCATTCTCCCTTTCTCTTTTCTAATTGGTGGAATATTAAGGTACGTACTACAGATATTACCGATCTAAAATGTCTTTCTTCGTAAGGAGTAATTAAATGGTTGATGAGATACAAATTGAAGAGATTCTTGAGTATATATGGATACTTGATGAGAATAGTGACAAGGCAGAAAGCTCGCTGGTGAGCAACAAGTTTGGTAATGATATTGCCAATACTTATTTAAATGTCATGGTGGAGCAGAAACTAATCAACCTTCATAATTCAGAGATTACGTTTACTGAGTCAGGAAGAGAGAGAGCTAAACTGATTATAAGACGACACCGAATTGCGGAAAGACTATTGAATGACGTACTGGAAATGCGAGGTGATGAGTTTGAACGTGGCGCTTGTCAATTTGAACATTTCGTAAATGAAGAAATTATTGCTAGTATCTGTACATTACTTGGTCACCCGGCTGTTTGTCCCCACGGAAACAAAATCCCTCAAGGTAAATGTTGTTTAAGCGCTAAAAAGAACCTGGAACCGATAATCAGTCCATTATCTGCAATAAAAGCCGGCAAAATGGTAAAAGTGGTATATATTACAACCAAATCGCATGCAAGCCTGGACAGACTTTCAGGAATAGGTGTGATTCCGGGGCTCGAACTCACAATTCATCAAAGATTCCCCAGCATGATATTGCAATATGGAGAGACTCAGCTGGCGCTGGATAATGATATTGCAAAAAATGTATTTGTCCGTATAATTCACAACTAACTACATCACCCAATAAAATTATCTTTTGCCATCTACCTCCTTTAGTCTTTGAACTACTAATTATTGTTATTTGTATTGTCAATTTTACCTTATTGAATAAATAACTAATATTATAGAGGTTATTAAATGAAATCTTCAATGTATAGAATCATCCTTAGTCTGACTTTTCTTGTCATAGTGCAAATTAATTTTATTGTTGTAGAACGCGCTTATGGTAAAGACAGAACCACAAAAGCAACACCTCCCGCAAAACAAGATCCTTTCTTAAGGCCTGAGACCAAAAGTGATCATATTAGTGAATCCGATATCTTATTCACAATTGACGAAGCAGACAAAGGATCTACTGCTGACACTGAAAAGAAAAGTGATACTGAGAAGAAAAGTGATACTGTGAAAAAAAGTAAAAGTGAAGCTACCAAGAAATTAATTTCTGAATATCTTAAAAAAGGTAAAAAATATGAAGTGAGAAACATATTGTCTGATCTCTATTTCAAGGAAACTGATAAAAATAAAAAGAGTGAGTTAAAGAAAAAACTTGATGAGCTGAATAAAGTACTTGTGTTCTCCAGGACCCCAAGCCCTGATGCGGTCTTTTATAAAGTGAAAGCAGGTGATTCACTGGTAAAAATAGCAAAGAAATATAATATCAATTATGCATTTATTATGCGGATTAACAATAAACCTCGAACTCTTATTAAGATTGGAGAACGCCTAAAAATATTGAAAGGGGAGCTATCACTACTTGTAGACAAAAGTGATTATACATTAACAATATTACTTAATGGACATTACATCAAGCAATACCCGGTTGGTATTGGCAAATCAGATAAAACTCCAGTCGGAGTGTTTATTGTCGATAATAAGTTAGAAAAACCTACATGGTATGCTCCGGATGGGGTATATCCATATGGTCATCCTAAAAACGTATTAGGCACTCGCTGGATAGGCTTTGAAGACAAGAATGATCTATACGGTTATGGAATTCACGGAACAGCTGACCCAGACTCTATTGGCAAAGACATGTCTAATGGTTGTATAAGAATGAAGAACGAGAACGTTGAGGAGTTGTATGATTTTGTTAAATCAAAGACACGTGTAGTAATGCAAGAGTAACTGCATTGATCTTTTTATTTATATATGTAGTTATTCAATGCTTACAAAATGATTGAAGCATTGAATAGTTATAATAAGATATTGTAAGAAAGGGTTTAAAAAGTGGAGTGGAGTATTAATAGAGGTTCTCATGTCTGTTACCTTTGTGAAAAAAACTTTCCGGAGGAAGAGGTTTATCTTTCTGCTCTTTACGATGAAAATAATGAATTTCTAAGGAGAGACTTTTGCATTGATTGCTGGGACAAAAGAGAGAGTGATAATAATTTTTCTTATTGGAAAACAAAGATATCAAAAAAACCGGAAAAGGTAGAAAAATATGCAAAAACAGATGTTTTTTATGATCTGTTTAATAAGCTGGAGAATGAAAAAGATTTATCGAGGATTAACTTCAGATATGTACTATCCCTCTATTTAATGAGAAAAAAAGTACTGAAGCTGAAATCTTCACATAAATCTAATGAGAATGAATATCTGGTTCTATATAACGTGAGAGAAGATAATGACACGGAGGTCCTCAAACCCAGGTTAAATGAAGGAGAAGTGTTGGCAGTTACAGACGAAATAGGCAAGCTTGTTAATTATACACCACAAGTCAGTACTGACAATGCATCGTAGCAGTGGCAGTAAGTTTAAAGTGAGCTAAAGGTTTATTGCTTTAGTCACTTCAAACCTGACTTGACCGTATTTTACTTATGCAGTTGCAGCAGGTACCTCAACAGTTTCCTCTGGAACATTGTAAGAACAACCTTCACAATCAACGAGAATCCCCTGATTTTTTTTCTCTTTAAGCCTTGAACGTAATTTATCGATTGTCGCTTCAGTTATAGATGGATCTCTCTGCAATCTGAACAGATCACGTCTTATCCTTCTTGTTTTTTTTATGCTCGGACATACTGACCTTGCAACTCTTGAAGGGCATATACTAACTATTTTCTTTTTGTTTATTCGTTTTTCCATGTTCTTCCTTTAAATATTATCTGTGTTTACCTCAAGAAATTCTAATGTCTTTCTTGCTGCTATCTGTTCTGCTTCCTTTTTATTATTTCCTAATCCAGTACAATGTTCTACATTGTGAATCAGGGTTACAACTTCAAAAGTCTTGTCATGGTCAGGGCCGCTCTGCTTTATTATCTTGTACCTTGGTATATGCCCCTGTTGCCTCTGGCAAAAATGCTGAAGAATAGATTTATAATTCTTATCATGCTTATTGTTGCATACAACATCTATCTCATCCTTCAGGCATCTCAGGGTAAAATCATAAGCTGCCTTTAAGCCACTATCCAAATAAATTGCAGCGATAATTGCTTCAAATACGTTTGCAATAAGCGACTTTGGAAATGCGCGGCTTGTCATTAACCCTTTTCCAACGGAGATGAATTGCTTTAAGCCCATTTCAGCTCCAATTTTCGCCAATGTTGCGCGGCTCACTACAACCGATTTAATTTTTGTCAACTTACCTTCTGAATAATCAGGAAATTTCTTAAACAAATATTCAGAAATTACCATACCAAGTATAGCATCCCCAAGAAATTCTAACCTCTCGTTGCTAGGATTATAAGCCGTTTTAAAAGATGTATGAGTCAGCGCATTCTCAAGCAGCTTAATATTATCGAAAGAATATGCAAGCGTCTTTTGACAGTCAGCAAGTTTATCTTCCAATTCATTATTATCAGCTGTTTGTATCATTTTTCGCGAATTTTTTTTCCTTAAATAACATCGACTCCTCAATCGCAGTGTATTTGGTGGATGCTTCGATCAATTCAACGGCTGTGCTTTTTCGAAATGACACAACTTCTACTCTACATCCATGGGCCTTCAACATCTCCACTAACGGCACAAAATCGCCATCTCCTGAAACAAGTACTATTGTATCAAGTTTTGGCGCTATTGCAATAGTATCTATGGCTATACCCATATCCCAATCACCCTTGGCAGTGCCATCAGGTCTGAGACGCAACTCTTTAGTCTTTATTTCATAACCTAATCGTTTAAGTGCATCCGTAAAGCCTGATTGGTCAACATCAGGTTTATGTACCGCATAGGCCACTGCTCTGATTAGTTCTCTATTTTCTACAGCCGCCAGTAACAACTTACTATAATCAATTTTAGATTGATGGAGTGCCTTTGCTGAATAGAACATATTTTGTACATCAACAAAAATACCCATCCTTTGTTTAAACATCGTAACGGGTTCGCCTGTCATATCTTATCCTATAAACTTCTTTATTAAGTAAAATAATAAAACAACGTCAGATAGTGTATAAACTGAAGGTAAACGTAAAATATGCTGCTGAATGATTTACGAATTGTATAGTTAAACTAAGTCCATAAATTACAACTAATTGACAATAATTTAATGAAAACAGGTAAATAGCCTATACGTCAAGATTGCACATACACAATAAAACCTTTAAGCCTAAAGGTTAAAAGGATTTAACGTTTTTATCAAAGTCATATTCTATCCAGTTTTTTATAACAGTCAACAAATAAAATAAATGATAACCAGCATTATTGCAGAATTGTTATTTTGTTGACAGTGTGAATCTGTTTTGTTATATTTTTATGTCCTTTAATATACTATAAACTACTGAAATTATTAATATTTATGTACTTCTCAGGACTTAAAAAAACATATGAATCTTGACAAATTAAGGGGCAAAATTGACGCATTAGATTCGCAGATTATTGATCTTTTCAATAAAAGAGCAAACGTCGTAAAAGAAATAGGAGCAATTAAAAACCGCAAAAATGCACAAATTTATGCTGCTGATAGGGAAAAACAGGTTTTCGAGAAGGTTTCAGCTAAGAATAAGGGGCCTTTAAGCGACAAATGCCTTTTTGCTGTATATAGAGAAATTATGGCAGGGTCGATAATGCTCGAGAGACCTGTCAAGGTTTCGTATTTAGGGCCTGAAGGTACATTCAGTTACTTTGCTGCTAAGGAAAAATTCGGATCTTCAATCGAATATTTATCTTCAAATGGTATCGATGCAGTCTTTAAGGAAGTAGAAAGTGAACGTGCCGACTATGGCATTGTACCAGTTGAGAACTCAACTGAGGGCGGCATCAGAGAGACCCTGAATATGTTCATCGAGTGTGACGTAAAGATTTGTGCTGAAATTATGATGCCAGTACATCACAACTTGATGGCAAAGTGTAAAAAAAGTGAAATCAAGAAAATATATTCAAAACCTCAAGCTCTTTCTCAGTGTAAACATTGGTTAACAAACAATTTTAAGAAAGTTGATCTTTTAGATATCGGAAGTACGACGGAAGCAGCTAAGATTGCCTCAAAGGAGAAGAATTCAGCAGCAATTGCACACTCAGAAGTAGCCAGAATTTATGACCTGAGAATCCTTAAAAAAAATATCGAGGATTGTGCAAATAATGTCACAAGATTTTTTGTCTTGAGTAGAGAGTACTCGTCTCGAACAGGTAATGATAAGACTGCTATTATGTGCCATACTAAAAATGAGGCTGGTGCACTTCTAAAAATATTAGAACCATTCAAGAAATACAAAATAAACCTTGCGGATATTGAACCATTGCCAACCAGAAAAAAAGCATGGGATTACTGTTTTTTCTTAGATTTTGCAGGACATGCAGAGGATGAGAAGGTTAAACAAGCGCTTAAGGAAGTTGGCAAAAAGTGCATTGATTTGAAAGTGATGGGTTCATTCCCAGTTGATACTGTGACGAGATGAGAAAACAATTCATAGCCGGTAACTGGAAAATGAACCTGACTTTAGAAGATGCCGAGAACCTCTCAAAAAAGCTGCGTGATGGGTTGAAGGTTACTGATACAGTGGACATTGGTGTGTTTCCATCATTTGTTTATTTAGAAAAGGTTTCTAATATTTTTAGTAATAGCAATGTCTTTGTTGGTGCACAGAATATGAGTATGGAAAAGTCCGGAGCATTTACCGGAGAGGTATCAGGGCCAATGATCGAGGATGTTGGTTGTACGCATGTATTAATTGGGCATTCTGAACGTAGAACAATATACCAGGAAACAGATTCGGTGATTAATTCAAAACTAAAAGCTGCATTACTTACTGACTTAAGTCCTATTTTGTGTGTTGGCGAGAGACAAGAAGAGAGGGATGCTGACAAAACCGATGAGGTTGTGGAGAGTCAACTATCGGAGGGCCTGTTAAATATAACCTCTGAACAAGTAAATAGATTGGCTATTGCGTATGAGCCTGTCTGGGCGATAGGTACTGGCAAAACTGCAACACCTGAACAGGCTAATGAAGTGCATACATTCATCAGGAATACAATGAGA
>CAYTGO010000053.1:8160-18384 GCA_964437425.1 uncultured Candidatus Scalindua sp.
TGCAACACCTGAACAGGCTAATGAAGTGCATACATTCATCAGGAATACAATGAGAAACAAATATGACGACAACACTGCTCAACGCTTGAGAATCCAATATGGAGGAAGTGTGAATGCTGAGAATGCTAAACAACTTTTAAACCAGCCTGAAATTGATGGCGCCCTGGTTGGCGGAGCCAGCTTGGATTCAAACTCTTTTTTGGATATAGTATCTATAGCAGCGAGCATTTCATAGATTTTTGATTTATTAATGATTTTATTTTATCTGTAGTTTTTTTATTAGTTTTAAAGAGGTAAATTTTATGAATTCAAAATGGATTACAGCAATTGTTATTATTTTTGGCGTGCTGACCATGTTCTTTATTTTTGGATGGTCTACTGCGCTAAAATCTACTTTAATATTTTCATGTATTGTCTTGATTGGTTGCGTACTGCTACAATCAGGAAAGGGTGGTGGCCTGGCGGCAATTGGAGGTTTGGCAGATCAGTCAGCTATGGGAACACAAACAGGTGGCATTCTGGCCAAAATCACCTATCTCGTTGGTGCAATATTTATCGTCGCTACACTTTTTCTGACAAAACTGACACTAACCTCAATACATGGTACTGATAGTCTTCGTACAGAAATGTCTACATCACTTGAGCATGATCATGCTAGCCATGAAAACACAGTTGATGAGCATGCTGGACACAACCATGCTCCTGGTGAGCACGTCGACCATTCACAAGCGGTAGCTGAAAAAGCGGTAGAGACAGTTAAATCTGTTGGAATGAAGGCCGTTGATGTTGCCAGTGAAGGGCAAGAAACTATCGAAACGAAAGTTGAATCAATAGCTGAAGAAAAGAAAAATGATTAAGAGTATGACCGGTTTCGGTCAATCAGAATTGAAGGACGAAGAGAAGACTATTACTGTTGAACTACGTTCTGTTAATAATAAATATCTTAAAATCAATATTCGAGTCCCAGATGTGTTATCTGGTGTTGAGGATAAGCTTGAAAAGCTGCTAAAGAAGGAATTGGCGCGCGGAACAGTCAATCTGACTATAGATTATAAGACGTGTGATCAGATTCCAAAATGTGCAATTAACACTGACATATTAAGGGAGTATCATAACTTAATTAGTGACGCACGAGAAGAAATATCCATCCAACAGGACGTTACGTTAGACAATCTTATCTCTCTTCCGGGAGTCCTGGAATTTAAAAGAGATTCTGGTAATGGAAAGATAGAGAATGACGACTTCTGGCAGGAACTTGAGCAATTAGTCAAGCTTTCGATTAATGACTTGAAGAAAATGCGAGAGGCAGAGGGGCAGAATCTGCGTATCGAAATTGATAAGTGGAAGGATAATATTTCCGTATTGCTGGATGACATAGAAACGATGGCTCCCAAAGTAGTCAAAGAGTATAGCAATAAAATACAGGAAAGAATATCTTCCTTACTTGAAGGCACAGATAGTAAGATAGAAAATAGTGATCTGCATAAAGAGATTGCGATCTTTGCGGACAGATGTGATATTTCCGAGGAGCTTGGAAGGCTTAGAAGCCACATTTTGTTGTTCGATAACGTTATGGATAACGAAGAACCAAATGGTAGAAAACTTGAGTTTATAGTACAGGAAATGTTTCGCGAAGCAAATACAATAGCATCCAAAGCAAACAACGCCGATATAATTAAAGACGTAATTTCAATTAAGACAGAAATTGAAAGGATGAAGGAGCAGATCCTTAACTTAGAATAATTCAACAGTTGTTACATTAAGTCTGGATGTATCGTGTCGGTTAATAAAAAAAGTAGTAACCTAGTGATAATTTCAGGCCCTTCAGGCAGTGGCAAGACCTCCATTTGTAACGAACTGACGAAGTGTCCAAGAGTAAAGCAATCAATTTCCTATACGACTAGAAAGCCTAGAGATGGTGAAAAAGATGGTGTTGATTACTGCTTCGTTGAAAGAAGTGAATTTGAAAGGCTTGTCAAAGAAGACAAATTCATAGAACATGCTGAGTATTGTGGCCATTTATACGGCACACCTGTTGGCCCTGTAAGAGAAGTCGCTGACGATAACATAATTTTCATACTGGCAATTGATGTTATAGGGGCAATGCAGGTTATGAAGAAAAGGCCTGATGCTGTTTATATTTTCATAAAAGCACCAGATGATGAGACACTGAAGCAAAGACTAAAGAGCAGGCTTACTGAAGATGACGATGTAATAAATAAAAGATTTATGGCCGCCAAGAAGGAGATGGAGGCTAGCAAGCATTACGATTATTGTGTTATTAATGACAGATTAGACGATGCAGTAAAAGAGATTGAAGGAATCTTGCAAATATAGTCTATTTTGTTAAGATAGTCTGAGAGTAGGTCCTGATAATCATAAGTGATTGCTGGATTCTTCATCAGGATGATAGATATTCTTGTAGCTGTATTATAGTAAATAAAATCTAATCCTGATCTAAATGACTAAAAATATAATATTAGGTGTTACCGGTAGTATCGCAGCATTCAAGGCTGCAATAATAGTTTCTAAGCTGAAGAGCCTGGGATTTGATATTACCGTAATAATGACAAAATCTGCACAAAGTTTTATACACCCACTGACGTTCAGAACACTTTCTCATAACAAGGTTGTAACAGATATCTTTATTGATGAAAGTGTGTATGACCCCCAGCATGTTTCTATTGCATACAAGGCCGATTTAGTTGTAATAGCACCGGCTACTGCTAATATCATTGGTAAACTGGCATCCGGCATTGCTGATGATGCGCTCACCAGTACTGTAATGGCCTCAAATGTTCCTGTGATAATAGCCCCTGCTATGGAAGAAAATATGTATATGAACCCGATAACGCAAAGAAATATAAATATTCTTCAGGATGTGGGTTATAAGTTTGTTGGACCGGAAAAGGGCAAGCTGGCTTCAGGCAGAACAGGAGTTGGTCGTTTGGCAAACATAGAGTTGATTATTCAAGCTATTGTAGACGAGTGTACAAATAAAAGAGATTCTTAGGCATATTTGCCGGTTAACCGCATAAACGAAGTGAATATTCTAAAAGTAAGTAATGCAAAAAATTAAACTGAAGATAAAGAGAAAAGATGGATGCGATGATCTGCCGCTACCGAGTTATATGAGTCAGGCTGCAAGCGGCATGGACCTATACGCTGCAGTTGAAAATGATACTGTCGTTGAAGTAAACGAAATTAAATTAATTCCGACAGGAATATTCATTGCCCTGCCATTTGGTTTTGAAGCCCAGGTCAGGCCTAGAAGCGGGCTGGCATTGAAATTTGGGATAACATTAGTTAATTCACCAGGAACGATAGATAGTGATTATCGAGGTGAAATAGGTATTATCTTATCAAATCATGGCAAAGACGAGTTTCTAGTAGAAAGAGGTATGCGTATAGCACAATTAGTGGTTCAACCTGTTGTTCATGCTGAGCTGGAAGAAGTAGAAGATTTGGATGAAACTCACAGAGGTGAAGGTGGTTTCGGACACACAGGTCACTAAATAGTACACATTAAAGTTATTGAGACAAATGTTATTTATAAATTAGCAACTCGGCTTCAATATTTGTTACTTTTGAAGGAGCTAATTTTTTCATGCAAAGAACCAGTGTTTTTCACTCAGCGTATTCAATCATTATCTGCACCGTTGGAATATTTATTTTAATAAGTATTGTAACATCCTCACCTAATGACCCTCCTTTTGCTAATTATCCAGTCAACAACCCTGTGCAAAATTACTGTGGTATTATTGGGGCAGGTGTTTCCGGTTGGCTGTTGACGTGCATAGGAATAACTTCATATCTCTTTGCACTTTTAATAGGCGCATTGGGAATATCACTCTTTCTAAAGAGAAAGATTGATATTCTGTGGGTTAGAATACTTGGCGGGCTATTGCTTATTTTTTCAATTTCCCCAATTCTGGGAATTCTTGACAACTTCACAAATTTGTTCACTTACCCTGTTAAAACAGGTGGTATTGTTGGAATGATTGCAGCATTCAGATTAACAGAATATCTTGGAATTCCTGGTGCCTGCATTGTATTGACTATGGGATTTGTTATTTCCATAATGCTGATTTCCAATAAGTCATTGGAAACTTTTTTTGGCTGGGCATATAAAGGAATAGCCAGGATGATTTTTACTAAATCTTCTGCAATTGACAGCACCAACATTGATTCAAATATAGATGACGAGGATGACACATTTGGTGTGGAAAGTAACATTATTGAAGAAGACAATCTTGTCAGTGAAGTTGTTACTCCACCGCTAGTGGAACTTAAACCTAGAAAGAGAACTGTACTTTCAAGCGAGAATGAGCTAAGTGTACCCAAAAACAAGCGTATCAACTTTAAAGATAAGGATTATATCCTTCCTCCGATTTCACTTCTAGATCAACTCAAAAAACATAAGCTCGACAGTGATGAGCATGTAATGGAGAAGGCTAATGTGTTAAAAGAGACTCTGGAGCAATTTAAAATTACTGCTGAGGTTGTGGGATTGGAAAAAGGCCCATCAGTTACCATGTATGAATTAGAATTGGCGCCAGGAACAAAGGTCGGAAAGATATCTAATCTATCTGATGATATCGCCATTGCACTGAAGGCCCCGAGTATACGTGTCGTTGCCCCTATACCCGGAAAATCTACTATTGGAATTGAAGTGCCAAATACTCATAGAAAACCGGTACAGATGAGAGAACTTTATGAAACAGCAAGTAAGGATAATCACAAACGCACAATACCATTATTATTGGGTAAAGACATTGCCGGATACCCATTAATATCTGACCTTGCTGCTATGCCGCATTTATTAGTTGCCGGTACTACAGGATCAGGAAAGTCCGTATGCTTGAATTCTATAATATTGAGCATACTTATGTTCCAAAGACCTGAGGAGCTAAAGCTAATATTAATAGATCCGAAGATGGTGGAATTTACAGCTTTTAAGGATGTGCCGCATTTGATTACACCTGTTGTAACTGATATGAAAAAAGCTGCAGGTGTTCTGGAATGGGCAGTTTTAAAGATGGACGAACGATATAAGCTTCTGTCAAAAGCGGGCGTCAGGGACCTTGCCGGATATAACAGGCTGAAGGATTCTGAAAAGTTAAAGAGAATTGACCCTGAAGGGGTTGCTAATCCGGACGATATTCCTTATTATATGCCTTGTATGGTTATAGTTGTCGATGAGTTAGCTGATTTGATGATGGT
Source organism: uncultured Candidatus Scalindua sp. (assembly GCA_964437425.1). Classification (GTDB taxonomy): domain Bacteria; phylum Planctomycetota; class Brocadiia; order Brocadiales; family Scalinduaceae; genus Scalindua. The sequence goes on from CAYTGO010000053.1 coordinate 13,384, forward strand.
TGCTTCAAAAGAGGTAGAAGCTTCAATTATAAGGCTCTCTCAGAAATCCAGAGCTGTTGGTATTCATCTAGTAGTTGCAACGCAAAGACCATCAGTTGACGTAATTACCGGCTTGATAAAGTCCAATCTTCCTTCAAGAATTTCATTTCATGTCTTTTCGAAGGTTGACTCACGCACGATTTTAGATCAAAATGGTGCAGAAAAACTTTTAGGCAAGGGTGATATGCTGTTTCTGCCCCCAGGAACCTCTAAGCTGTCTCGAGTGCAGGGTGCATATGTCAGTGATGATGAGATCAATAAAGTAGTAGATTATCTTAAGAAGATATCAGCTCCTGAATTCAGTTCGGAATTAAAAGTATGGCAGAGCTCTGCTAAAGAAGACAATACTACAAAAGATGAACTTTACGAGGAAGCAGTAAGAATTATATTAGAAACACAACGTGGATCTGTATCGTTATTACAGCGTAGATTAGAGATTGGTTACTCTCGTTCAGCCAGACTTATTGATTTGATGGCTGAAGATGGTATTGTTGGAGAGTATAAAGGAAGCCAGGCAAGAGAAGTGTTTGTCACCCTTGATGAATGGGAGTCACAGGAGTAGTAAATATATTATGAACATTGATAATGAAAAGACAAGCATGCAAGAAGAAGAGACTGATTTAAAGAAGAGTGTTATCTTTAATATTCCAAATCGAATAACGCTTTCACGGCTTTTTCTTGCTATAGTGTTTTTTGTTTTACTAACTTACAGGTATTTCAACATAGCCTTTGTTATATTTTTAATAGCAGCAGCTACAGATTGGCTGGATGGGTATCTTGCAAGAAAATGGGAATTATCTACAGACCTGGGACGGCTTGTTGACCCTTTTGTTGATAAGGTTATTATTTGTGGTACTTTTATTATCTTTGTAAATGTTGCAGATGATATTATTGCACCGTGGATGGTAATCACAATAGTAGCCAGGGAGTTTCTGGTTAGTAGTATAAGAGGATTTTCTGAATCAAAGGGTGTAAAATTTGCCAGCAATATATGGGGCAAAACAAAGATGTTCATACAGTCTTGGACTATATGTGCCATGCTTCTCTATTACGCACACTTCGAAAACGTAGGCTGGGCAGAATGTATGGTTTCTGTCTTTATGTGGATTACAATTATCGTTACCGTCGGTTCAGGCATTACTTACATCTACTCTGCAAAGAAAACGTTACTGGCTGCATAATGAATACACAGCCAGTAATTATTTTCAATTTACCGATTACTCTTTAACAACAAACATTCCTTCCATATTGCCCGTTAGAACCACCTTGATTCTCTCGTGCCATAATTTACCAAACTCCTTAATCTGCTCATCAGTGCCGGACCCACTTACAGACAGAGGCATTAACTCTCCCATTTTTGGATTGGCAGGGAGCATACTATTGTTATATGATACCTCTACTTTTTTCCCGTTGTCAATTCGTTCAAAGATTGCGGAGCATATTGCACCTGCAGGCACATCGCTGTTTTCGTCGAACGTCAAGAGATTAAACCTGTTAAACTTTCCACCACCTAATCCATGAAATCCACTTTCTCCTGCAGCACCAGTTATAAGTGTAACGACCTGAGAGATTGGACCATTAACCTTGTATCCAATACCGCCTCTAAATGTCACTTTGATATCTCCTCTAACAGGTATTTCATCACCATAGAGATGCTTCAAAGCCGTCAGTGTTAATCTATACGCACCTGAGACAGCAGGGCAGGAATGACCGGCAGTCTTCACCGCATCCTCATATCCATACACAAATGGTTCGTCTTTGTCCATAGCGCCTAAAGCTACGGCAAGAGGATCTTTCATTTTAATTGTTTCAACCTCATCAAGAAAATCTATATTAAAATTAGTTTGGCCTTCTGCCATTACTCCACCTCCAAATATGATTGTTAAAGATAAAAAAATATTTAAATATATTAGTAGTTTAAGTTTTGGTTGTTTCAATGATAATACTCCCGTTAATCTGCTAATTTTTAGTTCTAGAGCGAAACCCTTTTATAATAACTACGTACGATCCGAATCCGATCAATAGATTTAATAGGTTAAGAGGTAATGGCAGCAATTTGAAGCCAATAAAGATGGTTTCAAACAACAGAACAGTACCTAGAATTAAGTAGAAAAATATCAAATACCAGTTCAGCCCGGATACCGTCTTATTACAGTTTGTACATTCATACGTATTCTTGTTGCAGGACGGTATAAAACCAAAAATGATACCGGTCATCTCTTTAAATTGTAATGGATTTGAACAAGTCGGACAATTTTTCATGGCACAATATAATATTAAAAGAATTGATTATAAATCCTGGAAGCGAAAAATCAATGCCTAAAATTTGAGGAAAAGTTTACTTTACGGTCCTTCTCGGTATGAATGTTTGAAATGCTTATCATACAGCTTTGAATATTCGAAATTCCTGGAGAGTACATCGCCCACAACAATCATTGCGGTTTTGTTGATACCGCCTTGAATTGTTGCTTCAGCAACATTGGCTAGATCGGAAATAATAATTTTTTCATCTTTCCAGCTCGCTTTGTAGACTATTGCGACCTTGCAGTCATCGCCATATGCAGGTTTGAGTATGTTTGCAACTTTTTCAATCTCCTTGACGCTAAGAAATATACAGAGCGTTGCCTTAGTTTTTGAAAGCGTCTCTAATTTCTCTGTCTCAGGAACAGGGGTTCTTCCTTCAATGCGTGTTATGATAATTGTCTGCGATACACCCGGTAAAGTCAGTTCTTGCTTCAAAGATGACGCAGCTGCAAGAAACGAACTTACACCTGGTACTACCTCATAATCAATATCACGTTTGTCCAGTTCACACATCTGCTCCTGTATGGCACCGTAGATTGATGGATCGCCAGTGTGAACCCGTGCAACATCAATATTTTTATCTTTTGCTTCCTCCATAACCTTAATGATCTCATCGAGGGCCATGGATGCAGAGTCATATATTTTAGTGCTGTCACTACAGTAATTAAGGATATCCTTGTTTACTAATGATCCCGCATAGATACAGTAGCCGGAAGATTCAATTACTCTTTTACCTTTAACTGTTATTAGTTCAGGGTCACCAGGGCCAGCACCTATAAAGTATACTTTCATATAATCGAAAATTAAAAGAATTCAGAGATTTAGAATTTACTGATTTCAGTGCAGGTTGGGTGAAGCGAAACACCCAACAAAACTAAATAAAATTCCTTATATGTATTACCAGCCGGAAAAAAAGCCTCTAATTATATAGAAGAATGCAACAGTGATTGCAGCTCCGGCAGGAATTGTAATAACCCAGGAAATGGCTATATCTCGGATTGTAGACAGATTTAATGAGTTTAATCCTCTGGCAAGGCCCACGCCAAGAACTGCCCCTACCAGAGTGTGAGTCGTTGATACAGGCAATGCCAACTTAGAAGCTAATACGATTGTAATAGCTGCGCCGAATTCGGCAGCAAAGCCCCTAGTCGGGGTCAACTCTGTAATGCATTTCCCAATTGTTTCAATGACACGCCATCCCCATGTAGCGAGCCCAACAACAATACCCAACCCTCCCAGCAAGAGAACTAACAGAGGAACCTGGGCCTTCATCTCAATCACACCTGATTTAATTGCAGAGAGGATTCCCGCCAATGGTCCAATAGCGTTTGCAACGTCATTAGCGCCATGCGCAAAAGCGACAAAGCAGGCGCTCAAAATCTGTAGATAGACAAAAATCTTCTCTACTGTTAAATAATCGCTACTTACGTGCTTTATATGAGTGTATTTCTCAAGTTGATTTGAGATCTTTTCTGAGCCATCAAGGATTTTAGTGACTTCGTCAGTCAGCTCACCAGTGGTAGATTCTTTGATCCTTCTCAGATGCATTACTACCTTCTGCATGCTTTTTTCTACCTTTGGATCAATGTGATCATCTTGTTTATCTTCTGTCTTAGATTCTTTGATCCTACTGACCAGGGGAATACTTATCAGAGCACCAAGCAACCCCACCAGACTGGCAAGAATCAGGGCATGCTCGAGTGTAAGGTCCATGTGGAGATTCTTTAAACCCTTGAAAACCATCACCAGTGTTAAGATGCCGAGAACAAAGAACACTAAAAAAGGAGTTATCTTTTTTGCTGCTTTAACAGGTGTCTTGGAATAAAAGATCATCCTCCGCAAAAGGCAGAATATTAGGAATGAGATTGTCCCGCTCAAAAGAGGTGATACTATCCAGCTGGCAGCAATCCGTGAAACAGTATCCCAGTGAATAGACGAAAAACCGCTGAAAACAATTCCAAATCCCAGAACAGAGCCAACGATTGAATGAGTTGTAGAGACTGGCCAACCCTTATAAGACGCAATGTTGAGCCATGCACCCGCAGCCAATAACGCGGCCATCATGCCATATATATAGCTGTTTGGATCACCGATAAAGACAACAGGATCAATAATCCCTTTTCTAACAGTGTTCGTGACATGAGATCCTACTAAAAATGCACCCGCAAATTCCATGAGGGCAGCAACGACAATTGCCCACTTAAGTGTCAGGGCTCCTGAACCAACTGATGTTCCCATGGCATTAGCGACATCATTCGCGCCAATATTCCATGCCATATAGAAACTAATGACTAAAGCAAGAACAATAAGTATGGTTTCTGGGGTCAAGGTGTTATCTCTAAAGTATTATTTATTCAAGATCTAGTAAATTGCGAATACGGTGGGCTAATTTTTCAGAAGTGTTGGATAGTGTTCTAATTTCTTTTAGAATTAATAACCACAGATGGAGTTCACCATGAGTAAACTGGTCTTCATTGCTGAATATATTCTTAAGTAACTGCCGTTGAGAGATATCAGCTTCATGTTCTCTTAGAGCGACTTCTTGAACCATCGTCTTGACTCTTTCTGCTTCACGACCTGCGAAAGAAGTCTCAAGTAGATTGTCAAAATCCTCTATGATAACTTTAATGAGTTCATATGTTTCAATATTTTTACTTA
>CAYTGO010000053.1:18484-21336 GCA_964437425.1 uncultured Candidatus Scalindua sp.
CCCATTCGTCCACCAATATTTGCATCAATCTCATCGAATACAAGGACAGGAGTTTGGTCTGCCATTGCCAGGTGACGTTTCAGCGCAAGCATTATTCTGGAAATTTCACCTCCTGAAGCAATCTTTCTAAGTGGCTTTAGATCTTCTCCCGGATTTGATGAGAACATAAACTCAATGCTGTCAAATCCTGAACCGTTGGCATTTTTTAATTCAGTTTCTCCTAACTCAGCATTGTCAATACCTGAAACACAAATATCAAATCTTCCGTTAGCAAACCCCAGGTCCATCAATTCTTTTTTAATTAGAGCAGAAAGCTTTTTGCCGGTCTTTTTTCGGCACTGTGTCAGATCTTTTCCGGTACTAACAACAGCCTTCTTTAATTGCTTTAATTCGGTCTCAACTACCACAACATCTTCATCGTCCTTTAATAGTTGCTCAAGTTTTATTTTGGACATCTCGCAACGAGAAAGTATATCTTCAATTGAATCGCCATATTTCCTCTTAAGGTCTCTAATAACTTCTAATCTCTCGTCAATTTGCTCTAACCGTTCCGGATCATAATTATACTTTTCAATATCATTTCTCAGAGTGCTGGCAATATCTTCTAATTGAAACATAGCCTGGTTGCATTGCTCTGAAGTATCTTCAAAGCCTTTATCAACATCCATAATTTTAGAAAGTTCATTAGAGATTTCTTTTAAACCGGCAATTATAGAATTGTCAGACTCATACAAATTGTTGGAACATAATGACAAGACATTTTGAATTTTCTCTGAATTAGCAAGAATATAACGTTCCGCTTCCAGGTTCTCATCTTCTCTAGTTTTCAAAGAACAGCTATCAATCTCATTAATCTCATAATTATAGAGATCTATCTGCTTTTTCCTTTCGCCGTTGCAATCATTTAACGAATACAGCAATTTCTCTTTTTCTAATGCATTGCTATAAATTCCGGAATATTCTGTTCGAAGATCGCCCAGCTTTCCAAAACTGTCGAGCATGCTGATCTGTTGTAACGGATCTATTAGTGACTCATGTTCGTGTTGACCATGTATATTTACCAATATGTCTCCAATTTCCCTTAATAGAGAAACCGTAATTGGCTGATTGTTAATTTTGCATCTGTTTCGACCTTTATGATCTAAATTCCGCTGTAAGATAATCTCCTCATCTTCAACGTCAATTTCGTCAATATGTTGTTTGATACATTGTCGAACCTGGTCGCTTTTAATAAAAAATAACCCACTTACGGAAACGTCATTAGTGCCGGAACCGACAATATCATTCGTCGCACGACTTCCCAGAAGAAAGTTTAAAGCACCAAGAATTAGAGATTTACCTACGCCTGTTGTACCTGTAAAAATGTTCAAACCTTCCTCGAACTGTATGGTAATCTGGTTAATTAAGGCAAAATTTGAAATAGTAAGTTCATTCAACATAATTCGAATTATAACAATTATATTCTCTTTGTTTACCAGAAAATAACAATAATAGGGCAGGGATCGAATTATCCGATTTAATAACACTTATACTAATATTTGTCCTGTACTGCCATAGCTTAGCACTATATATTGAAATTATTAAAACCCCTTATGATCATAAAAAGAAGCAAAATCAAACCAGTTTTGCTCCTTTTTCTACTAAAATATTGTTAATTATTTGAAATCTAGTACAGCATGGACACATTTCACTTAATTTCATGATTTCTTAAATCTTCACATGTAAAAACGAAAATATAATAATTTGCAATAATTGTTATTGACATAAGCAAATAATTCGTTAAATTACTCTATATTCAACACTTGTAACTAAAGTGCAGATGTTATTAAATATTTTATTTCTATATAAATTACGTGTAGAAATAAAATATATAATTTTCATTTACGGGCAATTCTAATTTGCGTAAACGATAGCAGATATTATGATCATAGAATATCTGTTTTGAATTACAAACCAGATTGGACAATCTTAAGGAGGAATTTATGGTAGAAAAGAAGTCTGTACCAAAAAAGAAAAGTGCTGTTAAAAAGAAAGTAACTGCTGTGAAGAAAAAAAAGAGTCCTGTTAAAAAGGCAGCAACATCTAAAGTAAAGAAAACAATTGCTAAAAAAGTCACAAAAAAACCTGCGGCAAAGAGTAAACCAAAAGTATCAAGTGTTAAAAAACCCGTAACAACTAAGGCAAAAACTGCAACGAAAACAAAAGCAGCAACTAAGCCAAAAAAAGTAACGACTAAACCAAAAGCAGTAAAAACTAAAGTTGCAAAATCAATTGTGAGGAAACCAGTAAAAAAGAGTCTGAAAAAAGCAATTGCTGATGTGAATATCGATGTAAAGAGTACGAAGAAGAGTAGTAAATCTCAGAAAGCAAAAGTTGTGAAAGTTATCGATAAACTATCGCTGGCAAAAGAAATAAATTATGTTACAACAGTGCCAGGGGTTTTCAGAAAAGTACCAGCTGCTCAAAAAGCAACAGTAGCATCTGCTCATAAGGAATTGCCAATCACAGGTGTATTAAATTATATCAAAGGAATTTTTTAGAGTACATACCCATAAGCGTACTTGACTATTATTCATTCATGAAATCAACGAGATTTTAAGTCTGAGAATCGGATATTGCATTTTATTGCTTTCAGAATTGAATATTCTTTGATCTGTACAAAGAGCATATTGAATTTAATGATTTATACTATCAGGATTGCATACTAAATAGTCAAATTGCCTTTTTAGTATGAATGATTAAGAACAGTCAAATATTGTTCAATTGCACATGCCAACAACTTTTTACCAATATTAAGAAGTGCATCGTACCCATCTTCTCATTTATTAGACACGCCTTCATTAATTCAATAA
>CAYTGO010000054.1:0-21128 GCA_964437425.1 uncultured Candidatus Scalindua sp.
AAGTTAAAGACAATAGAAAAATCCAAATGTCAAAGCTCAAATGCCAAATCAATGCCTGAAGATCAAATGAACTAAGCAGCAGATGCCTTTCTTTAGATTTGAGCCTTTTATTTTGGATTTCATTTGAACTTTGAGCTTGGTCATTTGAGTTTGCATTTATCTCTACTCTTTAATGCAAAAATTGACACAACTACAATTACAGAAGTAATAAGATTAATGACAGACCATAGATCCCCTTTAAAGTGCAGTCTAAATATCGGGTTGTAAACCACGGCAGTGATTCCTAATATCCATACCCATGTTTGTCTTTTTTGACTTACTGCACGGCAGGCCTGGTAGATGAGAGTTCCGCAGCAGAACCAGTGAAGCAGGGTATAATATCCGGATGGATTGCCGGGATATAGTGCCCATAAAAGCATTCCACCTGCAACGGCTTGTGGCAACCAGTTTCGTTTCATAGAATCTCACAGACAAAAAATTGGACGCAGATAAACGCAGATTAAAAAACCGAGAATCGGTTAAGAACGCACCTAAATTACCGCTTGGAATAAATAGGGACAGTGACTGCTTATTGGATACTAATCCTTAGAATCATGATCTATTCTATTTAGCTCAGATAATGCTTCATCAAAATCTGATATTATTTCAACGTGCTTTGACATTTCTTTTCCAGAAAGCAGGTAATACCTAGCATTTTTAAACTGTCCAGATTTAGTGAGAGCCTTTCCAAAACCAAGATAAATGTATGGCCAAGCTGAATATTCAACAGGGATTTTCATGGCTTCTTGATAATATTCAACGGCTTTATTTGTTTCTCCCTGTGCCAAAAAAACATCCGCTAGTCCACAAAAGGCCCCACTTTGTGCAGTATTAATTTGTGCAGTATCAATTTGCTCAGTACAATCTCTTGCTTTATCAGCCAGTTCTTTTGACTCTTCGTATAATTCCATCGCCCTATCGATATCATGTAAATCGTGCAAAACACAATCGCCTATATTCCCTACTGCTATAGCAGTAAGCGCATAGTTACCCTCTAACATACTTTTTGCTTCTTTATAGTAAGGCATGGCTTCCGTATATTCCTTTTGCATACTTAAAAGAGCACCAATATTCAATATTGCTATCGCTTTCTCTAGTTTGTTTGGGTTATTCTGTATGCAGAATTCATAGATTCTTCTAGCCTGTTTTAGTTTCCCCTCATTAAGGGTTAAGAAAGCGATAGCATTTAATTGTTCACCTGATGGGTCATCCAGAGCTACAATTTTAAGGCAGGTTTGTTCACAATTTTCAGGGCTTTTACTTTCTCCCTGTAAGAGTTCGCCTATCCTTATCAATATTCTGGACCAAGTGACCGCTATTAGGTTGTTTTCTTTTGCAAATGCGAAGACTTTGTTCAGCAACCCCTCTGTCTTTAGGTCATTTCTTTGGACAAGAATTGATATGACTAGATCAGCACCGATGTTGGCCTTGATTTCTGGTGACTGATCTTCGGCCTCGTTGATTGCCAGGAGATAACACTTTTCTGCTTCCTCGAATTGTCGATCTACTAGGTAGAGAGCGCCGTATTTGTTATAACCATATAGCTTTATTTCAGGGTCATCTATAAGATCGAGAGCTTGCTCAAACTTGTTGGCTGCGCCCACTAAATCACCAAGTCTATAGTATATGATATCCCCAATTCCCAATAGGAACCTAGCTTCTTGCTTCTTGTCTCTGTTTATACTTCTCCACTGCTTTAAAGTTGACTCACCTTCTTTCAAGCGCCCTTTGGTAAATAGTAAATTTATCTTATATTCGTAAGCTATAGGAAAATTCGGCTTCAGCCTTATGCACTTATCCAAGACTTCCTCTGCTTTTTTATACTCTCTGATTTGGAAGAAAGCATTCCCCAAATTTAGTAGGGCCCCATAATCATGTTTGTTAATAAATATTTGACTTAACTCTTCATAAAAGCCAATCCAATCAACGACGCTGTCCGATAGGTCACCCATGAAGCTGGCATCAAGGTATATGTCGTGCCGTGCTTCAACATAAAAACATTTTGTTTTTTGTTTGCTGAATTTAACAAATCCTTCGCTATTCAGCTCTTCTAGTGGCTCTCTAGCTTCTTTAAGTGAGAGCTTGCTTTTTAAGATAGACTTGCACACCAACCAAATATATTCGTTATCCCACTCTTTTAGGCCGATTGATCTTAAAATCCGGAGGCTTTTTAGCGCATTAACTGCATCGTCAGTAAGTGCTTCAAATCGGTTTCTGGCATCTCCAATGCCGATAACAATCGACCCTGTAGTTCCATCAAAACCATAAAGATCAAATCGACTGCCAATTTTGGCAGCGATTTCCTCTCCTGTTGTCTGATCAATATCAAGCAACTTTATGGGATCTAATAGTTCCCTGCATATATCCTTCGCCTTTGGATTTTGTTGCACTTGACTGAGGTCGCCTTTTCTACAAGTCGCCACAATCCACACTCCATCTTTTTTAGCATCTCTGCGTACATTTCGGACAAGGGCGTCTACATCTTCTGGTGAATAAATAGGCAGATCATCAAGAAAAATGACAATTGATGGCTTGGATCCAAGAAAACAAGTTGTTCTAGGAATCCTGAGGTTGCGCATGCTCTCAGATGTTGCATTTTTTGGGATCAGTAAATATGCCTTTCCGGAAACGACAGATTTGATAGCTTCTAATGCGGCTCGTGTTTTTCCGGATAGAGGTTTTCCCACAATGAGCACCTTTTTTCCCTTTGAAAGCTGAGTCCTGATCAGCTCGTCTTCTTTGCTACTGTGGTAATAGCCATGATAATTCGATAATATGTTATTCATGGGGATACGGTTTATGTGGCCAAAAAAACCTAAAGAGTTCTTTATATCTCTCATTGTTTTCTGCCAATCCACCAATATTATAAGAAACATCACAATGACGAAAATAATGATTAGAGCTGGCCACTGCCAAATATTCCCTCTGAAACTTTCCAGTAAATCTTTTAAAGCTACCTGATGAATTAAAGCTGCGAGAATTGCGGCGCCGATTGTTTTAAGTATAAAGGATGCAATTTTTTTAAAGTACACTTTCTACCCCCCCCTTTTTTTTATCTGAGCATCGGATCAAAAACTGAGCTTGTATCTACTGTAGCATATAATGAGTGAATATGTAGACGGTTTTCATATTTTTTGGATATTAGGTGGATATTAGAGACAGCGACTATTTATTTGTTTCAACGTAATCAATGACAGCTTTTATAAAAGCCTAATTTATGAAAAGCATATCCATCATCTGATGGTATGTCTATTTGGTAGGTCAGAAATAATTAGTAATTATGAATGACTATTGTTGATTGAAGATTGACGAAAAACTAAAGAGAAATTTAGCCACGGATTTACACAGATAAACACGGATAAAAGAAGAGAAAAAAGTCTTCAACTTTAGTCACTTTAAACTTTAGATCACTTTAGTCACTTATTTAAAAACAGGCAAGGATATCATGCTATGAAAAAGGATCTACAATAACCGGTTTCCAGGTAGTCCATAGTTGAGTAAGCTTTGCACTAACACTTATAGTATCCTCAAATTTCTTAATCACTGACTTTGCAATAGCCTTACGTAGTTGTTCCGGTGGTGCTGTTGCCTCGGAAGAGATAAAACTCAAAATTTCAATAAGGTCATCTTTGGTTTTGTTCTGCAGATCACCTGAAGCGATGACAGAATCAGTAAGTATTACTAGTGCATTTGCCAGCTGCTCATTATCGCCCTGTTTAAGCTTCGTTATAGAGGCGTCAACACTTTGTATATTCCCTGCGTTTAGCTCTCCAATTTTTGAACTGTCCGCTTTAATATTATCCAAGTAAAAAACTCCAATATAAGATTTTGTAGACATAAATATAATTTATGAAAAGCATATCCATCATCAGATGGTATATCAATTTGGCAGGTCTGGTGCAAACCCTGGTTTGGCATTAGCCTGTACCTTGCTTAGTTTTGACCCATTTGGAACTAGCATCAGCCATAATTTCCAGATATCTTTTCTCAAAAGGCTTCCTGTCAAATTCCGGGTTTCTTGTATATTCAAACTCCAACTCATCACTAAGATCTTTAAGGCAGTTCCTGGTACTCGTTTCTAGAATCCATAATTTTTCAGGAGTTCTCATCACAACGTATCCTGTGACCAACGGTAAAATTAATGCGAGAATTGCTGAATATGTCTGTAAATTATTACCTTTAAAGACAATGTCTAATGTTGCCGTTATAGCTACGCCAACTGAAATTGCCGAAGCCGCCCACCATAGCATTCTATTGAGTCTCTTATGTTTCTTCGCCTCTTTCTTAAACTTATCATAACTATCAATAACTTTTTCATAAAGCGGATCATCTTCAATTGACATTAGGTACATCCTTTGTATTTCGCTAAACTCGGCTGCAATTTGGCGGTATACTTCCTTTCTGAATGATACCGCTTTTTTAATTAATTCCTGAAATGGCATCCAACCCCAGGCAATGAATTCACCGTTTTCTGATAACTGAATCTGCGACTCGTCTGCCGAGTAGCGGAAAAGAAACCACTGTTGTGTTTGGCCTCGACCTGTTTTTTCACTACGATACTCATGTGGAAGTTCGTATGTCAGGTAGGCAGGATGTTTGCGAATGAGGGCCAGGTCATCCTGTTTAATACCAGTTTCTTCCAGAACCTCCCTCTTTATTGCGTCAATCGGCTCCTCACCTACTTCTATCCCCCCTTGGGGAAGTTGCCAGGCCCCGGGAATGTCTCTACGATCGAATGCAAGAACTTTGCCTTCTCCATTAATAATGACCGCACCAACGCTGGCACGAAAGTATTGGGATTTCATGTTATTTTGATCAGGTGTCACTTCTTCTCTCACATTATCAACTGGAATAAGGGAACCACCCTCATATTCGGGATAGCTGTCCTTGTAGAATTAAACTTAATTTATGAAAAGCATATCCATCATCTGATGGTATATCATGTTATGATTTGAGATTTGAGATTTACGATTTGCGAATAACTACTAACTAGCGGTATGATACTTTAGTGGAGTGTAAAAGCAAGAAGAAAGATTTACGATTTATGATTTGCGAATTACGAGGTACGAGTTGTGCTCTTCTTGCCTCACGCTTCTAACTTCTAGTTCCTGTTTTCTTTCTCTGTGCTCTTAGTGACTTCGTGTGAGGAATTGCCTTTATCTTTTTTAATCTTACCTTATGATTTTTTTGCAACAATTGCCATTTCCATTGATTCAGGAGTGAATGGTTTACCGGTAACATCGGAGTATATCTTTTCAATGTTAAAACCATTATCTTTAAACTCTTTTCTAAGTGAATCTTCACTGAAATACTGGAGCCAGTTGTACACTATCCGCTTTCGTGTCTCTTCAATTATTGTGTATTTATCAAGTATTACTTTCTCTTTATCGTATTTGAATGTATTAACAAAACAGTAATAATCTTCCGGTGACCAGAACCCATTTAACTGGTTGAATTCGTAAGTTGTTGATTCTTCTTTTTGGTTAAAACTATTCAAAGAATAAACATCAAGCAGTACAGAGCCACCCGGCTTCAATATTGAGTAGAATTTTGATAAAACTGTTTTTCTCTGCTCCGGACTTAAAGCACAGAAATCACACATTATCATTATGATGAGATCAAAACTATCTTTTGTAGAAAAGGTTAAATAATTTGAGTGAACATAATTGATTTTCAGTTTTTTTTGATCAGCCACTTCTCTTGCATACTTTAAGGAATTTTCTGAGAAATCAATGCCGGTAACTATTGCATTTTGTTTGGATAGCCTGGTTGAGTATAGTCCCGGACCACAACCAAAGTCAGCAATTTCACAGTTTTTATCTACTCCAAAATGTGAAACAATCCACTCCACAGAACAGTCAATAAAGTCCTTGTTCCTGGACGAAACATCAATTGTCTCATTTAAATGATACTCCAACATCTGCTTTGCTGTATGCTCATTTGTCCACAATTCATCAGCCGTGTAATATTGAAAAGGTGCGGGACGTGTATTAAACTCTTTTAATTTATTAAACATTTTGGCTATTGACAATTAACTTGTGGCAGGAGTTGCGGGTTGCGGGCTGCCAGGTTCTGGTTTCTGGTTACCGACACAGCATATTGAATCACCTTCCCTGATTTTTCTGGTCCTTAAGCTCTTAAAAAACCAGACAGGTAGAGATACTTTGTTTTCAGATGGTTCTTCATCACAGTCTACATTTTTCCTGGCTTCAACTTTGGCGTCTTCAGCCCATTGATTGGTATTGGCAATAGCAGCTTGCTCAAACATCCAATTCAGGGATGCTGCACCAAGGCCTCTCTTTAAGGTTCCTCCAACATCTGAATGCACCCCGGGAAACCAACACTCTTGAACGGTTGTCTCAGTATTTCCTTTTGCTAAATTCGCACGAATCACTCTAAAGGTAAAACGTTTTTCATGGGTTGATAGTGCCTGTGCACAATAGGCAACTCCGCTCGGTATTGATTTTCTATAACCAATATCAACCATATTGAATGGGTTTCCAAATGAGCCTACAGAATCATATAGTCCGAGAAAGTCAACTTTTCCACCTGCATCACAAACTCTATTAGCCATTTCGCGGGCGATTACTGCTCCACGGGAAAAACCGATAATTATTGTCTCCCTGCTCTTTTCTTTTTCACTTTTCTTTAGATTTTTCCAATAATTCCATATTTCAAATGCGTCATGGATACGGTCTTTTCCACCATGACCTGTCATAGATTCGATCCCTTTACTTAGCCATGTCCCACGGCTTCCCGGACCGGTCGCATAAAATTTGTGCCTGCTTTTGTATGCATCATACATACGAAACACATTGGATAGATTGCGTGGTGTACATGTCGTACCATCAAAAGCGTAAATTGCCATAACTTCCTCCCTAGACTTATCTCTGTAAATATTAGGAACAGCGACTATTTATTCGTTTCAACGTAATCAGTGACGGCATTTTAAAAGCCTAATTTATGAAAAGCATATCCATCATCAGATGGTATATCGATTTGGGAGGCCAATATCAATTAACAATGATGAATTATCAATTATTAATTGTTAATTACTAATTGGGCATTAATTAGCGGTATGATACTTTAGTGAATAGTAAAAGCAAGGGGAAAACGAGTTTCGGGTTGCGGGTTGCACGTTACAAGTTAAGAACTAGATCGGTCTTTATCCTGTTAATCCTGTCTAAATAAACTAAGTGAACTAAAGTGACTAAAGTTGAAGGCTTTTTTCCTGTTATTCCCGACTGAGTCGGATCTATAGCTATCAAACAGGGTCGCCTTAGGAGACCTGCTTTCCTAAGATGCTTTTCCTTTCTTTTCTTTTATCCGTGTTTATCTGTGCAAATCCGTGGCTAAAGATATCTTTTTTTACGCTCTTCACGCCTTCGCGGTGAATATAGCCCATATACTGTAAAATAGTGTAGTATTTCCATATTATGCCGATAATAACCATATTATATCGTCATTCAGACAATCTATTAATTTCATTAATAATATTATGCTTAAGAGATACTATTTTCAGGCTGTTATTCTTCTCTTGCTGTTACTTCTTATCCCCCAGAATCTTCTGTCACAGGAAGAGGATGAGGAGGATAGACTGGCCGTTGTGTCGAAGTATACAGGCAAGGTAAATGTACGTCATAACCTGATGGTAAAACCGGTAACATCGATCGGCAACAGGATAAGGAACTCCTCCGTCTATAAAAGAGACACAGTCATCACAAAACCTGCTTCAACGGCTAGCCTCGTGTTCAGTGACAACACCAGCCTTGAGATCAGCGAAGAGTCAAGCATTTCGATTGATACCAAAACGGTGACTGACAGGGACAGGGCCGAGAGAAAATTCACTAAAAAAGCTGAAATCGCACAGCAGGATATTGTCAGGAACATCAATGTGAAGGTGGGTAAGCTGCTGGCAAAGATAACACCGAGTAAGTCGGTATTGACCGAGTTTGAGTCACCCACCGGTGTTGCTACTGTCAGGGGTACAAAACTGGACTTCAGTTATATTTCCGGGATAACGTCTATCAGCCTGTTCGAGGGGTTGCTGGGCTTTACCAGTGCCGGGAACGAAGTTGGCTTCGATATAACTCCGGGGACTTCACTGGATGTTGCCGCTCCTGAGGCCGGAACAGTGACTGTATCGGCGAAAGAAGGTGAATTGGAGATTGCGACCGGTATAGGGAAAGCTATTGTGGAGAAGGACGAGAAGGTGTCGGTCTCCGTTGATACAGTTAAGGCTGAGACTTCAATAACCTCAGAGAGTGGTTCTGTTGCATTGGTAACGAACACCGGTACTGTTTCAATAGATAAAGATGCGGCCATGAATGTAAAGGTTGATCCTGCGACCGGTGATATGACAGTTGCAGATGTATATGGTGATGTTGTTATCACTACTGACGGGGTTACAACAACGATACAGCCGGGAATACACCTGGGAACTGCAAAAGAAGATAGTGAAGATGAGGAGGAGGAAGATAACGGCGAGGCTAAATCGCATCTGCTCTTTATCTTTGACTCTTCAGAAAGTATGAACGACCTCATAGATGGTAAAGAGACAAAACTGGATGCGGCAAAGAAGGCGCTGTCTGATTTTGTAGCTATTCTTCCTGCAGATTTGAGTGTGGGGCTGGAAGTATATGGCCACAGGGAGACGGAAGAGTGTGAGGATATAGAGATTGTAGTCCCGGTAGGCAAGCTAAATGTTGCCGAGATGCAGAAGGAGATCAACTCTCTACAGGCTTTCGGAGCTACTCCTGTTGCCGCTGCACTGGAAAAAGGTGGTGCCGCGATGACATCACTTAAAGGGAAGAAGACTATTGTTTTAATCTCTGATGGAGTAGATACGTGCAACGGTGACCCGGTACGTGCTGCAAAACACCTTCGAGAGGAGATGGGCATAGATGTTATTGTCCAGGTTGCAGGACTTGGCGTAGACGAAAGTGCTAAAGAACAGTTGAAAGAGACTGCAAGCGCGGGTGGCGGTAACTATTATACCGCGGATAACGCGCAACAACTGGAGAGGTCTCTTAAGGATATTGAGGCCGGTAAGCCTGCCTCTATGGTATCCGCCGAGGATCTTGAAGGGCCCAATCTGTTGCTGAAAGAGAATGGAGGTCAAATACTGATGGCCCCTAAAGATGAATGGAAGCAGACTATTGACGGTGTGGAGGAGAAGGCCCTTGTTCCGCTATATTCATCAGCAGTCTATGGCTTCAAATATGAACAGATGGCGACATTTGATACTTTCGTACTATACATTCCGGGTGAAGACGATTCTAATCTGAAGGAGTTCGAGTTGCTTGTGTCGGATCGATCATGGTCAGGACCATTTCGCTCAATTGGCATATTCCAGGCTCAAAACGGTGGATCAGCCGGAACGCCCTATCAGCCATTCACTTTTCCTGAGGTAACTTCCAGATACCTGAAAGTACAACTTGAGTCAAACCACGGGGACGGCAGGCTTACAGGATTATATGAGTTCCAGTTACTGGGCGAATTGAAGTCTAGAGAAGAGTAGTTATGCGTTGCGTGTTGCGGGTTACAAGTTACGGGTTAAGAACGATAGTTGTGATATTTGGCTGATGAGGAGGTTGCCGCCCGAATGAGCGCATTCGGACGGGCGCGTAGGGAACAAAGTGCTAATATTATGTCTTTATGGTTCTCTGTTTGTCTTCATTTCTTGAGACGGTGATATTTGGGATTAGCAGCTCCTGGCCAATCTTTAATGAGTTTGGATTAGACATCTTGTTCTTATTTGCCTGAAAGATTCTTTTCCATTTTGATCCATCGTTGTAATACCTCTTGGCCAATTTGAACAGGCTGTCATTAGCCTTTATTTTGTGAGTAATGCGTCGATTACTGTTTGCCACACTGGCTTTTACGAGTTCCGTTGGAATTATCAGACCACATGCTCCATTTCCCTCGTCATTTAACACGACAGAGTTATACTTCACATCCATAGGATTCGTTAATGATAGATAAAAGGATATAAAATCGTTGGGTTCGTCGAGGTATAGAATGGTTTTAACCTGCTTTTCTCTCTCATAATCATCTATGATACTCTGCTCTTCGATGAAATAATCTATAGGGATGATATTATCACTCAAGTCGGGTTCCAACTCACTATTGAAACTGTAGAATTCGTTTGTTTTCCCATCGCCAAACACATTCAGTCTGCTTTCAATTGCTGATAAGTATGGCAAAATCTCTTTCGAGTCCGGGGATCGCATAAAATGAAGGAAACCTGTGATTCCAAAGGCTACAAAAACAATAAAAATTACAAAAACCTTATCTCGCTTCATCTCTTCCTCCATTCTCTATTAATTCCTAATACTTCCATGTACTTCCTTTCGCCTATTATCTATAGCAAAGACCATACCAACATTTTATTAGTTTTTGATAAAATCTCTAAATGTTGTAAGTTGTTTTATTTTAAAATGATGTGGAAGAGTTTAAATTTACAGGGGCTGGAGCGGTGAAATTGCTGTCTGATTTCTGTTTATGATTAGGACATTTATGTATCATAATTAGATAATTTTTTCCCTCATCTATCATCAACGAACTGCCCGAACGTGGATAAACCAGTCACAGCATGCGTCGTCACAAATTCCGCCATCGAAATTTATAACCCAGCATTCATGGACATTACTAAAATCAGATGTCAAAATCTCATTCTGCCTCTTGTTGAATATTGAGTCTATATACAAATTGTTAGCCTCATTCTTCTTTGGCTCCAGCAGGAATTTAGCTTCATGCAGTGTCGGCAAGCGCCAATTATTGTAACCGGCAAAGTTTTCCCTGTTTATCCTGGCTATGTATTTGTCCCTATTTACAGGCAATATTGCAGCACAAGAGCCAGCCATAATAATACTCCACCATGCTTTAAACCTCTCGAACTGCATCATCTCTACTTCAAGTTGATTAGCTATCTTTGCATCTGTCATGTTTACCCCCCCACTTAAGAGATTCTCATAACCCATTCCTGACTACGCAGGGCTCGGCATTAAAAATTAAAGCCCGGTAGCTAAGGTAATTTATGGCAAAGAGCATACCTATATTTAATTGTTTTTGAATAAGTTTATCGTTATGTCGTAAGTGGCTTGTCAGCAATAGTAATCCGGTAAGATCTACATCACTGATCTTGTAAGGAGTGGTTTTGCAGAATAATTCGTGTACCAGGATGATACAGTTGTAGTCTTAGAGTGATACAGCTGTGTGTCATAATGAACCAGAGTAGTCGGCAGATCTGATGGCAGTCGTTATCGTTGTAGGCCTACTCCTTAAAATTGGCTTACAATCCATACCTCTTTTTGCTACCATGCCTCTTTGCCTCAGGCCATATATTATAAGAGTAATCGAATATTGAAAATGATAATTAGAATGAAACATTTACGTTCTATCGTCAGCATCTCTTTTATAGCATACCTATGCCTGTTCAGTGCTGTCAGTGCAACGGCAGAAGGTGTGCCGGAGTGGAAGGCGGCATATGTGCCGGAAGGTGATGTCTGGAAGTATGCGGAGCAGCACCTTGTTTTCAACAACGGAACAGACCCGGAAACGCTTGATCCTCACCTGATGACCGGCCTTCCTGAGATGCGTCTGGCAGAAGCGCTTTTTGAAGGTCTGGTAACATATGATCCTTCTGACCTCACACCTCGCCCGGGAGTTGCTGAAAGCTGGGAAGTAAGTGACGACGGTCTGATATACACCTTTCATCTCCGTGAAGATGCGAAGTGGAGTGACGGCAAGGAGGTTACAGCTCAGGACTTCCTCTCTTCGTGGAAACGAGGCCTCGATCCTGTCAACCGCTATATAAACCTCTTTTTTCCGATTGCAGGTGCCGAGAACTACTCTGATGGCAAACTGACAGATTTCAGCGAGGTTGGAATCCATGTTAAGGATTCTCATACTTTAGAGGTCGTTCTACACGCGCCATGCCCATACTTTCTCGACCTTGTGGCTTTCCCTACATACTATCCGGTCCGTGTCGAATTGATCGAAAAGTTTCATGAGAAATGGACGAGACAGGAGAACATTATCGGGAACGGCCCTTTCGTTCTAAAGGAGTGGTCGTCTCGTGAACAGATCGTATTTGAAAAGAACCCTCAATACTGGGACAGCGATTTTGTTAAGCTCGAAACAGTTACCGCCCTGCCGATATCTGATCTGAATACCGCGTATAAACTATTTCAGGATGATAAGCTCCACTGGATGCCGGCACTTCCTGTTGCAAGAATTGAAGAGCTTAAACGTAACCCTGACTATTATGTCTATCCGATGCTCGGTACATATTTTTACCGCTTTAACGTAACAAAGCCGCCATTTGATGACGTGCGAGTCCGAAAGGCGTTCTGCCTTGCTACTGATCGTGTGGAGATATGTAATGAGCTGCTTAAAGGCGGTGAGCAGCCCAGCAGTCACTTCTGCCCTCCTGTAGCAGGTTATGAACCGATAGAAGGATTGAAGCATGATATTGTCGCTGCACGCAAACTTCTCGCAGCAGCCGGATATGGTAAAAATAAGATGTCGTTTCCGAAATTGGAGATTATCTATAATACCAGTGAAGGACATAAGATGATTGCAGAAGCGATCTCTCAGCAGTGGAAGCAGAATCTTGGTGTCAATATGGGTACACGTAATATGGAGTGGAAGGTCTACCTGGACAACCAGAACAATCTGGACTATTCAATAAGCCGCTCCTCATGGATAGGAGACTACGCAGATCCCTCAACTTTTTTCAGCATCTTCAGAACGGGTGATGGAAACAATCGAACCGGCTGGAGCAGCAGAGAGTATGATGAACTTCTGGATACCGTGTCTCTGACCCTTGATAGAAAAGAGCGGAACAAAATATTCAATGAACTTGAGAGATTACTTGTCGAACAAGAGTGCCCTATTCTGCCGATCTATGACTATGTAAATAAAGGTCTGATTAATGAGTCCGTCCTGGGATGGGAAGCCAATATCAGAGATGTGCATCCGTTAAAATACATTTGGAGGGAATAGAGTAAAAAGTGTTCAGCTATCTTCTAAGACGACTGGTTTTTGTTCCGATTATCCTGTTTATCCTGATCACTATTACCTTTTTCCTGGTGAGGATGGCGCCCGGCGGCCCATTCAGTTCTGACAGGGAGCTTCCTCCGGGAGTTGAAGAGGCGTTAACCAAGAGATACAATCTTGATGGTTCAGTGGCAAGTCAATACGGTAGATACCTCATTAGACTTGTGCAGGGAGACCTTGGGCCGTCACTGAAGCAGAAAGATTTCTCTGTAAATGAGATCATCTCAAACCATCTTCCGCCGTCAATTCTACTTGGCATAACTGCACTGTTGATATCACTCTGTGCCGGTGTTGCAGCAGGCCTGGTATCTGCATTAAAATCAAACAGTATGCTCGATTATTCCACAATGGCGTTAGCGGTGATTGGTATCAGCCTGCCGGTATTTGTATTTGGTCCTCTTCTGCAGACCCTTTTCTCCCGCGTATTCCATATTCTTCCCGTTTCCGGATACAGTGGGATATCCCTTCACCTGATACTTCCTGCCATAACGCTCGGGCTTCCTTTTGCGGCCAGGTTTGCGCGTCTTACCCGGGCAGGAATGCTGGAGATACTATCCGAAGATTTCATAACCACAGCACGTTCCAAGGGGCTGACGGAGAGGACGATAGTCTTGCGTCACGCACTTAAAGGCGCCATTCTGCCGGTAGTCAGTTTCCTCGGGCCTGCTATTGCATCAATTACTACAGGTTCTCTGGTTGTAGAGAAGATATTTAATATACCAGGTTTGGGCAGAGAGTTTGTGGAGAGCGCTCTCAACCGTGACTACTTTATGATAATGGGAACTGTCATTCTTTACGGAACACTGATAATAGTCTGCAATCTTGCGGTAGATATAGTTTATGGGTTTCTTGACCCGAGGGTAGGCAATGAAAACTGAAATGAAAAAGGTCCATAAATCATATTCACCAACACATCTCGCTTTTATGAGACTGCTGAGGCATCGTCTCGCACTATTCGGGCTGTTTCTTGTTGTCGCTGTGTCTTTAGCGGTTGTAATTGTTCCTTTTTTCTACGGCGGCTCGCCGAAGCTTACCAGGGTCTGGCTTGGAGCGAGATCTCCCGGATTTACACATCCTGACTGTTTGAGCAAGAGCATTTTCATAGTAGGAAAAGAGGCTGAGACATCACCCTCATTGTCTTCATCTGAAAAGATAATATATCAGACTAAAAATCTCTCCAGGCAGGAGATTCGGATTACAACAAGGCGCGGCAAGATTAATACTATAATGTATACTGACGGTGCCCGTCATATTGAGGAGCTGGATACTTCTACGTTCAAAGGTGAACTATTCCGTTCAAATGACGATGGGACCCCGGGTGAAAGACTGGAACAGGCATTTGTACTAAAGAAAAACGCTGCTCCTCCTGAAGGACTTTTTGATGAAGGCTCCCGCGTCCTTATGATGCTCCTCATTAAAGCAGATGATGAAGTTACACAGAACATCGTCACTCTAAACAATTCAATAGTCACATCTATAACTCTGAAACAAGGTGATAATGAAATTAGCAGTGAAGCTCTTATTATTAAAGGACGGGATGTAATCAGCGTTACTGCTGACGGAGAAGAGATGAGCGTGACTCATCTTCTTGGGACTGACAAGCTTGGCCGCGACCTTTTTATACGAATTCTATATGGAGGAAGAATCTCCCTGCTGGTTGGAATTGTTGCCACCCTGGTAAGTATTGTTATCGGTTTGAGCTACGGAGCAGTGTCAGGTTATTTTGGAGGGATGACAGACAGTATAATGATGAGAATCGTTGACGTTCTTTACGGCTTGCCATTTATCTTCCTGGTGATTCTTTTAATGGTACTTTTTGAAAGGAGCCTGATTCTATTTTTTGTTGCACTTGGCCTTGTTCAGTGGCTGACAGTAGCACGTATTGTGCGTGGCCAGATACTCTCTCTGCGTGAATCAGAGTTTATTGAGGCCGCGAAGATGTCAGGCGCGAGTTCCAGTAAAATAATATTCAGCCATCTGATACCACACACGATTGGACCGGTGATAGTTTATACTACACTGACGATA
Organism: uncultured Candidatus Scalindua sp.; assembly: GCA_964437425.1. GTDB lineage: Bacteria > Planctomycetota > Brocadiia > Brocadiales > Scalinduaceae > Scalindua. The sequence continues at coordinate 15,130 of CAYTGO010000054.1, forward strand.
CCGTTGATTATTCTCGAAGAGAGCTTCCTTGCGTACATCGGGCTTGGGATTACAAACGCGTCCGACTCACTCGGCAGTCTTGTGGAACAGGGAGTACGGATGTTGGGAGATGCCGGCGAAAACTGGTGGCTGCTCCTCTGCCCCTCTTTAACAATGATATTTATACTATTCGGAATGAACTGCCTTGGCGACGGCCTCCGCGACAGCTTCGATCCAAAAAGAGCGCTGTGATAGAGTAATCACACAAAGCCACAAAGGGCACAGAGGAAAGATAGTAGAATTTACGAATTACGATTTCAGTCATTTGGACTTAAAGCATTGATTTGGCATTTGAGCTTTGACATTTGGATTTTTCTATTGTCTTTAACTTTAGTCACTTAGTTTATCTAGGCACTTATTTAAACTAGGAACTCTTTTCAGATATTGTTATTTTCCACTCTTCTGTCTGTCTGAATATATTTTTCAAGAAGACAATAAGGAAAATCGTTGTACCGAGCATCTCAAGAAACTCTTCAAGGGTCTTTGACAGATGTTCGATGCGATACTCTTCTGTAGAGAAGAAAGCGGCTATGCCCTCATACGGTTCACTGTCAAGTCCCTCCACGAAATCAAGTCCGATCGCAACTGCATACAGGCCCATACCTACAATGAACCAGTACCAGAGTCTGCGCGGTTCAAGTGACTTCCATAAGAACCAGACAATAAAGATACCGATAGCCATAAAGAAAGGGCCAAAGACCATCTGCCATGTATAACTCGGAAAGAAATCATAAAGAGAGCCTAATACCCCTTCGTTAACGGCAGAGCTGTCATCATCAAAGAGAAGGACGTGATATGCCGTTCCCATACGTTCATGAAATTTAATTGCATCATCAATGCCCAGGTAGATGAAAAAAGTTCCGATTCCCGCCCAACAGTAGAACTTCCTCTTATAATAGTCCCCCTGCATCTGCTTTCTTATGACAATGGCAGTCATCCAGATCACAGTTCCCACAGTAACAGCCTGGATGCTTGAAAACCAGTTAGAGAGGCTATCTTCCCGTGTAATGTTTATCATCCTCCTGATGGAACCAACAGAACACCATTCGTAGTGGTTAATAAAGACATCCAGAAATACAATGAAGAGCTCAAATCCCAGCAGACACCAGAATATCCGCATGGTTATTACATCAGGTTTAATGCTGAAGTTGAGCGGCTGCTTTTGATCCATGAGAAATATATTCAATAGAAAAAATTATGAAAAAAACATTATATTCGACATTTTGATAGAAACAACTATTTTCGTGTGAGAACTACTCTTTTGGAACTTTGGTTTTCATCATTGGAATTTGTCTGTTATTTGGAATTTATCATTTGGTACTTATTCTTTCCTGCCTCTGTGCCCTTCGTGTCCTTGTGTGATAACTGTTTTGTTTTAGATCTGTTTTTAATCAGTGTTTATCTCCGTCCCATATCATTATTTGCTTCTCAGCATAAAAAAAGAGCAGACAGGCACAAGGCCCATCTGCTCTCTATTGTAAAAACAGGTCAACAACTTACGGAACAATCCATGTTGCTGAAAGATTGTTTCTTATCTTCCACCGCCATCGTCTCCTCCTCCGTCGCCATGCTTCTTGTCCTTGCCTTCTGACTTATGCTTACCGTGGTCTTTATGATTATCTTTCTTTTTGTTACCACGATGGATACCATTGTCATGACTGCCGTCATCATCACTGCTACCATCATCAAAAACATGGGAATCAGTAACAGAATCCGACACGTTACCACATGCATCCTCAGCAGTCGCAGTCAATGTAAAGTCAGGTCCTTCAAACTTCACAGTTCCACAATCATCACTGCTACCATCATCACTGTTACCATCATCATGCTTTATCCTGCAACTCTTCTTCTTGAGATGAAGCCTTACAAGCTGGCCGTTAGTTACAGCCTCTTCGCATGTACCAGTCCTCAACGTTGCAGTAAAAGTCAGAGGATCTATATCACAGTTGTCATCAGCCGTTAATACAACACGGAAACAACCATGTTTCTTCCTGACTTTTACAGGTTCCAAAATCGCTACCACATTATGTGGCGCCTTAGTGTCGACAACCATGATTTTCTGCGTGTAGCTATCGCTGTTACCGCAACTATCAGTTGCACTCCACGTTCTTGTGAGCGTATAACTGTTAGCACAATCGCCATCGGTGCGTACCTCAGTGGCAGTAACTGACAAATCACCATCACAGTTGTCTGTAGCTGTTATATCAGGCATAGCCGGTACAGCATCACACTCAACTGTGTCGGCATCTGGCTTATCAGATAGTACCGGAGGAGTTGTGTCCACAACCGTGATAGTCTGAACACAACTAGCTGTATTTCCTGATGTGTCAGTAGCAGTCCACGTACGTGTAATTGTCTCAGTGTTACCGCAATCAGCTACTGAAGAATCACTTGAAGTTATAGAAACCACACCGCAATTATCAGTTGCCGTTGCACTGCCTGTATTTGTAGGACTGATGTCAGCAGGACATTCAAGCGTTACGCCCGCAGGACACGTAATCGTAGGCGGAGTAGCATCCACTACCGTCACAGTTGCTGTGTCAGTACTAGTGTTGCCACTATTGTCCTCTACAGTCAAAGTAACCATGCGTCTACCAGCATTTGATGAAAACACTATGTTGTCAAATGACGGGAAGGTGCCAGCAGTTTTTTGTATAGTTAAAGATGTCAGAGATGTAAAACCACTTAAATTGATAGCATTACCAAGTGACGTGTTAACACTCACCGATGCTGCTAATGCAGCACCCTGAAAGCCTTTAAGTATCCACGTACCCGGGCTGTTTAACACATGTCCAACATCAATTCCAACAAAATCAAACAAATCGTTATTATCATTTGTAAACGTGAATATCACACTTGCATTCCACGTCTCTACATAGCCGGATTCAAAATCTGGGTTTGAGGGAACCCAGGGACCCCTAAAATTGAATAAATCACCTGTTGTGGTCATAGTATATCCAGCCTCACTATAACTGAAACCAGCGGGCGGTTGTACATGCGGCCCGGAACCAAAAGTCATGAGGTTTGTATGCACATCTGCACAGTTAAACGTATTTGGAGACACACTCATTTCAAAACCACAGTTATCACTGCTACCATCATCTACGTCGGTACTATCAATAGTTACAATTCCATTCGCACCAAGCTGCACTACTATATCCTTAGCTTTGGCATCTGGTGCGATGTTGTCCTCTACAGCTACGGTGGTATCTGCAGTGTCAGTGTTACCATTAATGTCTGTCACAGTCAAAGTAACTGTGTTATCACCTACATTGCTGCAGTCAAAAGCTGTCTGTGAAACACTCAGTGACTCAATTTCGCAATTATCACTGCTGCCATTATTCACGTCAGCCACTGTAATAGACGCACTTCCGTTCTCATCAAGCTCAACTGTTATGTTCTGTAGAGTTGATGCAACTGGGTTAATATTGTCCTGTACTGTCGCAGTAGCTGTGTCAGAATCTGTGTTATTAGCAAGGTCGGTTACTGTCAACGTAACATCCTTAGGGCCAACATCACTGCAGTCAAAGCTGCCAGGTAAAACGCTCAATATTATTTGAGAACAATTATCGCTACTTCCATTATTAACAGCAGAGGCTTGTAATGTCGCTACTCCATTTGCATCAAGCTCTACTATAACATCTTGAGCTACTGCATTAGGTGCAGTTGTATCATCAACTACTATTACAGTTACCGGAGCAGCAGAATGTGATGCTCCGTAGCTATCTGTTGCCGTAAGCGTTACACTCGTATCTCCTATTCCGTACGGACCTGCCGGATTCTGGGTTAGCGTGATTGGGTGGCCATCCGGATCAGACGAACCATTATTTACATCTGCATCTGCTGTATCTGTCTCACAATTAGCAACAACCGTTACATTCGTGCTCACAGCAACCGGTGGTGTATTAGTGAAACCACAAGCATTATAGCGCCCCAGAATTTCAGCTTCAGAAAGTGCACGGTCAAAGATTTCGAGATTGTCTATGGCACCGGCAAAATCCTGAGACCAACCTGCTATACGACCTATTCTTAACGGTTCAGAGTTAGTTAGCTTTGGGTAAGTTCCCGGGCTACCCCATATATAAGAGAATGTACCTGGAGTCTTCTGACCATTGATATAGAAGCTGATACCTCCCTCAGCTTCTTGAACAGCTGCAACATGGTACCATTGAGCAGTTGAGAGATTTTCCGAATCTCTCCATCCCTGCCATTGGTTATTATTCCAGTAAAAAAATGTCAATTTCCCATCTATACCGATCCGGAAACTATAATTAAGTCCATATGTGCCACCAAGGTTGCCACCTTTGGAAACAATTGTATTCAGAGTATTCGTGTTGTCCAAACGAATCCACGCATCAATTGTTATAGGACCTGTAATATCTAAACTATCTGAGTCAGGCACCTCCACAAAATCATCAACTCCATCAAAACTGAATGCCCGCCCGGCACACAAGCCATCAACGTAGCCTGTGTTACCATTCAGCGTACCATTATTACCATTTCCAGAAGCGTCAGTTGCATCATCATCCGCCTGCCAGGAAGCGACAGGCGCAACGTTGACTAATTCCATTGGCTCAGTTGAATCCCCTGTGATTTCAATTACATAATTTAGACCAACCCAACCACCAAAATCTTGCAATTTAATTGTAATTTCGTTTAAACCAGGAACCAAACCAGCATTGAAAACTGCATCTGCAACATCAACGTTATTTACTTGCCCCTCAACAGTATCTACTAACACACCGTTAATTTTAATTGTCGCTATGTTATCTGCTTTTAGTGAAAAAGTCATCGCAGGAGCTGTAAGATCAGCAGGCACATTGAACCGTATTCTGTAATCAGTCGTTGAATTTAAACCCACAAATGGGCTTAGGTCAAAGTTAATCCAGGCATTTGTCCCAGTTAATGCTCCCCAGGGATGAGGTCCATTCGCATGATTTCCATCATACAAATAAGCCGGCCCCCATGTCGCTCCACCATCCCGTGACGCCTCAGCATAAGGATCTAGATTTCCCGGTGTTCCGTTGCCACCCAAAATAGTCAGGGTCTGTGTTGCTGCCATTGCCGGCAAACTAAACCCTAAATGCCCTAAAAGAATTAAAGCGAACAAACTAATTTTTACAGAATTGACAATCCGTTTCATAAATGCACTCCTCCTCTTTCTGATAAAATGTTCAACTACAGTAAATAATTTATATTGGGACTACTAAAATATCACTTGATAATAATTCTTACACTTCAACACGAACACTGCATAAAAAAAGCCCTACTGCGGAAATGGTTATCTATACCATCCATGGAAGTAGAGCTTTAAAATTTTTTGCTGTTTGATAGAGAGGCATCCATGCCCCTCTATTTATATTTGCTACCTTTAATTTGGAACATTACTAACAAATAATCATTTCATTGTCAACGTTTTGTTTAAAAAAACTAATATAAAGATGTAAGTGTATTTAGCATTATGATTTGGAGGCTTATATGTATACTGTAAATTGGTGTGTATTCTCGCAGTCTGTCAACTTTGAAATCATAGTTATTAATTATCACTAATCACTTATTGGATTTTAACGCCTTGTCATTAGTCAATTGTCTTCTGTTTTGCTTCTTTGCACTCTACACTCTTCATTGCTGAACCCGGAGCTTGCAATCCGCAACACGCAGCATGAATCTTCCTTAATTTCTTACCTCTGTTACCCTCGCGGATTACTGTACAATGCTTTTTTCCACTTGATTCTAAATACTCAACTTTATTATAATTCATAAGTCTATATATTATTGATTTTTACCATATAACACTTTTTCTGAAATGGACGATAAAATGAAGAGATCTGACAGGAATAAGAGAACATATCAAGTATCAGGCTTCACGTTAATAGAGCTTCTTATCGTTATGGTTATAATAGGGCTTCTAGCCGCGTTTATCGTTCCAAAGCTTATAGGCCGCGTAGGCGAGTCGAAAC
>CAYTGO010000055.1:0-18203 GCA_964437425.1 uncultured Candidatus Scalindua sp.
TCAAGGTAGACTTCATTATCAAAAAACCTTTTAAACAGCCAGAGCTGGCAAAACACATAAATGATCTGTTTGGTGCGGATGGTAAATAATAAATAGCCATAAGGGTTGAATATTTAATATTGTAGATTGGCGAATCAAATCCAAATGTCAAAGCTCAAATGCCAAATCAATGCGTTAAGTCCGAATGGCATGAATTCTCACAACAGATTGCTATTTAGCCATTTTGCCAATAGTGGCATTTTGGCTAAATGGTTAGCTATTTGGTATATTTGCCAATGTTGGCATTATTACCAAATGCCTGAGAATCTGCGTTTTATCCGCGTCCAATTATCTTCTCTCGCAACTCGTAACTTGTCACCCGCAACTCGCAAGTTTCCTCTTGTATTTACTATTTAACGTCACTATTATAATAAAACATGCTAAGGCTATTTTTATGCCATAAGTCATAACTGATTCTAACTACTTAGTTTATGCCCGCGTGGCTCAATGGTAGAGCACGTCACTCGTAATGCTATTTAGGGGTATTTTGTAAACCCTTACTAACCCACGTAATACAAAGTACATCCAAGACTTATAACCATTCCTAAGCTGTCTTGCATTGGCTCAATTTGTACCAATTTGTACTATCCATAGGATCAATTTGGGATCATTAGTTTTGGCCTGTTTTGATATTTTAGTGCACAATTGGTTCACACCCAGACCCCTCCTATCACACGATTCTGTTTCTTCTTAATTCCTGTTGGTGTCTTGGTTATTTTTGGAAAATACCTAAATTAATTATCAATTATAACTTTCTGTAATGCATCATCCAGTGTAGCAATATCATACGGTTTGGAAAGTGCGCTTATGAAACCAAACTTTTTATATTCGGACATTGTTGAATCATCTATATAACCACTTGCCACTATAACTTTTGCTTCCGGGTCTATTTTAAGAAGTTCTTTAGTTGCTTCTTTACCTCCCATACCATTGGATACCTGCAAATCCATTATGACTGCATCAAAAGGTTTGTGTAATTGAATTGCCTTCTTATATAAGGCTATTGCAACTGTACCATCTTTGGCTTCTTCAACATCATATTTTAACAGTCTTAAATGGTTACCAGTAGCAGCCCTAAAAGCGTTGTCATCATCCATTAGCAGTACTTTTCCCCTATCATTATTTAATGCCTTTTCTCCGCGCTTTATTTTAGTCTCACTGAGTTCAGGCATTTTCTGTATATCCTCCACCGAAGCGGGCAGATAGATGCAAAAAGTCGTGCCAACACCCAACTCAGATTCTACACTGATATGCCCACCATGTTTCTTGATAATAGAAAAACAGGTGGCGAGACCCAGCCCGCTACCACTCTTCTTCGTGGTAAAATAGGGGTCAAATATCTTTTGAAGGTTTTCATGTGATATACCGGCTCCCCGGTCTTTAATAGTTACCTTTACATACTTTCCTTCTTTCAGAGGAAGTTGAGTTCCTTTGTATATTTCTATGTTTTCAGCAAAAGCATTGATCTTTCCTCCATTCGGCATTGCCTGTTTGGCATTAATAACAATATTGCTGAAGACCTGACCCAGTTGTCCATTGTCAGCTTCAACGGACCAGATATCTTCAGATACCCCAACCTGACAATCGAAACTGGAAGCACTTGTGACAAGTAAGACAGAATCTTTTAACAACTTAGAGATAACAATTGTTTGCCTTATCGGATCACCACCCTTTGAGAATGTAATCAGCCTTTGAGACAGTTCCTTTGATTGGTAAATGATTTTCTGAGCTTCTTTTAATGATTCATTCACTTTATCATCTGTATCTGCATATGCCTGTGCCAACATGATATAACCCGAGATTCCCTGCAAATAGTTATTGAAATCGTGAGCAATGCCTCCGGCAAGTACACCAATAGAATCTAGTTTCTGTGCCTTTATAAGCTCTTCTTCCCTCTTTTTAAGATCGGTTACATCCTGGATAGTTCCTATCATCCTGATCGGCTTGCTATTCTCATCTAAATTTACTTCTGCCTGTTCGTGAACTATACGTTCATTGCCATCCGGCAGATCAATACGATGTTCTATGTTGTATGGAACACTCTTATAAAGAGCTTCGTTTGCTGCTTTCTTTACAGACTCTCTGTCATCAGGGTGTACAGAACGCAGGAACGCATCATATGTTGCACCAAACTCCTGGGGTTTAAGATCAAAGATACGATATACCTCATCTGACCAATGTAATGTATTGTTTACAATATCCCAATCCCAACTGCCCATCCTGGCAATTCGTTGTGCTTCTAAAAGACTGGCTTCACTCTTTCTCAGTTTCTCATTAGCATGTTTACGCTCAATAATCAGGCCTAAATCCTTACCAATATCAGCCATAACCTCTAGAAATGCATTGTCATGCTCTATTGGGTCAGTACCGAAAAATTCCAACACGGCAACCACCTCAGAGCCTGCCATCACAGGAAATGCGAAACCTGCCTTTATACCAGCTTCTTTTGCAATTGATGCTCTGGGAAAATTGGAATCTTTAGTAACGTCAACAATCCATTCCGGATTACCACTGGACAACACTCTGCCTGGAAGGCCAATTCCACTTAAAAAATTAGTTTTCTCAGTTGTTTTGATAAACGCAGCAAATTTATTATCGTCATCAAGATGCCATACTTTCATAGGGATCAGACGGTCGCTAACACCTTTTGCTAATAAATAAGCATGACCAATTGACCAGCCTTGAGTATGGCAGATTGCAGACAGCACGGGCTTAAAACCATCTTCAATTTCTCCTGCTTCGTTCGCTGAACATGCTGCAATCTGATGCAGCTTTAAGTATGAATTACTTACGCCTACCTCTTCCTCAGCCTGCATTCTCATAGTGTTTTCTGCTTGCAGTTTTTCAATTGCATTTGTCAACTCAGATGTGCGTTCAGCTATTCGTTGTTCAAGAAGATCATTGAAAGTTCTTAATTCTTCCTCCATAAGTTTGCGTTCTGTAATATCTTCCTTAACAGCAACAAAGCTAGTAATAACTCCGTCTTTATCTATAATTGGTGCAATGGATGCCAGTTCCCAATATAGCTCTCCATTCTTTTTTTTGTTATGAAATTCGCCCCGCCATTCACTACCGGATGTGATTGTATCCCATAATTCTTTGTATACTTCTGCCCCTTGTTCACCAGACTTTAATATACTCGGATTTTGCCCTAAGGCCTCTTCAGAAGTATAGCCGGTTGTTTGTGTAAACCTTGGATTGACATATTCTATATCACCTTTAGTATCAGTAATTACGACCGTACTGGAGCTTTGTTCAACAGCATGAGAGAATTTGACAACCTCAGCGGTACGTTCAATTATACGATCTTCCAGAGATTCATTGAGCTCTTTGAGTTCTTTCTGAACCTGCATTTGCTTGGTTATATCAAGGATGATAGCTACAAATACCGGGATAGATTGAAAGGTAGAGAGTTGAAGGTGTACCTCTACATCATATAAAGAACCGTCTTTTCTCTGATGGACAGTTGTGAAGTAAATTTTCTCTTTTTTACCGGTACGAATAGGCTCAAGTAGTTTTTCAAAATGCTCTAATGTAAGCTCCGGTCTTAAGTCTACTGGAGTTAAACAACTAAGCTCCTCCAGAGAATACCCTAAATTTAACCTTGCACCCTTGTTAGCCTGAATAAACCGAAGGGTTTGAGCATCAAATATGTAAATTTCATTCAATGACTCTTCAAGTATGTGAGCAAGACTTTTGCTTCGATCCTCTACTTGCTTGCGTTTCATTATCTGCTTAAGGACAGAAAGAAGGTGATTCATGTCTAAAGGTTTTATTTCATAAGAAACGACATGTTCTTGTTCCACAGCTTTGATAGCAGTATCAAGTGAGGCGTGAGCGGTTATATGGATAAATTCTATTGATGAAGATATATCAGTTAATTTTTTAACGAGTTCTGTTCCCTGGATATCGGGCAACTTAAGATCTACAAATGCGACATCGTATGTATTTTCTTGTACTAAAGTAATTGCACTTTTACCATTATTAGCACACTCAACAGCATAGCCTTCATGTGCTAGATAATCCTTCATACCACCAGAGAGAACTTCATTATCATCAACAATAAGTATATTAGCTTTTGTTACCATAATTTGTATTAAATTTATATTACTGAATTTGTAATGAAATATTCCACAATTCGAGTTCTTAAATTTTACGCTAAACCGTGAACGCTCTCGTTCTAGTTCCTATTCTCTAGTGCCTTTCGCATAACCTCAAGCAAATTATCGATATCTAGTGGCTTTTCAAGAAATGCACAAACGTTCTTTTTTGAAGCCTGATTAATAAGACTTTCAGTTTCCTTTTTATTGTCTGTAATAATGACGACATTTACATCAGGCCGAAAATCACAAATCTTATGATAAGTTTCCACTCCTTTTGAAAATGGAAGATTCGTGTCGAGAATAATAATGTCGAATGTTTTTTCTCTTGCCGTTTGAATTGCTGCTTCACTATCTCTAGCAGCTACTGTCCGATATCCTCTTTCTGCAAACGTATCAAGCAAGTCTGAATAGTGTTCATTGTCGTCAACAGCAACCATAACCACTGCTCCGTCCGGAATAGACTTCTCCATACTGCAAAGAAGCCTTTCATAGTCTACAGGCTTTTGAAAGGTGCCAAAAACTCCATTTCGTAATGCTTCCCTGATACGGTGCTCCATTGCATATGCTGTCATCAGAATAGTGGGAGTTTCAGGAGAAAACTCTTTAAGTTTCTGAAACGTTTCAACCCCATCCATCCCGGGCATCTTGACATCCATCAGCACCATGTCAAATTTACCTTCCTTGATTGCTTCAAGGGCTTTGAATCCATCATGAACACCTACGGCATCAAAACCTTCTGATCCCAGTAAGTCAATTAGGCCGGCACAATAGATCGTGTTATCATCCACTACAAGAACCCTTCTGCTGGCTATCATAATCAACCTCTTTCTTTAAAATATTATCAAGTTACACATTGATTCTCAAATTATCAAACTGCGTAGTTTCCGGCATCAGCAGATGAAAAACTCAATATGAAAGTCGCACCTTTACCAACTTCTGACTCTGCCTCTATTCTGCCGCCATGTTTTTCCATGATCATCTTGCATATCGTAAGCCCAAAACCAAAACCCTCTACCTTTGTGCCAAAAAACGATTCAAAGATTTTTTTCATGTTTTCCGGTTCAATGCCGTGTCCAGTGTCCTTTATTGAAATATTTAACCAACTATCTCCCCCTCTACAGGCGGTTATCCAGATTGTCCCTTTCTTATCCATTGCCTGTACAGCATTGCTCAAGATATTCCTTAATACTATTGTAATTTGCTTCTCATCTATATCCACGAATAACTCTTCTTTAGCTACATTCTTAACAATCTCAACCGTTCGTGGTATCATAGCAACACTTATACCATTTTCTATAATATTGTAAATATCAAATGTGTCTTTATTAGGCTCTTGCAACCTTGCCAGGTCCTGGAGGCCCTGGATAATATCAGTTGAATCTTTAACCTGTTCAATTATTTGATTAATTTGTAATTTAGTTTTTTCATCAGCGTCTTTCAGCTTCCTCTTCAGGTTTATTGCCAGAATATCGATTGATGCCAGGGGATTTCGTATTTCGTGAGCGATACCGCCTGATAACCTACCCAGAACAGCCAGCCGTTCCGAGTCCATCAGTTTCTCATGGGAAATCTCCAATTCTCTCGTCCTTTCTGCAACAAGATTTTCCAGGTGATCCCGATATTTTACCAAGTTATCCTCAGCCTTCTTGCGGTCTGTAAAATCTCGTGTAACTTTTGTATAACCTATTAGCTTTCCATTCTCATCATGTAATGCAGTAAAAACAACATTCGCCCAGAAACGCGATCCGTCCTTCCTTATACGCCAGCCTTCATCCTCATATTCCCCATCCTCTTTTGCTTTTTGTAGTTCACGTTCTATTTTTCCTGCTTTTATATCTTCTTCAGGGTAGAAAATGGAAATATGTTTACCAATAATTTCGTCAGCAGTGTATCCTTTTATTGCTTTAACACCCTCATTCCAACTGTTTACAATACCCTCAGGAGTAATCATGAATATTGCGTAATCCCTTACACTACTCACCAATACTCGATAATTCTCTTCACTTGCTCGAAGGTCATCCTCAATCTTCTTACGGTCTGTAATGTCAAGAATAATAGCTACAAATACAGGAACAGATTGAAAAGTAGAAAGCTGAAGGTGTACCTCAACATCGTATAAAGAACCGTCTTTCCTTTGATGGACTGTCGTAAACTGTACTTTTTGCTTTTCACCAACCAGGAGAGGCTCAATAACTTTCGCAAATACCTCAGCTGTAAATTCCGGTTTGAAATCCAGAGGAGTAAGAGTAGTGAGTTCTTCCATAGAATAACCCAGGTTTTGCCTTGCACCTTTGTTGACATTAATAAATTTGAGGGTTTTGGCGTCAAATATGTATATTTCGTTCAATGACTCTTCAAATATATGAGCAAAACTTCTAACACTTTCCTCAAATATCCTGTGTTTGGTAATGTCGACGACGACTCCCGTCATATAGGAAATCTTATCTTGTTTGTCATAGAACGGTAAGCCCTGGTTACGCAACCACTTTTCTGTCCCATCTGGACATATTATTCGAAATTCAGCCAGATAAGTATCCCGCTCACGGATTGAGCACTTGATCTTTTGATCCACTGCAGCACGATCCTCCGGGTGGACTCGCTCAACAAAATCTTCCACCCGTTGTATTGATTCTGCAGCTTCCAGTCCAAGAATATGATTGAAGTTGGCATCACGGAAGTTCTGATTGGTCACGACATCCCACTTCCACGTGCCCATCTCCGCTGCAGACATTGCTATACGTAGCCTTTCTTCATTTTCCTTTAATGCATCCTCCGCGCGCTTGCGCACGACAATTTCTTCATTGAGATTATCAATTGATGTGGTTGTTTTACTTAAATCTATAGCCATATTATTGAAAGCCTCATGTAATTGGCCAATTTCATCATTCTTTTTCACTTCTATTTTGTAGTCAAGATTACCTCTGCCTATCATCTGGGCTGCTCGAACCAGTTGCTTGATGCGTTCTGTAATTTGCCGGGTAGTAAAGATTATCCCGATGAATAACATGAGGATAATAACGGGTAGAATTATGACAAATACCTGCCATCGCAGATGGGCCACATCCACTAAAAAAACTGCGGGATCAGCCGACAGCACAACCTTCCATGATAACCCCGGAACTCCCAAAGTGCCTTGAACATTCCATTGCTCTTTCAGAGATTTACCATGTTGTCTATCTATTTGTGTATCGAAAAGCGTATTCCCTTCCTCATCCTCAAGTCTTATATATTCTTTTTCCAATCCTCCTATAGACATAACTCTGTCACACAATGAGTCAAAAGATATATGAAACCCCAGCACACCCATTCTCACTTTGTGCGACGGAAACACAGAGACCCACCAGATCAGTTCAATGACTTCATTATCCTCGTTATGTGATACAGTCACACTCACTTCCCCATGTGTAAGCTCCAGTGCCTTCCGGATGTAATGTTCCTGAGACAGGTCTGCCAGGTTTTGCTTTATAGTGGATTGCTCTATGCGCAGAACTTCAATGCCTTTTTCATCAACATACCTCACAGTCTTAAGCTCTGAATTATCTTGCTGTAGTTCCAGGAAATAGAGCTCAAGCTGGCGTATGGCATTGTGCAAGTTCGCATTGTCGAGTGTAAGCTGATGAAAGCGTATTTCGCGGAATATTGGCATCTCTGCGCTGAACCGGAAGCGTTCTGTAGTCTGTAAGAGATTCTTCTGCAGCCCATCGAGTTTACTCCTGGCATCCGACTCGAACTGTTGATGAAGCTGGCTGACCATCGCTGTCTCCAATCTGTTAAAGACCAGAAATGCAAACACAACAAGGAAGAAAGTGCTGACCACGCCATAGAAAATGGTGAATCGAGTCCGTAACTTAATAGTATATCTCCTATTTTAGACGTAATTTAAGGTCTTCTCGTACCTCTTTCAATACGGCTTCATACAGATGCTTGCGCGGCATATGGTCCCACAACAGCATCCGGTTGAAGTAATCCGGTTCATCCAGATGCAATGCTTTGATCTCTTCCGGTGTGAGCAAAGACAATGTCTCGATATTGGACGGAGCCAATCCGGTTATGCGCACCATCTGTTTCTGGACTGCCGGGCTGATCTGGTGATTGATGAACTGATGCGCAAGTACCTTCTTGTGGGTATCCTTGCTGATCAGATAGCTGTCGAACATACCCACGGCACCTTCTTTGGGGATCACCATCTTGAAATTACGTCCCTGTTTATTACTCAGACGAGAGGAGGGATCAAACCAGCTGTTTAAAGCGACTACATTGCCTTTTATTATAAAGTCCATCTCTTGCAATTCACCTTCGTAGTAACCATGCACAAGGCCATTGAGTTCATACAGCTTTTCCTTCACTCTCCCGAGCTGTTCGCGAGTAAGGCTGTAGACATTCTGGTAACCAAGCACCAGCGCTGTAGTCCATATCATCGATACATCATCCCACAAGGATATACGACCGCGGTATTTTGGATCCCAAAGAACATTCCAGCTGTCAGGGACAACAGTTATAACGTCTGTGTCGTACAACAACCCGGTCGGCCCCCATGCCCAGGGAACGGCATAGTTCCTGCTATCAAACAGGGCCCATTCCGTATAACGCAGATTGGGATGCAGACTAAGGTAATTGGGCAACTGCCTCAAATCCATTGGCATGACAATACCCATATCATGAAGCAGGCGTATACCCTCGTTTGAAATAATGAATATATCATATCCGCTGTGCGACTCAGCGGTATTCACGATCTCATCCAGATTTTTCAACGGCTTAAACTCAATCTGTACTCCATATTTATCTTCAAAGCTCTTGTAACCAATGGTCTTGTGATTATTCTCGGGATCCGAGTACACATCCCACCCCGCCACACGCAGAATATCTTGTTCGTCAGCAGTCACGCTTTGTGTAAAAGGCATCAGAGTAATAACACCGCTAAAAAGGATAGTTACCAACGTAATCAGTATCGACAGCATTACCCTGATGCGAAACTTTGATTTTAACATTTGGATCTCCTAACCATTTTTGAAGAAATGTAAGATAGTAAATTGTTTATTTAAATAAAAACCTTAATATTTTTATGAACATCAGGTTTTTGATATAAGTATTAGACGCTTTCCCGAATGTATATAGTAACTGGTGTGATTGTTGAATGATGCTGGAAAGCATTTATTGGCTTATCCAATTACAGATTAATAATTTATAGCCTAAAAAAACCGAAATATTACAGTTACAATATAACGTTAATAAATACTGTATTATTGCAATATTAATGCCAAAATATTATAATAAACAACTTTCTGCCTCAATGCACAAACCATATAAATAACAAGTACTTATAATCTAAAGAGAATAAATAAGAATGTCTTATACATGTAACTCTAAAATTTGGCGCAATATTTTCGCAGCCTGAATCTAGTTCTTCGTAACTACAACGCAATTCATTCGCTAATTGGGCTCTTCCCCACAATCACACCCTTTAATCAAATACGTACTGGGATTTCACATTTCAAGAGTAACCAGGTGGAAAATCTGAAATCAAAAACTGTGATTTTGTAGTTGATTGCCAATGTCTTTGGTACTAGTATTTACCTCTATGATCAAATGGGACGACAAATATAGTGTGGGTATATCAATAATTGATAAACAACACAAGAGGCTCGTTAGCATAATCAATGATGCAACTGTTGCGAGGCAACATAGTAATGATCCCAAAATGGTGTTATCAATATTGGAAGAAATGAGTAAATATGCTCAAGAGCATTTTAAAACAGAAGAGTCTTACATGGAAGAATTCCATTATCCGGAGTATCAATTACACAAGGAGGAGCATATCAATTTCTCCTATAAGACCATTGCCTATCGAAATAAAGTGATTAGTGGTGACATTCAAATTGCAAATGAAATACTTGAATATTTGATAAAATGGCTAGTTAATCATATTCAGGTTACAGATAAAAAGTTTGTTGCCTGTTTTAAAAAAAATGGTCTTAAATAAATTATAATAAGTCTCACATTTCAAGCGTGATCAGGTAATAAATCGGTTTTGATCTATTTTGTTTATTTACTTCACACCCTGTCTTGTTCCAGTCCATATTCTACTGAACAAAACACAACTACTCATTAGCGGGCGTTTGAAGTAGCTATCTCAAGAGAGGGGTGAGTCGGCCAGGTGTTCTTAAAAGATCAGCTTTAAAGAACACCTGTATTTTTTAAAGACTTAATATGGTGAGCCAGGCAATTACGGAGTATGTAAGAGGTGAAACTTTGTGATAGATATCTATTTACCAAATGATTGCAAATCTGCATTTTATCTGCGTCCCATTATCTTCTCTCGCAACTCGTAACTCGTTACCCGCAACTCGCAAGTTTCCCCTTGTATTTACTATTTAACGTCACTATTATAATAAGTTATTATGATCAATTATGCTGAAGCTGTTTTCTTGCCATAAGTCATAACTGATATAAGCTATTAAGCTTAGGCCCGCGTGGCTCAATGGTAGAGCACGTCACTCGTAATGATGAGATTGTGGGTTCGATTCCCACCGCGGGCTTTTAAAAATAGAAAAGTTTGGACACAGATTTACACAGATAAAAGACAGATAAATACTGAGATAAAAAGATAGAAGCAAGAGGCAAGAATAACGATTGAGAAATGATGAATGACGAATAGCTAATTATAAACAATATTATGGAGTGAGGAATGACTAAAATATATGTATTTCCGGGCCAGGGATCACAATCTCCCGGAATGGGTGGGGAGTTGTTTGATCAATTTCCTGAATTGGTGAAGCAGGCTGACGAGGTGTTGGGGTGTTCAATCAAAGAGCTCTGTCTGAACGATCCGGATGAAAAACTTGGGCAGACAGATTATACACAACCGGCGCTGTATATTGTGAATGCGCTTACTTATTTGAGTAAGACAGAGGGCGCAGATCTTCGTCCTGATTTTGTTGCCGGGCATAGTCTCGGTGAGTATAATGCACTCTTTGCTGCCGGTGTATTCGACTTTATAACAGGTCTGAAGTTAGTACAAAAAAGAGGGCAGATTATGGTCAAGGTGACCGGGGGAGGCATGGCGGCTGTTATCGGTATGCAGCCTGATAAGATCAAACAGGTTTTAGAGGATGCCTCTTTTGAGTCAATCGATATCGCAAATCTTAACTCTCCGAAACAGACGGTAATCTCCGGACGAAAAGAGGACATTGATGCTGTTAAGACCGCTTTTGAAGATGCAGGTGTCAGGTTGTTCATCCCGTTAAAGGTAAGTGGTGCATTCCATTCCCGCTATATGCAGGATGCTCAAAATGAGTTTGCCGGTTTCCTGAAGAACTTTGAATTTCAACCAGTACAGATCCCGGTGATTGCCAACTATACGGCAGCACCTTATCAAAACGATGAAACCATGAATAATATGGTTCAACAGATCAGCAGTCCGGTACGTTGGGTAGAGTCTATTCAATATCTCAAACAGCAGCCTGAACCGGAATTTGAAGAGGTTGGTCCGGGTAATGTATTAACCAAATTAATCAAACAAATTTAGAATTGAAGAATTAGGGCATTTAGGAATTAAGGGATTGGTTTAGTATGGAAAAAATGGTGATTGAGGGTGGTTATCCCTTGAGTGGAAAGGTGAGGGTTAATGGGGCTAAGAATGCCGCATTGCCTATCATGGCCGCGTGCCTGTTGTTGAAGGGTACGTCGAAGTTAAAGGGTATACCTGAACTCACAGATGTAACAACCCTTTGCAAAATCCTTAATGAGCTTGGTGTAGATACCGAGAGATGTCCGGACGGCTCACTTGACATTACTGTTAAGGATGAGAAAAATATAATAGCTCCATACGATCTTGTCAGAACGATGAGAGCGTCAATTTGTGTACTGGGACCTCTGCTCGGAAAACGCAGGATGGCGCAAGTGTCCATCCCGGGCGGATGTTCAATTGGTTCCAGGCCTATAGATATTCATATTAAAGGTGTTGAAGCGCTTGGTGCCGGTGTTGAGGTGAGGGATGGATATATAATTGCAACAGGGGACAAGATGAAAGGGAGTGAGGTTTATCTTGGAGGGCCGTACGGCTCAACAGTCTTGGGTACCTGTAATGTCATAATGGCAGCTGTACTTGCTGAGGGAAGGACCGTAATAGAGAATGCAGCTTGTGAACCTGAAGTGCAGGACCTTGCGAATTTTCTGAATAAGGCAGGGGCTAATATAACCGCAATTGGTGAAAATAATCTTGTTGTTGACGGAGTTGATGAACTGAACGGAGTTGAGTATGAGATAATACCAGACAGGATTGAAGCCGGAACCATTATGATTGCAGGAGCAATAACCGGTGGGAACATAACATTGGAGAATGATGCATCATGTTATCTGGTTTCAGTCATAGATAAATTACGTGAAGCCGGTGTTGATATTGATGCGCCTGACTTCGACACGAGTACTTCCGGCCATGCAAATAGTGGTGGATGCACAGTTAAAAGTGATGGGAATATTAAACCGATAAATATTACTACACTGCCATACCCCGGCATGCCTACTGACATGCAGGCACAATTCACCGCACTGCTGAGTATTGCAAATGGGACGAGTATTATTACAGAGAGGGTATTTCCGCATAGATTTATGCATGTTGCGGAACTCAACAGGTTGGGCGCAAACATCAGAAATGACGATGCTATTGCAATTATTAAGGGCGTATCGTCGCTTTCCGGGACAACTGTGATGGCGTCTGATTTGAGAGCGAGTGCATCGCTTATAGTTGCGGGTCTGGCAGCCAAAGGTGTTACAGAGATCAGACGGCTTTATCACATTGATAGAGGATATGAAAGACTGGAAGACCGGCTGACAAGCCTGGGCGCAAAGATCTGGCGGGAAAAGGAGTAAAAATCACCTCTAAAGGCACATCCCAAAATAATTTACGTTGAATATTTCTTCAATTTATATTAAATTATAGACTTTTCTAGTCAGGGTATTTCATCTGACAATGTACGTATTGTAAAGTGTAGTTGAACCGCAACCGGATGCGGGCAGCAGGTATGGTTTTATAGACATATCCATTTGCCTGTACTTTGGTTGTAACTGATTTGATTATAAGTGGTTACGTGGTGTTCTTCTGCAGTAAGGTTTTAACACATTTCCAGTACTGTCAACCTGAATACTGCTTTTAACTGGAACATCACATATGATTAGCATATGGGCTTACTGAGACATATGGGTAAGGGATACTGAAAAGGCATAATAATGTTTGAATCAATAACCGGAAATTTCGAGACTATATTTAGTAAAATGCGCGGCAGGGGCAAACTGAGCGAGCAGAACATTCAGGATGGTTTGCGTGAAGTAAGGGTTGCGCTCCTGGAAGCTGATACGAACTATAAGGTCGTAAAGGATTTTATTAAAAAGGTTACAGAAAAGGCAGTCGGAGAGGAAGTCCTTAAAAGCGTTACACCGGGTCAGCAGATAATAAAGATAGTGGAGACCGAGATGGCAAATCTTATGGGTCCCGGTGATTCCACTATAAAGTATAATGACGGAGACATTACTGTCATCATGCTTGCAGGGTTGCAGGGAAGCGGAAAAACTACAACTGCGGGTAAGCTGGCAAGTATGATCATGTCAAAAGGTAAAAGCCCATTACTCGTGGCCGCTGATGTTCAGAGGCCGGCTGCCATTGAGCAGTTGCAGGTAATCGGGAAGCAGCTCAATATTCCGGTATATACTGAAAAAGGTTCTAGTCCCCTTAAGATATGTAAATGGGCGCTAAAGCGCGCATTTCTTGATAAACACAATGTCGTCATTCTGGATACTGCAGGCAGGTTGCATGTTGATGATGAGTTGATGTTGGAGTTGAATCAGATAAAGTCACAGGTAAAACCAACACAGATTTACTTTGTGTGCGATTCCATGACCGGTCAGGATGCTGTAAACAGCGCAAAAGAGTTCCACTCGCAGTTGAACTTTGACGGTGTAATTTTAACAAAACTGGATGGTGATACAAGGGGAGGTGCTGCATTATCAATTAAGGCGGTTACCGGCAAGCCTATAAAATTTGTTGGAGTAGGTGAAAAGCTTGACAAACTGGAAGAGTTCCACCCTGACAGGATGGCTTCCAGGATTCTGGGAATGGGTGATGTTGTATCTCTGGTTGAAAAAGCTCAGATGGCTATTGATGAGAAAGATGCCGAGCAATTAGAGAAAAAGATTAAAGATAATACACTCACCCTTGACGACTTCCTCACCCAGTTACACCAGGTAAAGAAGATGGGTTCAATGAAGGATATTCTCGGTATGATTCCCGGAGTAGGCAAAAAGATGAAGGGGATGGACGTTGATGAGAATCAACTGAAAAGAGTTGAGGCTATTATTCGTTCAATGACGCTTGAGGAGCGAATGAATCCGGACAGAATTGAAGGCAGCAGGAGGCACAGAATATGTCGTGGAAGCGGAACAAGCTCACAGGATGTAAGCCAGTTACTGAAACAGTTTAAACAGATGAAGAAGATGTTCAGGTCTCTGGGAGACATTGATCCCAAAAGCTTTCAAGGGGAAGGTGGAATGCCGACTGAGGCCCTGAAGCTGCCCCGTAAGATCAGGAGTAAACGAAAGAAGGTAAAAAGAAAAAAGAAGTGATCAATAAGTGTGATCAGGTTAGATTTATTTATATTGGTAAGATAAGGAGAGTTGTTATATGGTAAAACTAAGGTTAAAGAGAATGGGACGAAGAAACAGGGCCTTCTTCAGGCTTTGTGCTTTTGATGCAAGAGAAGAGCGGGACGGAAGAAGTATTGAGCAGTTAGGGACTTATGATCCTATGGAAAAAGACGAAGAGAAGAAGTGTGTTTTGAAAAGAGAAAGGATTGAATACTGGCTTAGTGTTGGTGCTCAACCAACTGAGACGGTAGCCAGTATCCTCAAAAAGAACAAAATAGGAATTAAATCATAAAGAATATTAAGCAGGTTACTTATGCGAATAGATATCTTGACCCTGTTTCCTGAAATGTTTCAAAATGTGCTGGGAGAGAGTATGTTGAAAATTGCTCGCGAGAAGGAGCTTGTGAGTTTCCATCTGCACAATATCAGAGATTTTTCCAATGATAAACACAGGTGTGTTGATGATAAACCATACGGAGGAGGTGCCGGTATGGTTATGAAACCTGAACCGGTATTCAATGCGGTTGAGGCGGTGGAGCTTCTTGATGATACCGCGTCAACAAAGATATTGCTAACCCCGCAGGGAGAGACGTTTAATCAGGGAATTGCTGATAATTTATCGAAAAAGACACGTTTAATGATAATTTGTGGACACTATGAAGGATTTGATGAAAGAATAAGATCAGGAATAGATGCTCTCGAAATTTCTATAGGCGATTATGTTCTTACGGGTGGAGAAATACCGGCAATGGTTGTAATAGATTCGGTTAGTAGATTGATTCCCGGAGTTTTGGGTGGAGATGATTCACTGCAGGATGAATCATTTGTGAATAGAATGCTGGAATATCCACAGTATACAAGACCTGCAGAGTTCAGGGGGATGAAGGTCCCTGAGGTACTGAAGTCCGGTCATCATTCAAAGATTGAAGAGTGGAGAACGGAAAATGCCATTTTGAGAACACAGGAGAGAAGGCCTGATCTGTTGAAAGAGAAAACGAAATAATATAAACAATATTTTATATAATAAAGGAGTTAGAGCCATGAACATCGTTGACGAAATTGAAAAAGAGAATATGAAAGAAAAAGCACCTCAATGCAAGGTCGGTGACCTGATTGATGTGCACGTTAAAACAGTTGAAGGTGAGAAAGAGCGCATTCAGGTTTTTAATGGTACTGTTATCTCTAAAAAAGGTAGTGGGAACAGGACAACGATTACTGTTAGAAGAGTAGTGCAGGGAGAGGGTGTTGAACGCGTATTCCCAATACACTCGCCAAATATAGTAAAAATTGTAGTGAAAAAGAGCCACAAAATAAGACGTGCAAAATTGTATTACCTGCGCGATAGAAAAGGAAAGAGTGCAAGGCTTAAGGAAATTCGTAGACGCGTAAAGAAGGCAAGTAAATCTGATCAAACAGTGCCTGTTGTAGCTGATGAGGAAGCGGTTGAGGCTGAAGAGACTCCGGCTGAAACTACAAAGCCTGCAAAGACTAAAAAGGCTGCTAAGAAGACCGAAAAGACCGCAAAGGCTGAAAAGGTTGAAAAGGCTCCAAAAGCAAAAGCGAAGGCCAAGAAGAAGGATGAAAAACCATCAACTGAATCCTGATGAACTTTGCAAAAAGGGAGAGGCTCTGGCTGGAAAGATCCTGAAAAGGAATGGGTATAAAATACTAAAACGAAATTATGTAAGTAGGTACGGAGAAATTGATATCATTGCGTACGACAAGGGTACCATTAGTTTCGTTGAGGTGAAGACTCGTCAGTCAGAGAATTATGGCCCGCCTGAATTGGCAGTAACGAAAGAGAAAAGAAAAAGAATTGTTCGAACCGCATTGAACTATCTTGCGATTAATCATATCGAAGATACAGATTGTCGTTTTGATGTTGTCTCTATTTTATATAAAGAAGGCGATAGTAAACCGGATATTGAATTGTTAGAAAGTGCATTTACGGCAGATGGCATTGTGAACTAACCTGTCCTCTCTCTTTGTAAATCTCACCATTAGGCATTATCCTCTGTAGCCTCGTGCCCGCCCGGATGAATCCGTTTCGGGTAAGTCATTGTATGGCTACTGTTTTTATTAAATCTTAGATTAGTTAATTGCGCCGATTTTAAAAGATATGATAATTGATACACATGCACATCTTGATTTTCCTGACTTCAAAGATGATCTTGATGATGTAATAAGACGTGCGGGAGATGTCGGCGTTGAATACATAATTAACGTTGGTACAAGTGTTGACACAAGTATAAAGTCAGTTGAACTGGCAAAAAAATACGATCATATCTATGCGAGCGTGGGTATACATCCTAACGCGGCATCGAACGTTCCCTCCGATGACTGGTCGCGGTTGGAAGCGTTGGCAGAGGAGAGTAAGGTTGTTGCTATTGGAGAGACCGGGCTCGACTACTACCGTGATCGTAGTAAGAAGGAGGATCAGAAACGTCTTTTCCACCAGCATATGGAATTGGCGGTTAAGCATAACCTGCCGGTTATAATTCATAATAGAGAAGCCAGTAGTGACTGCCTGGAGATTGTTCGTAAATATAGCGGCAGGGTTAATGGTGTTATCCACTGCTTTGCCGGTAGTAGAGACGATGCAAAGGAGTTTCTGGAACTTGGATTTCATATATCGTTTGCCGGCCCAATAACTTTCCCGAAAGCTGAAAATTTAAGGGAAGCATTAAAGGCAGTTCCCGTCGAAAAATTACTTCTTGAAACAGATTGTCCCTTTCTGTCACCTCAGCCTAAAAGAGGCAAACGAAACGAGCCCTCTTATCTTCAATACACAGTTCCGGCCCTTGCAGAATTGTACAAATTGTCGGTTGAGGACATTGAGAGAATTACGACCCTCAGCGCAAAGAATCTGTTTAGTATTGCACAAAGTGATGCAAAACCGGAGATTGCATATGTTATAAGAAACTCCCTCTATCTGAATATTACCAGCCGTTGTCCCAATAAATGTGTTTTTTGTTCAAGGGAGACTGCTCCGTACGTGAAGGGGCATTATCTTGGAACAGACAGTGAGCCGACAGTAGAAGAGCTGAAAGATGCCATTGGAGATCCATCAGGTTATGATGAAGTGGTATTCTGCGGTTTTGGTGAATCTACTGAGCGTCTGGATGTATTAAAGGAAATTGCCGGGTATTTAAAAGAGAAGGGCTCAAAAGTAAGGCTGGATACAAACGGTCTGGGTGACTTGATTAATGGAAGATCTATTTCTGAAGAGCTGAAGGGATTGGTAGATACAATTTGCATCAGCCTGAATACAAACATTGAAGAAGAGTATCAGAAACTGTGCCATTCCGAATATGACGATCAGGCATATCCTGCCCTGATATCGTTTATTAAGAAAGCACGAGACTACATACCTGACGTAATGATCTCCATCGTAGGTATGCCGGGAGTTGATGTTGAGGCGTGCAG
>CAYTGO010000055.1:18303-21111 GCA_964437425.1 uncultured Candidatus Scalindua sp.
CTGACGTAATGATCTCCATCGTAGGTATGCCGGGAGTTGATGTTGAGGCGTGCAGGAAAATAGCTGAAGACCTTGGCGTTCGTTTCCGGGTAAGGGAATATAATAACGTCGGGTAACAAGAGGCAAGATGCAGGAAGCAAGAAGGACGCGAAGAAAAGTGAAAACAGTCATGAACTACTAATTCATAATTCTTAATTGATAATTGAACATTGACTTCAGACACTTATAAATCTACCCTACCCCATACCACTTTTTGACAGCTGTATATAGATCGTCCCTTGTTTTTGCTGCTATCAGGTCCGACTGTACTTTTTTACGCTCCGGATGATGCTTGCTGTATCCTACTGCAAATTTCCGGAAGTATCTTACTCCTTTTAACATAGGTCGGGATTCTGCTATCATCTCATAGTGTCTCAGGTACACTTCTCCCTGCTCCGTCAAATCAGGTCTTTCCGGTTTCGATCTGCCTTCCCACAATGCACGTGTTTCACTGAATATCCAGGGATTACCGATAGCACCTCTCGCTATGATCACGCCATCAAGCCCGCTGGTCTTTATTCTTTCGACAATAGTTTCCGGGTCCATTAAGTCTCCGCTTCCAATGATAGTTGCATTTGGAAACTGACGTTTTACTTCTGATACTATCTCCCAGTCTGCTCTGTCACGATAAAGTTCTTTGACTGTTCTGCCGTGGATGATTAACGCATCAATCCCTTCCGCAACGGCTCCCTGGCATATCTGCCAGAACTTATCTATTGATTCCAGGCTCTTGTCAAATCCCGCACGAAGTTTGACAGTGACAGGGCATGAAACTGAATCTCTTACTAACCTGATGATCTTAATTGCAGTCTCAGGTTCTTTTAGCAGATTCCCTCCACTGGAACGTCTGAGTACTTTTGGGGCAGGGCAGGCAAAGTTCAGGTCGATCAGGTCGAACCCGACATTTGAAAATGCAGCGGCTGCTTCTGCCATAGTTTCCGGGTCTCCGCCGAGTATCTGCGCGCCGACCAGGCCTTCATCAACCCCGGGTTTGAAATAGAGTCTGTCGAAGGCTTTCTTATGTAGGGCGATCTTGGCCAGTATTACACCTGTATATGCTAGCGGCGCACCGTACTCATGGGCCAGTACTCTCATAGCTCTGTCTGTGTATCCGCTTAACGGTGCCTGATAAAATGGCACATCAAGGGTGATATTACCTAATTTCAACATTATTTGATCCGACTCCTATTGCATATGTATGTCATAATTTCTGGTTGCACAAATTATTAAGTGTAGATAACGATTATGAACTATTATCAAGGCTTGCATGTAGAACATGGTATCGCTCCGTCACGTATGGCATGTTTCCTGGTTTGAAAATCAATTATATCATCGGGGCTGCTTTGTAATTCCTGGCACTCAGGTCGATGAAAATTGCGTGAAAATTTTGAAGAGTATACGTGCCCACTCCATGTATTTACTGTTTTCTTTGTTTCCTGTTTGGCTGGTGTGGTGCCTGGTTCAGATTGCAGTGCGACGTCCCAGGTGGCTTGTAAGCGGGCGTGATAGTGCTTTGCCATTGAGTGTCTGCCTTGAGCCGTGTAGAGTGTAACCAGATTGTTCAGTAATGTTGCTATATCCTGGTGACCCGGTTCCAGGGTTTTCTCCTGAATTTCGAGAGCCAGTTTATAGAGCTGCTCAGCCTTCCTCAATTTACCCTGAGTGTAGTAGAGCGTTGCTAAATTGCTCAGGGATGTAGCTACATCCGGGTGGTTAGTTCCAAGAACCTTTCTTCTTATTTCCAGTGAGCGCTTGTAAAGCTGCTCTGATTTTGAGTATTTACGCTGTAGTTTGTATAGTCCTGCCAGGTTATTAAGTGAAGTTGCATATGCGGTATTGTATTGCCCATTGGCCTTTTCGCTTAGTGACAGTGCTCTCATTAATAGTGGTTCTGTTTTGGCATATTTACCTTGAGCCTGATAAACCAATGCAAGAATATTGAGGGATGTAGTCATCTTATCAGGGTCTGTACCCGGATTTTTTTCTAGTATAGTCAGCGCCTGCTCAAAATAAGGCTCTGCTTCCTTATATGATCCCTGTGAGAAATAGAGTGCTGCCAGGTTGTTCATGGTTGCAGCAGTGGAAGGGTCGTAAGGATCAAGTGCTTTTTTCTTAATCTCTAGTGCTTGTTTGTAAAGAGAAATGCTATCTGAATATCTACCCTGAGCCTGGTATAGCAGCGCCAGATTATCAAGGTCGATTGCAACATCTGGGCTATCTTCTCCTAGAGTATCCGTGTTGATTTTAAGCGCCTTCAAATAGTGAGGCTCAGCATCTGAGTATTTGCCTTGTGAAAAATGAATCAAGCCCAGCATGCTCCTGGAAGCCGCTGTTTTAGTATTGTCAGATCCAAACTTTTCTTCTGTTATCTTTAATGCTTCTTCAGCAACTTTCACCGCTTCCAAATATTTACCCTGTTTATTAAGCACAAGAGCCCTGGTTTGCAGTTCGGTCAATAATATGTCTTGTGCGTGTGCAGGGATGCCATAAGTCAGGCCTGATATTATCACCAGGGCGATTAATAGCTTTTGAATGGCAGGGCGTAAAAACTGAATTTCAAATGTTGTAATCTGTTTGGCCATAATATAATTATTTGGTGCTATGTCCTTGGAGCCTTTTATCCATGGAAATTTGTGTAATTCGTGTCTGTCCTCAGTCACTCGCCTAACCCGCAACCTGCAACTCGTAACTCGACTATCATTCGGATTATAATTTCCTAATATATAAATAATTTGATAATTTTTAAACAAAATATTAAGATGCTGACTT
>CAYTGO010000056.1:0-20852 GCA_964437425.1 uncultured Candidatus Scalindua sp.
GTTTTTAAACATCTACTCTCTCCTCTAAACTAAATTAAATTTCAAAATAACAACTTAAAGTTAACTCCGAAGCATGTTGTATTGCACTTTTTTAGAAATATCCTTACTAACCTCAAACCGTGTTATTCAGAATATGACCCCCATTCCATATTTCCTGAAAAGATAAAAAATTAACTTAAAGAGAATACAACTGCCTAAAAATAAAACTCCTTGTATTAATAAAGCTGCATTACTTTATGTCTTTTCTGCTTTAAACTTATTCGATGTCAAAGACACAGTAACCCAACATTTTTTAAAGAGAAATTAGTACCTGAAGGAGCGATCCATGCATAGTAAGCTTGAGACAGTAATATCAAATCACATGCCACACAATGCGAAAGGCAATAAAGCAGCGATAAATCAGGCTTTTGACATTTAAATACCAGGCATGGATCACCGTTGAATAGACATGATCAGGAACAGTGTGGATGTTCTATCATCATGGTGATGCACAAAATATAGTAGTGGAAAGAGATAGATGGCATACAGGTGCTGTAGCTAATTTGGAAAGATTCCTATATGAGGGACTATGTCCACTCTATGCAGATTTTTTTGTATAAAATTTTATTTTCTGGATTTCTTGTATTGCTGTGTGGCGGGATTCTCTTCTAAAAAGCATGGCATTCCACAGAAGTGTGGCACCACAGAAGTGTGGAATTCCACACTTCTGTGGGTTGGCAGGTGGCAAGGAGTCAGGAATACGGAGTTAAGGGTGAATGTGGTTCTCTCTCCAAGGGAGTTTTACTCTATTAATTACGCTCTATCTTCGACAATATTATATTTTGTGATCTTCGTATATATAGTTTTTCTGTCTATGCCGAGAATACGTGAGGCTCTGGCCTTGTTCCAGCCGGTTTCCTTGAGTGCATATATGATTGCCTGTCGCTCATCTTCATTCTTATAGTCAGGTTCAAGCACAACACTGTTTCTATCTATAAATTCAGGTGGCAGGTCATTAACAGTAATAGTGGAACCGTTGCAGAGTACAACCGCAAACTCCAGTGTATTCTGGAACTCCCTTATATTTCCCGGCCATGAATATTTCATAAACATTCTTTGAACATCTTCGGATATTGCCGTGACTTCTTTGTTAATTTTATTACTAAACCTGTTCAGAAAGTGCTTAAGCATTGCCGGCATATCCTCACGCCTGTCCCTGAGTGGTGGAAGAGACAACTGCACCACATTCAACCGGTAATAAAGGTCTTCACGAAAACTTCCGGCCTTTACCATTTTGTGCAGTTCACTGTTGGTGGCGGCTATAACCCTGACATTCACCTTAATCTGGTCAGAATCGCCAACCCGCTCAAACTCCCCTTCCTGTAGAACCCTTAATAGACGCAACTGCAGCTTATTCGATATTTCTCCTATTTCATCCAGGAAAATAGTGCCTCCATCAGCTTTTTGAAATCTGCCAATTCTCTCAGCAGTCGCCCCTGTAAAGGCCCCCTTAACGTGACCAAAAAGTTCACTCTCAAGCAGCTCATCAGATAAAGCGGCACAATTGACCTTAACAAAAGGACCATCGCGATGCTCTCCATGGTAATGTAATGCATCAGCTATCAACTCTTTCCCTGTCCCGCTTTCTCCCGTTATCAATATAGTAGTCTGAACATCTGACAGGCTTTCAATCAGGGAGTATATGTTTTGCATTTTCCTGCTTGAACCTATGATATTATGAAACTGTATGCGTTCATGCAGATCGCTCTCAAGGTTGGCCAGACGTGTTTCATCCTTCAACACCATCACACAACCGTAAATATCTCCTTGCGGGTTTTTCAAAGGAAACGTGGATATATTGACAACACCGTCCGGACGCTGCTGGTGTTTACATTCTATGCGATTCATTTCAACAGGTTCTTTTGTCTTAATTGTCTCGACAATAGCATTAAGGCATTCTCCTCGACAGTGAAGTTGTAATGCGCTAAATGGTTTGCCCTTGATCTCTTCAGGTAAAAAACCACATATATCCTTAACCGCATTGTTGGTTTCAAGCACAGCTAACTCCTCATCAACCGTAACAATTGCATCTTTAACACTTCTGAAGATTGCATCAAGGTCTGCCTGCCGCTTCCTGTTTTCGTCAATTATGGCCTTGTACCTTAACGCTATTTCAGTCTTCTGTAATATAACATCCTTTTTCACCGGTTTGGCTATATAATCGAATGCGCCCCCCCGAACGGCATCTATTGCAGTTTCGATATTGGGATATCCTGTGATCAGGATCACCGGACATGCCTGGTTTCTTTTATTCACTTCCTGTAAGATGTCGACACCAGTACCATCACCCAGCATGATGTCTGTAAGAATCAGGTCGAATTTACTGCTGGATAACTTGTCCACACCCTCCTGGTAAGAACCGGCGGTATCCACCTCGTATCCTTCTCGTGAGAGAAACGTCTCAATGGTATACGTGAGAGTTTCTTCATCATCAACTACAAGGATCTTTGGTTTAGCTTGTTTTGACATATTTATAAACCTTTGCGCTCTTAGCGTCTTCTTGCCCTCGGCGCCTTTTGTCCGGGCAGCGGTGAATAATACTTAAATACCTAAATCGCCTATTTGTCTTTCCAGTTCTGATAAATTAAATGGCTTTTTGATGATAAAGTCAACCATCAAAGCCTCCTCTTCTATCGGCTTCAGCTTGTCACCCCAACCAGTTGCGATACCGATTTTCGGCCTTTTATCCAGCTCACTCAGGGCTTTAATCACATCATATCCGTTAACTTCCGGCATAGCCAGATCACACAAAACCAGATCAAAGTCTTCTTGCCTGCTTAGTTCTATAGCCTCTGCACCTCCGTTAACCACCTTAACCATGTGGCCTTTCCCGGAGAGAAATGTCCTCAGTATCACACATATTTCCTGCTCATCATCTACAACCAGGACACGGAGCTCTTTTGTCGCAATTTCCCGAACGGGTTCAGACGGAACTACTCTTTGCACCACTTCTTTGCGAATTGGAATGTACAGGGTAAATGTTGCACCCTTACCTACCTCACTTTCCACTTCTATCTTACCGCCATGTCTATTCATAATACTATAGGTTACACTCATACCCAATCCGGTTCCCTGCGGCCTCCGTGTTGTAAAAAATGGATCGAACATCTTACTCTTGACTTCCTCAGACATGCCCTTGCCAGTATCTGAAAAAGTAATCTCTAAGAAATCACCCCTGAGTTGCCCCTCCTGCTGAACGCACCGTGTTGCCATGGTAATAACACCACCATCAGGCATTGCATCAAGGGAATTGTAAATTAGGTTCACAAACACTTCTCTCATCTCTGTAGGGTTACAAAATATTTCCGGTGTTTCTTTTATGTCTGCCGTGTTTATTTGATAATTTATGCCTTCTGACTGTGCCATATTTTTCCATCTGGGCATTGTAAATTCCATTGCCTGTTTTATCAGATACTGTATCTCAATAAGAACGTAATCGGCTTCGCTTAGTTCTGCCTTTGCAAAAGCAAGCATCCTCTTGACTATTCCTGCGCCATCTTCACCTGCCTCAATAATCGCCCTCAAGCCTCTTTTTAATTCCTGATCATCTTTAAAGCCTCCATCAAGCACCTCCGCGCTACCCATGACAACCGCAAGGATATTATTAAACTCATGGGCTACTCCTGCTGTTATCGTTCCCAGAGACTTTAATTTCTCCGATTGTAACAGTAATCCTTCCATCTTCTTCCGTTCGGTAACATCTTCTTTAACTGCAATGAAATTAGTTATATCGCCTTTCTCATCTTTAACAGGTGAAATAGACGCAGACTCCCAGTAGAGCTCTCCATTCTTTTTCTTGTTGCAGAATTCCCCTCTCCACTCATTGCCGGATTTAATGGTTTTCCACAACTCACTGTATACTTCAGGGGATGTTTTTCCAGACTTTAAGATGCGCGGGGTTTTTCCAACAGCGTCTTCAAGACTATAACCTGTCAGCTGAAAAAACTTTGGATTTGCATATTCAATCTTACCTGCAACATCAGTTATTACTATTGTACTGGAAGATTGTTCAACGGCATGGGATAGTTTACGAACTCTCTCCTCCGCAATTTTATACTCGGCAATGTCCTCAATAACAGATACTAAATAATCCGGCTCACCGGAAGAATCTCGAATAAGAGCTACCGAAAGATTTACCCAAATAATTGTTCCGTCTTTCCTCACGTAGCGCTTTTCAATCTGATAGTTGGAAGCTTCTCCATCCAATATCCTCTTTCTGGCCTGGTATTGTCTATCAAGGTCATCCGGATATGTAATGTCCTGAAACGTATACCCAAGTATTTCCTGTTCTGTATATCCTGTAATTTCGCAAAAACGTTTATTAGCTTTGAGGAATTGACCACTCGAAGCAACGTGAATGATGCCGACTGCCGCCTGTTCAAAAATACCCCTGAATCTTTTTTCACTCTCTCTGAGCTCCTTCTCCACACTCTTATTGTTAATAAAAAGGCCAACCTGGCTACCGAAGGCAGATATCATACTAAGCAGGTCATTATCAGGCTCCCTTACCTCGTGGCTAAAAAAACAGATTGTCCCAAGTACTTCACTACCGCAGATAATGGGAAAACCAAAGGCCCCATGCAGCCCCTCTTTTGCCGCAACTGATGATCGTGGAAAATTTGCATCACTGCTAACATCTTCGACCCATAAGGGCTTGGCACTCTTCCAGACCCGGCCCGGAAGTCCAATTTGTGGTGGAAAGGTTGTTTGTCTGGTAACGGCAATGAACTCAGGAATGTTGAGTGATTGCATATGCCAGATTTCTGTATTACGCAGAACGTTTTCTTGTCGATCAATTATCCATATTTCGCCGAGGTCCCATTCCAGTGCTACACATATAGCTTCAAGTATTTCGGGAAAAGCATCTTCCGCCGTCATAGATTCTGCCAATATCTTTGTTACAAGGTACTGAGCAATAAGACGTTTTTCAGTTTTCTTACGTTCCGTGACGTCACGGACAAACCCAACCACTGATGTTATGTCGCCACTGGTATTGCGCATTGGACTGAGTGAAACCTCATGCCAGAAATTACCGTTTGGAAGTATTGACTGATACTCTATGAGTATTTTATCTCCATTATCAAAAACACGGCGAATTTCTGAGAGTCTCTGTTCCGCCTGATCCGAAGCTACAAAATCCCTTATTGACCTGCCAATAGCATCAACAGCAGGTAGACCGTATCGTTTGTCCATCTCCGGTGTGCCCCAGAGTGCCTTTACATTGCCATCCCGATCGTAAATTATTACTGCACTCTCATACAGAGAAGATAATATGCTCCTGAACCTCGCCTCGCTCTCCTTCAACTCATGCTCTACCGCCTTATGCCTGATGGTATAATCCCATTCCAGCAGAATCTTTTCACAGATATTGGGCATCTCTTCCAGCGTGGCTGCAGACTTTACTACATAATCAAAAGCGCCTGACTTCATTGCCGAGACGGCTACATTCTCATCTCCATGGCTTGTCATGATAACAACCGGGTATAGATGTTCTTCCTTGCTGGCAGGTATAAGGTCAGTACCTTTACCATCCGGCATGACATAATCGGCAATTACCAGATCAGGAATGGTCTCAGCAATGCTGGCACGTGCTTCATTGAGATTACATGCACGTGTCACGCTTACCTGTGCGGTTGCTGATTCAAAAGAGCGGGAAATCAGCTCAGCATGAGCTGAGTCATCTTCAACAAGCAGTATATTGATCTTCCTTTTATCCATTGGTTAACTCAATAACAAACAACTGTTCTTCTGATTAATTTTACTGGGCGTGCTCCGCGCGAAAACATCCTTATTTCCTCTCGCCAGGACGCTTCCACGGACAAAAAATGCCGAGGACAAGAGAACGCAAAGAGATATTACGCTTTTATCTTTAATTTATTTTTCTTAATCTTGTTAACTTGTCGATCTTTGCGGCTCTGCGTGAAAACATCTTGTTTACTTTCACCAAGTGAATATCAGTCTTCCCACGGATGATGATTCCATGCAAGCCAGTAAAAACCGATGTCGTTCATTAACTGATTAAACTTCTCAAAGTTAACCGGCTTAACCAGGTAACTGTTTGCATGGAATCCATATGCCTTTGCAACATCAACTTCCGCACTTGATGTAGTGAAAATGACGGTTGGTATTTTTTCCAGCTCCTTGACACTCTTTATCTCCTTCAGGACTTCCAGACCGTCAACTTTGGGCAGTCGCAGATCAAGAAGCACCATATGCGGCATTGGACTCTTTACAGGATCAGTATAAGCTCCCCGCCTTAGCAGATAATCAAGAGCCTCTTCACCATCAGAGACATGATAAATCTTATTTGTTATTCGATGATCTTCGAAGCTGCGTATTACAAGTTCAGCATGTGCTGGATTGTCCTCAACAAGTAAAACTGTAACCGGTTTTCCTTTAATCTTGCTTTCTGTCATGTTCAGGTACCCCCTCCATTTTCAGCAATTGTAAAGCAGAAAGTACTGCCTTTTTCCTTACCTTTAGATTCTACCCATACACGTCCACCGTGTACTTCTATAATGCGTCTAACAATAGCCAGACCCACCCCTGTTCCGTCACTCGCCTTGTCCAACTTATTAAAAAGCCCAAATACATTTTCGTGATAGCGCGGTTCTATCCCTATACCGTTATCTCGAACGTAATATACATCTTCGCCATTATCCTGCCTAGCCCCTATCTCGATACACGGTTCAGACTGTCTGCCCATATGTTTTACTGCATTATCAATAAAATTTTGTAACACCTCAACCAAACGAAGGCGATCTACATACATTACCGGCAGGTCAGGAAGAATTTTCACCTCTATTCCCAGCTTTTTCATTCGTCCTCCATCCAGTTCTAGCACCTCGTTTGCCAGATACTCAAATGGGACTTTTTCCTTTACACCTGCCACTTCACCAACCCTGGACAGCTCCAGAAGCTCATCCAGGAGTTGGTTCATTTTATCCGCTGCATTATGTATATGGCCTACATCTTTCTTAATACGTTCCACATCTCCTTTGGTCATGTCTGCCTCCAACAGACCCAGGAAACCTTTGATAGTTACCAGAGGGCTTTTCAGATCGTGCGAAACTGTATAAGTATATCTTTCTAATTCAGCATTTTTTGATTCAAGCTCAACGGTGCGAGCCTTCACCTGTTTATTAAGTGCTGTATTCCAGTCTTGAACATGGCTAAGCATGGAATCAAAGGCTGATGCCAGTAGACCCACCTCATCCGATGTTGTTATTGATGCCCGTACATCTAGATTACCTTCCTCTACCTCTCTGGCTGTTTTGCTCAGGCGACGTATAGAGCGTGTCAGATTTCGTGAGATAAAAATTGTTAATCCCAATATCGAGATGGCACAGAGAGAACCGATAAGGATACTGTAGAAAATACTCTCTCGTAGAGGTGCAAAGATTTCTGCCCGGTCACGTTTGACTACCAGCCCCCATCCCAGTTCCGATGTGAGACGGATATGTCGATATGCTGCGAGAACTGCCTCACTACGATAGTCTTCCGTAGCAATAATACCTTCCTGCCCTTGAGCGGCAAATACGGCCGGCCTGGCCTTAATCTGATATTCAAACGGGGTGGCTGCAGTTCCATCTTCCAGTGGAAATTTAAGTGCTGTAATTATTCTAACGTCCTGGTTAATAAGCAGTGCTTCACCTGTCTGACCCAGGCCACCACCGGTATGGAGCGTCTGTTTGATAAAATCATCAGGATTTATATGCATTATGAGTACTGCATCTGCTTCACCTTCATGAGAATAAATAGCACGCAGGATGAAAAGTTTTAAAATACCACTCGAAGGATCTTTACCAATATCAATTATTTCCTCGTAACCTTGATGGATGATTTTGGAGAAAGCATCACTCTGAGAAATATTCATACCAGGTTCCTGATCCCGGGTGGAAGCTACAATTGTTCTGTTTAGGAGATTGGCGATTTGTATCTTATCGTATACACCGTAAGTTGTGCAAACCAGGCTCAAATATTGTGAAAGGCCCTGATAAGATGCCTCTTTTTGTAATTTGATCTGAAGTTCATTTCCCGTGACACCATTAACGATATTTTCGTCAACTAAAGGCAGAAGCGTTCCAACGTAAGACTTTATCATGGTACTTTCGGAAAGCACCCTCGCATCACCCCTACGCTCTTTCACCCAATCCTCCAGGCGCTCTTTCTTCAAGTCTGCAACCAGATTGAGGTTTCGGAATACATCAGATTGGTACCGTTCGTATTCACCTTTGAAATGTGTAAATGGTATACCAAACATTTCCGATAGTATGAATAATGCCAGGGCTATTGTAAACATCGATCCAAAATAGATGAGTATCTTTGATCGAATACTTATAAATAATCCTTTTTTATTCGGCTTACTTAAATTATTGTTTGATGTGTTATCACTCATTATTTTTTTTATTCAATGCCATAATTGAATTCATTAAGTTTATGTTTTTTAGAGTGCTTAATTACGTCAATCATAATCTGAAAGTCAAAGCTCTTTTGTACCTTCTCCCAACTTGCAGAAGCGGGGATCTTATCCAGGGTCTTAAGAAACTCAAATTCCGTGTGCAGCGGGCCATTTTGCCTGAGATCACTTTGTGGAATGATGGGCGCTGAAGCTATGCCCAGAATGTCTTTTTTGGCCAGAGCGGCATTTTGTTCTATAGTAAGTTTGGACTTCTGGTTGGTTAAGCTTTCAGCTGCCTGGAGTACCCATTCACTGGCTCGCAAAAGATTCTTTCTGTTCCTTTGCATCCACCGGAGTGCACGAACTTCGGCCGCTATTATCTGAAGAACTATTTCAGGATATTTATCAGAAAAAGTCTTTGTAAAATATATGTATCCGGAACTTAGATACCGATGGATCACCAGACTCTCAGGATACTTTATCAATGTGATTGCAGGAGTTGGCTCCCATGCCGAAAAAGCCGCAATCTCTCCTGAGTGCAAAGCCTCTGGCATTTCATTAGCCTCCATGGGTACCAATCGAACCTGCTCTTCGGTAAGTCTGGCAGTAGAAAGCGCTTTCAACAATGCATAATGCGCGTTAGAGCCAAGGGCATAGCCAATCTTCTTCCCGCGTAATTCTTTGATTAACATGAAACGATTGGCGACAATAGAAGTAAAACCCTGCTGGATCAAAGCAGGAACAATAACGTCCATAGTTGCAGCAGCAGTAACCGCTGGCATGTCACCACCTATGCCGACATCAATATCTCCCTTCCGTAGAAAATAATTTACATCACCTCCTTTGAGAAATGAGTAATAACAAACTTCCACTCCCAATGCTGATAAATCCTTACGCAAAACCGTATCACGCTTCATAACCTCTGTAATAAAACCGGTTGGCGAATAATTTGGCTGGACACCCAGGTTGATGACGTTTTCTGTGTTATTAAATTTGTATTTGGAGTAGATCGGGTGATCTGAAAGATCCGGGGTATTAACTGTAGGTTGATCTTCCGCTCTACTGGTTTCGAGTATAGCGGTGTGAGCAATTAAGATCAGGCATACCGTAAGAAATGCATTTATAACGCTTCTTATCTTCATTATAACTCCTACCTCTGTTTTTCCGACAAACTGACAATCTATTATCTGGAGACACCGTAAAGGTATATAATTTGGGTAAGAATTTACAACTATTATGTAAAATTCAAAGCAAGTAGGGATTATACATCTGCTGTATCCATTTGCAAACAGAATATTTATAACTGCTAATATTCTCGTGACTTATAGATTGGCCTAGCGGAATCAATACGTACTGACCAGTGGTTGTTTAGATAAAGCCCCGGAATGATATTATGACACAACAGGGAAGGAGAGTTGACTAAGTTGGAATAGGATTCTTCTTAGCGGAACAGGATGTTGATCTTATTTCCACACATTGATTAGCCCTTCAGTAAATACAATAATTCTATCTATAAAAGAGTGACCAAATCCCCCCAACAGGCCCCTTTGGGAGAAGGAGAAAGAGGAGAAATCCAGGGAGATTTGGTCATGTAGAATATTTCTTTGAGTAAATTACTAATCCTCACATAAAGGACAAATATTAATATTGTTATACTCTAAAAGAGATCAACTGCTGGTTCAATCACTCTCTTCCTGCATTTAAAAGTTAGCCTCCCTGCCATACTCTGTAATTGAACCAGCAGCATATAAGAAGGTGGGTACAAATTTTACAACAGCTTACCTGATTCCAAAACGTGTTCTCGCACTTCTTACAAATAATTCAATAATTATAAAAAAGTATAATCTCATAATATCAAACTATATGCCAATGGCAGTAAACTGGATGATATTTTCTTTTCCAAAATTGAGATTAAAAGTAACTCTCGTTTTTAACAGAACTTACAAATATTCTATGGAGTTAAATCATTGTACCTGTTGAGGGAGTTAAGTTGAATTTCCAGGAAAGCCATGTGCCACGACACAATAGTGAGCGCAACGAATATGCGCCATGGCACACTTTTAAAAACGGGGATTATTAGTATTATCTACCTGTTTTAAGTCTCGATTTTGTAATTTTTAATCTTTCTATAAATATTACGCCTGCTAATGCCCAGCAACCTGGCAGCCATTGTTTTGTTTCCAGCTGCTTTTTCAAGTGCCTGTACAATTGCCAGTTTTTCATCAACTCCCACATCATTGTAGAGATTTGTTTTTACTGTAAAAGAGTTCTCAAAAACAGGTGGTAGATGCTTAAGGGTAATAGTTTTCTGGTGGCACAGAATAAATGAGTGTTCCAGCGCATGTTCCAGCTCCCTCACATTACCGGGCCAGGAATAATCCATAAACACCTTCTGGACATCAGTTGATATACCTGAAATATTCTTGTTTATACTTTCATTGAATTTTTTTATGAAGTGGTCTATGAGAAAAGGAATATCCTCTTTTCTTTCTCTTAATGGAGGTACATATATTTCTACCACATTTAGGCGATAGTAAAGATCTTCACGGAATTCACCTTGTTCTATCTTTTCACGAAGATCTTGATTTGTACAGGCGACTACCCTGACATCAACCTTGATGGATGTTGACTCTCCCACACGTTCAAAAGTTTTTTCCTGCAACACTCTCAATAGTTTCACCTGTATCTTCGGTGGCATATCTCCGATCTCGTCCAGGAGAATTGTGCCTCCATCTGCCATCTGGAATCTACCAATCCTATCCTTTACAGCGCCGGTAAAGGAACCTTTGATATGTCCAAAGAGTTCACTTTCAAGTAAGTTGTCGGACAATGCAGAGCAATTTACCTTAACCAGAGGCTCATGGTTACGTCCTCCTTTATAATGTAATGCTTCCGCTACCAGTTCTTTGCCAGTACCACTCTCACCGGTAATCAGAACAGTACTTTGAACATCAGCAAGATCTTCTATGTAGGAATAGATTGTCTGCATCTTTTCACTTTTACCAATAATATTATGCAGACGCTGACGCTCCCTCATTTCTCTCTCAAGACCGGCCAGATGAGTTTCGTCTCTTACTACCAGGACTGCTCCGGTAAATGCTCCTTGATTATTAATGAGTGGGTACGTATTAATGTTTACAACCTGCTGAGGATATGATTCGTGTCTGCACTCCAGATGGTATATTTCAATTGGCTTCTTCTCCTTAACAGTTTCTGCAAGAGCATCTATACACCTTCCCTCACATTGCGCCAGGAGAGAGTCAAATGGTTTTTCGATAGAATTACGTGACAGGTAACAAATACTTTTAGCGGCTTCATTGATTTCGATAACAACCATATCTTTATCTACCGTTATAATCGAATCATTCACACTCTTGAAAATAGCCTCAAGGTTTGAACGGTACCTCTCCTTTTCATCTGCCAACGCTTTATGCCTCATTGCCGTCTTTGTTATACGTAATAACAGATCCAGTTGGATGGGTTTAGAAACGTAGTCATAGGCTCCCAGGCGAAGTGCATCTGAGACCGTATCAAAATCAGGCGCTGCCGTAATCATAATAACAGGACAGTTAAGCTTTTCTGCTTTAACCTTTTCCAGGATATCAATTCCGGATTTACCTTTCAGGTTAATGTCAGCCAGGATTAAGTCAAAATCAGACATATCAATTGTTTCCATGGCTTCATCGTAATCTTCAGCAGTGGAGACCTCGTATCCCTCGTCTGAAAAAAATTCTTCAAGTGTAAATCTAATGCTCTCTTCATCGTCTATTATGAGGATTTTTGCCATAGTTTTACCTTGTTGCCGCTAATATATAAAACCTTTCTAAAGCACAAAAAATATGCCAAAAAGAACCAAAAAAGAATTAACTTACTCAGATTCCACGACCATTCACTTAAGCACTAAACCCGTAATTGTTTACACAATCATATCCCGTAGTACTGAGATCTGTTTTTGCTAATCACGTCTTTTGACAGCTCACCATAAGTGTGTCATGGCACAATAGTGTGCCGTCTCGCTATTGTAACATAGCACACCTGGTAGTCAATATTATTGCCATATTACCGTAATTCATAGTTTCAACGACGCAATTATTATGAATCTTGTACTTCATTTTACCTTGACAATATTTTCATGTAAAATTATAATTGGCCTGAGTTTATCGCAAATAATATTGAATAAAATAATCAATTATTTAGCCCAATCATGGATGAAAAAGCCTCTCTCAGCAGTTCTGTAAAGTCAACCAGGGGCGTTATAAGGAAATTCCTTTCTACGCCCTCTTTTTTTGCCATACCAAGGATAAATATCCTCCTTTTTATTGCGACATTTTGTACCACTTATATAATGAATGGCCCCGGTTATGCCATTTGTATAATGATAATTCTGTTTGCACATGAAATGGGTCATTTTATTATGTGCAGAAAATACCATGTTGAGGCAACATGGCCATATTTCCTTCCATTTCCCTCTTTTTTTGGTACCCTCGGTGCAGTTATCAAGATGAAGGGCCATATTCCCAGCAAACGTGCTTTGTTTGATATTGGAGTCGCAGGTCCGATAGGAGGTCTGATTTTTGCAATTCCGATCACTCTAATAGGATTGCATCTTTCAGAAGTACATCCTATTCCAAAGGATGCAACCAGCTATTTAGGATTGGGAGAACCCATACTCTTTTCACTTTTCTCAAAAATGATGGTGGGTGAGGTATCGGAAGGTTTTGATATCATCTTAAATCCAATTGCTTTTGCAGGGTGGGCAGGACTTTTTGTTACTGCACTCAACCTGATGCCTATCGGGCAACTTGACGGTGGTCATGTCATTTACGCATTATTGGGAAAACACAGTACCATTGTATACAAAGTGGGTATCGGAATATTTGGGCTTTTTGCAATATTTGTTTTTAAAGGCTGGATCCTTATAGCCGTGTTACTACTGTTGTTTGGATTTAAACACCCACCACCAGCGGACCCATTCACGCCACTCGATTTCAGGCGCAAATGTATAGGAATATTAATGTTGGTTGTGTTCTTTCTCTGTTTTACTCCAATTCCTTTTAAGTTATGAGAAACCCTTCTTTACGTTAAAGAATAATGAAAAAAAGAGTAGTGATTGCAATGAGCGGTGGCGTTGACAGCAGCGTCGCCGCTCATTTTTTAATTGAACAGGGATACGACGTAATAGGCCTGTTCATGCGTCTTGGAAATACCGCGGCCACACCGCAACCCGAAAAGAAAACTGCAACGTGTTGCAGCGCTGAAGATGCCAGAGATGCCAGGAATGTGGCATCATTTCTCGGTATTCCTTTTTATGTTATTAACTTTGAAGATGAATTTAACGGTATTATCGAATACTTTTGTGATGAGTATTTGAAAGGGAG
The DNA here is from genome assembly GCA_964437425.1 of uncultured Candidatus Scalindua sp. GTDB lineage: Bacteria > Planctomycetota > Brocadiia > Brocadiales > Scalinduaceae > Scalindua. Next base: position 13,819 of record CAYTGO010000056.1, read on the forward strand.
AACTCCCAACCCCTGCATAATCTGTAATCAGGAACTCAAGTTTGGTAAATTGCTCAGGTTTGCTGATTACCTTAAGGCAGATTATGTAGCGACAGGTCACTTTGCCAGAATAGACAAACTCAATGAACGATACGTTCTGAAAAAGGGGATTGACGATAATAAAGATCAGTCTTATGTTCTCTTCTCTCTTGACCAGAATCAACTGTCCAGAGCCATGTTTCCACTCGGAAATATGACCAAAGATGAGGTTCGCAAAGAGGCTTCTAAAGTAAACCTGAAAACAAAGGACAAGCCGGAAAGCCAGGAGATCTGTTTTGTTACCGGCAAGAGTTATAGCGACTTGATTGTTGAAAAAGTAGGAACGGAAATTGGTACCGGCCTGTTAAAAGATACAGACGATAATACTCTGTGCACACATGATGGTATTCACAACTTTACCATTGGCCAGAGAAAGGGATTGGGCATGGCATTTGGCGAACCAAGATATGTAGTTGATATTGATCCCACGAAGAATACCGTTACCGTTGGAGTTGCTGAAAAACTTATGAAGGACACATTCACGGTAGATAAGGTAAACTGGGTTTCAATTGAAAAACCGGAAAAGGAGTTGTCTGCTTCAGTAAAGATAAGGTACAAGCATGATGAAACTCCAGCCATAATTTACCCGCTGGAACACAATCGCGTCAGGGTTGAGTTAAAGCAACCTCAACGCGCAATAACACCGGGACAAGCTGCCGTTTTTTATGATAACGATATCGTTATCGGAGGCGGATGGATTGAAAGAGATTGAGGGATTATGGATTGATTATTGTAGATTGAAGATTGAAAATTTATTGACTCTTTAATAACAATATTCAAAAACCAATATTAAATTTCATATGCATAACATATTACCACTTATGAATTTTACAGCACTGGGCGAAGCAACAGAAGTCCTGGGAAAGATTGCGGGATATATCTGGAGTATGCCGCTGGTCATCCTGCTTGTTGGTTCCGGTGTCTATTTCAGTATAAGACTTATTTTTCCGCAATTCAGAAGGATTGGTCATAGTATAGCAGTCGCCAGAGGTAAATATGATAATCCCGATGATCCGGGAGACATAACCCACTTTCAGGCACTTTGTGCAGCCCTTTCCGCAACCGTCGGAGTAGGCAACATCGCCGGTGTCGCAATCGCCTTACATGCCGGCGGCCCGGGAGCCATCTTCTGGATGTGGATAGCCGCACTCTTCGGTATGGTTACCAAATACGCCGAATGTACTCTCTCGCATAAATACCGTGTCATCCATAGCGACGGCACTATAAGCGGCGGACCTATGTATTATATCGAGAAGGGGATGGGAAGCAGGTTCAAATGGCTGGCCATGGCATTCGCCATTTGTGGTCTTATCGCTACATTTGGTGGCGGTAACATGGTCCAATCCAATTCAATGACCATCGCCTTTACCGACCAATTTGCTACACAAAAATTCCACAACTCCACTCCATTGTCCAAGATGAACAATGGAGAAGAAACCCACAAGACAGATGACACAGAGTTTATTATAAAGACAAGTAATGGAAAAACAATAGGGATTGATATCTCCCGGACTAAAACGGTTGGTGGTTTTTTAAATATCATAAATTATCATCCGAAAAATATGTCCCATGTCGTCATGGCAGAAATAGCCACAGATAGAAACAGCATTGAGTTTACGGATTTAACTGATGGTAAGCGTGAGTTTACGCTGGTATCTCCAGATGACGATAAACTCATTAAGAATCTTGGTTTTGTAAATGGAGATGGCAGCATCAATAAATTAAGTAATGGCAAAATATCTACCGTTATACCTGAAAGGCTTTTTCTGAAGGCAATTCTTGGAGTAGCAATCTCTGCAATCGTCGGCATGGTGATTATTGGCGGTATCAAGAGGATTGGAAAGGTTGCAAGCAGACTCGTACCCGTTATGTCCTCAATATATGTAGCGGGAGCGCTTTTTATTATCCTCTGGAACTACGGCAGTATAGCAGATTCATTTTACCTGATCTTCAAACATGCATTTACTCCAACTGCTGCAACAGGCGGCTTTGCCGGAGCTACGGTATTGTACGCAATAACGTGGGGAGTTAGAAGGGCTGCGTTCTCCAATGAAGCCGGACTTGGAAGCGCTCCGATTGCACATGCTGCTGCAAAGACAAAAGAGCCCGTACGTGAAGGCCTTGTTGCAATGATGGGCCCATTAATAGACACACTTATTATTTGTACCATGACTGCGCTGGTAATCATCATCACGGGAGAGTGGACCGGCAAAGCAGACTCCTCGGTTTTGACAAAAAATGCATTCAATGCAGGAATACCATATTTTGGAGGTGTTATTGTTGCAATAGGCCTGATACTGTTTGCCATATCTACCGCCATAAGCTGGTCGTATTATGGAGACCGTTGTGCAGAATATCTATTTGGCAGGAGAGCAATCATGCCATACCGCTGTGTTTATGTAGTAGCTCTTTTTGTAGGTGCAATGGTGCAGTTGGAATTTGTCTGGAACTTTTCTGATATCACACTGGGCTTAATGGCATTACCAAACCTCATCGCTATTATTGCATTAAGCAGTGTAGTGATAAGTTTAACCAAAGATTATTTCTCACGAAAACATATTAGAACTAACTGATGAAAAATGAATATGACGTTGTAATAGCCGGCTCTGGCCCCTCAGGCGCAGCGGCCGCAAAGGGCCTGGTAAATGAAGGGCTGAGTGTCCTGGTACTGGAGAAAAAGAGACTCCCCAGGTACAAGATATGCTCCGGCATTATCTTCAAAAAATCTCTGGATATTACCGTAAAATATTTTGGAGAAATCCCAAAGTCAGCATACGTTACTCCTGAACTTTTAAAGGGGGTAAGGTTCTGGTCTGATAGCGATAACTACAAAGATTATCCTTTCATTAAAGATGGCCACGGAGTACCAAACATATGGCGTTCTGAGTATGACTACTGGCTTGTCAAGAAATCCGGAGCAGAGATTAAAGATTGCCACCTCCTGACAGACTTCAGTGAGAGTGGTGATTATATCCTCCTGAAGGTTCACGATAATTTAAATGATGAAGTGATAGATATCAAGTGTAAGTACCTGATAAGCGCGGAAGGCGGCAAGTCGGTAATCAGAGCAAAGCTTGATCCTGAATTTGAAAAGAGTCTGAAATGGTTTACCGCATATCAGAATTACTATGAGGGAAGTTCAAACCTGGATCCTGAGTATTATCATGGTTTTCTGGAACCACAATACGGAGAAGTTTACGCATGGTTCAGTGTTAAGGATGGTTTGCAAGTCTTCGGTACTGCGGCTGCGAAGGGAAAGAAGATAAAACCTTATCTCCTGAAATACACAGAGTTACTGGAGAACAAGTTTAATCTTAAGCATGGAAAGATGGTCAGGAAATCTGGATGTATTGGAAATAACATGTGCCCTGAAGGAAAGTTCTACCTCGGCAAAAATAACGTTCTGCTTGTAGGTGAAGCGGCTGGATTTCTTAACGCTTTTGGTGAGGGGATTTCATGCGCATTGACTTCTGGCCTGTTTGCTGCTGAAGCAATAAGAGAGGATATTAAATCAAACGGTAACGCTCTTGAACTTTATACGGATTTAACAAAACGAGAGCGGAGACAGACAACAGTATCATGGCGACTAGGCGCAAAGCTGGCAGGCAGAGACTTAATGCCGATCTAGAACCTTAGTGAGAAATTTTTGACCATTTTTGGCGAAATATTTATTAATAGAATTTTTCAGTATGGTTTGACCAGCCCGACATGTCTTTCTGGCGGGTAAGCACCAAATAATAAAACACAAAAAACAAACAAATTCCAATTACTAAAATCCAAAATATCCAAACAATATGACTTAGAAGAGCTAACATTCCAGTTTGCTAAAAATGTTTCTCTTTATATTAAGGGGTTCTCTAAGACTATTTCTAACATAGAACATGGAAAGCAAGTAGTAAGGTCATCTGGATCTGTTGGTGCCAATTACATTGAAGCGAATGAGGCGTTAAGTAAGAAAGATTTTATTATGAGAATAAAAATATGCCGTAAAGAGTCAAAAGAATCTGCTTACTGGTTAAGGCTAATAGTTGAGACAAACGATGAAAAATATACTGAAGGCGGAAGCAAGCTTTTTAAAGAAGCAACTGAGCTAACAAAAATATTCTCTTCTATCCTTGAAAAGTCAAAGTAGTTTATCATTTCATAAATTGAAATTTGTAATTTGTTTGTATTTTGTTATTTGAGGATTGTAATTTATTAATCCCCTGTTTGGTTCTAGCTTGTTCAGGTTGTTTAATAATGGATGCATACCACATAACTATCTTAATCATTTCGTTACTGGTCATGCTTGGAGGGCTTGCCGGAATTATATTTCCTATTATTCCAAGTACTCCCTTGATATGGGCAGGTGTTTTCATATACGCAGCTTGCGATGGATTTGAAACCATTGGATGGTCTCTTCTCCTGATCCTGGCCATCTTAACTATTGTTTCTCTTGTCCTTGATTACCTTGGCGGTGTTATCGGGGCAAAAAAATATGGAGCAACAAGATGGGGCTTGATCGGATCCGTAATCGGCGGTATTGCCGGTTTTTTTATGGGTGGAATTGTCGGACTGGTTTTCGGCCCATTTTTTGGTGCAGTATCATTTGAATTATTTTTTGGTAAGGATTTAAAAGGCGCGTTTAAATCAGGCGTGGGCACACTGGTCGGTTTTCTTGGCGGCGTAATAATAAAGCTGGTTATAAGTGTTGTCATAATCGGCATATTTCTCATAAAGCTGTTTTAGACAAAATAAATTATGATTTTGCATAGAGAACTGGATATAGGAGAGCTTTCTCCCTGTCCTTATCTGCCGGACAGACAAAAGCAGATTAGATACTTTCTTGCAAGCGAGTTGAACGAATCAGACATTTCATTCTTGCTTGCAAAAGGATGGAGAAAATTCGGAGTATATTTTTTCCAACCTTCCTGTCCCGACTGCCGAGAGTGTGTTCCCCTTCGGGTTATATCTGACGAATTTAAGCCGTCTAAAAGCCAGAGGCGCAATCTGAAAAAGAACAGTAATATCGATGTAGTTTTCGGCCCGCTTAGATTCAGCGGAAGAGCCTTTGAGATTTACCAGGACCATTCAAAGCAGCGTTTCTCACAGGAATGCGATCTGGATGAATTCATCTCAGGCTTCTTCTCTCCCTCCACCCCAAGCCTTCAGTCAGAATACTATCTTAATGGCGAGTTGATTGGCCTGGGATTCCTGGACAAAGGCGAAGATTGCCTGAGCAGTGTCTACTTTATCTATGACACTAAATTTTCACACCTGGGGCTGGGAACCTTCAGCATTTTGAAGGAGATAGAGTACACACGATCACTTGGATTGAAATACTATTGCCTTGGTTATTATGTTAAAGAGTGCCAGAAAATGGCATACAAGAATAACTTCAAACCGAGTGAACACTATAACTGGTTAGAGGATAAATGGGAAGCTACTTATCAAATTACAACCCAAGAAATCTAATGGTTATTCCGCAGAGGCAAATGGTAGCACCTGCCAGGGCGTGAGTGTATCGCTCCAGTCGTCCCATGGGTAGAAGATTTGCTCCCAGAGACAGAAGTATGACAATGCTCAGCATTGTTGCAATCGTCACTACACCAAAAACACTTGTTACCAGCACCAGACCAAAAGTACTGCTCTTTGCCGCAGGATAGATCAGCAACGGGATCAAGGGTTCGCAAGGCCCGAATACAAATATGGTAAAGAGTATCCAGGGAGTGAGGTTCTTTGCCTTTTCTCCCTTGTGGACATGTAATTGTTCTTTAGTATTATGTTTGTGTTTATGTTTGTGAATCGGCATGCTCACATCACCATGCGCATGCCAGTGCTTGTGTGCCCGGTTCTTTCGTGCTGTGAATACTCCCCATACAAAATACCCTGCTCCAAACGCTATAAGCAACCATGCCGCAATTCCACCACGGAATGATTCTATTGCTCCTAACTTGTTTAAAGAGACCCCGAGAGCGATACCTATAATGCCTAAGACAACGGAACTCAGCACATGGCCTATTCCACATAAGACAGTTATAAACGTTGTTCTTGCCAGCGACCATTTTCTTGCCCGCGCCATTACAATAAATGGCAGATAGTGGTCAGGCCCGAGCATTGTATGAATCAGGCCTATAGATGCGGCCGTAATAGTGATAACAGTTATTTCATTCAACTTTTATAATCCTTTCAAAATCAGGGCAATGGAACAATACCTTAATTCAATAACATTGATACCGATCAGTATATTCTTGCCGGTAGCATATTTCTAAAATTAGTAGCACACTTATATACAAAAAAAATTCAACGAAAGTCTTTGCCCAGAGTAGTCGTTGTCAGTTTTCCATGCATTACGCCTTTTGTACCGATAAGCCTGTCCGCAATTATCTTTATCTCCCTGGCCTTGCCTTTCACAACCAGAACCTCCAGACAATTATGGGAATCAAGATGTACGTGCATAGTGGAAATCATGGAAGCGTGGTATTTATGCTGAATGTTTGTCAGGGTATCTGTCAATTCACGCTTGTGATGATTGTATATAATCGTAATGGTCCCAACCGTTTCTCCAGTGCCAGCCTTCCATTCCTCCTCCACCAGATTGTTTCTTATCAGGTCTCTGATGGCCTCTGACCTGTTTGCATAACCTTTCTGGTTTATATACTTGTCAAATTGTTTGAGAAGCCTGGAGTCCATTGAAACCCCAAACCTGACTAAATCATCCATAATTCAACCCTTCCTATCGTGTTACAATTCTATATTTTGTACCACGAATAAACACAAATGTCAATGCGTATATACCGTATTATGTCCCTCTTGACGAAATACTCTATTTCATGTAGTATGCGTCATCAAGCTTTCAAATAGAGTTTCATGGATCACCTGAAAGATGAAACGTATTACTAAACCAAAGACCACTTTATACGTTTTAGGAGATACTAAATATGGCAGACAAACATTCAATGGACATTGTATGCAAA
>CAYTGO010000057.1:0-6409 GCA_964437425.1 uncultured Candidatus Scalindua sp.
TTTTCATTAAACAGTCTCACAATGACATCTTTTATCTCACGTATCTTGAAAGGCTTACCAATCATATCAACTACACCCAATTTCGCTGCTTCTTTGACGGTTTCAAGAGAGCCGTATGCCGTAATCATAATTACCTTTATACGAGAATCACTTTTCTTTATCTCACGTATTAATTGAATCCCATCCATGCCATGCATCTTAACGTCTGTTATGACTAAGTCATACTGCTTCAGTTTAAAATGATCAAGGGCCTGAAATGCATCTGCAGCTATGTCCACGCTATAACCATCACTGACTAAGGCCTCTCTTAAGACATATCTAATTGTCTCTTCATCATCTACCAACAAAATCCTGTTATTCAATTTATATCTTTCCCTTTTTTACTATTTATTTGAAAATGTCTTAAAAAGATCCTTCACTATATTTTCCAGACGATCAACTTCCTTAAAAATCATCTCAAAGAATTTCTCACTTGAATCATCATTTCCCACCCTATCCCTTAGCACTTCAACAGCAGCAGAAATACCTGCCAGTGGATTTCGTACTTTATGAGTAACAATACCCATTAACTCGTGCAGGTCATCAAAATACTCAGTCTCCTTATATTTATCCACAATCGTTCTTATCCCTTCATCGTCACTAATATCAACGCCAGACTTCTCTTCACACCCAGAAGACTCAATTTGTTTATTCAACGCATCAGACAGATCTGCCTTCGTAATTAAATTCATCTTCATCAGTATTACACCCAGAAGTTGATGCTCCGGGTTCTCTTTTTGTAAACTGAGGGCTTTCTGGACGTCAGTATCTTTGATACTGCCATCCTCAACTAAAATCATTCCCAGTTTTTTTTGACATGAATCATTATCTTTTTCCATAGTAATCGCTTTGTTAATTTTCCTTGTTAATTAGACACAAATAACACCAATTGTCATAAATCCTACTTTAGGCACTCAAAACCTACTGTTGCTTAATATCATAGTGCTTAATCTTGTTGTATAAGGTGGTACGGTTTATACCCAGTAGTTTAGCGGCCTTAGTCATTCGCCATGATGTATCCTTAAGTACCTCTGATATATGATGTTTCTCTACATTCGCAATAGTTTGATCTGTATCATCAATTTGACCACCCTCTTTTGTACCTGTCTCAGAACCCAGTAACAGATGCTCTGCAGAAAGTGTTGAATTAGTTGAAAGTAGAACCGCTCTTTCAACTACGTTCTTCAACTCTCTAACGTTTCCCGGCCAATCGTAGTTTTTCAAAATCCCTTCAATCTCTGGTGGGATATCATTAACATCCTTGTTAAACTCTTTATTAAAGTTATGAGTGTAGTGTTTTACCAGTGGCAGGATATCGTCCTTTCTCTCCCTCAATGCGCACAAATAAACCGGCAGAACTCTTAGACGATAAAAAAGATCTTTCCTGAATGTCCCCTTCTTTACCTCCTCTTCCAAATCACGATTTGTTGATGCAACTATTCTAACATCCACATCGATATCATCTATCCCGCCAACTCTTTTAAACTTTTTTTCCTAAAGTACTCTCAATAGCTTTGCCTGTAATGGCAAGCTCATCTCCCCAATCTCGTCAAGAAACATAGTGCCTCTCTGTGTAGCCTCAAACAAACCGGCTTTTCCTGCCGTAGAGGCCCCTGTGAAAGAACCCTTTTCGTAGCCAAACAGTTCTGATTCAAGCAAATTTTCTGTCAAGGCGGCACAATTGACTTCCATAAACCGGTACTTACTCCTCGCACTCATCATATGAACATAATTAGCTATCAACTCTTTTCCTGTCCCACTCTCTCCCTGTATCAATACCGTACTTGAAGGGCTCTGTGCAATTATCTTTACATGCTCAAAAACTTTTTTCATTTCCTGACTGACAGCAACTATATTAACACCACCAGCATTATCTGCTTTTGCCCTCAACCTTGACACTTCTCTCATCAGTGATTGAGTACTCAATGCTTTTTCTATCACAACCTTGATAAGATCCATCTTAAATGGCTTCTCAAGATAGTCAAAAGCCCCGTCCTTCATTGCATTTACGGCTGAATCTACAGATGCATGACCGGTCAACAGAATTACAAGTATATTCTGATCATAAGATTTTATTTCTTTTAGTAAATCCAATCCACTCATACCAGGCATCTTCAGATCCAGTATCACCAAGTCAGGGATCATCTTCTTAATTGATCTCAAAGAATTTTCCCCGTTGTCCTCAGTGTGTACCTTGTACCCCTCAACCTCTAATGCCTCTTTTAAACAAAATCTGATTGTCTCTTCATCGTCCACTACTAATATTACGGGCTTCACGCCATCCTGGCTTTCCGTATTTTTCATCGATTTTGTGTCACTCATTTCAACCCTCAATAAAAATCAATTTTCTATAATTATTAGATGATAACATTCCATTATCATAGACAGCGCCTACATTTTACACATAATGTTGGTTTTTTATACATTATTATTGTGTTGTACACGGCGCCATAGAAAATACATGCATTTATATTAACTACTAAATTACTAAACCCTTACTCAACGTCTATAGTTTATGTTGAATATGACATCACTCGCTCATTGCATCCAGCTTCCCTTTAGCAGACTTAATCTCCTCAATATTGCGAGCATACCTGAGACACTCTCCAAGATGTTTTCGAACTTTATCCGGCTGGTTTCTATTCTCAAATATTGAAACGAGAGCACTGTTTACCTCATAATTACTTTTGTGTGTTTTGAGAGATTTTTCAAAGGCATCTATCGCATTATCTTCTAAGCCTTTACCTAAGTACAGTAATCCCAGCTCCTTATAATGTCCGGCAATATTCATAGGATACACACTTATTGACTTACTATGCACTTCGATAGCCCTTTCACTCTCACCTCGCTTAGTCAGAATCTTGGCTATCTCATCAAACGGATCAATTCCTGATGTTGAAAAAACTCCAAGAACATTCTCATCAAAATTTTGATCTAAATGCATTAGCATCTTCACGCCCTCATCAATTACCTTATCTTCTAATTGCACATTCTCTTCATTACGGAGCTTTGAAAGATAAAGCACCATCAATGAAGCACGTATGCCGACTGCATCGTTTGTTACAGAGAGTATCTCTTTGAGTTTCTTTTCAGATACATCGAAGGTGTATTGACCCTGATTGTACATGCTAAGTATGCCTAGAGCATCATCGTATGCATTAAGATTCCTGCAAAAATCAGTTACTTTGTAAGCTAATTCCTTTAAGATACCAGAAGACAATCCTTCAGGGCTTCCCTCTACGACCATACTACCCAACGTTTTCTTTGCCTTAACCCCAATCAGTTCTGCATCTATTCTCATGGTACTTCCAATCAAAGATACGTTACCTTTCAGGACATAGTCGGACTTTAGTTGTCTGCCATACTTCTTAATTACTTTCGTATCTAAGCGTGCCATTAAATCTACTTTATCTGTAGACCAGGCCCCGTCAGCACCTTTTGTAACATCCTCAAGTTTTACCATATCGCTCGGTATCTCAGTTGAAACCTTTTCATAAGTTACTTCCCTATCTATAGGTTCAAAATACCCTGATTGTAAAAATATACCTCTTAGTACATCAGGCACCATCTCCTCCATACTCATTTGGGTATAATCCCTGAACGGCATAATAACAATCTTGTAACTCTTTGCAGCATCGCATTTATGGGCAATAAAGGCAAAGATGACAAAGGCAATTAATCCTATTTTTAAGCAATTATACTTTCTAAATAATCCAATAATACGAGTCGATAACATCATTTCCGCTCCTTTCAGTATATTTTTCCTTTAATCTACGCATATTTTGTGCCTATTTACTAATATAGTGTAATAGCAGAATACTTTGGCTTAGAAGAAGAAATGTTAACAAATATTTATTTACCAAGGACAAATAGAGCTGAGTCTCTAGGCATTTTGTCGTTTTATTATGCATTTCCAGTTATTCATGTTTTATGGAGTGAAAAAGTGATTTTAGTGCTAAGGTTAGAGAGTGGACAACATACCGGGAAAATAATCGACGTGAACAATGAATTACGTGAAGAGAAGTCTGGAGGCAAGGGAAAAGGAACCTATCCCACGACGTATCAGACTTTCTGAGTGACTGGTTTAACAAATATATCGTGGGAGCAGACATGCAGTACAGCAGTTTTAAGAATGGTGTAGGAGTTAACTGAGAAAATATCACAAGGCACAGAAGCGGCTTGAACAGTTTTAGCAGTTTGAGCCGCTTAAACTGTATTATTCATGATGCAACAAAGAACCTATCACTCACCCCACCACTGCCAACCTTTATTGTCAGGCTCCGAAGACATCGAGGACATTTCCCCTCATACTGTTTTCCTGAGTGGTTGTAGATTCTGCCATACACATTACAACAAGAGAAAAAAATCCCCAGGAATTTCTTCCTCTTACTCTGATTAACGGCTACCGGTAATGCATTATCTAAAAAATCCATATTCCACCATACGCCCTAAATCAGACTACTACAGCATCCCAGAGTCCTTTATTGACCTGGCAATTTCTTTTATAACCTCGTCCTTATCGTAGTAACCAGCTTCTGTACGGGCCTTAGCTAACTCAATTTTCTCCTTCCTAGAATCAGGCATCTGCTTCATCTTTGACTTTAAACCAGACAATGTTTTATGTAACTGTCTGGCCTCTGAAGAAATCTCTACCTTATCCCCTCCAGTTAATGTGCTAGCTTCGTTAGAAGAACCAGAAGATGTTTTCTTCGCATCATCTGACTTTCCAAGATTTTGATTTGACAAAATCCTACCTATAAGATTGTGATTAATACCTGGTGTTTTATCTACTGACATTTTCAATCCTCCAATCTGTCATGAAACATGTTAATTTACTATTCCTTGCTATAAATGCGCAAGAAATCCATAAAATCTAATGAGAAATTTTTACTTAAGTATAGACTATTAAATTGACTTTAAGTTGATAATTTCTCGACAGTTACAGCAAGTAATTACCGACTTAAAGGCTAAATAAATACTTTATCCTTTATTATTATCGGCAAACAAGCACTTCGCTTTAGCATAAAAATATTTATATTTTCAAGCAATCGTTATGCCGTAAGTTATGCAAAAAAGATGTTTATAGTATAATGCTAACTAAAATACATAAAATTACGGAAAAAGGAGTATATAATCGTTCTAAATTGATTATTGCCATACTTCCAATGACCATAACGTTTTACGTATTAAACACTCACGGTTTGCCATAATGTCGATCGTTTAAATAATAGACATTATGACTACATAATCAACTTTACAGGAATTTATTTCCACCTGAACAGCTCCCCCTAAGAGTATTTTTTTAATAGCAAAAAAAATAACAACTAAAACAAACATGGAAAATTTTTCCTAAACGCTTGCTACAACCATACTACCACAAATTAGTAAAACCAAACATTAAAATTAAATAAGGTGATTTTTTATTATTAACTTAATGGCAACAATTTTGCAATTATTGGGCTAACGTACAGAATTAATAGATCTGGTATCAACATCTAGACACTAGATTGTCGCAGGCTAATGAGCGTTATTTATATTATTTATAACTAATGTTTATTCAACTTTATCCGATAAAGATAAAGACGATTATATACTATTAATTTTAAGGATTAATTATAAAAACTTTATTCACAGCGAACATGTATTAATACTTCGTTCAACAAGAAATTGAATAATGCCTATTTAGAATACTGTAAAGAGCTAGATCCCAATGCTTAAAAACGCAGTGCTATCGTATTATTCTGAATATGTAATTTTTTATTAAAGAAAGGAAGGATTAGCTAAATGACAAAAGTTCTGTTAGTTGATGATTCAGCAGTAATGAGAAAAATAATACAGAGAAATATCAAAGAAACCGGTCTGGTTGTTGATGAGTTCGTCGAAGCTGGAGACGGAAATCAAGCGTTAGACAAAGTAAATGCTAATGGTGATTTAGACTTAATCTTGCTTGATTGGAATATGCCAAATATGTCCGGCATAGAATTTGTCAAGACATTAAGATCATTAAACCTCGCTAAAAGGATACCTGTCGTAATGGTAACAACAGAGGGATCTGATGCCAAAGTGAGTGAAGCAAAAGAAAATGGTGCTGACGGTTATCTCACAAAACCATTTACTAAAGATCAGCTGCGCGACACTCTCGGTTCCTATCTCATGGTAAACTAGTCCTTCAATAACTTATAGGAGAAAAACAATGACAGCAACTACATACGATAATATTGTTGAAGATATTATCAGTTGTACTAATGACGTATTTGAAACAATGATTCCAATGGAGATTAAGTGTGACGGCTCATTCTACCAAAAGGAAGATATGATATCAACAGATGTGATTTCACTCGTTAGTTTTACCGGTGAACACTCCGGAATA
>CAYTGO010000057.1:6509-9659 GCA_964437425.1 uncultured Candidatus Scalindua sp.
TGGATGATGACACCTTTCTCTTCAGAAGGAGAAACCTTTAACATTGGACTTGTAGTCAAAAAGAATGATTAATCTTGTTCTATTTTTTATAACAAACTAAAAAAACAACTTCGAAAATAATGACAGAAACAACCCTAGAATCAAATATTTGTCCACCAAAGTTCAGAGAACTGTTGGACAATACAGTAATTAAACTAAATGCAGACTGCACCAGTCTGCTAGGCAGAAACTTTGGTATATCAAAACCTGAAGTTGACATTGCTACACTAGGTGAATTCATAGAGAATAATGATGGTAATTACTTCTTAATTAACTCTGAACTTGAGGAGTCTTATCATGGCAATATATGCACAGTGCTACAGCTAAAGGATGCAATTAAGATTGGCAGTATTCTCCTTGGTGAAGAAGATGAAGCAATAAAAGGAAAAATTGAAAAAGAGGATCTTGATGCAGACTGTACTGACGGTGTTACTGAGTTCAGCGGACAGTTTTCAGGAATGATTGATACCGTACTTAGAAACAAATTATCCAAACCTGTACATGTTAAGCTTTCTTCATGCACTACCTTAAATAAGGACAATGCAAAAGAGGTCTTACAAGATATATATTCTAGTGAATACCTGAATCTTTCTTCCCTTCTGCTTATCAAAGGATTTGATACGGGACAATATAATATGTTTTTTCCCATTGAATCTGTGGAAGAATTTTTTGGAGAAGTGATTCATGAGAAAACCACAAATGTTCTTGTTACAGATGACTCTCTCTCAAATATCAGGACAGTAAGAAAATATCTAACTAATACTCCATTTAGAGTTATCGTATCACGTAATGCAAAAGAAACATTTACTATACTACAAAAAGAGAAGATACACTTAATTCTTCTGAAATTAAACTTGCCGGTACAGAATGGAATTGAAATCTGCAAGAATATCAAGAAAACACCTTATACCAGGGGAATACCATTAGTAATGGTTTCTGACAAACCCACACAAGATGATGTTATCAAGTCTTTACAGTCAGGTGCGAGAGATTTCCTTGTAAGGCCTTTTAACAAAGATAGACTTTTACAAAAAATAGATAAATTCAAGGTCAAAGAGAAACAGGCAACTTTGTTTTAAATTAATAATAAATCTAATTGTGCAACTAACTTCAAAATCTGACAGAACGAAAGGATGTGATTAAAATGAGTGAGATGATGGCTGATAATAACGAGCTTACATTAGACATTAAGGAAGATTCAGAAATATTCCTGGAATTTTTGTCAGAGGTACTTGATCATCTGGAAGATGCAGAAAGCAATATCCTAAGTATCGATGAAGATGCTACTGATTATGAAGTAATCAATGCTATTTTCAGAAGCATTCACAGTATCAAGGGAAGTGCTGGATTTCTTGGTCTAACTGATATGCAGGGTCTCAGCCATGAGCTGGAAGCACTTCTAGACAAAGCACGAAAAGGTGAAATATCTATTACACAGGAGATAATAGATATTTCTTTAAGTGCAATAGACGCACTGAGAAAACTTCGGGATAATCTTTCTATCAGGGTAGACAAAGAACTTGGAAAAACCACTGATGGCAATGAGCAGCCTATAACAATACAACCTTACGTAGACAAAATAACAGCAATACTAAACGGAGAGGCAACTCCAAATGTGACTGTTCCTGAGCCACAAGCAAGTGTCAATCAAGAACAGACTGATGACTTCTGGGATAAGGAAAAGTATGGCGCTGATCCATCAGAGGAAGGATTTCTGGGAGAAATCCTTCTTGATGAAGGAACAATTACTCAGGAACAATTAGACAAGGCACTTGAGGACGGAAACAAGAAAATCGGTGAGATACTGGTTGAAGATGGAGTAACAACCCCTGATAAAATAGAAAAGGCCCTTACTGAACAGAAGCCAATAGGTGAAATTTTGGCTGAGACAGGTGTAATCACAGAACCACAGCTTGATAGTGCACTCAAACAACAAGGCAAAAAAGTAGGCGAAAGACTCATAGAGAGTGGTGCTACAACGGCCGAAAACATAGATACTGCATTAGAGTCACAACAGGCTCAACGAAGTGTCAAAGTACAGTCACGAACTGTCAAAGTAGATACCGGCAAACTTGATAATCTGTTTGATTTAGTAGGAGAACTTGTGATTGCGAACACTCTTATTGTTGGAGAAATGAAGTCTGTAAACAATAATGGTACCAGCAAAAACCTCTCACAGCTAACCAAGATTACTAAGGATATTCAGGACCAGGTCATGTCAATGAGGATGGTTACATTGAAGCAGACGTTCCAGAAAATGTCAAGACTGGTAAGAGATGTATCTCAACGTTCAGCCAAAAAAGTCAAATTTAACATCTCGGGAGAGGAGACGGAACTAGATAAGAACGTTATCGAGGAAATCGCTGATCCACTAGTACATATTCTCAGAAATTCAGTAGACCATGGTATAGAATCAGAAGAGGATAGAGTTACTAAAGGTAAACCAAAAGAAGGCACGGTATCATTAAGCGCTTTTCATAGAGGCGGAAGCATCATTATAGAAATAAAGGATGACGGCAAGGGATTACAAAAAGATAGAATCCTAAAGAAGGCTATTGATAAAGGACTCGTAAGTAACCAGGCATCTATGACTGATAACCAGATATACAATTTGATTTTTGCACCTGGCTTATCAACTGCTGACAAGGTTACTAATATTTCCGGACGTGGTGTGGGAATGGATGTGGTAAAGAAGAATATTGAGAAGCTTCGTGGCAAGGTTGATGTAACATCACAGGAAGGTGTGGGTTCCACGTTTACTATTAAACTGCCACTGACACTTGCAATAATAGACGGCATAGTCGTTAATGTTGGTGATACAAAATACATAATTCCAACTGTTTCCATAGAGGAATCACTGCAGCCTAAGGAAGAAGAGATCAGCACAGTTAAAAATCAGGGCGAGGTAGTCAACATCAGAGGTAATCTGTTGTCACTGGTTCGCCTGCATAAACTCTACAATATTAACACAACGAAGACAATTCCATGGGAATCAATTGTTGTAGTTGTAGAGGGTGCTGAAGGAAAATATGGAGTTCTGGTTGACGAACTTCTAGGACAGCAGCAGGTGGTTATCAAGAGCCTGGGAGACCGGTTTAAGAATGTAAAGGG
>CAYTGO010000057.1:9759-19993 GCA_964437425.1 uncultured Candidatus Scalindua sp.
TCAATGCTAGGCATGGAAATGTCAGAGGTTGATGAAGATGTAAAAGATGGAATGGGAGAAATTGTTAATATGATAGCAGGCGGTGCTAAAGTAAAACTAGAATCCTCGATGGGAGATCTCCATCTTCTGACACCATGGGTTATTGCAGGGAAGAACTTGTCGATAGCCTCGCCACATGGTGACGAATCTGATCTATCAATAGATTCACAGGCACAGTTTTCGTGGATAATGACTAAGTTTTCTTATGACAAAGGGCACTTTGTTGTTGGCGTCCAACCGAATCAAGTTCCTCAAAGCAGCCCATCAGAAGAAGAAAAGAATATAAGCACATTACAAGGTGAAATAGATCAACTTAAGACTGAGAATGCAGCTCTTAAATCAAAAATTAATGATGCTGGTATCGTAGTGTGAAACTTATTAAATTTGAATTCTGATATATAAATCAGGACTACGATAAATATAACTGCTGTCACATAACACTTCAGCATTCACACTACAAACGTTAGAGCTCACAGTAAATTTAATAACTATATATTTAATTTAATCAAATAACAGGTTAGTCACGACTAATCTGATATGTATAACATACTATGTTACTAACAAATACTGGAAATATTGTTACTGTAGGCGTCGGGGATCTGAAGGTTGCCCAATCTCCAAAAGTAATAAAAACCAGTCTTGGATCCTGTGTTGGTGTTGTTTTATATGATAACATACAGAAAATAGGCGGGATGCTGCACTTGATGCTACCTAACTGTAATAACAGAGAAGGAAAACCGGCTAAATATGCGGATACTGGAATCCCTCTACTACTTGACTTAATGGTGAACAAGGCTAAAGCAAAAAAAAGTGTACTTACTGCCAAGATATTTGGTGGTGCCAAAATGTTCAGTGTTAGTAGTGAGATATTTGATATTGGAAAATCAAATATCTCAGAAACACAAAAAATCCTCGCAAAATATGGTATTAAAATTGTTGCCTCCCGGGTAGGAGGTACAAAAGGGCACCAGATTACACTTGATACAGAAACAGGTATTGTTCAGAGTCGTATTTTTGGAGAGCAGTCAGCGAAATACTAATTACATTTATGATTGAGATCATTCTCACTAACTTCACAATCACAAATTGTAAATCTTATGAAAGGATTGTAAAACATGCAAATATCTAAAGAGCATCTTAAGGTATTAGATATTATTGTTAAGATCAGTATGGACAATGCATCTCGTTCTTTTTCCAAGACGATTAAGCATGCTGCATTAATAGAATTAGTCAAAACTGAGATTGTGGATATCAGTGAAATCACCGAGGAAATGAATAATGATTTCCGCGAAATGGTAGCATCGATACTGCGGCTTGAAGGCTCCCTTAATGGAAAACTAATGTTCATGATACCACTGGATGGCGCACTGACATTACAAGATTTCTATTTACAGGAAGAACCAGGCACGGCAAAAGAGTTTGATGAACTTACTGAAGGTACAGTACAGGAGATTGGAAATATTCTTGCAAGTGCCATTGGTAATTCATTTGCCGCTGGTCTGGGCTCAATGCTTCTGCCCACTCCTCCACAGGTTTTATGTGATTTTGCTGGTTCTATATTTGCCCAGCTAATTTTTGAAGAGAGTGTCGATAATGACAAAATACTTCTGACCGAGACTAAGTTCAAACTGAGTGACACCGAGATAGATTGTTATTTTTTCCTGCTCCCAGATTTAAATACATTAGAAGATTCATTAAATGAATATGAGAAAGCTACTAATATAAATTCTTGAAAGTAATAGCGACAAAACAGAATCAAAAAACCAGAAATATCAAATTTTCCAGGTAAGGTGTTGTTGTAAGGCTAGTAACAGGAGAGAACCATGAAAAGAGTATTAATAGTCGATGATGCGAGTGTTGTCAGATTGCTGATAAAAAAGGTTTTATCAAAAGCCGATTTCGAAATTGTAGGAGAAGCTGTTAACGGCATAGATGCACTGGTAAAGTATAAAGAGCTAAAACCTGATATCGTTACTATGGATATAACAATGCCTGAGGCAGATGGTATTCAAGCGACAAAGGACATTATAGCATTTGATCCAAATGCAAAGATCGTAATGTTATCAGGAATTGATCAAAAAGAGATGTTGTGGCAGGCAATAAAGGCTGGAGCTGCTTCCTACATCGTAAAACCTTTTGAGAATGACAGAATATTGTCAACACTGAACGAAGTGATTAATAAAGAAACTTAATTTTTGCCGGAGAAAATAATGCAATTTGTTTTATCTAACGAAGAGTTTGAGCTGTTTAGAAATCTGATTTATGACTCATGTGGAATAAGCCTGACTATATCTAAGAAGGAATTGGTTAAAGCGAGGCTAACTAAACGTTTGACTGCAACCGGAATAAATTCATTTCGTGAGTATTACAAGCATGTTACTAAGGTCGACAAGACAGGTAAGGAGCTAATCCATCTCCTTGATAATATTTCTACTAACAAAACGGATTTCTTTAGAGAAAAGAAGCACTTTGATTATCTGAATGACAATCTCTTACCAGATCTAATCTCAAGTAAAGTAAAAAGCAATAACAAAAAGCTTCGTATCTGGTGTGCGGCTTCCTCATCAGGAGAAGAGCCTTATACCCTTGCAATGACCGTATTTAACCATGTAAAGCCTAACAATGGATGGGATGTAAAGATCCTGGCTACAGACATCTCCACAAGAATATTAGAAAAAGCTATCAGCGGCACCTATAAAACAGATCTATTAGATCCTGTTCCACCCGCAGTAAAGTCGGAACATTTTTCCAATGTACTTATTGATAAAACAAAATATTACAGGGCTAAGGATCATCTGAAAAACATTATAACATTCAGAAGGTTCAACCTTATGACAGAAAAGTTTCCTTTTAAACACCCATTTGATTTTATCTTTTGTAGAAATGTTATGATCTATTTTGATCCGGAAACACAACACACGCTTGTCAAAAAGTTCTATAATTGTTTACCGAAAAACGGCCATCTATTCATTGGACATTCTGAGACACTGTCTAAAAATGACAACGATTTTAGATATGTACAGCCTGCTATTTATCAGAGATAGCAAGCTTCTAATTTAGAATTTATATTACAGAGCAAAAGAGATAGCTCTTAAATGGAATGATGAGACTGTTTCTATAGTAAGAAAATGAAATATATAATAGTAAGTATAATATTCATAATTACGCTCTTGAGTAATGCCATGTATATATTTTATGGTTCTACAACTGGAGCACAGGCTGATAAAACTGATAATTTATTCACCTATGAAACGCCTGATAATGAAATATGGATTAATAAAGATAGAATGGCTCTAGAGCGAATGAGGAATCACTATATAAGCGGAAGTGATAGCATAATCGACAGTTTGGAGGCAGAAAAGCAACAAGTAACTCCACTTCAACAGCTAGAACCTGAGGTACAAAACATACTAACTCCATCAATAAAGAGTTCACCTTATTTCATAATTTCTAATAGCATAATAATCATCGCCGGTTTTTCATTTATTTGTTTTCTTTCTCTTAGACGAAAACAAACGGATCAGTCAGGTACATCATTTAGAAGCCCATCCAGAGCAAACATACGTGAAGTACAATCGGCTGAAAACACTCAGAAAAATCAATCATTAAACAATGATCAGGTTCTTAACAAGTCAAAAGAAATTATTTGTGAAATTCTGCAAATAATTAACGAACATTCAGATAACAATATTTCTCCAAAGCAAGACTCACTTGATAATTTTGCAAGTGAGCAAGTTTCCATGATTAAGACATCTTCTTCGCTACAGGATTTACTTACTGTAGAAGAGAATATCAATGAAATAATCCCTAAGTACTTTGAAACTACAAAAAGCCTGGTTAATACTAAATTTAATGAATTAAGAGCAATGCTAAATGAATTAGCTGAGGACTTTGGTTCTATAACGGAAGACAACACCAACTTTTCAGGTCAGATTAAAGACAGTATGACTCATATCGAGAAAGCTATTGAGTTGGACGAAATAAAAGATATCAGAAAGAAAATAACTCAGGAAACGTCCTCAATGCGAAATGTTATAGCTAAAAAGCAAGAGAAAGATGCCATAATTATTGACTCGCTTACACATAAAGTAAAATCAATGAAAGTTGAGCTCGCATCAGCGAAGGAAGAAGTTATGATAGACGGTTTAACTCAAATTTACAATAGAAAGGCCTTTGATAAGAAAATAAGTGATTCCTTTAATAAGAAATTAAAGAAGAGACGCCCATTTACACTTGTCATGGTTGATATAGATTACTTCAAAAAAGTAAATGATGAATACGGTCACACGGTAGGTGATGAAATATTAAAGATGGTCGCGAGAACAATCAAAGAAACTTTCAGGTTAAATGACTTTGTCGCAAGATATGGAGGAGAAGAATTTTCAGTAATGATCGACAGGATTGATAGCCATTACATTATGGACGTATGCGAAAGAGTACGTATTGCAATTGAGTCAATGCACTTTACTATTAATGACGAAACAATACCAACATCTGCAAGTATTGGAATAGCATTCAGCAAGCATTCAGATACACCTAAAAAGTTGATCGACAGAGCTGATAAGGCTCTTTATCTTGCGAAAGAAAGCGGTAGAAATACAATTAAATCAGAAGTTGATTTATCTAAAACGGAGCTGGAATCTGTATAAATCTGAGATTATGACTACAGGAGATGCAAACTAAAATGAATAATAAAATAAAAGTATTAATAGTTGATGATTCTGCTGTTATCAGAAAGATATTATCAAGTGCTTTAAGCAAATATAAAGACATCGAAGTAATTGGTACGGCGCCGGATCCATTTATAGCCAGGAACAAAATCCTTCAATATAAGCCGGATGTGATCACACTAGACGTTGAAATGCCACGAATGGACGGAATCACATTTCTTAACAAATTGATGACGCACTATCCGATACCTACAATAATGGTTAGCTCACTTACCCAGGAGGGCTGTGATGCAACATTAAAGGCGTTGGAAGTTGGAGCTATAGACTTTGTAGCAAAACCAACAAGCCGGCTGGGAAGTGATGTCGAGCATGTAATAGAGGAGCTACATACCAAGATAAAACATGCATCAAAAGCAAAAGTAAGACTCAGGCAAAAAAACACTGCAGGAGCCAATGGTAATGGTAATCATTCACAATCAGCCCATACCAAGTCACTTTCCGGCAAACAGCATGATGGGAAAAATTATACAGTGTTCAAAGGTACCAATAAAGTTATATTCATTGGTGCTTCAACCGGTGGAACGGAAGCGTTGAAGGATGTATTGGTAAAAATGCCTCCTGATTCTCCTGCCATTGCGGTAGTACAACACATGCCTGAAATGTTCACTAAAGCTTTCGCTGAAAGATTGAATTCGCTATGCTCTATCACGGTAAAAGAGGGCAAGAACGGCGACAGCCTTATTCCAGGCCAGGCAATAATAGCACCTGGGAATTATCATATGAGTGTAAGAAGAAATGGTGCAATGTACCGAATTGAAACTAATCAGGAGGCACCCATACACCATCAAAGACCTGCGGTAGACGTATTATTTGATTCCGCCTCAAAATATGCCGGGCCTAATGCTATTGGAGTAATTATGACTGGAATGGGATCTGATGGAGCAACCGGGCTATTAAACATGAAAGATGCAGGAGCAAAAACTATTGCCCAGGATGAAGATAGTTGTGTTGTTTTTGGTATGCCAAAAGAGGCTATTAAATTGGGCGCTGCAGATAAAATTGTTCCATTGAACAGAATCCCTGAAAACATTCTCTCACTCCTACAAGACTGATGGACGGCCATAATCCACTTCAAGGTGAAATTGAAATCATCAAAGAAGCTGACGCGAATATCATAGATTCCGGCGGTGATAAAGACAGAACATTGATAAATGTCTTAAGAAATGAAGTATCTCAACTAAAAGCAACTAATGCCTCCCTGAATGTAAAACTACAAACTCTACGCGAAAACCACTTACCATATGTCTTCTTGATCGAAGATGACTATGACACCACACAAATTATCACAGAAATACTCCATGACGATTACAATATAATTGACGCTGGAAATGGTATTGAAGCCCTAAGCATTCTACGTAAAGTAGGTAAAGCGGGAAGCGAAATAAAGCGAATTGATGCTATACTGTTAGACGTCAATTTGCCAGGTATGTGTGGGTTTACGTTATGCCATGAGATAAAAAAGAAGATGAGATTGAATATCCCCATAATTGTCTGTTCGGGAAGAAATACTAAAAGAGATGTGCTGAGAGCAGTCAGTTCTGGCGCCGAAGACTATATTATCAAACCGTTTCAAGAAAAAACCTTAACAACTAAAATTGCTAAGTGGACTAAGGCGAAAAGAAAATTACCTGTCAGATAAATGAGGCGAGTTTCGTACAGAATTAAGTATACTAATTAAGTGAATAACTTCAGGATAAACTCAGCAATTGAATTCATGCTTGGAAAATACTCTTTAACAACAAAGCAAAATCCTCACACAAACCCCTAATTTCCCATATTATTCTTGCTGAGTTTATCCTATAGTGTAATCACAATGACAAATTCCATTGGAAGCCTCGCGTAGATTAAGCTACCCATGCATCCATTATATTCTAAAAGGCATCATAGACGGAATTGTTTCAAGAACCTTTCTAAATTTTGTATTTCTAACATATTGCCATTCGGCCTCGTCTTGCTTTTCTTTTGGTGTTGTTAGATTATTTAGAATTGGCAACCCCTTGAGTCCCTTTGCCAAACTAAATGAACGTGTCCTCGCAGATGCATCACCACCAGGAATGGCATCAGTGACAAAATCCATGGCAACTTGAGTATTATCAAAAATTGCAGTTGTAACCTTTCTACCGGCTTTAAAGTTTCCTATTGTAGCATCTGGTACCGCCTCAATTGCATTTAAGCCTGCAAACATAATATCTTCACCAACATGTATCGCACTTTTTGGAACGCCCTTTACAATATCTCCAACCAATGCATCCTTAAAAATCTTCTTGAACAGGTGCTTAACTCTGGCCACCCCGCCTTGAGGTTTTATCTCCCCCTTCGGGCTATACAGCCCAAATGACAAACCACTTACGGTATCTTTAAAGAAATTTGCAACTGTACCTACAAGCCCAACTTTTCTACCATCTTGAATATTGCCGTGTTTATCAACATACTTAATCTTTGCGCCGATGCCCAAATCCTTGACTGCATTTAAAAGGTTATTGCCAGCATCTGATAAATCCTTACCCACTCTCTTTGTAATTTTAGAATGATCATAGTTATTATCAATTACTTTACCGGCCTTACTTAGGAAGAAATTGTCACCACCCGGGTTGGACATAAGCTGATCCTCTTTATAAGTCTTATATTGTTCAAGTAATGAAGACTTTGATGGCTTGTTTACACTGTTATTTGTAAACATTAACTCGGGATATTGATTTATTTTTGAGTTATTTAAAGGCATAAAGTGCCTCTCTTGGCGTCTTAGAGCATGAAAACTACTTGCCCCGCTTAACTCTTGATTGAGAACCTTACCAAATGGCAATTTTGCTGGCTTGCTATTAAGTGCCATGAAGGTAGGATTATCACTCTTAGCCATCCCTTTAATAAATGTTTCTGTGATATTTGGTGAGTTGTTAAAATTTCCAATAGTCATAATATTTTAGCTAATAATTGAATGATCAGCCCTTTGTATAGAGAATAGCCTTTCTTATTTACATCAGCTGATAGCTGTCGGCATATTATATAGCAAAAGCGGTACCACTGATGTGTCATATCTGCCCACACAACACACATGCCCTAAGCCATATTATTATGTGCACTTACGGCATTGCCACAAATAAGGTAGGGAATTCTACTAAGATTTTTTCAGGATACAGGAAGGAATTAACCGGCCTAAGGTAAGAATGACTATTGGATACACGAACGGTGTTATAGGAATTAGGGGAAATTTGGAAGTATATTTTGTGGTACTTGGCGTAACATTTCCTTACTCTTTCAATTTTTAACGCCCTGCAGCTGAGTAATTACTGATTATTTGATATAATTTATCAAATTCTATTGGTTTATTTAGAATAAAATCTACTCCTTCTTTCTTATAATCTATATTGTCAGCATCTAACTCATAACCTGTAATCAGAACAACTGGTGTTTTCGTCCTTTTCCTTACAGCATCATATTCTTTAATAAATTGGGCCACTTGCCAGCCATTCAATTTCGGCATTGCAAGATCACACAAAACGATATCATACATATTATTCTCATACATCTCAATTCCAACACTTGAATCCTGAGATACAAATACATTATGTCCTCTTGATTCAAGGAGAATCTTCATCATATCTAATATCACATCTTCATCTTCAATTATAAGTATATCAGCACTATGAGTCTCGATAACACCGATCCCTTTGTCATCACATTGTTCCTCTTCTTCATCAAACAGTGGCATTTTTACTTGCATAGTAGTTCCTCTACCAACACAACTATCTACCAGAATCTCACCATCATGTCTGGCCATAATACTATATGACAGACTCATGCCCAATCCTGATCTTTTCACGCCTTTTGTAGAAAAAAATGGATCGAATATTTTGTCTATAATATCATCTTCAATTCCAATTCCATTATCTGAAACTACTATGCTCACGTTAACCTCATCAGCTTTTATAGAAACCTCGATTTTTCCACCATTTGGCATAGCATCAATACTATTATTGATAATGTTTATGACTACCTCACGCAATTCAGAAGGATTGCATCTGATACGATACATTGAAGAGGCAAAGTTGTTTTTAAGAATTTCATATTCAACCCCTTTTGATTGAGCTTCAGTCTTCCATCTCGGCATAGTAAATTCCAACGCATCATTAACCACATCAATCAGATCAACAAGCTCCTCCTTGTTTTCGTGTTCTTTCTTAATTCTGGAGAATTGCTGAATCTTATCAACGATGACTGATCCATCTCGCGCTGCCTTTTCTATTATTTTTAGTGCATCTGAAACCGATTCACTGACACCATCAATATCCCCCTTAACGATTTCCAGATATCCAAGTATTATCCCCAGAATATTATTAAATTCATGAGCTACTCCGCTTGACTGTAATCCCAATGCATTTAATTTGTCTATTTGAAACAACTTCTGCTCAAATTCCTTTCTTCCTGTAATATCCCTTACGACACCTTCAAAGCCAGTCACATTACCTTTATTATCATAGTCCACTTTCGCATTTAACTGGACATCCTTTGTTCTTCCATTGCCAGTTTTAATTCTAAACTCAAATCCTTCTAAAAACTCTCTATTACCGGCAAAAGAGCCATTTATACAGTCGATAATTTTCTCTTTATCTGCGTCGAAGATCAAATCATAAAAGTTCAAGCCCTTAATCTCTTCACATGAATATTCAAAGACCCTCTGCCCGGCAAGATTAATCGAAATTATATTTAGCTCTTTATCAGCCGTAAAAACGACATCTATCATATTATCAATCAATATCTTATATTTCAATTCAGATGCCCTTAAGTCACTTTCAACCTTCTCCTTTTCCTTCTTTAACTTTGGTTCCTGCATCATTCTTAATATAATTGAGGACAATCTATTCAAATATCCATCAGATTTGACAATATAATCAAAGGCGCCAAGTTTCATTGCATCTACTGCAATATTTTCGTCACCGAATGCAGTTACCATTATTGCTGGAATGTGGTACTCATCACTATTCATTCTTTTCAACACCTCTAATCCATTCATATCAGAAAGATTGAAGTCAATAATAATCGCATCAAAATTCTCTTTTAGCAATTCAAGAAAACATTCCTCTCCTGTACCGGCAAACACGACATTCGTATCATCAATTAATTTTGACAAAGCTTCTTGCATTAAAATTTGATGATCAATGTTGTCATCAACTATTAATATATTTATTTTTTTAGCACTCACTTAAATCAAATCCTCCAATTCAATACACAATCTATTACAGCCGCCATGCATGATTATAGGGTAGTATTCAATTCTTATCAACATTAGACATCCTCTGACCATTCTTTAATTTTATATTCAATTTTCCTTGTAGAAATACCGAGTATCTTTGCCGCTTTAGACTTGCTGCCACTAGTCGTTTGAAGCGCATCAAGGATAACCTTCTTCTCAATCTCCTTCATCGTTGTTCCTGATGGTATTCGGAACGTTTCTTTCTTCGCCTTTT
>CAYTGO010000058.1:0-19956 GCA_964437425.1 uncultured Candidatus Scalindua sp.
CATCCATGGATTTCTGTTCAATTGCCTTGAAAATTCTCAGTGCCTTAAACGTATCGCGGTCTTCAAGATTATAAATTGTAATTACGATGATGAAGACAAGGGTTGAGATAAGGATTGACGTGATCTTTTTTCTGAATTTCTTAATCTTAGAAAATAAGGGAGCCCTTTTCATGGTTTTGATATGGCAACGTTATTTCACGTAACAGGAGAAAACATATAACATTTCAGTTATGTTTAATATGATTATGTGGCAAACTGATAACTCTTTTATAGTCGGCAAATGCCTTTACCCGAACTCTTCTGACATTATCTCCGGTACTTCACCCAGATAATAGCTTGTGTAGGAATTATATAGCGAAGCCATGTATATTTCATACTAAAAATACAATCTCTTTTGAGTCAAAATGGGTAATATTACCCATAATTACGCAGTTTTTCTCAACATATAGTAGCCTGATGGATACATAGTCAGTTTTTTATCATATTTGACAATAAGCACTTACACCTGTTATTGGAAATATATTTGGAATGTGAAGTGGATTGGCATGTCTGATGCGCCAAAATATGAACGGGTAGAAAACAGGTATTAATTATGCCTGGTATTTATGTGAGGTATTTTGTTAATGTCCTCGGCGCCTTTTGTCCGGGGAGCAAGCTTAAATAAGATAGTAAATATTAAAAGGTCACATGTTATGGAAAAAGTAAAAACGTTAATTGTTGAGGATGAGATAATTGTTGCAAGGGACCTGCAGAGGCATCTGGAGAAGATGGGGCATACGGTGACATCCATTGTGCCCTCCGGGGAGCAGGCAATTGAGAAGATAGAAAATGAAATACCGGGTCTTGTGTTGATGGATATCGTGCTGCAGGAGAGGATGGATGGGATAGAGACTGCAGAGATAATACGCTCCCGGTTCGATATTCCAGTGGTATTCCTTACTGCCAACGGAGATAAGGCAACATTTGAAAGGGCAAAAAATGTAGAACCGCTCGGATATATTGTCAAGCCTTTTAAAGGGGAAGAGTTGCGAAGGGTGATCGAGATCGCCCTGTTCAGGCATAAGGCCGAACAGAAAAGAGAGGCACTTGCCCGGGAACAGAGGAAGGGGTTGAACGGTTTACTGAAAAAGCTCATCATCAAGCACAGGCATACAGAGAGTGTACTGAAGGAGTCTGAGCAGAAGATACACAAGTTTACACATGCAGTAGAACAAAGTTCTAATGCAGTTGTGATCACAGATGTTAAAGGCAATATAGAATATGTCAACCCCGGATTCACACAAATGACAGGTTACACCTCTGAAGAAGCCATGGGCCTGAATCCACGCATATTAAAAACAGATAAAACTCCACCTGAAGAATTCAACCGTTTATGGAAGACAATTTCGTCTGGCAGTGAATGGAGCGGTGAATTTTGTAATAAGAAAAAGAACGGTGAACTCTTCTGGGAGTGTGCATCTATTTCGCCTGTCAAAGACAAAGAAGGTGTCATTACCAATTATATTGCGGTTAAGGAAGACGTTACTGAGCACAGGCGTATAGAGGAAGCGTTGAGGCTGAGCAAAGAACAGATGCAATCTATTCTAGATAATACCACGTCTGTTATCTATCTTAAAAACCTTCAGGGTAAATACATCTTCATAAACCGTCAGTACCAGGACCTGTTTCATATCACTAAAGAGGAGATAGTAGGCAAAACCGACTATGATATCTTTCCCGGAGAGATGGCTGATGCGTTTCGGGCCAACGACCAGAAGGTGATAAAAGCCAGGGCTCCTTTGGAAATGGAGGAAGTTGCTCTGCACGATGATGGACCACACACATATATTTCAATAAAATTTCCTCTTTTTGATTCGAATGGAACTCTTTATGGGGTGTGTGGTGTTTCAACGGACATCACCGATAGGGTAAAGTCGAAGGAGGCATTGCAGGAACAGAAAGAGTCTTTAGAGCAGAAAAATATAGCCCTTGGTGAAGTTCTTGGGCAGATCGAGATTGAAAAGAGACAGATAGAAGAGAATGTAATAGCCAATGCAGAGAATCTCTTGTTGCCCACTATACAAAAACTTGGACTGGCAGGGGAGTCGCATAAGTATGTGCAGCTGCTGCAAAAAAACCTGGAAGAGCTGACATCTTCATTTGGCTCAAGGCTGACCGACAAAAAAACCAGATTAACTTCCAGGGAGATTGAGATCTGCAATATGATAAAAAATGGCCTGGCAAGCAAAGAGATAGCACGCCTTCTGAACACTTCCCTCCTGACTGTTGAAAAGCATCGCAACAATATTAGAAGTAAGTTAGGAGTAGTTAATAAAGGGCTCAGCCTGTTTTCAGTACTGCAGGAGCTATAGCAAGACACCCCAATAATATTTGCTAATTACGATTTCGGATTTCGGATTTACGATTTTCTTTTTACCACTGATATCCTCTTTTGTCGATTGATTATGACATCGCTCGCAAACTGGCGGGCAGGCAAATGTCAAAACTCAAAGATCAAATCAATGCCTGAAGCTCAACTATCCAAAACAGTAAACCTGGAATCTGTTCTCTGCGTCTAAGCTGGTTATTAGTTAATTCGTCTTTAACCTATATGTACGATCGTGCATATTTTTATTTCTTGTTTCTTACCTTTTACTTCTAGCCCCTTATCTCTCTTTTCGTGTCAATTCATGCCTTTTACTCGCTCTCGGTTCCGTTTGTCCGGGGGAAATTCGTGTCTCTCTTTTGCCTTTAACACTTCAACATTCCTTTTTTGATATTCGATATTCTCTTTTTGTTTTTTCATCCGTGTTATATCTGTGGAAATTTGTAGCTAAACCTTTCTGTGTTTAAATACCAGGTATATTAATACGCCATTTTGTAATTACATATCTTCTTTATTTATAGAGTATTAACAGATCCAACCCGCATGAGCCAAGTAGAAATAGTACCTAGTTTATACTTGACTTTTGTATAATGTTAGAGTAGGATTTTACAGTAAATATGTAGTTTCTAGCTCATTTCTTACAGTAAACGTGTAGTTTCTAAATCATTTGCGAACTTTTTTCGAAGTGGAGGTCAGTAAATGAAGAGATTCAAAATTGCTTTTGCCTATTGTGGGCTCTTTCTTTTGGCTTTTGGAATTCTGCTTCATTACCCACTCTAGACAGGTATATTTCATACCTACTTTATACCTACTTTTGCCGCGTTGACTGTTTCGTAATATTCAGATAACGTCTGATACACAACTGTCCTTATCTTTAATGACAGTTATGTAACCTACTAATTAGCTTGTTAGCTTGTATGAACTCCCGCTTATCAGGCGGTGTCATAATTCAAAATAATGATACAGCCTGATAAGAGAGGGTTAAGTTGACATGTTTGCAATACATATTTTTTTTTAGCTAATTTCTTAATGGAGGTCAGTAATATGAAAATTGCTATTGCCTATTGTAGTCTCTTCCTGTTGGCTTTTGGAATTCTGCTTCTTGCCAGGCCGATCTCAGCAGAAGAGACAGATATCAAGGTGCCAACCTTGGCAGAAGGTTTAGACCGCAAGGAGTTGTCATCGAAAATTGAAGAGAATGAGGATCGTTCTAAATGGCTATCCTGGTTTAAAAGAGAGAACCTTGCTGTAAGGACATCATTCTTCGGTGGTAGAATACGTAACTCCAATGATGCATATACGGATAGAGATGATACTGCGGATGTAAGAGCCGACGACAGGTTCTGGACCGGAGAAAGATCCATTTGGGGCGGCGAGTTTGGAGCAGGATATAAAATAGGATATGGTATAGAACTCGGCATCTCCTATACGGTTATGAAGGTTAATGACTGGCACATCAGGGTTCGACAAAATGATCCTGGTCTAGTTTCTTGGTATGAACTGGGGAGTATGGATATTGATTCCCGTGCTGCAATGTTTAACGCACGCGTGTATCTGGATGATCTGTCCGGATGGAGTATGGGTAGATTTTCACCATTTATCTTTGCCGGTGCCGGACGAGCCACTCACAAGGTAACTGATTTTAGCCTTCAAGACGATCCAACTGTGAATAACGATCCCGCTTTTACGACTTATAACTTCTATACCAGTCACAAAAATAAGGGAGTGTTTGCTTACAGGGTTGGTCTGGGTACGCTTTTCAAGCTGACCGACCATGTCTCAGTTGACGCCTCGGCGTCGTTTATGGACTGGGGAGAAGCCCGTGCCAGTCGTTACAACCATGGAACCGATAATATCACCGTTCTCCGTACATTGGTAAGGCCAATTGAACCTGATGTCCGCACCACACAGGGATCAATCGGGATACAATTCAATTTCTGATTTGAAATATGAAAAAAGACACTCACCGCGAAGAACGTAAAAGTAAACATAAAATTTAGCCACTGATTTACACAGATAAAATATTAAGGAATTAAGAGATTAGTAATAATCTTTAAGACTTTGCGCTCTCCTTGTCCTAGGCGCTTTATGTCCGGGGGGAATTCGTGTCTGTCTTTTGTCTCTAACACTTCAACATTCCTTGTTCGATATTCGGTGTTCGTTTTTTTGACGTTTCCCTCAATCGTTTCATTCTATTATTAGTCACGATTTTCCGATTGAATATTCTTCATCGTATCAAGGTTTGATTTAATTAACTTCTTCAGCCCCTCATCTTTCTCCCTTAATATACCAAGAAGTGTATGAATATACTTCTGTTCTTCGATCCTGAATCTTACATTACTATCTTCAGGGATTTCATAATCTGTTTCAGTAACTTTTATAGAGAATTCATCTGTCCGTTTATATTTTTCCGGTCGGTCATAGAGAAATGTTGGGCCGACTCCGGTGTAGAACCAGTTCAGGTTGACACCAAGTTTGTCTCTGAACCTCTTAAGGTGTTGCTGAGACGGGAAGCTGCCCCTACTTACCCATTTAGCAATATTATTGCTGCAGATGCCAAGCATCTCTGCAAACTCTTTTCTACTGCCTCCGGCAACAACTTCTATCAGTAGTAATAGCCTGTCTATAAACTGTTTCTCTCTCATATCAGGAAGTATAGTGGAGTCTGCCATGGCAACTGTCCGATTTGTTACTGACAGTTGTCATGACTAAAAAATTGTATTTAATAAGGATCGACGTATCAGGCATTTCATGAGTCACAAATGTCACACGGGGAGTCCCTAAGGGTTCTAAGTGCCAAGTCTTACGGGCTTTGCATTCTCGGACAGTCTGAAAGAAATTGATCACATTAGAATATTCCCTGTATATACCAAGTATATTATATACCTGTTTTATGCCTGTTTGCTGTTGACTGTTGCACAATATTTTGATATATAAACAATCAACATGATTATTTAAATCAGCGATGTCAAGAGTGTTATTTGTGACTATGTATTAAAGAAGTACTTTCACAAGGATGGCTACCGGATATCCATTATTATTGGAGGATCTACATTTAAGGATGCCACTGGCGAGTATATTGTATGTATGCGGATCAACGCATCAGGCATTTCTGATGATAAGAGTCTCCGTAAAATTTGCATTTACGTTATCAATGAGCTGGCAAGGAAGACTGCATAAGATCACTAAAAAGACGACGTTAGATACTAGCGAAATTGATTGATATGTCAATAGTAAAATAATCATAATGATTGCTAATTCCATATAAATACCAACTCAAGAAATGCTTATGGAAACGAAAAAAAATCGTTTAGAAATAATTAAAAGAATGAAAGGGGTAATTGGAATACGAGACCACAGAGAGCTTGCCAACGATCTGGGAATTGACAAACAATTGATTACAAATTTTATAGTCCGTGGAGACAGTGCTTTTTATCATAGGATTATTGAATTCGGAAAAAGGCATAAACTGTCATATGACTGGCTTTTCCACGAAAAAATACCTGATAAAGTACTGCATCAATACGAGTACCCGGAGGACGAGGAATATATAAATATGCTCAAGGCCATATTGAACTCTGAAGATACAGGGATTAAGGACTTTATCAAGCGTGAAGTTGAAATATTTCACGAGAGGCTGGTAATGGAGCAGGGTGCAGTTCCACGTAGAAAAAAATGAAACTACTTAAATAGACGGAGATAACTAACCCGAACGAGTTGGAATCGGATAGGAGTTAATAAATTACAAATCTTCAGGGGTCAATAGTCATTCGTAAATCTTAACGTGTAACTCACAACACGTTTTCTACAGATACCAGTAACAAAACATACCTGCTTTGTACACATTCTTGCCATGTTGACTTCTGCTTAATATCAGATACCCTTTAAAAGGACAACTGTCTTTTTTATTACTGACAGTTGGGTAGTTGCATAATAGTTAGCTTGTTTGAACTTCCGTTTAATGAGAAGAGAGCCCTATTGCAGAGCTAATGGGGGGGCGTAACTCATAAGTTACTTTTTCTTAAAGCTTGAATTTTTGTAGACGTGATTTATTAGAGTTTGTACGGTTTTTTTATCCTCAGGCAGGCCTTTCAAGAGGATGGCGACAAGTGCCTCAACGCACTCCCTTTCTCTCTTTGGGAGGCCTTCTGTGTAGATAGCGGAGAGCTCCTTTATGGAGGGATTTTTTGGCGGTGCAGACTTACCACCCGGTTTTTTACCGGAGAGAAGATCTTTTGCCGTTACGCCAAACATGTCAGCAAGTTTAACTAAAATAGGTGCTTCGGGAACACGGCCGGTATTTACATATGCTCCAATAGCTGATGGTGAAACATCAACTAATTTTGCTATTTTTCTCTTACTAAGCCTGCTTCTATCAATAAGCCTTCCTAGTAATACTCCAAATTTTTTATTTTTATCTGCCATATAGGCCTTTTGTATTCAATAGTTTATAATTTAATATGCACGAACGTATATATTTGTATTGACATAATGTGCACAATTGCGTACACTTCAGTCTGTTTAAATAAAGTGAATAGCCCGGGTATTTTTTTTGAAACAGAGAGGCTAAAACGCAATATTATACCAAAACAGACATTGGTTTAATACGTTAAAAGAATATGCGTCCGCTAAAAAAATTTCCTTGGAACGGATGTCGTTTAATTCTTAAATTCCACAATCATTTTACTGTTCTTCATCTAAATATTAGTTTTCTACAACCTTCTACTCAAGGAAGAGTTATGTGTTCAATTTTTAAGGTCTGGATCTGCAAATTCTCTATATCAGTCACAAGCTGGCGGTTCTGCCGTGTATAAGATTTCAGAAAGAAGAAAATATCCAAGAATAGAAAAGCCATACATTACACGATTCCAGGTCAAAATAAATGTGGATATGATCTGTAAAGAGTGGGATATGGTCGTTGTAATCAATTTGAGTGCCGGCGGTATTTTCATTTATGCCAAAAAGAATCTGGAGGTTGGTACAATTTTGAATTTGAAAATAAGTTTTTCTTCTTCCCACCCCTCAATAATATGTGTCGGGAGAGTTATTCGAATGAAAAGAGTCCCGGACACACCTGCAATTGGTTTCGCAATTGAATTCACAGAAATCAACAAACAGATTAGAGAAGTAATAAATAAAATAATTAATAACCCGTAACTTGCAACGCAGTTTCTTCAATCACTAAGCACAAAACATACCTGTTTCCTATACATTCTTACCCTGTTGACAGTCGCGTACTATCAGGTAGTCTTTAAGGACAAATGTCTTGTGTGTTAAAAAGATAGTTGGCAGGAGAGAGAAAAGAGGCGGAAGTTTGAGCCAGGAAGCAAGAAAACAGAGATTAGAAAATACAGTTTTATTAGTCGTTTCAGATTTTACAGGGGTTATTTATGACAGTAGAGACTTTTACAAATCGGAAAGACAAGACTATTGCAGAGCGATGCATACAGGTTTCCGCAGGCAGTAGCATCTACCAATTCAAGGAGAATGATGGATGGTTTCTGAGGATTCTGGAAAATGCCATGAAGACAAAGTTCTATGGTGAGCTACGCCTAAAGATTGAGAATGGAGTGGTTGTCATAGCCGACGAGGTCAGAAAACATAAACCAAAAAGAGTGCGTTAACAAATAAAAATATATTAAGTTTACCAATTTATAACTCCGGTATCGGAACAACCGAGCCAGCGAGTCCTTTTCGGGACCTGCTGGCTTTTTTTTTGGAGTAAAGGTGGTTCGCCTTAACGCACCCGCCAAACAAACCGTCCGGCAGGAATATTCTCTGCCCCCCCCCATTCCCTATGGGTATCAAGTATTATATATACCTACTTTGTACCTATTCATACCCTGTTGACATTTGCGTTTTATCCGATAGCCTTGTGGACATCTGTCTATTTATTAATGACAGTTATGTGATGTGAGAAATTTAGATTACTTGAACAATTGAATATATTTTTTAATCAGAGATTGCATGAGTGTTATTTGTGGTTAAAAGGAAAGATGATATGAAGAAAGTAAAAACATTAATTGTTGAGGATGAGATATTAGTTGCAAGAGATCTGCAGATGATCCTGGAGCAGATGGGGTATTCGGCAACGTCTATGGTTCCTTCCGGAGAGCAGGCGATAAAGGAGATAGAACATGAAGTACCGGACCTGGTATTGATGGATATCGTGTTGCAGGAAGGGATGGATGGCGTAGAGACTGCAGAGATAATACACTCCCGATTCGATATTCCTGTGATATTCCTTACTGCTCATGGAGACAAGGCAATATTTGAAAGGGCAAAAAAGACTGAACCTTTCGGATATATTATCAAACCTTTTCAGGGAGAAAGCTTACGCAAAGCGATCGAGGTAGCCCTGCTCAGGCATAAGGCCGAACAGAAAAGAGATGCACATGCCCGGAAACAGATGAAGAAGCTTAACGAAACTCTGGAAGAACAGATTAGCAGGTACACACATATTGAGGAGAGATATCGTAAGCTGATTGAATCTACAAACGATGCAATATTCATAGCGGATGTTGAAACCGGAATTATACTTTATGTAAACAAACGTGCTGAAGAATTGATGGATATACCTGCTAAAGAGATCGTAGGTATGTACCAGGAACAACTCTATCCGAAAGGTGAAGCCGAAAATTACAAAAAGATCTTTAGTGGCCATATTAGAAGAGGAGAAATAGTTTCTGAAGAGATCTTTGTGTGTCGCAAAGACGGGCATAGAATTCCTGTAGAGATTAGTGCAACTGTTATTGAGTGGAATGGTAAAAAGGTGATTCAGGGTATCTTTAGAGATATTGCCGAGAGGGTGAAGTCGAAGGAGATACTACAGGAGCAAAAAGAGTCTTTAGAGCAAAAGAATATAGCCCTTAGCGAAGTCCTGGGGCGGATCGAGGTCGAAAAGCAACAGATAAAAGACAATGTAATAGCCAATGCAGAGAATCTGCTATTGCCCACTATACAAAAGCTTGGACTAGCAGAGGAGTCACGTCAGCATGCACAACTGTTACGAAGAAACCTTGAAGAGCTAACGTCTTCATTTGGCACAAGGCTGGCCGACAAGAGATCCAAATTAACTTCGAGGGAAATTGAGATCTGCAATATGATAAAAAATGGCCTTACAAGCAAAGAGATGGCAGAGCTTTTAAATACCGCCCTCCTGACTATAGAAAAGCATCGTTCCAACATTAGAAGCAAGTTAGGCATAGCTAATAAAAAAATAAGTCTATCTGCTATATTGAGAACATTTTAACAAGATATCCTTCCTCATTCTCCGTAAATACCAAGTATTATGCATACCTGTTTTATACCTGTTCATACCCTGTTGACTATTACGTAATATCAGATAGCCTTTATCAAATACCACACGGAAGAACACTTTGATTTTTCCATTAAAACGCTTGCATATTAAAGCAGAGCAAGTTGGTGGTGATTATAAAATTGAAAATGAACCAGGGTGGCCATTGGAAGAGAGAAAAAATGTACTTATAGTAGAAGATGATCCGGATTACGCATACTTGATAATTAACACACTCAATAAGAACAGATTGATTCTTATGGAGGATGGTCAGGAGGCTATAGATTACCTTCTGGAGGCAGGCTTATCAGATTGTGAAGAGTATAAGGATAGGGATGGTGGCAAAGTAAGGAAGTCCGGGGTGGATTTGGTTGTCCTGGATATTAATTTGTCCAGGACCAATGGCATGTTTGTCCTAGAGTTTATAAAAAAGAATTCAAGATATTGCAAAATACCTGTGATTGTCCTGTCTACAAATTATGATAAAGAGACTATCCGGGAGGCGTATGAGAGTGGGGCTAATGGCTATATAACAAAACCGATATCCTATGAGTGTTTTGTTGACAAAATAAAACTACTTCAGAAATACTGGCTTGATACAAATTCACTGCCTTAAAAGGAAAGAGAATGAGATTATAAGAAAGGTCTTAGTTTATGGAAAAGGTAAGGACATTAATAGTTGAAGACGAGATATTTGTTGCAAGAGACCTGCAGATGCACCTGGAGCAGATGGGGTATACGGCAATGTCTATGGTTCCTTCCGGGGAGCAGGCGATACGGGAAATAGAAAATGAAATTCCTGATTTAGTTTTGATGGATATCGTATTGCAGGAAGGGATGGATGGGATAGAGACGGCAGAGATCATACATAACAGGTTTGATATACCGGTGATATTTCTTACTGCTCATGAAGATATGGCAATGTTTGAAAGGGCAAAAAAGACAGAACCATTCGGATATGTTACCAAACCTTTTCAGGAGGAAGTCTTGCGTAAGGTGATAGAGATAGCCCTGTTTAAGCATAAGGCCGAACAGGAAAGAAAGATGCTTGTTAAGGAAATAGAGACGGTAAATAAAGATTTGAGGGATTTTGTCTACACTGTTTCACATGATCTGAAAGAGCCTCTGTTTTCAATTGATTGTTATGTATCCATGATAAGTATTGCTTTTAAGGAAGGATTTGATGAAAAGGGCAATGGTTACATAGACAGAATAAAGGCAAATGTAGGAGTCATGTCAAACAGGATTGATGAAATTCTGGAGGTAGTAAAGGTTGGAATGGTGGCATATCACTTTAAGGATAACGCCAGCGAAGAGATAGTTAAGGATGTCATAGCGTCAAATGAGCTCATGATAGAGTCAAGCGGCATTAATGTGTCGGTCATACCCGGTTTGCCAATAGTCATGTGCGACAGGAATAAGCTGATGGCAGTAATTTCTAACCTGGTTATAAACGCTATCAAGTTCATGGGTGATGATAAACAGAGGCTTATTACAATTGGTTGTGAAAGGGAGGACGGTAATTATAGGTTCTTCGTTGAAGATACAGGGATTGGTATTAAAAAGGAATGTCAGGAGAGTATATTCAGGATCTTTAACAGGCTTCAGAATATAGACGTGGAAGGTAGTGGTGTAGGCATGTCAATAGTCAGGAAGATCATTGAGAGACACAATGGAAAGGTATGGGTTGAGAGCCCGATCAGCAATGCAAAGGGTACAAGGTTTAATTTTACGATACCGATTACGCAACAATAGTTATGGCTCCTATTCTTTTGCCATTAATATCTGTAGCTGAATATCATGTAAGGTAATTTGTAGAAATTCAAAACATGAAATCATCATTATGAAGAATTTGATATCGGGTTTGTTACTGCTACTTACTGTTTTTTTTGCTTTCACACGGGTGGAGGCAAACGGGCCGACCGGTGGTTATGATATAGATCTGACCAAACTTGACCTGGAGGAGTTGATGGAGGTGGAAATATTTGTGTCTACGTCTACACGTACACCGGTGGAGGCGGATAAGGCACCGGGTGCCGTCTACGTAATTACAAGTGAAGAGATTGAAAGATTACCGGTCTTTACCGTTGCGGATATCCTGAGACTGGTGCCCGGTGTATACGTTGTTTCAACAAACATGGGTGAAAGGGTCACTATCAGGGGGTTTGGAGAATTTGCTTTCTCAGATAAGATACTGTTCCTAATAGATGGTGTTCCCTGGAACAGCCCGGACAAAGGTGGCTCGCCCGGGTTACCTCATTGGGATATATTCCCTGTTGAACTGATTAAGCAGTTGGAGGTGGCCAAAACTCCAGGTTCGGTTTTATACGGGAAGAATGCGTTCTGGGGGACGATAAATATCGTAACAAAAGATTCAAAGGATACAGAAGGTTTTAAGGCACAATTTCTTACCGGAGAGCGTAATACAAATTCAGGTTATATCCAATACGGTGGTGACTACAAGGATTTGGAGTGGTCTTTTCTGGGAAAATCATATAGACAGGATGGACCGATTAAGACACTTGAAGAGTCACAGGAGGAGCGTAACGAAGGATTTCTTAAATTACGCTATAAGGACCTGGTGGGTAGTATATATTTTGAGAATTACAGCCAGGAAGCCTTTCGCTTTGTCGGTTCACAAAGAAGTTTTAATACCTTGGGAACACGGGAAGATTTGTTAAATGTGAATACGGAATACCGCAAGGAAATAAACAAGAAGATTACATCAACAACAAAGTTATCATTCCAGCATAGACGCGGTACTACATGTACCGCATGTCATTTCGGTCCATTGGATACTGATTCGAGTGAGGGCTGGTGGGGGAGCCGAAATGAAGTTAAGGATGACGAGGAGCAGTCCAGTCGTTTTTACATGAGCCAGCAGATAGACTATGACTTTGGGGATACCGTCATAGGAAAACACTTCGTTTCTGGTGGTGTTGACGGGTGGTACGACATAATCAAGAGGAAAGTTGCTGAAACAGGCGTGCTTACTACACTTCCTGATAAGCCGGACGAATATATAGATAGTGGAGGGCTGTTCTTGCAGGATCAGTGGGGACTCCTGGACGGGAAGATTAATCTTACACTGGGTGCAAGGCTGGACCATCATGAAAAGAGCGGATACGCGTTTACAAAGAGGATTGCCCTTGTCAGCCAGCCTTTAGACAAATTGACCCTTCGCTCATCATATACCAGCGCGTTTAAGGCTCCCAACTGGAACGATATGTATCTGCATAATCTGATTGCCCCCGGGCTCAATTTTGGAGGAGACACGCTGGGACTTGATACATTAGGTGGCGGTTCCGATCTCGACAATGAATGTATAGATGAATACGAACTGGGTATAGAATACCAGTTTACGCCCAGGCTTACGGTCCGTGTGGATGGATACTACACCGAGGTTTGTGATTTGATTGTCAGTAAGAAAATTTCAACCTTTACAAACCAATTTGTTAATTCAGATGAGACCGGCAGGATAAAGGGTGGTGAATTGTCGCTGGACTATAAATTTGCAGAGGGCAACTCCCTGAGATTGGGATACGATTATCAATGGACAAATGACTTTCCGAGGAACCAGAAAGATCAATTCAACAATAAAGTTGGAACAGCTTATGCGCCTGAGAACAAGCTCCACGGCATGCTGTTTATGCAGCCTCTTGAAAATCTTGATGTGAATATGTCCTGGTTCTGGAGTGATAGCTTCTGGATGCAGGGCTTTATATACGAAGACATAATCGATGATCCATCACAGAGTGGGAAGTCTTCAAGCTACCATCTGCTAAATGCCAAAGCAAGTTATAAGCTTCCCCCGATAAAGAAGGTTAAACCCCAGGTATTTGTAATCGGCCAGAATCTACTTAATGAAAAGGTTAATCAGTTTACGCATGCACATGATTTCAGGTCAGACTCGAAAGGAACCGGTATGGTAGGTAGAAGAATTGTAATAGGATTTGAAATAAGGTTTTAGGAAATCCATGGATGGTGAATGATGGACAAAGTTAAGGATATTAAATGTGAGTGTGCTCAGGCTGTTTATAACATTTGTCTTTCTCATAATTCTGTTCTTACCACAGGGTGTATTTTCACAGGGTTCAGGATCTGCTGAGTACCAGGTCAAGGCAGCTTTCATCTATAACTTTGCAAAATTTGTTGAGTGGCCGGCTGAATCTCATGACAATGTCCTGACTTTGTGTGTCCTGGGTGATGGTTCTTTTCGTGACGCCCTTAATACAATTAAGGGTAAGGTTATCAGGGGAAAGAGGCTTCACGTTAAACGTGTTAAATCAATTCAGGATTTGAAGGATTGTAATATACTGTTCGTCGCATCTTCAGAAAGAGATAATCTTTCAAATATGATCGATGCCTTGAATGGTTCAAGTATATTAACGGTAGGAGATACTGAAGGATTTGCAGAGCAGGGTGTAATAATCAACCTCTACATAGAAAATAATAAGGTACGTTTTAAGGTAAATATTGAAGCAGCAAGGCGTGCTGACCTGAAGCTTAGTTCCAGGTTGTTAAAGCTTGCAAAGATTGTTACTTCTACCCCAAAGCCTTAAACATTTAGTGCCTATATTAAGCTTTAGTTCACTTTAGGCACTTTTAACTTTAAACTCTTTCTTGGTGCTGTCCCCATAATTCCATATGCCTATTATTCGAATTACGACAATAAAGCGAAAGTTGATCCTTATTGGCATGTTAACAACAGGATCAGTTTTGATACTATCTACCTCAATATTGATTGTACATGGGTACCTCTCGTACAGGCAGTCATTGGTAAATGAGATGCTAGTCCAGGCAAAAATAGTGGGTGCAAATTGCAAGGCTGCTCTCTCTTTTGACGATCCGAAGTCTGCTAAAGAGACGTTAGGGGCATTAAGAGCTTCTCCCAACATAATATCTGCCGCGATCTATTCCGCTGATAGTAAAGTGTTTGCTGCTTTAAAGTACAATGATGCGAAAGAAGGATTATTACCACCATCAGTTCCTCAAAGTGATGGCCATCATATAGGAATAAAGAGTCTTGATATATTTCACGGAATTTTTCTCGACGGAGAGAGAATCGGTACGATATACATTCGATTAGGCTTAAAAGGATTATATGTTTCGCTGATGTGGTATGCAGGCACAGTTGGTGTTGTCGCGAGTTTCTCACTCGGTATTGCATTCCTGATGTTACTGAAACTACAGAAGAAAATTACAAGGCCCATACTATTACTACGTCATGCAACCGACAAGATATCAAAAGGTGACCTTGCGACCAGGGCAGAGGTGTTATCGTGTGATGAACTTGGACAACTTGCAGATTCATTTAATAGTATGACAGATAATCTGCAGGAGACAACCGTTTCCAGAAATTACGTTGACGGTATTATAGACAACATGATGGATTGTCTGATTGTTGTATCGGATGAAGGGAAAATCCAGACGGTAAACCAGGCAGCCTTAGACCTGTTATGTTATACAAACGGTGAACTCTTGAATGAACCCCTGGAAAAAATCTTTGAGGAAAAGTTCTCATTTAATAAATTGATAGTAAATCATTTATTAAAAGATGAGTCTACCGGGATTGTGGAAAAAAAACTTTTGACAAGGGATGGCAGAAAAATTCCTGTACTTTTTTCAGCGTCCTTAATGCGTTCTGTAGATGGTATGGTTCAGGGAATAGTATGTGTTGCAACCGATATTACCGAGCGCAAGAAGGCAGAGGCACAGATCAGTAAGCTGTTCAGCGCGGTTGAACAATGTACCGTCTCTGTTGTGATTACGGATACTAATGGCACTATTGAATATGTTAATCCAGAATTTTCCCTGATTACCGGTTATAGCTTTGAAGAGTCTATTGGTCAGAACCCGAGAGTCCTGAAAAGCGGAGAACATTGCCCGGGTGTTTATAAAGAACTGTGGGAAACAATTGCTTCAGGAAAGGTCTGGTATGGAGAATTATATAACAGGAAAAAGAGTGGTGAACTATATTGGGAAAGCGTAAGCATCTCGCCTGTCAGGGACACAAGAGATGTAATTACACACTTTGTCGCCGTTAAAGAAGATGTTACAGAGCGCAGGAGGGCAGAGGATCAAATAAAGGCCTCCCTCAAAGAGAAGGAGATACTCCTGCAGGAGATTCACCACAGGGTGAAGAACAATCTACAGGTTATTATCAGCCTTCTCAGCCTTCAGTCTAAAGATATCAAGGACCAGAAGGTACTTAAAATGTTTAAAGAGAGCCAGGACCGTGTCCACTCAATATCCCTTGTCCATGAGGGGATTTATCGTTCTAAAGATCTGGCACACATAAAACTTGAAGGTTATGTCAGGAAGCTGACAAGTGACTTGCTCAAATCCTATAAGGTAAACGAGGGGATAATTACATTAAAGATAGACGTCGAAGATATGAGCATTGGTATTGACACATCAATTCCATGTGGATTGATTATTAATGAACTCCTCTCCAATTCCTTGAAACACG
Organism: uncultured Candidatus Scalindua sp.; assembly: GCA_964437425.1. GTDB lineage: Bacteria > Planctomycetota > Brocadiia > Brocadiales > Scalinduaceae > Scalindua. The sequence goes on from CAYTGO010000058.1 coordinate 16,135, forward strand.
CCTTTCCTGAGAAAAGAAAAGGTGAGATTGATATAAAGATTCGCAAGGCCGGTGACAGTGAGATAGAGATGATCTTCAGTGATAATGGTATCGGGATGCCGGAGGGGTTTGATTTCAAGAATCCTTCAGGGTTCGGGTTCAGAATGATCATCGATCTGGTGGAGTACAAACTTATGGGCAGGATAGATCATATCCGTGGTAAGTCCTCGGCGCCTTCTGTCCGGGGAAAGTCCTCGGCGTTTTCTGTCCGGGGAGAAGGGACACAATTTCAGATTATATTTAGAGAAATCAAATATAGGAAGAGGATGTGAGAGATAAACAGATGATGAATGGCAATAATAAATAAGACCAGTTGTTAATCATAGTAAAGGTGGAGGATGTGTAATGTCTAATGAGAGAATAATGATTGTTGAAGATGAGAATTTTGTAGCCAGGGATCTTCAGGTGAGTCTGGAGGGTATGGGCTATACTGTTGATTCAATGGTGCCGTCGGGAGAGCTGGCAATCAGGGAGATGGAAAAAGAACGATCTGACTTAGTCCTGATGGATATTGTATTGCAGGGTGTGATGGATGGTATAGAAACGGCGGAGGTGATAAATTCCAGGTTCGATATTCCGGTGATATATATTACGGCTCATGGTGATGATAAGATATTTGAACGGGCAAAGAGAACCGAACCTCTGGGGTATATAGTAAAGCCATTTAATAAAGAGGATTTGCAGAAGGCTATCGAAATTGGTCTTTACAAACACAGGATGGAAGTGGAGAGGAAGGTACTTATACAAGAGCTGAAGCGAGAAATAGCTGAGCGCAAGAGGATGGAGGAAGCTCTCCTGCAGTCAGAGAAATTCAAATCGTTGGGGACGGTAGCCACAGGAGTTGCCCATGAGTTTAATAATATACTTGCTATTATCATGGGGTATGCAGAGTTGCTGAAGAGAGGTATCAGGGATAATAAAGAGTTGAAGGAGAAGCTGGCAATAATTATTAAGGCTGGTGAAGACGGTGCTGATATTGTCAGAAGGATGCTGAGGATTGCTGATGCCGACGAGGGAGACTCAGAATACATACTGGTCGACATACAGCAGATAATAAACCAGGCAATAGAATTCACAGAACCTAGATGGAGGGATTTGGCACAGGCAAGTGGTGTAAGATATGACATAGATAGTCAAGATGTTGCGGCAGGGAATCCTGTTGTGAAATGTAATCCTGTAGAGATGAGAGAGGTGTTTGTAAACATAATTAATAATGCCCTGAATGCCATGCCTCATGGCGGCGAGATTCTTTTTTATATCAGGATAAATGGTGACAATGTCCAGGTAAAGATAGCCGATACCGGTCATGGAATGACAGAAGAGGTGAGGAAGAAAATATTTGACCCATTTTTTACTACCAGGTGTCCGGAAGGGACAGGGTTGGGTATGAGTATTGTTTATGGAGTGATAAAGAGGCATGGAGGAGAGCTGGAGGTGCAGAGTAGAGTAGGTGAAGGTGCATCCTTTTTAATAAGTATTCCGATGGCAAGTGGGAAATCTCCGGTACCCTGACTCTTTGGAACTTGTTAACTGAAAAGATAACGAAATGGGTAGGCGCAACTCGTCAATCCTTTATCTACTTTCTCCTCTTCATAAATATCAAGCACATTATATGCCTGTTTAATACCTGATTATACCCTGTTGACTGTATCTTATTAAAAAGAAGCGATTAAATTAGCAACTCTCGTTAAGTGAGAAGATTTGAGATAATTTCATAAATTTTGATATGGAGGGAAAAATGAAATCGGATTATACAAACCGTGATGAAATAGACGAACTATTAAGCGGTTTTGACAAAAACCGAAGGACTTTTTTGAAAAAGCTTATCAAGGCGTCAGCATATGTTACACCTGCAATCATGGCACTTTCCATGAAGTGCTTGGAAGCGGGTAAGAAAAAACCTACTAGAAAGAGGATAAAGTCAGTTAAGCACTAATGTAAATTAATTCAAACCTATTTGAACTTTGGCATTTGGATTTAATTAGTACCTTAACAAAAAATTTTGACTAATTTTGGTAATTAATAGATTCGAATATCAAAAATTTAAACATTCAGTATTGAACATGCCAGATCTTCCGGATAAGTGCATACAATACACTTTGTAGTTCGATAAGGAATATCAATACTTCGTTGAAAAAACTATTCGGGTAGACTTGGTGTTTGAAGAATGCCAGGTCAGCTGTCACTCCCCTCAGGCCTCGATAAGCATATAGGGAATGCCAAATTCACTATTTTATAGCATTTAGTTACATTTTATGTTATAAGGCTATATTCCACTGATTTTTATGATTGTACACGCCTTATCAGTTTCCTCAAGATCATCCAGATTTTCACAGACTTGATGCCTTTCTCTAAAGACTTCTGTTTCTATCCCCCTTCATCTGCGCAGATAATCACTTGTGTAGGGGTTATCTGGAGAGGTCATACAATATTTATCACTTCTGTGAGAACTGGGTAATATTCCCCAAAATTGTGGGTTTTTCCAGGCCTCCATTATTAGTTATTGTACAATAATATATGCGGTTGCATAAAAATCCACCACCATAACATTTTTTATAATAGGCACTTACGTGTATTTTTAAGAAAATCTACAGGATGCGCAATAGATTGGTATGTTTGATGCATTAAATATTAAATAGGCAGAAAGTAGGTATATAACAGGTATATATTCTTACATAGTGACCGATGGGTAAAAACTGGGTTGTTTTGCCCAAAATTGTGAGGTTTTGAATGGTCACAATAATTATTTTATTTTGGACTACAGACCTAACATCCTTTACAATATACGTTTATGCAGATTCTTGGGTGAATGTTCAGAATGTTTAATAGGTTGGTATGCCTGATGCGATATACAAGTATAGAATAGGTATATTTAATACTTGTTAGCTATATGGATGTCTTGTTAAAACGTTATCAATTTTGAGAATAGGTTGAGTTCTATATTAACTATGCCTATGCACGGTATTGATTTATATATTTGAGATGCATTATATGAAAACTAGTAAGGTATTAAGAAATTTACTGATTTTTCCGGTTTGTCTCATATTTTTCTATGTCATTCATGTATGTGCACAGGATGTCCAACTGTTGGATGTAACCATAGATGAAGCAAAAGGTGATATTGAGATGATGCTTCCTAATACATTTGACTGGATACCAATACCTGAAGAGTCCGGCAACACTTTTCCTGAAGGTACCCAGATCCGAACCGGTCCATTCTCCAGTGTCACTCTCGTCCTGGCAGAGAGCAGCGTTATACTTGTAGATTCTCTTACCTATTTGACAGTAGAACAGTTCTTCAGGGAAGGCAATGTAGTGACTACCAGGATAAACCTGATTATAGGCTCTATCATAAACACGCTGAATGATGGAACGAAGTATGAAAATGACTATCAGATCATAACACCTTCATTAACTGAAACATTGAATAGTGGTGAGATTAAGAAGGTGGTTTCAGGTGCTATGTACAATGACAGTGTAAGGACAGGGCCTAGAAAAGGTGCAGATATTGGAAGAGAAGAGACGGGTGGATATAAAAAGGAACTGAGTGCCGGGCAGAGAGCTCGGGCAAGAGCACAGAAGAGAGAGTCATCAACGTACAAGGAAGGCAATTGAGAAATTACATAATACATTTGAATCATAAATTGAAAAATATGAATAAAGTTTATTTTATCGCAGTCATTTTTGCTTCTACTCTGTTTCTGCTCCCTCCTGGAGCAGTGCTGTCACAGCAGGAAGAGAGACTGGCAGTGGTATCTGAATATGAAGGTGACGTCAAGGTAG
>CAYTGO010000059.1:0-9735 GCA_964437425.1 uncultured Candidatus Scalindua sp.
TTTACCTGGATTCGAAAACAATGTGCACTTACCCCAGCAAGGGAAAAGATTTTTTTGAAACATATTTGCAGCAGGCAGATCTTTTTTACGAAGCGTATAAAACTTCTGACCTGAAGGCCATGGGCAGTGCAGCAACAGCTCTCGGTGAGATCAGAAAAAATTGCCACGAAAGGCACAAATAAAAGGAGTCAATAATGGCCATTTTCTCCTCAGAACCCAATGACAGGATACCTCTTATTTAGAAGCGAATTTCCACTTGCTTTCTAAAAAACAATTCATTAGACTCGAAAGATCAATTGGTTTTAAATTTGTCTGGCTTATATAGCAACGAATCAGGTTGAGAAAGGAGTAATAAATGCCTTTAACTGAATATGTAACAAGAGCCGAGGTAAAGAGAGTATGCGATGAACTTGGATTGAGAGACTGGTCTTTAATCACTGATCATGTGATCTCAGATGCAGAGGCTTCTACTGTCTTGAAACTTGTAAATACTACAAACATGGATATCACACTTGATACTTTCCGACAGGGACTGGAAGTTGAACTGGAACATGGGACGATATTTGAAGACGCAAATGTAACCAATAACCATCCGGTATTGACCGGAAAGATTGTATTGGCACATCTCAAGGAGACTATGGACTATTATAAGAGAATTGAAGTTGCCGAGATAGAAGGTGACCTGCTTGAGGCAATCCGATCAAAAAATCTTGACCGAATCGAATCCAAATATAAGAAGCTTATTGAAGCTCAAGACATCTTAAATAAGTCAGTTGCCGAACAACTCAAGGGAAACGCATAACTGCAAAAAAAGTTTGAAGTGCCTTAAGATTAGAAGAGTTGAATATGTATTATTGAAAATAAATTACTTCATTTTTTCTCAATTTTAGGCACTTTACACTTTAGTCACTTCAAACTTTCTTCAAAACCCTCACTGATACCTTGACTGAATCTGTTTCAATCTTTCCGAGAATATTTCTGCTTCGTCTCTCCTTCCGGTTTTCTCATAAAACTCTACCATGTTCACCAGCACAGTTGCAACGAATGGGTGGTCTTTACCATAAGACTGTTCATATATTCCAAGTGCCCTTATATAAAGGGACTCAGCCGTATCGTTTGCACCCAGGTAGTAGTTAAGTGTCGCCAGGTTGTTCAGTGCCGTAGCAATATCAGGATGGTCAGGGCCAAGTGCCTTCTCATCTATGTTCAATGCCCTCTCAAAGACAGGTACTGCTTCGGCATATTTACCCTGATCTTGATAAAGCCCTCCCAGACTGTTCAGTGCAGCCACAACACTTGGATGGTCTGAACCAAAAGCGTTCTCATATATGCTGAGAGCTTCATTATAAAGCGGCTCTGATTCACTATATCTATCCTGAGCCAGATACATATCTGCTAAATTCTGCAGGACTGTTGCAACTTTAGGATGATCCGGTCCAAGCCCCTCTTCATAAATCACAAGAGCCTGCTTGAAGAGAGGTTCCGCTTCTGAGAATCTTCCATATGTCCAGTAAAGCGTTCCCAGCAGGTTCTTGGAAATAGCAATACAGGGATGGTTGGGAGCAAATGTTTCCGTCGCGACCTTTATCGCCTCTTCGCTCACCTTAATTGCATCTGCATATCGCCTATCTTGTAAAAGCTGAGTCGCTTGATCGTTTAACTCTTCCCACAAATCCTCCTGGGCAAATGTCGGCAAAGCAAACAATGCAGCCAGAAACATCATCAAAAAAACTCTGACACCACATGAAGCCAAATGCCTTGTTATATTTACCGGTTTGTTCACTGTTAATACCCTTTCTTAATTATATGAATAGACGAGGCAATCTGTTTATCTGCCATGTCATAAATGCGTAAATTTTATATCATACGTAGCATTCTACACGCAAACAGGCTTTATTCAATTTCTTTAAAAATAATTAATTATATATACCATCACCACACGCTATATAAGCACTTACTGGGCAAAGCATTATGACAATTACAAAATCATATCAAGTTGCCTTCAAAACCTTAACCAAAAATTAACAATTTCCTTATTCTCAGTTAACAATACAAACGTACTATCGCACCCGAATTTAATAACAGTTTTCGACTAAAGAACAGAGGACACAGCGAAGTAACCGGTGTTATAATAAGTATATTGGGAGTTAGATTTATAATTTTATAGAATAATGTAATAGAGGCTAAAATATGACAAGGATCACAATAAACAACACTATGATAAAAGAAGTTTTGTTTGTCCGAACCCACAATTCAGCGAGGTCACAAATGGCAGAAGGCTTAATGAATGCTCTGCGGGGAGACCGATATGAAGCATTTAGAACCGAAACCGAACAGTCTCAAGTAAATCCTTACGCAGCAAAGTCATTGTCAGAAATTGAAATGAAGAAACATATCGCCAGAATACAATAACAGTTTTATCACTAAAGCGCAAGAGTCACAGAGAGAATCAGGTATCTTAATAATTCTAGTAATAACCTCTAATTTTAAAACAAGAAGTTATCAAAAATAAGAAAGGAGTAAAAATGAGAATATTTTTAGTTATAAGTTGGTTGACAATTGGTCTCTTAGCCATGAGTCTTCTTTCTGTACCGATGAGGGATGTCTCTGCCGAAGAAGATTTAAGTGTGCAGTTGAAGAAGATGGAAGAGATGATGCGGAAACAGCAGGAGATGATTGATGATCTGAAAACCAGGATAGAAATTCGGGAAGAGGTCGAGCTAACCTCCCTCACTACTGCTGACGAAGGGATGATCGGCAAAAAGGTTGATGAATATTTCCAGAAAGGCGAAGGCAAGGGAATGTGGGCAGAGATTATGCAGGGACCCAAGCTAAGCTACAAGAAGGGATTCTTCTTTCAGACACGTGACAAAGCTTTCTCCATGAAGATAAACGGAAGGATCCAGTTCCGATATAGCTATGAAGATAGAGACAATGTACATGACACGGACGAAGAGCAGGATGACAGCTCATTCAGGATACGACGTTCTCGTGTGAAATTTTCAGGTAATGCGTACAAACACTTTAAATACAAGATAGAGCTGGCTCTCTCCTCTACTGGCACAGTTGACGGCAGCAAGGCCGTAGAGTTGTACGACTTCTGGGCAACATGGAACAAAAACAAGGCATTGAGCGTCCAGTTCGGACAGTGGAAGGTACCGTGGAACAGGCAGCGTGTGGTTTCTTCCCAGAACCAACAGATGATCGACCGTGCCAGCTCACAGGATGAGTTTACGATGGACCGACAAATCGGTGTAATGCTGCACGGCAAGCTGTTTAATAAGAAGTTTGAGTATTACACAGGAGTATTTAACGGCAACGCAAGAAACCAGAGCTCGAACGGCAACAACGAGATGCTTTATATAGCAAGGGCCTCCTGGAACCCTTTCGGTGCATATGGTAAGGGTATAGGAGAGGTAGAGAGTGACATCAATTTCTCAGAAAAACCAATCGCCCACCTGTCAGCCGCTATATCATATGACGGCGCTGCGGACAGAGAGAGATTTAGCAGCACTACCATTGATCTGGACCCCCCGGTTGGCACCGGTATAACACTAAAAGAGGTAAACAAGACCAGTGTTGTAGCAGAGTATGGTCTTAAATACAGAGGTTTCTCAACCAGCGCAGAGGCATACTGGCGAAGGTTTGATGATATCCGTGCCAACAATATTAACGCCATTGGTTCCGGTGTTATCATTGACAGGGGCTTCTTTGTACAGGGAGGATATTTCATTATGCCAAAAAAACTAGAGGTAGCAGGCCGTTATTCGCTCGTTGATTTTGATGATGAAAGAGATGAAGATGCTGTAAGAGAAGTCGCTTTAGGGATTAACTGGTTCATTGACGAGACTCACGATAATAAGCTGCAGTTTAACTGGATTCGCCAGGACAATGAACTGCCAAATTCAGTCAGTAGATCAGATGATATAGACTACACTTACCGCCTGCAGTACCAGTTGGCATTTTAAAAGCAGTGTAAGAATCTGAATCTACTGGAGGCACTTGCACTTATTTGGTTGAATTTATCTATTAAGGATAATAGTATATTTAATGAAATAAAATGCAGCAACGTTTTTAGAATCTGACATCAATGATAATTACTAAATCGGTCATACTGTTTATACTGGCTGGCCTGTGTGAGATAGGCGGTGGATACCTCGTATGGCTCTGGCTTCGGGAAGGCAAAGGTATCTTAATCGGCGTATTGGGTGGGCTAATTCTGGTACTATACGGAATAATACCGACTCTTCAACCCGCTCACTTTGGCAGGGTTTACGCTGCATATGGAGGGGTATTTGTTGTAATGTCCATCTTGTGGGGATGGAAGATAGACAAGACTACTCCCGATAAATATGACATTATTGGCGGTATAGTCTGCCTGGTTGGTGTATTCATAATTATGTACTGGCCAAGGAATACTTAGAGTTAAATCAACTTGACAATATATATTATAGTTACTACTATCTGAAAAGATTATCAGTTCCAGCACTTCATTGCATACGATAACTCCTGTTGAGGGCGTAATACTTCGATAGGAGTTTTTTTATTAGAGGAATTTCACAATAACATGTTAGAAGAGTTCATAAACCACAAAACAGACATTCTGGACATCATTGCAGACACCAACAGCCTGTTGGATGAAAGCGACGGGGCAGGCAATGAACGCTTACTCGCTGTCAAAGAGCAGTTGATCTCCAACCATTTCAATCTCGTAGTACTTGGACAGTTTAAAAGAGGAAAGACTACGCTGATAAACAGCCTGGTCGGAAATGAAATCCTCCCCTCTTCCGTAGTACCTTTGACATCGATTGTAACCATCCTGAAATTTGGCAGTAAGGTCCGGTGCGATATTTTCATGAATGACGGTACTGAAAAGAGTATTCAAATTGAGAAACTCCACGATTATGTGACAGAGAGTGGTAATCCGAAAAATGTACGCGGAGTTAAATGCGCATCTATTGAGTACCCGATACCACTCCTTGAAAAAGGGATGCAGCTTGTAGACACTCCGGGTATCGGCTCCACATTCCTCCACAATACAGAGACCACTTATGAGTTCCTTGATCATCTGGATGCTGCAGTATTCCTGATGAGTGCCGATGTTCCCATCTCTCAGGTGGAGAAGGAGCTGCTTGAAACAATTAAAAGTTCTACACAGAAGATATTCTTTGTTTTGAATAAAGTTGATAACTTGATCCCTAAAGAGATTACCGAAATGTCTACATATAACATGAACGTGATTAAAGAGATGGGATTTACTGTCCAGGAGATATGGCCAATCTCTGCCAGAAAAGCTCTTGAGGCAAAAACTACTGATGACAAAAACCTGCTTCTACATAGTGGCCTTTCAGACCTGGAGGATGCCATCGGGACTTTCCTCTCTACAGAGAAAGGCAAGATAGTATTAAACACTGCAATTTCCAAAACAAAGCGAATCTCACTTCAAATACTATCCCAGATAGCTATTGAGACAAAAACGCTGACAGATTCTGAGGAAGAGTTGGAAAAGAAGATAGACACCTTTCACGAACTCAATGCTAATCTCAAGAAGGACAAGGAAGATATCGCATACCTGATCAAGGGAGAAACTGTTAAGCTGAACAAAAGAGTTGAAGAGATATTACAGGGTTTTGATGACACGGAAACCACCAGGATAAGGGAGTGTCTGAATAGTTTTTATGAAGAGAACCAGAACGCCAATCCGACTACCCTGAGAGAAGATATGCAGAAGGCCATCAAGGCAGAGATCGTCAAAGGATTTGATCTATTCAAAGAAGACATTGAGGTAGTGATATCTGACAGTATCCAGGAGACCTTTAATCGTTATACGAAACGTTCCAATGATATAATGCAGGAGTTTAAAGCTGCCGCCGAGCAGCTCTTTGAAGTACCGATGCAGCAATCCGATCTCTCTATTGACCTGGCAGAAGATAAACGTTTTTTCTATATGGTCCAGGATGGAACCTCCATGACCGAAGAGGAGGTTAAGTCAATACTGAGAACCTTCATGCCAAAATCTATCAGTAGAAAAATGATACTGAAGGAGATGATCGATCTGGTAGCCTCTGAAGTAGGCAGAAACTGCGGAAGAACACGCTCTTCGCTTGCATCCAGGATAGGCAGTACATTTAAACAATACTCAGGAGAGATCGGCAATCTTGGAAATGAACTGATTGAGAATATAGAACAGGCAATGCAAAAGGGAAAAGATATACGCAAGGATAGTGCAGAATCCATAAAGAACGAACTTACCACACTTTCAAACACATCCGGGAAGCTTGAAGAGAATGTGAAAAACCTTGAAGGATTATGGAATGAAATTAATTAGACACGAATCCCACTAATCAACTTCTAATCCTCAGATCATCTCAACTCGTAACCCGCAACTCGCAACTCGCAACTCTTACAACCTCAAATCATCTGCTTCTCTGATTATTTATAAATCTCGTTAAACAGTCCATCTGCTTTTTCAGAGTCAAGATTTTTTAATATATTATACTGTTCTATGGCAGAATCTCTATCGTCTAAAAGAAGATAAGCAAGGCAGAGATTTAAATGTGCATCTGAATTATCAGGGTCAATCTTTATTAGTCTCCTTAACGCCTCAATCGCATTCTTTTGCATGTGTGATTTGAGATAGGCAACACCGAGATTTAAATGAGCATCAGTATAGTCAGGGTCAATCTTTATTGCCTGTTTATATGCATCAATCGCATCTTTATACTTGCCTGATTCGTAGTAGGCAACACCAAGATTATAATGAGCATCCACAAAATCAGGGTTAATCATTATCGCCTGTTTGTATGCATCAATCGCATCTTTGTACTTGTCTGATTCGCAGTAGGCAATACCAATATTATAATGAACCATTGCATCACCAGGATCAATACTTATTAGTCTCTTTAACGCCTGAACCGCATTTTTTTGCATGTGTGATTTGAGATAGGCAACACCGAGATTTAAATGAGCATACGTATAATCAGGGTCAACCTTTATAGCCTGTTTGTATGCATCAATCGCATCTTTATACTTGCCTGATTCGTAGTAGGTAAGGCCGAAGCTGTTCCAATATGCTGCACTGTTTATATAATCCTCCAGCCCTGACTCTTTTATCGCAGTTACCCTTTCACTACTAATCTTATCCTCTATCAATTTCACAGATATTGCACTGCTAAAATTATGCAGCGCACTGGAGCCGGATGTTACAACTCCAACAACTTCACCGTTTCTGTTAACTACAGGACTTCCGCTCATTCCGGGTGAAGCGGCTGCTGTCATCAGCAGAATTTCTACCTTTTCACCAATCTTTCTTATTTCGCTTAATAAACCAACAGAAATTGTATCTTCAAACCCTGAAGGACGGCCTAAAATGTAAACTTCCTCGCCTATATTTGCTTTTCCTATGGCTCCAAGTTTGACTACAGGCAAACTTCTCGCTTTTACCTTGAGAATAACAAGGTCATTTTCTTTGTCTATGAAAATCAACCCTTCAACATCCAAAACCTTATTACTCGCCTTTACCTTGATCTCTTTTGCCATGCCTATGACATGGTAATTAGTTACCACTACCCCATCTTGTCTTACAATAAATCCACTGCCATGTCTGATTGCATTGCCTTTGTCATCATAAGCAGTAACCACCACAACAGCCTTGATATTTTCCTTAATGATTTTATTAGCATCAGCCAGGGAAACAGCAGGCAAAAAGATTAATAGAGTTATTAAAAAAAAGAGATACTTAATCCATGTATGGACAATCTCCTTTTTCCCATTATTTGATTTCCTTATTCTTTCGTTTCTCTGTTTCATTCTTCCAACAACCCCATTTTCCACACTACCCCCTACCATTGTTCTAAAGCTTATTCCATCACTGCAGTCACCTTCATAGTAAACGGCAGAACCCCACAGATATTAACGGAAAACAAACTCACCACACTGTCAAAATATATCTGGGAAGCTTGAAGAAACTTGAATGGACTCTGGGATGAGAAAAATTAGACACGAATTTTACTAATCTACACTAAAAAAAAACTTAACGCTCCCCGGACAAAAGGCGACGAGGACAAGGAGATCGCAGAGAACACAGGAATATTACAAGTGAAATGTATTTCAGAGTAGACTAGCTATACTCCGGACAATTAATCATAGTCTACTCTAGTGTCAAGTTTCTCTGTGAATTCTACAGCGACTCCCAGGCTGCAAGTATCATCCTGGTTTTTAATTACGCTACTCCTGATAACTTTTCCTCTTCCGCTAATTATAAATGATCCCTCTTGTCCGTCGTGTGTGCGAGTAACAGCATTTATTCGCAGTGGGATAGATGTTCCCGGAGAGAATGCCTCTATATCATCTGTTACTACTTCGAAATAAACTCCGCTCGCACTAACGTTTATTGTCTTGCCATTATGATCAAGTACCGAGGCTTTGAAAGAACTATTTAATCTTACATTGTCCCTTCTTACGTCCTGCCTTCTTGCATCACATCTTCTTGCATCGTGCCTGCGCTCATTTACTCTTCTATCAGAATATTTCTTCTTGGTTTGCATATTTTCTCCCATTTCCTCAGAATTATCGTAAAAATCTCAAGGGTAAGTGTCACTCACCTTATTTTAACACAATAATCTGAAAGAGAAACCTCCTATTTCCTCTTCCCCCCAACAAACAACACGTCGGGCAGGAAGGCACAAAAAGATTCATGCATCTTGTCCCTAGCGTCTTGCTTCTCAATTCGTAAATCTGAAATCGTAATTCTTGCTTCTCTACTCGTAACCTGTAACCTGTAACTCGCAACTCTTACAACTTCAGAGCATCTATCCTCCTGTCAAGGTTTAAGAGTCTGAACCTTATTTCATTTCCAACCTTATACTCGTCTTTCCCTGCGTAGTGACAGATCTCCCTGATTGCTGACGGGTTGCCGCCTGATAATCTGAAGACCTCTTTTCTGAAATAGTCCTCCTTATCTATCACAAGACTAAAACTCTCTATAAGATGAGTTATCAATTCGAAAGCGTACTTTCTATCCAGATTGTGAATCTCCAGCTTATCAAATGAGAATAGAAGCAGAGACAGATTACCGATTTCTTCGGAATCAGGACTTCGTGCGACAAAGAGTGCCGGATGCTCATCAAGCAGGTTTTCTAAATACGTAAAGAACTTTGGCCCTACACTACCCATGTGGTCAAAGATAAGATACGGTTTCTCTTTATGTACTCTCTTATAGAATAACTTCCTTAATGATGAGATATTCTGGCTGGAGAGAAATGCAGGATCATAATCACCTTTCAGAAACCCGGCAAGTGAGGACTTAATAGTTGAACAGTTATCGGAATAGAGGATTCCCTTGTTACCTGTCTCTCCAAGAGCATGCTTCACGATAGAGGTTTTGCCGACACTCTCCTGCCCGAAAAGAAACAGGTTCTTCCTCTGCGAAACGAAATCAACAATTTTTCTTACTTCTTTATCTCTTCCTATTAACACAGTAAGTTCTCTATATTACGATTAATAATTTCAGGCTTTTCAGCACTATGATAATAAGGAATTGTCTTGTGAAAGCGAGTAAAAAAACAGATTATTTATTATTGGTTTAAATATTAGAATTTGTATATATTGGAGGTATAAGACATCTATTTAGCTTTCTCTTATTTTGAAAGAGTTCAGATAATTGCCAGGATTGCGAGGTAAAAAATTGTCCGATAACCCTGAAAAAGAAAAACTTCACAGAAGGGATTTCCTCAA
>CAYTGO010000059.1:9835-15763 GCA_964437425.1 uncultured Candidatus Scalindua sp.
AAAAATTGTCCGATAACCCTGAAAAAGAAAAACTTCACAGAAGGGATTTCCTCAAAAAGAGCGGGGTCGTTGCGGCCTCTGCAGCAGTACTGGCAGGTTCACTATCTGCATGTGCATCCAAACCCCACATCGGCGATAAATCAATTACGGGTAAAAGGCTGGCGATGGTAATTGATCTGAGAAAATGTTACGGCTGCCACTCATGTGCAATTGCCTGCAAATCAGAGTTTAACGTGCCTCTAGGGGTACAGAGATCCCGGGTAGATACAACAGATAAAGGCACATATCCGGATGTTAAGAGATCTTTCCTCCCCCGTTTATGTAATCATTGTGCAAATCCGTCCTGTGTCAGTATATGCCCTACTCAAGCCTCACACAGAGATGAAGAAAAGGGCCTAGTAGACATCCACGAAGATAAGTGCATTGGCTGCAATCTGTGCCTTCCGGCATGTCCATATGGCGCCAGATTTTCACATCCTGTAAAGAATATAGTAAACAAATGTGATTTCTGCATTCACAGAGTAGACAATGGAGTAGTACCATCCTGTGTAAATACCTGCCCGTCAAATGCTCGAACATTTGGCAACCTTAATGATCCTAACAGCGAAGTAAGTAAACTGGTAGCTGCTAATAATGTGAAGGTATTAAACCCCGGACTCTGCACCGAACCGAGTGTGTTCTATATTGAACTGGATGAAGATATAGCGAATGGAGAGATTGAACGAATGAATAATACAGAGGGTAGTGAATTAAGGGGTTAACGAATTGCGAGTCACAAATGACTAATAACTAATAATAAATGACCAATTATGCTTAAATTAACTAAGAGAAACTTTATCAAATTAGCCGCGTCATGCGGAACCGCACTTGCCGGTATGGGTGAGTTTTCCAGGGTTCATGCACTGACCGGTACATTAAAGCTGGAGGCAGGAGGCAGGGATTTCTCTCCGGAAACAGGTAAAGAACGCCAGGCAGTCTCTTCCGCCTGTTGGCAATGCGTGTCCAGATGCACAACCCTCAACTATACAGAAAACGGCAGGCTGGTGAAGATTGAAGGAAACCCGGAATCAATACGTAACCGTGGCAAAATATGTGCAAAGGGACAGGCGGGCATTAACCAGGTATATGATCCTGACAGGGTTCTACATCCAATGTTGAGAGTGGGCAGAAGAGGCGAAGGGAAATGGAAGAGAATCTCCTGGGACGAGGCGCTGGAACTTGTAGTAAACGGTGGAGATATTGCCGGGCATAGTGTTAAAGGGCTTAAGAACCTGCAGGACGAAGGCCATCCGGAAAAATTTATGTTTCATTACGGCAGGATGAAGGGTTCTGACAGCAAAATAATCAAAAACAACTTTCTTGCAGCATTTGGCACAAAGACTATAGGGAATCATACAACTATCTGCGAAGGCGGCAAATGGGTAGCCCAGGAGCTTATCTGGGGTAAGCATTATGATGTTAATGACGTGGAACACACAAATATGATCCTTAATTTTGGCAGTAACTTTTTTGAAACACACACCTCACATATTCAACTTGCACAGAGAGCGATTAAAGCAATGACTGAGCGCGGTGTAAAACTCTACACCTTTGACGTAAGACTTTCCAACACCGCTGCCAAATCAACTGAATGGATTCCCATAAAACCCGGAACTGATTTAGCTGTAGCACTGGCTATGTGTAATGTAATAATGAGCAATGGATTATATGATCGTGATTTTATTGAAAACTGGACCACGGTTACTGTCGATAGTTTAAAAGACCATCTTAAACAGTATACACCTGAATGGGCTGAGCAGTTAAGTGGTGTCCCAGCGGTGATGATCAAATCACTTGCAATCGAATATGCTGAAGCAAATCCCGGTACGTGCATCTCCTATAGAGGGCCGGTAGCCCACTATAACGGAGTAGAGTCAGAACGGGCGTTTAAGATGCTTGATGCCATATGCGGATATATTGACGTTAAAGGCGGAACCTGTCACGGTGTCGGAGCAAAATGGAAATACCCTAAAGTCAAACCTGAGAAGAAGCCTGAGAAATTAAACATAATTGACGGTTTTCCCGGTGATTCTGCCTTCCCAAATCACCACGTCAGCCATCAGGTCTTAAAAATGATCAGGGATGGACGCTTTGGGAGGCCGGATATTTATATGGTCTACTGCTACCAACCGGTTTATGTAAATGGAGAGTGTGCAGAGAATATTCAGATACTGAAGGATGAAACACTGATTCCGTTTCTTGTTACTATATCACCTTTTTATGGTGAAACAGAGTCACTGGCCGACCTGATACTACCTGACGTAACTTACCTTGAAAGGTGGTCCTGGGACGATATGGTCAGCTACGATATGATTCCTGAATTCTATCTTCGTCAACCTGCAATAAAACCTCTTGGAGAGGCACGACAGTTTCAGGATGTTGCTATTGATCTGGCTGAAAGGCTTGACCACAAGCTTCCATTTAATTCTACTGAAGATTTTATTCAACAGTCGTGTGAGAAAAGCCATGTAGATTATGAATACCTGAGAAAACATGGCGTCTGGCATAACCCTGATGAAAAACCTCACTACCTCTCCTACACCGGGGTTTTAACAGCAGATGACTATTCCGGCGATGATGTTCTCTTTGACAGTAAGACAGAAGTTTACTGGAACTGGAAAAAGTCAAAGGCAAAGAACAGAGATGAGGCTGTATCAAAAGGATATACAGATACAAAGAGTGCATACAAGGGATATATAGGGCAGAAGATAGACAATAAGGTTTATGCCGGGTTTAAGCCTGATAAAGTAAATAAATCGGGTAAGTTTGAGATCTATTCTGAGCTATTGAAGAAAAAAGGGTTTAATCCTATGCCTACATGGTTTGCGGTGCCGGACTTTGAGAGCAGGAAAGAGGATGAATTGATCCTTTCGTCTTATAAGGTAAACGTGCACACCCACTCACGAACGGCTAATTGTAAGTGGTTATCTGAAATCAATCATGATAACTCGGCATTGATAAATCCAGTAACCGCAGAGAAAAGAGGAATAAGGAGTGGTGACAGAATCAGGATCAAATCAGCTGTCGGCGAAATCATAATGAAAGCAGAAGTTACTGAAGGTGTAATCCCTGATCTAATCGCTATCTCTTTTCATCTCGGCCACTGGCAGTATGGACGTTTTGCCTCAGGCAAGGACTCTCCTTTAGGTGATTATAATGATATCGATTTAGAATTAAAGTGGTGGTCCGAACACGGTACGAACCCCAACTGGCTGATCCGCAACAGGCCCGACCGAATCAGCGGCCAATGGCTCATGAATGATGAAATAGTTACGATTACAAAGGTATAAACATTTATCACAAATCACAATGAACATAGAAATGGACATAACTGCTGAACAGAGAACCAATATCTATGGATTTCTATCCATTGTATACCTGCAGGAACCAAACAGGGAGTTTATTAGGTCACTCAGAGAGTCGAACTTTTCAGATGTTCTGAATAGCTCAGACTTGCATTTTGAAGAACAGAATGATGTGAGTGATAAATTTCTTAACGGTTTAGTATTGGAATATACCCGTCTGTTTGTCGGGCCGGGTAAACATATTTCACCTTACGAGTCAGTATATAGAGACAATGAAAATGCTCTATGGAGTGAAACGACTGTAGAGGTCAAAAATTTCATTGAATCATCAGGCCTTGAATATTCCAGTAGCTGGACAGGACTACCCGACCATATAGGAGTTGAATTGGAATTTATGCAGAGGATTACGTGCCACGAAAAAGAGGCATGGTCACGTGGAGACATAGAGACAACCACTCGTTGTCTGGAATTTGAGAAAAAATTCATCGACGAACACCTCAGCCAGTGGATACCTGTTTTTTGTGATAAGGTAAAGAAAGAGACGCGAGTTGCCTTTTATGGAGAGATAGCTGAATTTACCTGCCAATTTGTTGATCTAGATAACAGACTGATTAATAAGAACTTACGCGCAAATACCGAATAGCAGACAAAATATTTGCAATTGTTAGTTGAATCCGAAAATTGACTAATAACTAATCCAACCGCCCTTCCGACATCCATACGCTGACATCTGTCCATAAATCAGTCTTTCCCTGTTAGGTTATTAGACACTTTAGTTTAATAAATAAAATATTAATATTAAATTTGAGAGTCTTCCCCGATACGATCCACCCTGAGATCAGGGCCAGAGATTGAGAAATTGCCATTTAGACGCGGATTTTCATAAGCTTCCTGAAATGTACCAAAACAATTAATCTGGAATGGTACAGTAGTTGCAATCTACTCACGACATAAAGATTCTAATAACAGTAATATGAATCTTGGGTCAGTAAAGATGTAACAAACTTTTTAGGTA
Organism: uncultured Candidatus Scalindua sp.; assembly: GCA_964437425.1. GTDB lineage: Bacteria > Planctomycetota > Brocadiia > Brocadiales > Scalinduaceae > Scalindua. The sequence goes on from CAYTGO010000059.1 coordinate 14,195, forward strand.
TTTATAAAGGAGTCATAATAATGCGCGTATCAGGAATGGGACAGTGGACAGCAGCAGTTAGAGAGTCATTTGCAGCCATTACTATTGACAGACAATCAGAACAGGATATTGTTAAAAAGGCCACCACGACATCTACACAAAACAGATATGTTGATTCAGTACAGATCAGCGACAGGGCATTAGAACTTTACATGAACGCTGATTCCGGAACAAACATCAATGAAAAGCCTGATACCAATCAAGTACCAGAAAAAGATCCTGGTGTAAATCAACAGCAGCAACAACCTGCCCTTGCAAGAGCAGTATCACTAATCAACGCATTTGCTTGAACAGGCAAAGATACGTATTCCTGCATCAAGTTCTCTCAACTTCCATAGCAATCACCCCTTGACCCTTTGGCCAGAATGGGTGTACGGGAAAATCCGGCTCGGGTTCAAATGTTTTTACAATTGAGCAGGGAATGCCTGCAGTCTCAGAACCTTTGCTGATCTTGTGAGTGAGCTTAGCCGCGGTACCCTGCATAGTGTTGTCTGTAACAAGGAGACGCCCCTTTGGTGTCAAAATCTTCAGACACGAAGCCACAAGTTTATAGAGATCACTTTTTAGAAAAAATCGTCCTGTACCGGCAATGGAACGTACGGGTGGGTCAAGAATAATACGCTCATAAGATTCAGAACGCTTCACCAGTTTCTCAATGTAGTTGAATACATTATCCTTTACGAATCGAAATTTTTCTGCTTCGTGGTCAATGTTGTTGAGTGCAAAATTTTCCCTGGCCCATTTATGACATTCCGGTGACGTATCAACAGAAACTACCTGACTCGCCCCTGCTATGGCAGCGGTAAGGCTGAAGGCTCCGGTATAAGAAAAGAGGTTCAATACACTCTTGTCCTTTGCATTCTGAGCAAACTCTCTCCTGGCCCCCCTCAAATCAAAAAAGAGCCCTGTATCCAGACTACCCATTGGCTGCACAAGATATTTTACTCCGTTTTCCTGAACTTGAATTTTGCCCTTTATCGGCATCCCTAGAAGAGCCCTTTCCGGAAGTTTGCCCTTGAGCTTACGTCCTTTTTCACGAATCTTCATGATAATATGCTCCGGCTTCAAGGTCGCCATCACTTTATGGATATTATAATCAACCAGTTCAGACAACGCCCAGCTCTCCAGCGTGAGTATCAGCGTGCTTCCGTAAGAATCGATAACGAATCCGGAAAGATTATCACCAGAGCTGTTAACAAGGCGAACTACCTCCCCCTTTGAGATATCCTCTGCAGAGCGTTTGCTTAAGGCGTTCTCCAGCCGTGCGGTAAAATCGATACCGGGATCTTCTTCACTACTTGAAATCAGATGCATGGCATTATTGGCAGGATCGATAACTCCCCAACTGAGAAATATGCCCTGGCTATCCAGAACCTTACACCAACCTACTTCTGTGAAATCAAGGTTCTCCGGCAGGCGGTCTAGAATTAGACGCGGCAAACCATCATTAATACGATTAACAAGTGGCAGCGGAGGACAAAGTGTTCTGAATTTAAGTTTAGTAGAGTTTGATTTCATAAAGTCTTGATT
>CAYTGO010000059.1:15863-19852 GCA_964437425.1 uncultured Candidatus Scalindua sp.
GTTATACACTAAATCTAAAATGCATAATATCACCATCTTTTACCACATACTCTTTTCCTTCAATACGTAAGAGCCCTTTCTCCTTAACCTTCAGTTCTGTCTTGTGCATTGCGAGATCATCGTAACCGAATACCTCAGCACGAATGAAGCCTCTTTCGAAATCAGTGTGAATTACCCCTGCCGCCTGTGGCGCCTTTGTCCCGTTATCTATTGTCCATGCACGCACCTCCTTTGGCCCTGCGGTAAAATAGGTAGCGAGTCCCAACAACGTATACGCCTCGCGTATCAATCTCTTGAGCCCTGACTCCTTTATTCCCATATCCTCGTAATATTCCGCCTGTTCCGATGGATCCATTCGAGCAATTTCCGCTTCAACATCGCCGGAGAGGACAACACATTTTGAATTCTCCTTTTGCGCATAAGCTGTAATAGTGTCGATATATCCCTGGTCTTTCTCAAAATCAAAGACATTTATGACGTACAATACCGGTTTTGCGGTAATCAGATGTAAATCTTCCGTACATAATAGTTTCTCTTTTGAAAGAGATAACAGTCGCATGGGAGTACCGTTATTCAAGCCTTCCAACACCTCTTTAAGAACTTCAGTCTCTTCCAATAACTTCTTGTCTCCGGTCTTTGAAAGTTTCATGTTTTTCTGTATGCGCTTTTCAACCGTATCTATATCCGCAAGAAGCAGTTCAGTATGGATAATTTCAATATCTCTGATTGGGTCTACTGTACCCTCCACATGCACGGTATCCTCTTTTTCAAAGCAGCGTACAACGTGCAGAATAGCGTTTACGCTCTTTATATGTCCCAAAAACTTATTTCCCAATCCCTCTCCTTTACTGGCGCCTTTTACCAGGCCGGCAATATCTACAAACTCGACCATTGCAGGAATTGTTTTTTCCGGGGGAATAAATTCAGTTATTTGATCCAATCGTTCGTCCGGGACCGCCACGACTCCGACGTTGGGGTCGATGGTACAGAACGGATAGTTTTCAGATGCCGCGCTTGACGACGTTAATGCATTAAAAATTGTAGATTTACCTACGTTAGGCAAACCAACAATACCACAGTTTAAACCCATAGCCTCAGTTCCTCTTCCTTATTTCACGCTAAAGACAGTAATATATAAATTTATCGAATTTTTCATTATATCAGAAATATTCACAATTATTAATAGTTAAGTTATTAGAAAATGCAGAGAAAGATAAAAAGGAGATTTGGACGCAGAGTTTCGAGATCTTTTGTAAGCATTTGGTAAAAATGGCTAAATAGCGATCTAACCTTCCTATTCTTCCTAACTTTAGCTCACTTTAGTCACTTTGATCTTTAGGCACTTATTTTAAAATAGGAATGGTGTCCCCTGATTTAGCTGCTGAATGGTTACCATTATTTGTTGATTAATTCCTTCAAACTCTCCGGTAACTGCTCTTGTTGTTGCGGCGACAGCGCCCTGAGCCTATCCAGTAACTGCTGTTTTTTATCCTCCGGTAAAAGATGGAACCGTTCGCCAAGCCTTTGCAACTGCAATATACGCATCCGCTCTAATTCCTCCGCACTTGGTATTATTCCGCCCTGACCGGGTCCGGGGTAATCAGGTGTCACCATAGGAGGTGGTATGAACACAGGTGCTGGTGCAGGTTGTTCGAAATCCATACTGTTTGGATAGGGATATTTCATGTCCACATCCTTGTGTGCATGGTGGATGCGAAAGCTATTGCGCACCTGCTTCACATTTTCAGCCAGTTGCTTGACAAATTTGCGGCCTACAATATTGAGGTCCAGCGCATAAGGTCCGGGATTCGTACGGATATGAAAGTCTTGCGAGCCACGACGACGAATCACCAGGGCCACTTCCACATGGATGTATGCCCTGCATTTGCGCGCAATGAAAAAAAAGCTGGACTGTCCTCCTGCATCTGCCAACCAGGCCTGCTCATATCCTGCTCCCGCTTCCTTAGCGGGTTCAAAACCAACAGACGTACCCGCATTACTGGCATACCAAATACGAAAATACTCCGGCCCCCTCTCTTTTTCAAACTCCAGGTTCAAACGCGCATCTTTAGCATTATCATAGAGTAAGAACTGGGCCATCACGGCCACGCCTATGTGGGTTCCGTCACCAAGGATACGGCCATTTCTAATAAAATCTCTGACGTAGTCATTGTGTGGCGGTACCCTTAAACCCCAAACACCGGTAATCTGAGCGTATTCCCAATGGGTATTCTGGTCACCCCATTCCCGCGCCCCGGTCCTGTGCATTTTGCAATCATCGTAGTGATACATAGATGTGCTGGTGGAGACCAGTGGCTGGTATTTCATGCGTGGATGTTCAGGGTCGTCATAGACGGTGGAGGTCACCCCGCCCTTGACCCAAAGCGTGCCGCCAATATCAATTGAACGCAGGTCCGGCGCTATTGCCTCAGCGTCTTCTTTGGTAAATACGTCCATTGTGTGGAAATGCAGGCCGTGCAGCATGTCCTTACCGGGGTGGTAGCTGTGTTGCGGCTGCTTTTCCAGGCTGGGCTGTTGATCACAGATAAAACGCGGACTTTCAATAATATCTATACGGGGCTCCGGATGCGTTATCATTGTCACAATACCTACGGATATACCACCGTGAAAATCACTCAGGGTATAGGTGAAACTGTCGTCGTATCCCTTATCGTCGTAGTTTTTGACCAGTTTAATCCGGCCATCTTTAAGCAATTCCACCGATGCTGTTTCAGGCTGTGTCAGGGCAATAATTCCAATGCGGTCATTATCCGGGTCACTATCGTTTTGCAACAGATCCAATATCGCCGTTTTGCCGTAAAAAACAGGCACAAAATCGTAACGCGCAATGGGGGCTGTATTGCTCACCCTTGCTGTGGTGGGACTATCAGTCTCCGGTTTATTGGTGACATGCACCTGGACCCGCGCCTCGGCGCTGCCGCCAAAACCGTCATCCACTTCATAGCTGAAGGCGTCGTCCCCGGTAAAACCTTCATGGGGCACATACCAGATGGCCTTTTTGTCATCCGCAAGTATATAGACGCCATTGACCGGCGGCGCTGCCAATTTTATTTTGAGCCTCTGTCCATCCACCTCGATGTCATTGGCTAGCACCTCAATCAACACCCTGGTCCCTTCCTGGGTCTGGGCAAAATCCGCTTGCGGTTCCGGGGGATGGTTTTCCTGCACCCGGATCTCACCTACCCCCTTTCCGGTATTGCCTGACAGGTCTGTGGCCATAAAAAACACCTTGGTCTTGCCCACGGGCACTGGGTCGGGTAACTGCGAGTGGGTAAGCGGAATTTCACCGTCCATGGCATCTATTGCCCTGGTGGATTTGAGGAACTTTTGGATACGTGGGTCCGAAGCGGATACCCCCGTTTCTCCTGTTTCAATGACAATAGTCAGGGGATCTGGAACGTTGATTTCCGGCGCCGTTGTGTCCCCTTCCACCGTGACCCGCGCCACCGCCTCGCCCATATTTTCCGCCTGATCGGTAGCCTGAAAATGAATCTCAGTTACACCTTTTGGAAACAGTTCAGGTGCGTGCAAAACCGATACCTGGAGGGGGCCATCCTGGTCATCAATGGCACTGGCGCCGGCAAGAAATGCCTGAATGCGGGTATTGTCTTTTTTGATACCGGCACTGCCGCCTTTCAGGGTTAATACAATATCTGCCGGGGCCGTTACCTTTGGCGGCTCTCGATCAGGCGCCTCTATGACAATGCCATCCATTCCAAACAGGGTATCGGCAAAGGCTCCGGGGTCAACCCTGGCCTGTAATTCGAACGCCCCACTTTCCGTAAAGCTGTACTGGAATCTGCGCCAACCGCTTCCTGCGCTGTCATCGGAGTAATACAGCTCCCGCAGGCGGAAGCCATCGGATCGCATAATCTGCAACTGGCCGATAGGATGACTGGATTGGAAGCCAAAACCCGGCAGATAAAAAACCCAGCCGCTGATGTTATCGCCCTTTTCGGCCTTGAATT
>CAYTGO010000060.1:0-16521 GCA_964437425.1 uncultured Candidatus Scalindua sp.
ACGTATTCAGGCGCTTCTACTACCTCAGCGGCAAAGACAGAAATTATCCATAATATCGATGTAAACGTTAAGGAAGAACATGTACTTATTGTAGACGATATACTGGATACCGGTAAGACGCTTTCCGAAATTATACGGATGCTCACAGAATATAATCCGCTATCAATAAAAGTATGCATTCTCCTCAATAAAAGGGCAAGGAGGGAGAGAGAGATAGAGCCGGATTATTGTTGCTTTGAAATTGAGGATAAATTTGTAGTAGGTTACGGCCTTGATTTTGACAATAGGTACAGGAATTTACCTTATGTTGCTGTTTTGAGAGACAGTATAATGATTGCACCAAAAACCCTTTGAACTCAAAAAGTTATAGCAATTCTCAGATACTTTATCTACAATCCCTGGTTGTGTACCAGGGCAAAACATATTCTTGTATGTTGTTGGTGATGGTGGGGATATAGAAGTTCTTAAAAGTATATAAAACAGTAAAAGGAGTTCGGTTGAGAACTATAGCACTAATAAATCAAAAGGGTGGTGTCGGCAAAACAACGACAGCCGTAAATTTATGCGCCTGTCTTGCAAAGCTTGGCAAGAGGGTGGTACTAATAGATCTCGATCCTCAGGGTAATTCAAGTTCATGGATGGGAATAGATATTTATAATCTGCACAAATCAATGTTTAATGTATTTAATGACGAAATGCCTATAAGTGAGATTTTACACGATACATGTGTGGAAAATATGTGGATTGCCCCGTCAAATGTCACTCTGGCTGCAGTTGAACGAACATTAGCAAACAAGCTGGAAAACGATACGATATTGAAAAAAAGTATTGATATTCTAAAGGACCACTATCTGCATAGTAATTGCCGTGCAGAGTATATCATTCTGGATTGCCCACCTTCGCTTGGACTACTTACCGTTAACGCGCTATCAGCAGTGAGGGAGGTTTTTATTCCGCTGGAAACAAAGGTAATGGCTCTTAATGGTCTGGTTACTTTGATTAATACGGTGAATCTGGTCAAGGACACCCTCAACCCACTTCTTGAAGTTACAGGAATTATTGCCTGTATGTTTGATAAAAGAACAAACCTGAGCAATAAGGTGGTGGAAAAGATCAGTGATAAGTTTCATGATAAGTTGTTCAAGTCTATTATCCGGGAGAACACACAGCTTGCGGAATGCCCTATTTCCGGACAGCCGATTACCATGTACGCGCCTGATAGCCGCGGTACACAGGATTATATGGATCTGGCAAGAGAGGTTATCGGGTCTACGGGAGAGATTCATGTCAGTAATTATACTACCGAAGGGGAGAGAGATGTTACCCGGCATTATAACGGTGGTGAAGACAGTATAAATGAATAATGCGAATTGTCGATCTGCGAAGTGATACAGTTACCAGGCCTACACTAAAGATGCGTCAGGTCATGAAGGATGCGGAGGTAGGTGATGATGGATTTGGTGACGATCCTACCACAAACAGGTTTGAAAAAATTGCCGCTGACTGTGTTGGGAAGGAAGACGCCCTTTTTGTCCCCAGTGGCACAATGGGGAACTTGATCGCAATAATGGTGCATGCAAAGCCCGGTGAAGGTTTGATATGTGATAAATTTGCACATATAAATACACTGGTAGCCGGTAACACAGCTGCGTTAACCGGAACAACAATATGTCCCCTCGATGTAGATGAATCGGGTTATTTTGATCTGAATGAGCTTGAATCAAACATTAACCTGGATAATATGCAATTCCCTAGAACATCCCTCATTGTCCTCGAAAACAGCAACAACCTGGCAGGCGGAACAGTGGTGACGCCTGAAGAGACATCTGAAATATACAAAATTGCAAAGAGACACAATCTGAATTTTCATCTGGATGGTGCAAGGGTTTTCAATTCTGCAATTGCTCAGGGTGTTGATATTGTCGAGTTAACCGGGGATTGTGATTCCGTTATGTTTTGCCTCTCGAAGGGATTGGCATCACCTGTGGGTTCTATTATAGCGGGTACGAAAGAATTTATAAAAGAAGCTCGACGCATCAGGAAGATGTTGGGAGGTGTTATGCGGCAGACAGGGATCCTTGCGGCTTGTGGTATTATTTCGCTAGAGGAAATGATTGATAGGTTGGCAGAGGACCATGATAATGCAAAATACCTTGCCAATGGTCTTGAGGGAATAGATGGCTTCACTATTAATCTAAAAACCGTACAAACAAATATTATCTGTTTCAAATTTGAACTACCAAAGCTGAGTTGTAAGGAATTTGTGGATAATATTGCCAAAAAAGGTATTTGTGTTGTCCATCTTTATAAAGATTCTGGAAGAATGGTCACGCATAAGGACCTGAATAGATCTGACGTTAATTATGCTCTGGAAATGTTTAAAGAGACAGTTTCTGAGAGCTGAATTAAGAAACCCTACAGCTACAAATGCCATCTCCTGAATAAGTTACCCTATCATGGATTACCATATCAAGCGCTCCTATATAGTATAGGGATCGTGTAAAATATTTTGATTTACTAATCTGTTATTTATGATAAAATTCTGAGTTGTACAGTTTTCGACGAGAACAATAATTTTAATTATAAATATAGGAATAATAACTGCTTATGTTAGTAAGTTACCTTCCAATCTTGATTCTGCTTTTAGTGGTAATGGGGTTTGCCGTTTCTAACCTCATTCTATCCGCTTCTGTCGGCCGCCAGAAGCCGTCTGCTGAAAAGCTTTCCCCGTACGAATGTGGTGTAGAACCAACAGGTACGGCGAGAGAGCGTTTTTCTGTCAAATTTTATCTAATTGCAATGCTTTTTGTTGTATTTGATATCGAGGTAGTATTTCTTTATCCCTGGGCAGTTGCATTTAAGTCGTTAAAAATATTTGGTTTAATTGAAATGGCAATATTCATATTGATTTTGCTGTTTTGCTATGTATATATCTGGAAGCGAGGGGGCCTTGAATGGGAATAGAGACAGTTTTTGGAGATAACATACTTACTACAAATATTGACAAGGTGGTTAACTGGGCCAGGAAAAATTCACTTTGGCCCATGCCTTTCGGTTTAGCATGTTGTGCCATCGAAATGATGTCTTCAGTGGCACCCAGGTATGATCTTGCCAGGTTTGGGGCTGAAGTATTCAGATTTTCACCGCGGCAGTCTGACTTGATGATAGTTGCCGGTACTGTGACATATAAAATGGCAGATGTGACGAGGAAAATTTACGACCAGATGCCGGAGCCCAAATGGGTAATCGCAATGGGCGCTTGCGCATCTTCCGGTGGGATCTTTGATACTTACGCAACCGTTCAAGGCGTGGACGAAATTGTTCCTGTTGATATCTATTTACCGGGATGCCCACCAAGACCAGAAGCTTTGATTCATGCAGTAATGGAATTGCAGGAGAAGATCAAAGGGGAGTCTGTTCTGGATAATCCAGGTAGGTAACTAGTTTACATTAACTTAGTACTACTAATATAGAGTTAAAACCATGACTGAAGATGCCACGATAGGAAAAAGATTAAAAGCGAAGTTTCCTGACGCAGTAATAGGCGGGAAATCATTCAGAGGTGAATTGACCATAAATATAAATAAGGATTATATACAAAGAGCTGCAAAATTTCTCTGCGAGGATAAAGAATCAGATTTTGATTATCTTTCAGACTTGTGTGGTGTAGATTTGTCCCGTTTAGAACGTAGCAATAACTTTCAAGTGGTTTATCATCTATATTCTATAAAATTGAATCACAGAGTGCGGCTCAAAGTGAAAATACCCGCTTCGAATCCAAATATAGATACTGTTACAAATGTCTGGAAGACGGCAGACTGGCATGAGAGAGAAGCTTACGATATGTTTGGCATAATCTTTAATGGTCATCCGAATTTACAGAGAATTCTAACGCCGGAAGGTTTTGAAGGTCATCCTTTGAGAAAAGATTATCCTCTTAAAGGCAGGCAACCGGAAACACTAAAGGGTATTTACCGAAAAGGATAATAATGACGGCAGCTACAACTGAGCAGGTAATGACCATTAATATGGGCCCACAGCATCCCAGTACGCATGGTGTTTTGCGACTACTACTGGAGCTGGACGGCGAAACTGTAGTTAAGGTTACGCCTGATATCGGGTATCTTCACCGTGGTATAGAAAAACTAGCGGAACATAAGACATACCATCAGTTTATTCCTCTTACCGATCGTCTGGACTATCTGGCTCCAATGTCTAATAATATGGGGTATGCTCTTGCGGTAGAGAAGTTGCTGAATATAAAAGTTCCCAAGAGAGCACAATATATAAGAGTCATCCTGTGTGAGCTTACCAGGATGTCATCACACCTTTTGTGGCTGGCAACCCATGCGCTTGATATAGGCGCAATGACTGTCTTTTTCTACTGTTTCCGGGAGAGAGAAACGCTCAATGATCTTTTTGAAATGGTTGCCGGTGCACGAATGAACCTTTCATACATCAGGATAGGTGGCGTTGCAAAGGATTTGCCTGATGGCTTTATTGAAAAGACAAGAGAATTTGTTAACGATTTTCTGGGCAGGTTAAGGGATTATGAAACCCTTTTGACAAAAAACAAGATATGGTTGATGAGGACAAAAGGGGTTGGAGTTATTTCTGCGGAAGATGCAATAAATTATGGATTGAGTGGGCCGTGTGTAAGGGGCTCAGGGGTCAGGTGGGACGTTAGAAAATCTGAGCCATATTCATCATATGACGAGATGGATTTTATTGTACCCGTTGGTAGAAATGGTGACGTATACGATCGATATCTGGTAAGGCTTGAAGAGATGCGGCAGAGCAATGAAATTACACGCCAGGCCATGGATAATCTTCCTGGTGGTGAATATATTGCAAACATACCTGATGTTGCTTTACCGAAAAAAGAAAATCTCAAGCAAAGTATGGAGTCTCTCATTCACCATTTTAAAGTTGTAACCGGCGGTATTTGTCCGCCGGCTGGTGAAGTATATGCCTGCGTAGAAGCTCCAAAGGGTGAACTTGGATATTACATAGTCAGTGACGGAACGAAGAATCCCTATAGAATAAAAATCAGGCCTCCTTCGTTTGTTAACTTAGAGGCGATTGAAAAGATGGTAGTTGGTAGCCTGCTTGCTGATGTGGTTGCTGTAATCGGAAGTTTGGATATTGTCTTAGGCGAAATAGACCGTTAGGTTTTTTGAGATTAAATAGAATGGGTAAAAGAAAGAAACAGGTTGTGAAAGAGGAAGCTGTAGATTTATCCAAAGCGGAAGCAATTCTGGATAAATATGAGGGTGTAGACGGGTGTTTAATCCCTGTGTTACAGCAGATACAGAATGCATACGGTTATTTACAGGAACCGGCAATGAATCTTGTTTCAGAGCGATTAAATATAAGTGTTAGCGAGATTATTGGAGTTGCAACATTTTATGCTCAATTTCATCTGAAACCACGTGGTAAGCACATAATTAAAGTATGTTGTGGTACTGCGTGTCATGTGAAAAATGCCAAAAACCTTTCTGCCAGAATCGAGAAAAGATTTAAGATTAAAAAGGATGAAACTACTGAAGATAAAATGTTCACTTTTGAGGAAGTACCGTGTGTTGGTGCCTGTGGAATAGCCCCAGTTGTTGTCTTTGATAAGGATGTCCATGGCACTCTATCGCCGGACAAACTTGATGGCGTTTTGGATGGTTACACAAAGTAAGAATTTAAGATGTAATTAATATTCTAGGTATGTGTTAGTCTTCTAAAGAACAAATGAGCGGCAGAACCAAAACCAGAAAAGTTCGAGCCAAAAGCAACAATAATGGCACATCAACAATTTCTGTTTGCCTGGGCACGGGTGGAATTGCCGCAGGTGGAGATAAGGTATTTGCAGTATTTGAAAGAGAGATAAAAAAGAAGAAGCTGGATGCCGCTATCGGGAAGCGTGTATGTAAGACGGCAAAAACAGGCTGCAGGGGTTTGTGTGCCAAAGATGTACTTGTTGACATTAGTATACCCAGAACTAAGACCAAGACGTATGAGAGGGTAACTGTCGATATGGTACCGCAGATAGTTGAAGATCATCTTATCAACAGTAAACCTGTAGAAAAGTGGCTGGCAAAGAACGATTATCACAATTTTCATGCTCATCAGGAAAGGCTTGTACTGGGCAATTGCGGGACAATCAATCCTGAAGATATAGATGAGTATATTATAAAGGGTGGATACAAAGCACTTCGAAGCGTATTGACCGGGATGACACCGCAAGATGTTATATCGGAAATAAGCAAATCCGGTCTTAGAGGTCGTGGTGGTGGTGGTTTTGAGACCGGTTGGAAGTGGGAATCTTGTGCTAAATATGATGATGATGAAAAATATATTGTCTGTAACGGAGACGAAGGTGACCCCGGGGCATTTATGGACAGGAGTATTATGGAGGGAGATCCCCACGCGCTGCTGGAAGGTATGGTTATTGGGGGATATGCAATTGGTGCTACAAGCGGTTATATATACGTGCGTGCAGAGTACCCTCTGGCTGTCGAAAGGTTGCACATTGCTATTAAACAGGCAAAAGAGAATCGGTATCTGGGAGAGAAAATTCTTGGGAGTAAATATAGCCTGGATATCATTATCAAAGAAGGTGCGGGTGCGTTTGTCTGTGGAGAGTCTACGGCGCTGCAATTCTCGATTGAAGGTAAACGTGGTATGCCCAGGACCAGGCCTCCACAGTCAGTGGAAGCCGGTTTGTGGAATAAACCAACTTGCCTGAATAATGTTGAAACATTAGCTAATGTACCCATTATTATTAATCGTGGCGCAGCCTGGTATTCAAATATAGGAACGGAAAAGAGTAAGGGTACAAAGATTTTTGCGCTTACGGGAAATGTTAAGAATACGGGACTAATTGAAGTTCCTATGGGTATAACCGTAAGAAAGATTGTGTTTGATATTGGTGGAGGTATTCCAAAAAAGAAAAAATTTAAAGCAGTACAGATAGGAGGGCCTTCCGGCGGGTGTTTGCCGGAAACATATCTTGATTCTCCCATAGATTTTGAATCATTAATAGAAGCTGGTGCTATGATGGGGTCTGGGAGCCTTGTTGTGGTTGATGAAACTACATGTATGGTTGATATGGCGAGGTTCTTTCTGGAATTCTGTACTAGCGAATCCTGTGGTAAATGTCCTCCATGCAGGGTTGGTACTGTTCTTATGCTGGATATTCTTAACAGAATTACACAGGGTGAAGGCAGGGAAGAGGATATTGATGTTTTAGAGGAGATGAGTGATGAGGTAAGGACGATGTCACTTTGTGGTTTGGGTCAGTCTGCACCAAACCCGGTAAAGTCAACTCTCAGATATTTCCGTGATGAATATCTGGCACATATCAGGGATAAGGAGTGTCCGACCGCGTCGTGTGTTGCGCTTCATAAGTACACGGTTGATCCTGGTAAATGTACAAAATGTACTCTTTGTATAAGAAATTGTCCGGTGGATGCGATATCCGGATCACGTGAAGAAGTTGCGTTTATTGATAAAGAGAAGTGCATCGAGTGTAATTTGTGTTATGACAAATGTAATTTTATGGCAATTAAATAATAACGGTAGATCTTGAGATTAAGAGCATAGGGCTACCGTGAGAAATATAACAAAATGGTAAAGAATAATATATCTACTTTGAGGAAAAAAGCGGTTCAAAAAAAGCCAAAAATTATGATTGGTATGGGCACGTGTGGATTGGGTGCCGGTGCAAATGGAGTTTTGGCAAGTATAGAAAATGAACTGAAGAAACAAAAACAGTCGGTTGATGTTATACGTACAGGCTGTATAGGCATGTGTTCTCACGAGGTGCTTGTAGACGTAATACTTCCTGGACATACTAGAGTGACTTACGAAGGTGTCAAGCCGGATATGGTATCACAGATAGTGGAGGAGCATATAGGGAATGGGAAGGTTGTAAAGAAATTTGCGCTATCTCAAATGTATCTTGATGGCCAAACTGCCGGTAAGTATAAGGACTTGCCTTTTTTTGATGATCTTGCTCAGAACAAAAGACAGGTGAAACATGTATCCAGGAACTGCGGAATAATTGATCCGGATAGTATAGACGAATACATCGAGCGTGGCGGGTATAAAGCTCTCAAGAAAGCACTTGGAATGAAGGAGTTGGCTGTCATCAGCGAGGTTGGCATGTCCGGTTTGAGGGGTCGCGGTGGAGGCGGTTTTGACACAGGGTGGAAATGGGAATCATGTTCTAAATATGTTGCTGACCAGAAATATATTATATGTAATGCTGATGAAGGAGATCCCGGTGCCTTCATGGATAGAAGCCTTTTAGAGGGTGATCCGCATTCAGTCCTGGAAGGTATGATTATCGGAGGGTATGCAGTAGGTGCTACAAAAGGTTATATATATGTGCGTGCTGAGTACCCATTGGCTATCGAGCGGCTGGAACTGGCAATTAAACAGGCAATAAAACACAGGTTTCTGGGTAAAAATATTTTAGGCAGCAAATATTGTCTTGATATCACGTTAAAGGAGGGTGCAGGTGCTTTTGTATGTGGAGAGTCTACAGCTATGCAGTTCTCCATTGAAGGTAAACGTGGAATGCCCAGAACCAGGCCGCCACAATCAGTGGAGGCAGGATTATGGGATAGACCTACCAGCTTGAATAATGTTGAAACATTCGCCAATGTTCCCATGATCATTGATAGAGGTGCTGAATGGTATTCAAGAGTTGGTACTGAAAAGAGTAAGGGGACTAAAATATTCTCATTAACCGGGAATGTAAAACGAGCAGGTCTGGTTGAGGTTCCTATGGGTACTACTATCAGAGAGATCGTGTTTGATATGGGCGGGGGAATTCCAAAAAAGAAGAAATTCAAGGCGGTGCAGATCGGAGGACCTTCAGGTGGCTGTCTGCCGGAAAAATATCTTGATACTCCTATAGACTTTGAATCATTAAAAGAGGCTGGTGCCATGATGGGTTCAGGGAGTTTTGTCGTACTGGACGAAACTACTTGTATGGTTGATCTGGCAAGATTCTTTCTCGATTTTTGTACTAGTGAATCATGTGGTAAATGTCCTCCGTGCAGGGTTGGTACTGTTCTTATGCTTGATATTCTTAACAGGATTACTCAGGGCGAAGGTAAAGAGGAAGATATTGGAATATTGGAAAAAATGTGTGATGAGGTAAGATTGATGTCACTTTGCGGATTAGGTCAGTCAGCACCAAACCCGGTAAAGTCCACTCTCAGATATTTTCGTGATGAATATCTGGCACATATTCATGATAAGGAGTGTCCGACAGCGTCATGTGTTGCGCTTCATAAATATACGGTTATTCCAGATAAGTGTACAAAGTGTACACTGTGTATAAAAAATTGTCCTGTGGATGCAATATCCGGCTCGCGTGAAGAAGTTGCTTTCATTGACAAGGAAAAATGTATTGAATGTAACCTCTGTTATGCCAAGTGTAATTTTATGGCAATTAAGTAAATATGATAAATGTTACGATAGACAATAAGCTTATTAGTGTCCCCAAAGGTACGAATATATTCAAGGCGGCCAAGGATAACGGTATATATATACCCGGACTGTGCTATCATCCTAAATTGACTCAGTATGGTGGTTGCAGACTCTGCATGGTTGAGGTTACTGAACGTGGAAGGTCGAGGCATAGATTCTCCTGTGCGCAACCTGTTGCTGAAGGGATGGTAGTAAGGACGAAAACTCCTGAGACTGAGAAGTATACCAAGTCTGTTATGGAATATCTCCTGGCACACCATCCTCTTGATTGTCCGACTTGTGATAAGTCCGGAGAGTGCGGTTTACAGGAGATCACGCATGATCTCAAACTAAAACCAGGGAGGTTTAAGAGTGCGAGGCTGGACGAACCTATGAGACGAGACAATCCTCTCCTGGAGTACAATTCCAACAGATGTATCCTCTGTAGCAGGTGTGTAAAGGTGTGTAAGGAAATTGCAGGTGTTGGTGCAATTGATTATCAGAATAGAGGATTTAAGACAGTTGTCGGTACCGCTTTTGACAAACCACTGGATTGTAGTTTCTGCGGTGGTTGTGTTTCGGTATGTCCAACAGGTTCGTGGCAGGATAGAACTCTAAAGTTTAAGGCCAGGCCGTGGGAGTTGAAAAAAACTCCAACGATTTGTACATATTGTGCGGTTGGATGTAGCCTGGTAATAAATACCAAGGACAATGAAGTAATGAGGGTGACTGCAGACGAAAATATAAATTTGGGTATAAACGAAAGTAATCTGTGTGTTAAGGGGAAATTTGGCCACGAGTTTATTAATTCTGACAAGCGAATTAAAACCCCATTGATAAAAAAGGGCGGTAAATTACGTTCGGCTTCATGGGATGATGCCCTTGATCATATATCAAAGAAATTCAGTGAGATAATAAAAAAGAGTGGAGGTAATGCCATAGGCGGCATTGGTTCTGAGAAATGTACAAATGAGGATAATTATCTGTTCCAGAAGCTCTGCAGGACTGTTTTAGGGACTAACAATGTTGATAATATATCCAATATGAAATCTCCTTCGCTTAATCGATTGATAAATAATTCTGTTGCGTATGGAATGGCGTCAACATCACTGGAAGGGATAGAAAATGCAGATACGGTATTTTTTGTAGGTGCTGACGTAAGCGAAGCACATCCTGTTGTCGGGAGTATGGTCAGGAAGGCGATAAGGGTAAACAAGACAAAGGTTATAATAGCGAACGTTAGAAATGTTGAATTTGGCTGTGAGACAAAGAATCTTCTTCGTTTAAATTACAAGTTGGGGACACAAACAGCATTGATCAACGCAATGATGAAAGTTATTGTTGATGAAAAGCTGGTTAATTTGAAAAAAGCAGCTGATAAGACAGAAAATTTTAATGAACTACGTTTATCATTGAGATCAGCTGATCTGGGAATCAAGAAGGTTTCCAAGGCAACAAATATTTCAGAGGATAGTATCAGAGCTGCTGCTTCTTCGATAGCAAAAGCTGGAAATTGTTATGTCATCTGTGGAAAAGATATAGAGGAAGATCCATCGGGTGAGGAGACAATAGAAGCTTTGATGAATCTTTGCGCATTAGTTAATAAGGGAGATTCCGATAAAGTTTCAATCGTATTTTCAAGGGAGAATAATAATTCCCAGGGTGTAAATGATATGGGCGTTGTGCCGGAATTTCTTCCTGGTTACCTCGATATTAATGATCAGGAGAACAGGGATGTTGTTGAAGACGCATGGGGTGCTAAGCTACCTGCAGTTCTTAAAAACAATCCTGGTGATATTTTTGATCTGGCTGTGAAGAAGAAAATAAAAGCGCTCTATGTCATGGGAGAGAATCCTATAGTTAACTATCCGAATGGCAAGAAGGTAAATGATGTATTTAAAAAGGCCGAATTTGTAGTTGTTCAGGATAGTTTCCTGACTGAAACCGCACAGCTGGCGGACGTTGTTCTCCCATCGTCAACATTTTCTGAGAAAGGCGGAACATTTACAAATATGGTGATGACTGTCCAACGGCTGCACAAAGCTATACCTCAGGTTGGAGATTCTAAACCGGATTGGCAGATTATATGTGCCCTGGCGGAAAAGATGGGCCATGAATTCCACTATACAACATCCAAGGATATTGTGGATGAAATAGGAAAGGGTGTTCCTATATATGAAGGAATTGAAGTTAACAGATTACGGAGAAAAGGTTTTCATTGGATTCTTTCGCTATACTATAAAACCAAGGCTGAGAAGTATCAATTTGAGATTGCCAGAAAGAAAACAAGTGCAATAAAGAGTAATAAAAAATATCCATTCATATTATTAACAGGTTCAAGCTTGAGGCATCAGGGGACATATTCCAGGTATTCGGAGTCACTGGTTTCTCTTGCGTCAGAATGCTTTGTCGAAATTAACAGGCAGGATGCAAAGAAGGCGAAGATTGCGGATGGTGATAATGTGAAAATTGAGTCAGCTCAAGGTAATATAAAACTCAAAGTAAAAACAACAGGCAGGGTGCCTGAAGGAGCTGTTTTTATCTCTGAGGATTACGAGTGGGTGCCTGTCAATAGCTTGCGTGGTGATGGTTACACAAACGTAAAAATATCTAAAACTAAATAGAGATATTTAACATGGAGCCCTCACGAAAGTGAGGCTATATCCTTACTCTCGTAAGGAGTCCAATTAGTGCTGAAGGAACGAAATAAATGTCAAATGCTATTATTATTGCAATACTTGCAGCAATTAAGATTGGGATAGTCATCGGTGTGCTGTTGCTGGTGATAGCCTATCTTATCTGGGTTGAAAGAAAAGTTATGGCCCATATGCAGGTCAGGCTTGGGCCTATGAGAGTAGGATGGCATGGTTTGCTCCAACCTATTGCAGATGGACTTAAGTTAATAACGAAGGAAGACATAATTCCGGCAAATGCCAGTAAGCTTTTATTTATCTTATCACCTGCGATAGCTATGATCCCTGCTCTATTATCAATTGCTGTTATCCCATTCGGGGACACAATAAATATTATGGGTGTAAGTATCGATATGGTGATAACAGATGTGAACATTGGCATTCTGTTTATCCTTGCCGTCTCTTCTGTTGGTGTATATGGTATTTTGCTAGGTGGATGGTCTTCTAATAATAAGTACTCATTACTGGGTGGATTGAGATCGTCTGCTCAGATGATTAGTTATGAACTGTCAATGGGCTTGTCTTTGATAGGTGTCATTATGATGACCGAATCATTGAGCCTTGTAGACACTGTTAATGCTCAAGCTGATTTGTGGTTTGTTGTGTTACAGCCTGTAGCATTTGTTGTGTACGCGATTAGCGCTATAGCGGAAACTAATAGATGTCCGTTTGATCTACCGGAAGCAGAGACTGAACTTGTTTCAGGGTTCCATACAGAATATAGTAGCATGAAGTTTGCGTTATTTTTCATGGCAGAGTATGCAAATATTATTACCGTATCGGCAGTTGGTGTTACGTTCTTTTTTGGTGGCTGGAGAGGTCCGTTCTTGCCGCCTGTTGTCTGGTTCTTAATTAAGATGGCTATGTGCATATTTTTCTTTGTATGGCTTAGATCCACTTTTCCGAGATTCAGGATTGATCAACTTATGCAGTTTGCATGGAAGGTTTTACTTCCTGTGGCAATAGTAAATGTTTTGATAACAGGGCTTGTAATGTCCCTTTTATAAACCTGGCTTTGATAAGAAAACTTATAATATGATAAAACCATTAATACAAGGTTTAACGCTTACGTTAAAGCATTTTCTCAGCCCATCTAAAGTGGTTACGATGCAATACCCTGATGAAAAATGGACGCCTTATCCGCGTTTCAGGGGTTTGCATGAGTTGCAGAGGGATGAAGATGGGAAAGAGAAATGTGTAGCTTGCGGGCTCTGTTCTACAGTTTGTCCGTCTGAATGTATTAATCTTGTAGGCGCAGAAGATAAGAATGGTAACCGGTACGCGGAGACCTATGAAATTGATATGTTCCGGTGTATTTTCTGCGGGTACTGCGAGGAGGTATGTCCGGAGGAGGCTATATTCCTGAGGCATGACTATGAGCTGGCTACAGAAAACGTGAATGATCGTGTTTATGATAAAGAAAAATTGTTAGTACCACTTAAGAAAAAAGCTAAAAAGAGAGCTAAGAAAAAATCTAAATAAGGCCTGATTATATGCTAGAAAGTTTACTGTTCATAATAATGAGTTTGATAACGATTGCCTGTGCTATTGGCGTGGTTTTTCAAAAAAACCCGATTTACAGTGCGGTATTTCTTATTCAAACAATGGTTTCTCTCGCAGTCTTGTATGTGCTGTTGCATGCTCAGTTTGTTGCTGCCGTACAGGTCATGGTATATGCCGGTGCAATAATGGTGATCTTTGTTTTTGTTATCATGCTGCTTAATCTAAATAAAGATGATATGGAAAGCGGCAAGATCAGAATGCCGATGCAGAAACCTGCTGCCATAATTCTTGGTTTGATCCTTGTTGTCATGATAGGTGTTATAATGACGAGAACAATTTATCAAGGCGCACAAGGTGAGTATACTCCGGAGGTTATGGATCAGATCGGAAACACACAGCTTGTGGGTAAAATGTTATTTACAAAGTATGTTTTGCCTTTTGAAATTGCATCAATACTTTTGTTTGCCGCTATTGTAGGGGCTATAATCTTAGCAAAAAAACAAATTATTAAGGAAGAGAAGTGATGGAAGTTCCGTTGACATGGTATTTAGTACTTTCAGGTATTCTGTTTTCTATAGGAGCGGTGGGCGTTTTAATCAACAGAAATGCACTGGTTATTTTCATGTGTATTGAATTGATGTTGAATGCGGTAAATCTCGCATTTGTTACATTCTCACGTCAACAGAATTCGATGGATGGTCAGATCTTTGTCTTTTTCATAATGACGGTTGCAGCGGCAGAGGCGGTAGTTGGACTTGCAATAATAATTGCCCTGTTTAGAAACAAAGCTACTATTAACGTAGATGATATAAATATAATGAAGTGGTAAAAGGATAAATAGAATAATGTTAGATCAATTTGGGATTTCTTTTTTAGACTTAATCGGATTTGTGATATTATTTCCGCTTGTAGGGACCATAATAAATGGGTTCCTGGGAAAAAGGCTTAACAAATCTATAGTCGGATTTGTAGGGTGCGCTGCGATAGGTCTGTCGTTTATCGTCGCACTGTTTGTACTCCTTGAACTGCTGAAACTCTCACCTGAACACCGGGTGTTTGAAAAAGAGTATTTTACCTGGATTGGTTCAGGTGCATTCAGGGCGATTGCCGGTCTGCAGGTAGATCCGCTTTCGGTTGTGATGATACTGGTAGTTACAGGCGTAGGATTTCTTATCCATGTGTATTCTATTGGTTATATGCATGAGGATAAGAGCTTCTATAGATACTTTACCTACCTGAATCTATTCACCTTCTCAATGCTAATCCTTGTACTGGCTAATAATTTCCTTCTTATGTTTATAGGATGGGAAGGCGTTGGTCTCTGTTCATATCTCTTAATCGGTTTCTGGTTTGAGAAGAAATCGGCGTCAGCTGCGGGAATGAAGGCTTTTATTGTAAATCGCGTAGGGGACTTCGGCTTTATCCTGGCCATCCTATTGATATTTGTCACCTTCGGCACTATAGACTTCACTGAAGTTTTTCATGCCGCTCCGGAACATCTGCAGATAGGTAGTGTCGTTGCCGCGATTATAACACTCTTACTGTTCGTAGGTGCTGTTGGTAAATCGGCACAAATCCCACTCTATACATGGCTTCCTGATGCGATGGAAGGTCCTACTCCAGTCAGTGCGTTGATACATGCAGCGACTATGGTTACAGCCGGTGTATATATGGTTGTAAGGTGTAACGTGTTATATACATTGTCTCCGTTTACAATGACAGTTGTTGCAGTGATAGGCGGTACTACCGCACTGTTTGCGGCAAGTATCGGCCTTGTGCAGAACGATATTAAGAGGGTACTTGCGTATTCCACGGTAAGTCAGATAGGGTATATGTTCCTTGCCTGTGGTTTGGGTGGCTTCATTACCGGTGTATTCCATCTGGTTACACACGCTTTCTTTAAAGCACTGTTATTCCTGGGTTCAGGAAGTGTGATTCATGGCCTGGGAGGTGAGCAGGATATGAGGAAGATGGGCGCTCTCAAAAAATATATGCCGATAACGTACATAACGTTCTTTATAGGTACGCTTGCAATTGCGGGTATACCGCCTTTTGCCGGATTCTTTAGTAAGGATGAGATTTTACTGGAAGCATATACCAAGGGGAATCTCTTCTTCTGGGGTCTTGGAGCTTTAGCTGCTCTTTTAACAGCCTTCTATATGTTCAGGCTGCTATTCATGACATTTCACGGAAAATCAAAAATGACCAAGCGTGTTGAGGAGCATGTTCATGAATCACCAATGAGCATCCTCTTCCCATTAATAGCGCTTGCTGTTCTTTCTATACTCGGTGGTTTTCTGGGCTTCCCGACATTAAGCGTAATAAACGAATTTCTTGCTCCGGTCATAGGAGCCGGACATCACGGGGGAGAATCGCACCATGTTTCTTCCAATCTGATGTTTTCAATGATGGGGATATCGACTGGTATAGCTATCGTCGGAATTGTAGTGGCTTATATCATGTATATTTCAAGACCTGATCTGCCCGGTGCTATTGCTAAAAGGTTTAAAGGGACTTACAACATCATATTAAATAAATATTTTGTTGATGAAATATATGATGCAACTTTTGTTAAACCGACCCTCAGAGCTTCAAATATCTTATGGAAGGTCGTAGATATGAAGGTTATAGATGGTTTTGTAAATGCAGTTGGAAGGCTCACCGTGCTCAAAGGTGAAGTACTAAGACTCTTCCAGACAGGTTTAGTGCGCAACTACGCATTTTCTATAATGCTGGGTGGAATCATTATCATTATCTGTTCTATATTATTTTTGTAAACATTTGAAGTTAGGGTCTATAAAATAAATGAATTGTGATTGTCCGATACTTACTATAGTAACGTTTCTGCCTCTAT
>CAYTGO010000060.1:16621-19038 GCA_964437425.1 uncultured Candidatus Scalindua sp.
AAATAAATGAATTGTGATTGTCCGATACTTACTATAGTAACGTTTCTGCCTCTATTAGGGGCGATAATTCTTCTCTTTATAAATGGAGAAAAGCAGGAGAGAATTAAACGTGTTGCTCTCGCTATCGCTTTTGTAGATTTTATAATCTCACTGCCCCTGTTCATATTGTTTAAATCGGATACGGCTGATTTTCAATTTGTACAGAATGTTCCATGGATAAAGGAGTTTGGGATAAGTTATCATGTCGGTATCGACGGCATAAGCCTCTTCCTTTTTCTGCTGACGAGCTTCCTTTCGCTCATCTGTATATTGGCGTCGTGGAATATAAAGGACAGGATCAAAGAGTACATGATTGCGATGCTCATCCTGCAGACGGGAATGTTGGGAGTGTTTATCTCTCTTGACCTGTTCCTGTTCTACATGTTCTGGGAGCTCATGCTGATCCCGATGTACCTGATAATAGGTGTCTGGGGAGGCCCAAGAAGGATATATGCCACAATAAAGTTCTTTGTGTATACAATGGCAGGAAGCGTATTGATGCTGATCGCCATAATATTCCTCTATTTTATGCATTACAACGCAACGGGCGAATACACATTTGACCTGTTGAAGATATACAATCTAGACATTCCACTAGGAGCTCAATTCTGGCTCTTCCTTGCATTCTTCTTCGCATTTGCGATAAAGGTACCAATGTTTCCATTTCATACATGGTTGCCGGATGCTCATGTGGAAGCTCCAACGGCCGGCAGTGTTATACTGGCAGGTGTGTTGTTGAAAATGGGAACATACGGATTTGTGCGTTTCAGTCTGCCGCTGTTTCCTTACGCCAGTCATCAATTTATACCTCTGATTACATGGCTGGCTGTTGCGGGTATTATTTACGGAGCACTTGTAGCAATGGTACAGGAAGATCTTAAGAAGCTAGTTGCGTACTCAAGTGTCAGTCATCTTGGTTTTGTAATACTCGGTATCTTTGTGTTTAACATACAGGGAATGGAGGGAGGAATCCTTCAGATGATAAATCACGGCTTGAGTACAGGCGCGTTATTCCTGATTGTTGGAATGTTATATGAAAGAAGACATACAAGACTGATTGCTGATTATGGAGGTGTGACCAAGAAGATGCCGATCCTTGCTATCTTCTTTATGGTTATGACGTTGTCTTCAATCGGGTTGCCTGGCCTGAATGGTTTTGTAGGTGAATTCCTGGTATTGCTGGGAACATTTAAGTCTAATGTATTACTCGCCGTCATTGCGACGACCGGTGTTATTCTTTCAGCGTGCTACATGCTCTGGATGTTTCAGAGAGTTATGTTTAATAAGATTACAAACCCGGAAAATTCTAAACTGAAGGATATTAACAGACGTGAATTGGCACTGCTGCTGCCTATAACGATACTTATTTTCTGGATTGGTATCTACCCTAAACCTATATTGTCCCGGATGGATGCATCCGTAAACCACCTCTTGACGCAGGTGGATGAAAAATATAAGACGACGTTGAATAAGCTTGGCAAAAGCGATGATGTACTTGTCGCCAGTGAAAGTAAGAGAGAAGATTACATAGCAAGTGAAGGAAGGACGAATGAACCTTCACATAACCCTGTAGAGAGATTGATTAAACTATGGAAATAGTTATTCCACCATTTGATTTAAAGAGTATATCACCTATCATGAGTGTCTCCATTGCGGCGATATTCATACTGCTTCTTGATGTGTTCTGCAGGAAGACTTTCAAGGATAGACTGGGATATATAAGTTTTCTCGTAGTTATTGCTACGGGTTTTGTTGTCTATACTCAAATAGGACAGAACGTGTACTCTTTCAGTAACATGTTTGTTGTAGATAACTATTCGGTCTTCTTCAATCTGATCTTTCTGCTCAGTACGGCTCTCGTAATTCTTATGTCCGATAATTATGTAAAGCAGGAAGGTGTGAACTATGGTGAATACTACACACTGATACTCTTTGCCACAGTGGGCATGATGTTGATGGCAGGTGGTGCAGACTTGCTCACGATTTTCCTCGGAATTGAGATAATGTCTATTTCCCTTTATGTGTTGGCTGGCTTTACGAGAGATAAGTTGCGTTCAAATGAGGCATCTCTGAAATACTTCCTACTTGGTGCGTTTGTAACAGGTTTTATGCTTTATGGTATCGCTATGTTATATGGAGCAACCGGTACAACCAATTTAAAGGAGATTGCAGCATTTATTACAGAAAATTCGGGAATGTTAAATCCAATGATTGTTGTTGGTGCTTCGCTGCTTATTATCGGATTTGGATTTAAGATTGCGTGTGTACCCTTCCACAAATGGTCTCCTGACGTTTACGAAGGCTCTCCTACTCCGGTTACTGCCTTTATGTCAATAGGGCCAAAGGCAGCCGGCTTTGCCGTTTTCCTGAGAGTTTTC
>CAYTGO010000061.1:0-13293 GCA_964437425.1 uncultured Candidatus Scalindua sp.
TCTAAATGACTTGTGATGGTGTTAATTTCTTTTTCCTTTTTTTCTAAACGACTTGATATGGCATTCATTTCTCTTTCTTTATTATCTAAATGACTTGTGATGGTGTTAATTTCTTTTTCTTTCTCTTTTAGATGGTTTGAGATAGTGTTAATATCCTCCTCCTTTTCTTCTAACCACGTACTAACTAATGTTTGTAAACCGTCATGCAAACCGTTAATTGCGGA
The DNA here is from genome assembly GCA_964437425.1 of uncultured Candidatus Scalindua sp. Classification (GTDB taxonomy): domain Bacteria; phylum Planctomycetota; class Brocadiia; order Brocadiales; family Scalinduaceae; genus Scalindua. The sequence continues at coordinate 225 of CAYTGO010000061.1, forward strand.
CATTAATTCTTGTTTCATTTCTTCATTTACCTCAGGTAGTTTGTTCTTAATAACCTTTATTTGAGCATCTAGAGATTCTTTATATTCGTCTAAGCCTGCATAGGTCTCATTACTTCGTTCTACACTATTGTTAAGAGTAGACATGTTTTTGTTAAAATCTTCCGCAAGGCTTGAAACACTCTTCAATATTTCCTTTGCAGATTCCAGGTCACTCTTATAGTCTTTATGAACTTCCTCCAGGAATTTATTTTCAATTCCATACTCCTTTAAAAACTCAGACAAAAGATTATTCAGCTCATCTTGATCAATTTCTATATCACTTTTCAATTTATCAAGTTTGATACCATGATGCTCAAAATATTTCTCAAGAACTTTATCTCCTTTATTCAAGCTTCCTTTTATACCGGAAAGTTCGATATTATTTTTTTTTAGGAATTTTTTCACAACTTCATAATCTTCCTGTACCTCTTGCTTTGAAGAATATTCACGCTGTATTTCTAAAGGAATACATGCTATGAACATAACTATAAGGGCTGTCAGTGAGCATATTTTGAACCTTCTACTCTTTATAAATGGATATTTCAGTGTTACTTTTTCATGTTTTATCATTTTCATGAAAAATCCAATTACTGCAAAAGCAGTCCCTATGATTGCAGATACCATAACTGCGTGATCCCAGGGATTAAATGATTTTAATACTTCATATGATGGCCACATTTTTAGCACCTCCTTATATACTCATACCAGAATAGATTAAGGGTTTGAACCAGATAAGTATTAACAAAGACATTTCTAAATCGATGTAAATCAGATAAAGAATTAAATGCCTATTAATTTAATTTGATTCAATAAAGAGTTTGAAATATGGAAAAAAACAGAACTTTACAATACAGTAATTCAATTTGTTGAATAATCTATTCAAAGTGATTTAACAGATAAAGTCAATTTGTTCAGAGTTATAAAAATCAAAAATAAAAGCGACTTATCGATTACACGTTTGGAGACTGATTTGTAAAACTTGCTCACAAGAAATGATTCTACAAAAATAAGATAATTATATTAAAACATGTATATTTAATACCTACTTTGCTATTACTTATGGACTATTATCTTATACATATAGTATGAACTAAGATGTATAGGAAATATTTTCCCGGTTGTCAAATGTTTTTTTGTTTGACAAACTGTATAAGTGTTTTAATGGCTGAACGTTAGACAATAACCTATCCACGTCTATTCCCCCTCATATCTCCTGTATCCACTTCTCATTTAATACATAGAACAAATCATATACCTAATTGGACAGTAAATTGATTATCTTATTTTGGAAACTACACAGTAGTATAAATACCTGTTTTATAGGTACTTACCATACTTACTTGAGTAATTGCTTTAATGCACTATGTTGATAGATATTAATATTCGAAGGCACTAAAGTGTGCCATGGCACACTTTAGTGCCGGCACACTATTGTGCCATGGAGTCAGGGTGCCTGATGCTTCGAAGAGATAGTTTAAGCTGACAACTTCAAACACAGTTAGATGATGTGAATATGATATTGATAATTTGCAGTATGAATTGAATGGTGTTTAGACTAAACCATCAGCACCATTATCACTCTTCTTTAAATTCCTTACTACACTGATTGCCTCAAGGATAATCCAGACAGAGAATGAAAGAAGAAGTACTGATAAAATAGTTAGTATCCAGTTTCTTGATTTTATAAATTCCTTTAAGCTCATCACCATTGCGGTCGATGTCATAAGAACCAGGAATATCATTGGTATTAGAGTATATAAAATATTTCTACCTTTTCTGTACAGATAAACTGTCAACACCAGTAACGACAGTCCCGCAAGCAGCTGATTTGTTGCGCCGAAGATTGGCCACAAACGTTTCCAGCTTAGCCCCTCACCCCCAAAGATGAGGATAAGCGGAGTGAAGGCGGCAATCGCTGCTGCCGCGAATCTATTTGTCAAAATTTTAATATTATATATCTCTCCCAACTCACTTGTTATGTATCTTTGAATCCTTGTTGAAGTATCAAGAGTGGTAGCGGCAAAGCTTATGACGATAACTGCAATCAGCGTAGTGCCGAATACTTCAGGCATGCGGAGCCCCTCTTTCATGAAATAGGCGCCTCCATTAACAAAAGCCCCCATTTTTGCATCCAAACTACCTGCCGCACTCCAACTGATATAATGACTCTTCCATGCGGCGAGTGTCGCAAATCCCGCTGTTGATGCAATTACAGCCATCAACCCCAATGAACCCTCCCCCAGCATCGATCCAAAACCAATCATCCTGGCATCTTTAATGTTATTAAGCTGTTTGGATGTAGTACCGGAGCCAACAAGACCATGAAATCCGGATATTGCTCCACAAGCTATCGTAATAAACAGGAACGGAAACCACGGCAAGCCTCCATCAACCTCAAGATTAATAGCAGGTGCAACCATTGGAGGGTGCGCAATGAAAAGGCCTAAATACATTATGCCTAATCCTACAAAAAGCTGATGCGAGTTGATAAAATCTCTTGGTTGAAGCAGCAGCCAGACCGGAAGAACTGACGTTATAAATGCGTAGACAAGAAGCAACAAAATCCATGACTCTATCTGCCCACCAATGAAGACAGGTAAATGCAAGGGAGTATACATACCAAGATATATAAAACCGTATAAAACGAATAACGCAATTACAGACGGAATGAGAACCCCAAACTTCGCTCTGTATATAACAACTCCTATTACAACGGCAACTATAATTTCAATATTGACCGGTAATACTGTAGTTGGAAATTGTGAAAACAGGGTAGCAATAATATATGCAAAAACAGCAATTACTATCCATGTAAGAAAGAAGATAATAGTGAGAAACAGTGCACGTGCTCTTTTACCAATGATTATGCCCGTCAAATCACCAATGGAATGGCCTTTGTTTTTTGCAGAGAGCACCAAGCATCCAAAGTCATGTACCGCACCAATGAATATTGTTCCAAAGACTACCCACAAAACCGCTGGAAGCCACCCCCAAATAACGGCTATAGCTGGCCCGACAATTGGAGCAGCACCTGCTACTGATGTGAAATGATGGCCAAAAAGAACGTGCTTATTAGTAGGAACATAATCTATACCATCCTTAAATTCATGGGCAGGTGTTACAATGTTTGAATCCAATTTATATATCTTGTCTGCAAGAAATTTTGAATAAAAGAAGTAACTTGCAAAAAAACAGGATAGAGAGGCAATGGCTAGAATGGCGGCATTCATATATATATTAATTATCTATATAATTCTGGAATTTAATGAATGAGGAATTTTTACTTAAAACGGTAATTTAAGAAATATGAAGCACAGGAGAGCGATATGCAGACAGACTGCAGAACCATTTTGACACAATACTTTGTGGATCCCAGTCAATCAGACAGGGATCCACATGAAAAAAACCTAATTATATTTTGACAGACAATATAAGAATCAATACCGAAAACCCGTTATATCATCCGTTGCGTACACGTTGAACAACAATCTTCTGAACGCCAAACTCTAGTGCTTCTCCGTGACTTGGAAACCATACATCAATGCGATTGCCCTTTATGGCGCCACCAACATCTTCGGCCCTGAATATAGTGCCAGGAAACCCCTTTATCCTTAATCGACTGCCCAGTTTTATAACTCTTCTGTCAACTGCAACAGTTCCCCATCGTGCCCTTTTACCTGACGCCGTAATCCCATACAATTCATCAGAAGGATCCTTATCACAACATTTCTCACATGAACAGTACGCAGTTGCTTTAAACACTTCAGCGTTCACTTTGTTAATGAAGAGCATACTAGATAGAAATATAAACATACCAACAACGAACACTGTAACAAACTTCCTGGTACATAATAATGCCATACTTCCTTTTCTTCCAATTTCCATTTGACAACCTCTTCTTGAAATCGCTTGCTTAAAGTACCCAACAACAAGCCTCCTTGCCTTGTCATTGAAACTCTAAATGCAGCAAATTACAGAAACACTCAACATTACCCTTTCCCTGGTAATATTTCTCTCTCTATCTTTTGATTTAAGAACTTAATAAATGGCAATAAGTAAATATACAAAAGACAGATTGCTTACGACAGATCAATAAAAAAAGCCTTACAACCAAGACATTAATCACAACATCTTTGGTAGTAAGGCTGTCTTTATCAAGACCCTTCACTTTGCGTCTCGTGATCACTCACGATTTGCCCTTATCTCGACGTAACTATTATTAGATTTTAAAAGAACTGTCAGTCTATGCAATATTACTGGCAATCGTCATACAAAAAAAGCCTTACTGCGCAGACATTAGTTTAGAATATCTCCCACAGTAAGGCTATCTATATTACGGCCTTTACTTCAATGAGTGTACGACTGCTCATTAAATTTATGCCCTTATTAAAAATAAGGATTTTTCTGTGGGTGAGTATAAATTAAACTAGAGGCATTCTATAAAACACATTGACGAATGTCTAGAAAAAACACGTCTGCCATGGCGGCTAATTTAGATCAGACGTAGTATTATTTTTAATAAAGCGATGAAGAATATTCCGACAAATTATTTTTCCGTTTGTTCGGCAAACACACAAGTGGCCCACAATACATGCGTTACAGGATAAAACCATGGGAAAATGAAAAAAAAGTATGAATCAACGTTCACTATGGATTTTAAAAACTACCTGTTAAGACAATTTAAATACCAATTTCATTTATCACAAATATAATTGGCAAAATTGGACTATGTGGCATTTTAGCTATAGCAAAATTATTTTTTGTACTTGCTTTATTGTCAACTAAAATACGTGCATACTTCCAATCTAATGGCTCGGCATCAAAAAGTCCGCAGATTCTATTCTTGGTTTTTTGAGGAGAGGTATCACCACTATCTTCAACAGAGTCAATAATATCAATATTCATATTTGTAACCGGGGACCACTTAATATGATCACTATTTGACATCATACCGTCAAAATCATCTCGTGTAATCAGTATCTCCTTAACATTATCAATATCGAGCAAACTGGAATAAGCTATGTATTCATATCTAACTAAATTAACATTATTATTTTTAGACATATTTGCTTGGATTGCAATTTCAATACCATTATTCAATAACAGAAAGAAATATTCATAAGGTATTAAAAATTAACAACTTATACCAAGACAAGAAAATCTGTATTTGATCAAGGCAATAAATACTGGCTCATACACGCAATTTGTACGTTAAAAACCAATTCCAGGAATTTGATAGTTCTATATTTCTACATACTTATTGAGAAATATTTTTTAGAGACACAAAGTACTATAACTACGCTATTTACGTATTTGGCAGGAATTAGTAGATTTGAATTGAAGGTGTGTTATTATTATCAGCCAACTTAGAATAGATTGGAAGAATGGTTCAAACAGTGCTTTTTAGATATTTTCGTGTACCAGTATCCTTTTAAGGTTATGTAATCTGCTAACACACTTAGGAAGGCTGTGGGTACTATAATATATCTATTTTTTAAATTCTAAATGTTTAGATTACAGAATTCTAATATCTTATTTGCAATTTCCAGCTCTTTGTCAATATAGAAGTGATCACATTCGTACATTATGTCAAGTATCTTAGGCTCTGATATATTTAACATTCCTCTCTCGACCTCTTCAAGTGAAGAAGCAAAGTCATTCTCTGCACAAATGAACAGCTTTGGTTTTTTGCAGTCGTTTAGAAATGCAGTATCAAATCTACCAAAAGGAGTAGAGATTGCAGTAAACGCTCTAACGTCAGCATTTTCGACGCTCAGCATCATAGATACGATTGCACCAAATGAATATCCAACAATAAATATCTTATTTGTACCAACTGTTGATTCTAAATAGCTAGCTGCTGAAGTCGCATCCACTATGGCATCAGAACAGTCATCATTGTTTAGAATAGTCTCCCAATACTCATATACCTCTGCGATATTCCCAAGATTACTTTCGCTGTTACCAACGCCACGATAGTTAAACCGCAAAGTAGCAAAACCGTTTTCTGCCAGCACGTTACCAAGCGCCGTAATAACATTATTTTCCATATCACCCCCGAGATGAGGATGCGGTGGACACAAAAGAACCATTGGAGGGCTAAGAATGTCTTCTTCATACGACAAGACTCCCTCTAATTTCAAGCCATCAGAGTTAAAACTAATCTGTTCTTCAATCATGAATTATATGTTTTCTCGTTAATGCGAAATATTGAAAAGGTAAAACGTCTCAAATCTTTTTGCCCACTGATTGATACATAAGAGAAAGTGCGGTACAGCACATATGGCAGGAGTTGATATATATTACTGATAACAAAAGTATCAAATATTCTACAAACAACAGAATATCTTAACTAAAAGGAAGGTTTTGACATAAACCATATACGGTTGTCGCTTTTACGGAAACTGATAGTGCCAAACGACCGGGAAATCTCATATTCGTACTTCCATATCTCTGCCTCTTCACTATATTGAATATCAGTGGGAAGGCCCAAAATACTTTCTACCTCTTTTTTCGTAAAATAACTAGCTATTTGTGACCAGTTATAAGAAATCTGCCGTTTTGTCTGTACTGTCGGGTCTGTTGTAGGCGGCATCAGTGCGCACCCGACTACAGTCATTATTACCAATGACAACAAAATATTTTTCATTACAATCTCCCGCCTGACTTTTAGACTATATTTTAATTTTTCGTATTTTACTTCTTATTATCTTTCTGTCAATAGAGAACAGCTTAAATGGTAAATGAGAATTGCAAGTTTATTCCTTAAGGATTTCGAGCTCTTCTTCAAGGCTGTCCAGTATCGCTCTGGACAGATTAAAGTTATGTGTTCCGTATCGTGCTACCAGGTCGACTGCAAAGCCTGTTTTCTCTAAAAATGTCTCCATATCCGCCATTCCAACCGCTTCCTCCTGCCTGTCCGGATCTATTTCAATGTTTCTTACGTCATCGTCAACCATCAGCTGCACACGAAGGTTGAACTCTTCCAGTCTATCTCTGATCGACTCTGTCCAGGCGTTGTACAATTTTCCATAATCTCCGTTGTGACACTCTATACAATGCTCCTCAACGTCCTTGAATCTCAAACTCTCTTCACTGTATTCATGGCAGTCATCACATTTAACAGACCTGGACATCATATCCGGTATTGGTTCAATCTCTTTTAGCCCTGTCTCTCCCAGCAAATATGCTAAAAGCTCCTTGTGACATCCGATACACCCTGTCTCTTCATCAGATACGTGATGACACCTGCTGCAATTAATATTGTACTCAACCATACCTGCAGCACTTTCATGGCTTATAGAGTGGCAATCTTTACATGACAGATTGCCACTCTGATGCTGAGTGTGAGTGAACGATACGGTCCACGAGAGGCTATCCCTCCTCTCCGGGTTTGCATTGAAATTTCTCTCTACATCACCGGCATGACATCTTGCACAGAATTCAGGAGAACCCGGTTTTTGTGCAGATACAACAACTAACGTAATACAACATATTACTGACAGAATTGTCACCAAGGACAGTATCTTGACTACCTTCTTATCTCTTTTTCTAATATTTTCCAGCATAATATATTTGTTGCCACTAAGACACGAAGACACTAAGTCATACAGACTCGTAATTCATTAACTCGCAACTTGCAACCATCCTTAATTAATCCAATTCCTTCTCTACTTTTGCAAACTCTGTTCTATCGGCTCTATCAAAGTTTGTTCTGAAAAGAATAGCCTCCAGCCCTTTCACTCCACTGTTTTTATCCTTCAGATCAAAAATAAAATTGACTATCCTCTTCTCTCCGGGATTCAGCTGAGTATTTAGTTCCAGAAACATACTCTCTTGTTTAGATTTGATGATTGTACCCAAGTTGTCCTTAAGGTTGATCAACAGAAGGATTTCTCTATATCCATACTTCCCGGTTGGAATGGAGTGGCTGACATTAGTATTGGTAATTTCAACATTACCAGTGATCTGATAATTGCTCCTGTTTATGCCGGTAAATTTTAACTCTACAAAGTCTCTGTTTTTCTCTATGGCACTCAGTCGGGAGAAAGTATGTGCCTTTCCTTCCTTCCGCACATGTATCTTCTGCCACGGCTCGTTCTGTATCAACTTACGATTGACAGCAGGCATATGGCAGTCCTGACACGTATCTTCTCCGCCACCCTCAGCATATGCTAAATACTCTTCCATCGTGTCTCTGTGGCAAATCCCGCAAAGTTCACTCGTTTTGTACAACTCCTCTCTCTTCTCTGAAGGATGCGGAGAGACACCCGCATGCGGGCCGGCAAGTGTACAATCCTCGGTAAGATGACAACCCTGACAATCAACACCGTCCGCAAGTTTATAAGATCTTGCCACTATCTCTTCCTTTGTTAAACTACCTCCTGCTTTATCAGCTGACTTATCATTCTGAGATTTAAATATCGACTCTGGCACATGACACCCAAGACAGAACTTAAATTCATAGTTATTTGTAGATACTTTAAACGCTTTATTAGTGTAGCTGCTTGAATGTGATGACTCTACCCATTCCTTATAAATATCGATGTGACATTCACTGCACTCCTTGGACCCAGGAAACTCTTCCCCTCTCTGAACAAGTTCAGGATGAAGGTTCTCAATTAGCTTACAACCTGCAGATATGAATAGAATTGCAACTATTGACAGAATGGCTGATAAGCGAAGAAATGTCTTTGCACTGTGATGTTTATGTTTCATTGTTATTGTATATATTTAATTATTCCCAATGTGAGGATCATCAACAGATTTGCCATGACTATTGAGAGGAAAACCGGTTTCTTCCATAAACTTCTTTCACTGTTTCTATCAAGAAATGGAATTCCGATAAAAGCTATGGCATAGAGTGAAACAATAAGAACGTACAACACCTTATTATTGATCAAGCCGGATATGTAATAAAATGGTAGCAAAAACCACTGCATGCTGTTTTCATGTGAAATAGATTCATCAACAGAATTCTGAAATGATTCCGGAAGGAAGAGAACTCCAAGCATAATAGCACTTAATAAGAGAAATGTTAGCAGAGTGTGCCTGAGTATCTCATTTGGAAAGAACGGCTCCAGCTCCTCTTCACATCTTCCATTGCTGTAGTCTACCATATAGTCTAATATTCTCTTATAATTGTTTACTTTACCAATAACGTAAAGGTAGTTATATTTCCTTACAACGGTTCTGAAATGCCTGTTCTACGCACCATCAGGAAATGAAAACCCATAAAAACAGACATAAGCAGTGGTATGCACGCGATATGTAATGCATAAACAGCGCCAAAACCACGTGTGGAAACAGTGTTACTGCCCTGATCCATGACACTATTAGCCGGCAGCAGAGTACCGGTATAACAAAGGGTTAATGTTAATACCAATAGAGTTGCACCGGAAACCCAGTGCAACTCCCTTGGTTTCTTGTAGATCCCCTTAAACAGTATCCTTAACATATGAGCAAATACTAGGGTTATCATAAAGTGAGGAGTAACGGCATGCACCTTCTGTATTAACCAGCCATAGGGAAGCGCGTGTCTTATATACTTAATACTGTTAAACGCTTCACCGGGTGAGGGAACATAGTAAAACACCAGGAATATCCCTGTACCCACCTGGACCATAAAGGCAACCAGTGCCAGCCCACCCATGCAGCCGAACCAGCTGAGCCCCCTTGGTATTAATTTTTTTGTTATGTTCTTCTCTATTATATCCTGAAGGCCAAATCGCTCATCAAACCAACCCTTACCACTATTCGACAATTTGTCATCATTGCTGGTAATATTCATACTAAATCTACTCTTTGTTATTGAACAATACTTTTTAATTTCTGCTTGTTGGGTGTATATAATCTTCTCCTGAAAAGAATGCTGTAATACACATTGACTATGAGGTCATTTAACACTCTCAGTCTCTTTCTAAGGCCCCAAACCGTAGAAGCAGCAATCAATGAAACTAGCACAGAACCGATTATATCCAATGGAAAATGAACGCCACAAAAAACCCTTGAGCCGCCACTAAACAAACCAAAAAAGAACAGCAGGCAACCAATTGTTACAGTTGATCTATAATATAATAACATAGCAGCAATTGAAAGCATAAAGGTTGTGTGATCAGACGGAAACGACGATTCAGGAACGTGATAAACTAGTTGTCTACCTATCTCCTGCATAAACGGACGTGGATGGAAATAGAAAAGAGTAATAGAACGATTTATCAGGATACCTAATATAGCAGAAAAACCGGCAGCCAAAGCATAATATTTTCCATCTTTCCTTGAACTGAACCATAAATAAAACAGAACGGCTATGAACACATACGGTGAATACTCGGCAACATCTATTGCTATCTTATCTAATAATGCACTTTCCCCTGCAAATCTATTTATGTCAGTAAATAATTTAATATTGATTTGATCAATCAATCTATGCTCGCATTTTTTTTGAGATCTGACAAACACTATTGAAGCAGTTTCTCATTTACAACACGTCTAACATACTATTATTTCTTATTTTTTTCAATATATCCCAAAGATTCATCAAGTAGATCAGTCAACTCATCGATATTATCTTTATCGATTATCAGGGGTGGTTGAAAGGCCAAAACATTTCGGTTGCTCCCTGTCTTACCTATTAAAGCCCCTTTATCTTTCATATATTCCAGGATCATATCTGTCTCCTGTACGGCAGGTTCTTTACCCTGATTGACAAGCTCTGCACCAAGCATCAACCCTCTTCCTCTGACATCACCTATTATCGTATATTTCTCCTGAAGCGTCTTCAACTTCTGTTTAAGATATTCACCCATTGTTTTTGCATTATCAACCAGATTATATTTACGAATTACTTCAAGTGTAGCTAGTGAAGATACGCTTGTAACAGGGTTTCCTCCGAAAGTAGATGCTCCCGGCCTTTTATAAGAAGATGCGATCTTATCAGTGGTTATAAATCCTCCAACCGGAGTCCCATTAGATATTGCTTTGGCAAACGTCATAATATCCGGCTCAATACCTGAATGATCAATGGCAAACATCTTGCCGGTCCTCCCGAAACCTGTCTGTATTTCATCAGCAATAAACAGTATTCCATACTTATCCAATGTCTCTTTTACTACTTTAAAATATTCGTCAGGCGGTGTTATAATACCACCATTACCCTGTATAGGTTCAGCAATAAATGCAGCAACCTCACCGGATGTAGATGTTTCTATTACCTTTTCTACTTGCCTTGCGCATTCGAGATCACAACCAGGGTATTTCAGTTCAAAAACACAGCGGTAGCAATAAGCATCAGGCACAAAGCTGATACCTCCAACAGGGCTTGAATCTGTTCTCCAGAACTTCAATCCTGTCACGCTCATGGTCAATTTTGTTCTTCCATGCAAACCATTATAAAGCGAAAGAAATTCATGTCTGCCGGTATATATTTGAGAAAGCAGTAACGCGCCCTCATTAGCTTCTGATCCGCTTGCACAGAAAAAACTTTTTTTCAGATTTTGAGGAGTTATCTCAGCAAGCTTCTCAGCAAGATCTACTATTGGCTGAGTTAAATATATCGTTGTAGTATGTTGAAGTGTTTTGACCTGTTCACATATCTTATCTACAATTTCAGGATGACAGTGCCCTGCGTTTAAAACAGAAACACCGGCATAGAAATCCAGATATCTTTTCCCGGAATGATCAAATACATATTGCCCCTCTCCTCTTACCATCTGCACAGGGTCCTGATAAAAATGGTAAACACAGGGAATCATGAATTCATTCTTTTTTCTAATAATTTCCTGTGGACCAATATATGATTCTTTATTTTGCATAACTAGTTATTTACCAATTAGAAGAAGAAACTCCTGGTTCTGTTTGTATGGCATCCATTCAGGTAGTTTATCAAGGTTATCTATTTGCCACTCTTTGCCTATCGCTTTCCGTAGATATTTAAATGCATCTTCTTCTTTCTCAAGTCTCGCATTAGAAGCGGCAAGATAGTAATAGTCTTCTCCCCAAATCCTTGTTGGTGGAAAAACACCACGGCTAAGATCCAGCGCTTTCATATAAGATTGCTCTGATATCGAATAATTACCAAGTCTGTAGTTCAAAAGCCCAACGTACCTGAAATATTTAACACGCATATTGATTGCTAATCGAGATGGATCATTTTCCAGCATAGTGTTTACTTTATTCAGCTGATTATGAGCGTCACTATATTGTTTGTTTTGTGTGAGACCGTATACGTAAGGTACCTGAAAATAGACGTTTTCTGGATAGTGTTCTGCAAGCCATTTAGAGTTAAGGTAAAACGCGTCCCAATCTTCCTCCCCACGATCAGTTCTCAGGAGAATCTTTCTTGCTTCCACAGAAAGTAATGAGCTATTGTCACGGACAAGTTCCAGTTGCCTGATACCTTCATCCTTATCACCCGTTGATCCACCAAGCAGGAATGATAATGCTTTTACAAATTTAGGCATTATAGCAGAGAAATAGTTATATATACCCAGGCCAAGATAGGCGTCGTGATACTCCTGATCTTTATCAACAATCTTTTTCATCATCTTATACCCCTTCTTGCCTTTCCAGAAAGCCTTCCACATTTGACCGTTCAGGATATAAAATCTTCCAATATTACCGGTTGCACCTCCTATACAATATTGAGCACTCTCATTATTTGGGTTTTCTTTAATCTGTTTGCATGCAATATCTATAGCTTTATTGTTCAGAGAAAGTATCTGCACTTTCAACCTCTCGACCTCATTCTCCGTTTCATCATTAAGGTTTTGAAACATATTTAGATATAGTCCACCCTTAAAGAGATAAGGCTTCGGATCATCCGGCCATTCATTTATAGCTTTGTCAAAAACAGCTTCAGAACGTTCTATATCCATTTGATAAGACAACTCCATTGCCTCTCGTATCTTTTCAATTATAGAATTCTGTTGCAACTTTTTACTTGCTATTGTCTCCGCATTTGCACAGTCACTAAGCACAATGGCAAGAATTATAAAAGAGAGCAGATTAATAATAATTCCGAATTTTCTCA
>CAYTGO010000061.1:13393-18305 GCA_964437425.1 uncultured Candidatus Scalindua sp.
ACAATGGCAAGAATTATAAAAGAGAGCAGATTAATAATAATTCCGAATTTTCTCATTTTCAGGTTATCCTTTTGATTATGTAATATGGTAATGGTGAAAAATTATAAATAAATATATTTTCAGTAATGCCATCATTAAAACACAAGAATTTATCAAGTTCCTTCTAAAATGTTAATTTGTCTGAGTTGCGGCCTTCATAACCTCCAAAGTACTCCTTGAACGTGTCACATCCTGAGAATAAGCACATAAGCTCAGCCCCTTTGGAGATCTATCTACCAGGTCATTCCACTCTGTTTCAGGCAAAGGATAGAAGACAGTAGGGTTTTCCACTAACAGATCCATACGTTTGCGATATTGATTAACTACCGTTTCCACCAAGTCATCTTCATAGTACTGCGCTTCAATTCTGAACGTCTCTACATCTGTCAGCAGAAATGAATTCAGGTAAGGCAACACACACAAGTCTGATGCAAACATAATATGATTCCTGCAATACTGGTCTACTTCTATCGTCCTTATCTCTCCCTTTTCATCTTTAAGTGCGTAGTTAATATAACGACAAGGTAATCTGCACCCACTTTTTGCATTTGTTTTGGTAACAAGCATTGCCGGCAGGCAATGTTCCAGTAACATACTGGGAAGTGAACCATGTACAATACACTCTACTGGAATTGACGAATGTCTTGCCAGTTTATCAAGATCATTGAATGACGATTCAATAGAAGAAGTTACTCTCTTCACTCCTAATTTCTCAAGCATTTTAATAGAATCTGTATTCAAAATATTAAATGAAAAATCAGCGAATATGTCCAGGTCAAATTGTTTAGCACAATGCAAAGCACCCAAATTGTGTACAAGCACACCGTCTACACCAACACTCGACCCTACATCGAAAAGCCATTCAATCTCTGACAATTCGCGGGAAGTGCAAATACGTGGCGTACCGTATGCAAGCTTTCTGCCCATATGATGCGCCATTTTAACCGCATCCTGCAAATGTTCTTTTGTCCACCCTTCTCCTCTAACAGGTGACACCTCAGCTCCCAAATAAACGTAATCCGCTCCGGCATTCAAAGCTTTTTGAACCGCATTTATGGTTGAAACCTTTACGGCAAGCAACTTCCTGTTCCCTGGATTATCATTATCAGTCTCAAACGGGTTGTCATCCAGATCATCAGGAGAAAGATTCTTTTCTACTGCTCCACGGCTTAAAAACAGAGGTTCTTTGCTGCCGGTATAATCAAATACGTTTGATGTTGCATGAGAAAAGGACAGTGAGGTTGTGAAATCTCTTACTCTATCTTTATACATTTCCTCAAAATCTTCTATCTTGTGCCAATATGTAAATGGTGAATGTAGATAGTCATCAATAGCTTTTCTATATAATGATATAATTGGCCTGAGAAAATCTTCGTGACGCATTCTGCCCTCTATCTTAAAAGAACTGACTCCGGCCTGGATCAGTTCTGGTATATGCTGGAACATACACATATCCTTCATGGCGAGTAGGTAACCATCTGGCAAGTCTCCAATTTCCTCACCGGATTTGCTTTCTACGATACTATACTTCCATCTACATGGTTTCATACACTCACCGCGATTGGCGCTTTTTCCAAATATCACTCCACTAGAGTGACATTGTCCACTCTGACTGACACACATATCACCATGAACAAAATATTCTGTTTCAATTTCAGCCTTTTCTCCTATCTCGTGTACTTGATAAAGAGCAATGTCACGAGACGTAATGATCCTTGATATACCTAATCCTTTTAATTCAGTAGCCATCTCTACACTATGCACATTCATCATTGTACTTGCATGCATCGGAATATCGAGCTTCATTTCATTAACAAGGTTAATAACGCCCAGATCATGGACGATTATCGCATCTACTTTAATGTCCTGAAGATATTTCAAGTAGTCATATAGTCCGCTCGTTTCAGCATCGCTGATAAGATTATTAACTGTCACATAAATCTTTACATTTCTTTTATGCGCGTATTCAACTGCAAGTTCTAGCTGCTCGTTCGTAAAATTAAAATCAGACCGATGCATACGCATATTAAACCGCTTCCCCGCGATGTACACAGCATCAGCCCCAGCTTCTATTACGGCCACTAATACTTCCCATTTACCTGCCGGAGCAAGTAATTCAACTTTTGTCTGTGACAGTTTCATATCATGACCTTTCTCATAAATTAACCAACTCTTTCATACCTTTTATAAAAAGGGATTCATATATTAAATTTTTGTTTAGTATAATCCTGTTTTTACCGTTACTTTATTACTCTCTAAAAGTTCCGGATTTCTAACTCCATCCTGAGTAATTCCGTAATCTACCGCCGTAGAAGTTGGAGGTATACGAACCGCCCTGTCACGCTCAAACATATTTGGTACAAAAAAGCTTTCATCCAGTCGGTGGAACACGACCTGACCTTCTTCTCCATAATTAACGAGCTTCGACAAACGCTCGCTTCCTGATACATTACCATCGTCCTTTTCAACAACCTGCACTATCATTCTTGGTCCGAGAGGGAAGTAATCGAGATCATAGGTAGATGAAGCTTCTATTTCTAGACATAGGCCAAAAAGTGTATTACCATATCCTGAGACATGAACTGCATTCGGAAAGTTTTCCTCTTTGAAACGCTTCAATGCTTCTTTACCTATTGAAATACCACCGTAATGTACACCTTTTACTGCCATACGTTTTTGATAACTCATTCGTAAAACTAATGCCTCAAGGACCGGAGGAGTTGTATACAGGACTTCTATTTCCTGCGTCTCTATAATATCCATTGCCTGATCCAGTACGTGCTCAAGATAACGTTTACTTCCGATTGACTCAGGTTGCATTTTTTTTGCCCATCGTGGATCAAAATCAATAGAGAAGGGATCCATACTCCCCATTCTCATTGCAACATGCCCTACTGCTTTACCAATTATGTGTGGACCACTTGGTCCAATCCATAACCAATTACCTCCTACTGGAAACCCCCGCTTTTTTGCAATATATACAAACCAGTCAACAAATACGGAGAAGAATTCATCCATTCTGTAAGCAGTCACTTTAGGCTTTCCTGTGGTACCAGCAGTCTCTCCCAGGACAAACATATTTTTCCTGTTAAAATAGACCTTCGGGATGAAATGCTCAATAGGATATTTCCGCAGATCATCTTCGCACATTGGGCCGAGAATTTTAAGATCATCTAGAGTTTTTATCTCCTTTATTGTATTAATCCCCAGCTCTCTCTCTTTAGCAATCCAGTATTGACTTCCATAGTCAGGATCAAAATGTTTGGACACAACTATCTGCAACCATGCATTAGTCGACAAGCCAAACCACTTTGAATTTTGAAATTGAAATGAATCAGTTTTGTTTAAATTTAACATTTTGGTTTAAAAAGCAAAATACATGAAGGTAATATAAACAGGTCTGCTACCAGTGCACTTACCATTGTTATGCTGGTCAGTAAACCAAAATATTGAATAGCCTTAAAGCTAGACAGACAAAAAACAAGGAACCCGCATGTTGCGACAACAGTAGTGAAAATTAATGCCCTGCCAACGCCTGAGAGTGTACGTTGTATTGCAAGATAATGGTCACCGTCTTTTTTAAATTCTTCCTTGAATCGGTATAGAAAATGAATTGTATCATCTACCGATATCCCTATTGCGACACTTGCAATCATGATTGTCGCAACATCCAGATTTATGTCCACGTATCCCATAACGCCCAGTGTAATAGCAATGGGAACCAGATTGGGTATCATACTCATCATGCCAACCCTTGCCGATTTCAATAGCAGTGCAATACAGATGAAAATCAAGATAAATGCCAGTGTAAATGTCTTAATTTGACTCTCAATCAAATACCCCTGCATATCCATAAGAAGCGGTACTATGCCTGTAATAGCACAACTAACACTTAATGGAAAATTTTCCTTAATAAATCCTTCGATATCATTTACTATCGACTTGTATCTGGACGAGCCTACGTTCTTCATTCTTACAGAGACACGTCCTTCACTGTAATTTTCCGTGTAAAGACTGGCAACTATACTGTCTCCATGTAATGACGCCAACTTTACATAATCAATTGCCTTAGCTTTTGTCACCACCGGGCTGTCAGGGTTATCTTTATTTAGCAACCTGTTAAGATGTTTTACATAATCAACAACGGAAACACTCTTGGTCACCTCAAGTATTCCTTTTAAGTAGTCCTGCAATTTCTCCATTTCCAATAGAACATCGGGATGAAATACGCTTCCCATATTTCCAGCATCTACAACTATGTCCAGAGGAATAAGTCCCATTAATTCCTGTTCAATGTGTTCCGTTGATTTTGTTATCTCACTACTCTCAGGAAATGACTCGAATATGCTGGATTCTGCATCAATCTTTGTGACTCCATAAATCACGACACCAACGAACACTAAACTTATGAAAAAAACATATATCGTATTATTTTTAACAAACTTTCCAATTATCCCGAAGACACCCTGAAATCCCTTATTGATTGAACTACGTTCTTTTTGAATATTCATGAAGGGTCTGCTCATCCATTCAGGAAAGAGAGACAACATGCCCGGAACGAGAGTTATACAGACAAAGAATGACATCATTATTCCGGCCGCCATAAAGAGGCCTGTAGCTTTTACCGGTGTTACATCACTAACTATAAGTGACATGAAGCCAATTGAAGTTGTAACACACGTCAGAAAACATGGCACACATATGTATTTGACTGTTTTCAGTATACTTTCTCGCCTATCTCCAGAGAACATACCTTCCTGATAAAATCTGTTAAGTATGTGCACTGTAGTCGCCAATGATATTATAAAGACCAGCGGTATAAGCATCCCTGACACCATATTCATCTTATTACCAAATATAACAAACAGACCCA
>CAYTGO010000062.1:0-17999 GCA_964437425.1 uncultured Candidatus Scalindua sp.
CTCTCTGCCGCCATTGCATAGATATCAGATCTCTTACCGAATGTCAGTGCGTTTCCAACACAGGTATTGACACACGCCGGTTTCTTATTATCTCTGATTCGTTCTATACAGAAGTTGCATTTTGATGATTTTCTCTTCATTACATCCAGTTGTGGAATATCCCACGGACACGCTTCAACACAGGCCCCTACTCCATCACACTTGTCCTGGTCAATAACAACCGCTCCGGTCTCTCCATCTCTATATATCGCCTGCGACGGACATACGTCCAGACAGACCGGTTCTGTACAGTGCATGCATTTGTGCAGACGGAAGAATGAACGGACCTGTTTTTCTCCATCTCTTTCAATGAAGTCTTCGTTAAACAGAACCAGATTCCATGTAGTCGGGTTGAGCCCTTTGGGGTTCTGGTATGTTCCTGTCTGGGTCGAACGCCCTGCCGGAAGATCGTTCCACTGTTTACAGGCCACCTGGCAGCCACGACATCCTGTACATTTTGAGACGTCCACTAATACAGCATATGGTTCTGACATTTTAATTTCTCCGTTTAAAGATTAGAAAAACTTCTGTTTTGTTCAGCAAATGATTATGTTTGATACATTTTAGAAACTGTAATCTCCTTGACAGACTGCAAAAATGAATCTATATCCTGTTCCGTACTGAAGTACCCGGGACTAACCCTGATGGTACCTTCAGGAAACGTGTTCAGGGCGCGGTGCGCATGGGGGGCGCATTGAAGCCCTCCTCTTACAACAAAGTCACGACTGTTCAGCACCTTACCAATGTCTTCTATCTTCCATCCTTCTACGGTAAAAGAGAGTACTCCGCACGATTGACCGCTCCCTGAACTAAAGTGATATATTTCTGCATCCTCTACATCTTCCAGCCCGGCCTTCAATCTATCTATCAAGGCAGACTTATGACCGGAGATAGCGGGGACACCAATCTCTTCTATAAAACTTATCCCCTCCGCCAGTCCTATAATTGCCGGTGTATTTCTCGTACCGGCTTCAAAACCTTCCGGTAGGTTCCTCGGTTGTCGTTCCTGTTCAGAAGCGAAGCCTGTGCCGCCCTCTATGATCGGTTCCAGTAGTATCCTCTCTCCGACAAAGAGTCCCCCTACACCCAGCGGGCCCAGCAATCCTTTATGCCCGGTAAATGCAAGCAGGTCGATATTGCACTCCTCCGCATCAATAGGAATGCTCCCCGCACTCTGACTGGCATCCACTAACAGCAGCAGCTCCTTCTCCCGGCAGATCCTGCCGATGGCACTGAGTGGCTGGATCACGCCATTTACATTTGAGGCGTGATTTATGACCACCATTTTTGTCTGCGGCGTTATCTGCTCTTCAAGAGAGTTCAGATCCAGCAGCCCCTTTGCATCATGACGGAGCTCACTTGTCGTGATACTCTCCTTTAGAGCGTGCAGCGGACGCATCACTGAATTGTGCTGCATAGGGCCGACCAAAACTCTGTCTGATTCTTTCAGCCCACCCTTCAGTGCCAGGTTCAGCGCCAGAGTCGCATTATATGTAAAGACCAGTCTTCTGTAATCTTTGATACCAAAAAACCGGGCTATCTTTCTTCTTGATTCCAGTACCTTTTCAGCGGCTTCGTGCTCCAGCCGATTCTCTCCTCTGCCAATATTGACGCCCAAATTTCTGAGAAATGTATCTGTTTCACTGTAAACTGTTTCAGGTTTAGGAAACGACGTTGAAGCATTATCCAGGTAAACTATGTCATCTTTCATGTTACATTGAAGCTGCTTTTTTGTATCCCTTTCGGACTGCAGAATCGTCAACGTTCTGGGAACTCCAATCCAGCAGTACCGGAGACAGATCTGCATTGTTATTGATAACAGTTTTAATATATGTTTTACAGGAGTTACAAACATCTACTCGGAAGTTCTCTTCATCAGGAAAGCTGAAGTATTCTGTCTCTTTATCCTCTACGTTGTCGCAGTAAGGACATTTGAGCCTCTGGAATGACCACTGAGTGTGACACAACGAACAGAACAGAAACCTCTGTCGTCCCGAAGGAGTTTTTTTCAGTTCTGCCAGACCCGGCAGATGACCGCATACCGGACAGCACCCGCTCTCCCAGGGGTCAAGATCGACAGCCGAGTTTATACATTCCGAATATTTTTCTACTAAAGGGGTAAGTGTATTTTTGATCAGAAAAACCAGTATCTCTGCGGGAATTGAATCAGCCCGAAGCGCCTGCATCTGTGTGATACCTTTCTGAAACAGAAACTCTTCCAGCACTCCCACCAGGTCAGGTTTCAACTCTTCAATTGCTGCCATTGCATCATCGCTCTTCATATTTGTGAACCGTACATAGACGTTAAAGAGATCCATAAAGAGTATCGGTAAACCGGTAAGGTCGATTCCGCAATTCCCGAGCAGCGGTTTCCCTTCAAGGATCTGTCGCCTGATTACCGCTTCATTAATTGCGGGGATTTCAATGCTCTCTTTGTAGCTATCCTGCTGTTCTCTCAATTCAAAATACATATCATAGTAAGCAGAGAGATGTACGTTCTCATTTTTAAGTTTGTCTATATCGTCCCGGGAATAAAACATTTGGTTCTTTCTATATTACTAAGTGCCTAAAGTAAACTTAAGTGTCTAAAGTGCCTAAAGATCAAAGTGACTAAAGTGAACAGACTTAATCAAGCCTTTTTTGCATCGCACAGGCACGCCTTTGTCTCTTGTATCCATGTATTTGGATCTCCAACGTCAATCGTCAGCAGGTTCGCGCTCCAGGCAGGACTGAGTGTCTGAAATCCCCAGTGCTGTGGAACCCAGATGACTTCAACCGTCTTGCCGTTGACGTTCAACGGATGGATCCTCTTGGTTGCCATGGCGATAACATCAATCTCGTCTCTGCTGGTTCGAAGCTTGATCCTCTCCCCGTTATAGACGTTTAGTTTTTCCGCCAGCTCTTCACTGATCTCTGCAAATACTTCAGGCATCAGTTCATTAATCCATGGATTGTTTCGCGTTATACAGCCGCCGCCCCAGTGCTCGGTCAGGGCAGAGGTGCACAGAACATATGGATACTCGGCTGATGATCCGACAGGTTGAAGATGCTTCAACCTCGGATAGATTACAACCGGGTTGGTTGATACTTTAGGGTGCAGGATGTTCTCTGCCGGACTTTCAACCGGTTCATAGAATTCAGGTATAGGCCCATCAAGGTTCGCTCCTGATTTTGCCCAGACGGCATCATCTTTTTTGGAGTGGTAAGGTGCGGTAAATATCCTGCCGCTCCCTTCCGCTGTCATCTTAAATGCGACACGGCCTTTCGCAGAGGAAGGTTCGGAAGTTATGCCCTTTACGTCAGGCTTGTCAACACCGGTCCATTTCCCAGCTGCCTTGTCCCACCATACCAGGGCGCGTTCCGGATCGCGCGGTTTTCCTTCCAGATCACACGATGCCCTGTTGTACAGGACCCTTACATTACCCGGCCATGAGAATGCCCATTTTGGATATAGTCCCATCTTCTCCGGATCGTATTTGTCGTTCTGTCTCTTGGTAAGGTTGTGTCCTTCACTGAAGCAGCCGGAATAGATCCACTCTCCGGCAGAAGTTGTTCCGTCATCTTTCAAACTGCCTATGCCTTTAACAGGTCTGCCGGTCTTCAGATCGTAACCGTTGATCTCCTTCAGTACATCTTCGTATATGTAACTGAGGTTGTAGTTCCAGTCCGCTTTGAGAACAGGGTCCTGGTTTGCAGGATTTGGTGATTGTTTATATTCTTCTCTCAACCTGGTGAAAATAGTATCAATAATTTCACAATCATTCTTGGCCATACCTATCGGATCAATAGCTTTCTGCCTCCACTGGATCCACCTGCCGCTGTTTGTAATAGTACCCTCTTTTTCTACAAAAGATGCGGCCGGTAGGAGGAGCACTTCCGTGGCTATCTGAGATGGGTCTGTTCCGGGAGATTTCCAGAAAGCGGATGTTTCACTTTCAAACAGCTCCTGGCAGACCAGCATGTCCAGCTTTGAAAGCCCTTCCCGAACAGCATTGATATTCGGATTGGTAACCATGGGGTTCTGCCCCATAACATGGAAATATTTGATCTTACCATCCAGCATATTCTCAAAGAGTCTTACGGCCGAATAGTTCTGCATTCCGTTCCTGAGAGGGAGATGTTTATATAGATAGCCATTCTCCTTGGTAGCGTTTTCGCCAAACCAGGCCTTGAGCAGGTTTACGAGAAATTTTCCCTTAAACTTTCCATTGCTGTTATTCCAGTCATCGATTGTCGGCTGCTTGTGCGTTGGAGAAGCGAGATAACCGGGCAGGATATGGAAGAGCAGACACATATCAGTTGAGCCCTGGACGTTTGAGTGGCCTCTCAACGCGTTTATTCCACCCCCTGACACACCGATATTTCCGAGAAGGAGCTGCATGACAACAAGTGATCGAATGTTCTGTACACCGGTAGTGTGCTGGGTAAGTCCCAGAGCGTACATAACTGTACCGGGATGATTATTCGCGAATACACCGGCTATCTTTTTTAGTTTCGCTACGGGTATTCCTGTTATCTTTGACGAGGTTTCGAAGTCGTACCGCGCGTAGTGCTTCTTAAGATATGAGAAAACAGTATCAGGATCATTCAGGTCTGACGCTTTCGCCGGTTTTCCATCTTCCATGACGGCATATCCCCACGAGCTTTTATCATATGTTTTTTTATCCGAATCGTAGCCCGAGAAGAGGCCTTCGTGGAAAGAGAAATCCTTTTTTATCCGAAAAGATGCGTTGGAAAAGTGTTTCAGATAGAACTCATCATAGAGCCCTTCGCTCAAGACATGATTAATGATAGCCCCGAAAACGGCGATATCGGTACCTGGCCTGACCTGTGCAAAGATGTCGGCCTGGGAAGAGGTTCTCGTATATCTCGGGTCAACGTGAATTACAGTGGCTCCATTCTCCTTCGCCTTATCCACCCATTTCATTGAAACCGGGTGGTTCTCTGCGGCGTTACTTCCCTGGATGAGAATTACCTTTGCATGCTGAATGTCGTTCCAGTGATTTGTCATCGCGCCTCTTCCGAAAGATGGCGCCAGGGCGGCAACAGTAGACGAATGGCAGATACGGGCCTGATGCTCAAGTTGGACAACACCTAACAACCTGGCCATTTTTCCGTAGAGATAACACTCTTCGTTGGTGTTTGCGGCGCCTCCGTAAAACGCAAGTGCATCGCATCGGCTGGCCCTGTAGTCAGTGCCTCCGATATCTTCGTTCTCAATCCAGTTTTCATCCCGGACAGTTTTTATCTTCTTTACCATCCTTGAGTATGCAAAATCCCAGTCAACTTCCTTCCACTCGTTGGAGAAAGGCGCTCTGTACATCGGTTTGGTAATTCGCTGAGGACTGTTTGGCAGGAATGAGAGGCCGGCCGCTTTACTGCACAGTGCGCCACGGCTGATTGGATGGTCAGGATCACCTTCGAGATTAGTAACCTTACCGTTGCTGACAGAGGTTATCATCCCGCAGCCTACGGAGCAGAAGCAGCATATGGTACGCGCTTCTTTATGGCTCTCCACTCTCAATGGCGTTGGCGGCGGCGTTTCCGTCTGTACACTTCGGCTCTGGGTACATCCTATATCGGCGAGGACTACGGTCGCGACACCAAGACCACCGAGTTTTATAAATTTCCTGCGCGTAATCTCCATAATTTCTCCTCCGGGTAAAATTAGCTATTTTGAGCGAGTATATTATTTCAAACTGGATTGATAAACAGGTTTAAAGCGATAGTGGTATTTTTATTAAAAACCCTCCTCTAAATAAAACACTCTTAGTCTAACTAAACAGATAGTTTTTCAGAAACAGGTAAAAATAGAAGAATGTGTTACATTGACAACTTGAGACTGTATGGAACATAAAACAAGTATATCAGTATGACATTCCAGGACTCTGTATCAAAGTGCCTCTTGGAATAGCGGCAAGTCTACATTTTTGGGGGTACCTGTCAAGGCTAAAAACACCCTTTTAACCAGCCATGGATTACGACTATTTTGTGCCGGAATAGTCCGGTTTTCTAAGGCGTACAGGGACAAATACTTCCAACCAGTCAGGACTGTTTTTTGAGTATAATGGTAGAAATAAATAGTCGCTGTTGTTCCTGGTATCAAGTATAATGAGGCCTAATAAAGTTCAAAGTGCCTAAAGTGAACTAAACTGACTAAAGTTAGGTTGCGAGTTAAACCGCGTTATGTATATTGTTTTTATTTACTCTTTTACTAAAACGGAATAAAGGAGATGATATGGAAAAGTCTGAAGATTTCTTAGATCAGGATGATGTATTATCACGTGTGCATCAATATGAGCTGGAGAGGAATGAAGAGAGAGTCTTTATCAATGTCAGAAAACCTATTGGCGGTTCGCCTAAAGGTTCCTTCATTGCTGTTCCCAGCCTGATCAGCAAAGAGTGTAGTAATACCGATTACGTTGGATTGGGTGATTCTACAGAGGACGCATTAAATGATTGTTTGAAGAGAATTAAGGGCATACCGTTAAGTCAGGTTATTCCCCAGGGCTAATCTGTTTAAAAGGCTTATATACATGGATTGTTCTCATGTGTATAAGCCTTTTTTTATTTACATCATTTCCCGCTTTTTTTAATTGAAGCATCTTAGACAATTCCTTTTGATTTACGTTATCTAGATATGCGATATTCTGAAAAAGAAGCAGTAGTGATCTTTGAACAGTTAAAGAGATGTTCAATCGATGATCTTGATACGTTATTTGATACGGAAGCTTTACCAGGATTTGAAGAACTTGAAGGTGACACTGCAGGGGAAATTCTTGCTCTGAATCCTGAAAATCCCTGGTGGTTAAAATGTGTGATTAAGATCGCTTTCAAAAGCCCATTGAGACAGTGGACCGGTAAAAAATTTATTACTTCTTTTAATGAAGGCAAAGAAGGTCATGGCATAAATCTGTTTAAAAGCCGGTATTTCTCGCGGCTTTTCAGATTTGGTACCTACATTAAAAATGCGTACGCTGACGATAGGCCTTGTATTGCCCTGGATTACAGGCCATATCATTTATTGACCTTCGGTTTGGTAGATGAGGTAAGGAAGTTTAAAGATGGACAGGTTTTAGGGAGAGCGTATTATAAGTTTCCGTGGAGAAGGCAAACATGGTTTGTTGGGTACTTTGTTCTCTGTGCTTTAGACACCCCGCCACATGAGGCAAGAAGCAAGAAGGCAAATGCTAGAAAAGACTAGTTCACGCTCCCCGGACTGGAAAGCGCCGAGGACAAGAAGAAATGATACATCTTAGGAAAGCAAGAACTACAGGAAAAGAGCAGAAAAACTAAAAGAACTTAATTAACCACGGAAAGGCACGGATAATCACTGAAGTTAAAAGCAATAGACAAATCCAAATGTCAAAGCTCAAAATCCCAATGAAATCCAAAATCAAAAGTACAAAAGAATGACGAATTATGATGATATGTGGGAACTCATCTAATAGAATAATTTGTTTTATTATAAAGAGGAAGAGTGCAGTTATTGCACTATGAAAGTGTAGTCATGAGAGGAGGGTTTAACAATGTATAGGACGATAAAATTATTAATACTGATTATGATTTTTGGAGTTTTTTCGACTGGATTTAATGCATACGGTTGGAGCATCATTGACTGGCATGTTAATTCAACGGGAGAACCTGTAAATCACGAATTAATTGAAGGCAAAATAAAGAGCTTTGATCTGGACAAAATGGAGATAATTCTTGAAAAATGTGAACTTATTGGTGACGAGCCATTAAATCTGACTAAGGATACTGTATGCCTTAAAGGAAATGTAGCGGTCGACATAGTATCAGCCAGAGGCGGTTCTGAGTTTCAGGAAGTCGACAAAATCAGTCTCGACCATCTTAAGGCAGGCGATTACATCAAATGCAATTTTAGAGTAGATGATAATAAGATCTGGGCGAAAAGGATTGTGTTGATTACTTCGTTTGTAAGCGTAGATTGATTGCTTTAGTTCAACTAACCGGAGTAAAAGGGTGTTGGATGGATAGAGATTAACCTGGAAGCGCTTGGTATACTGAACAGGTAATAAGGGTTTCCGGGGGGGGGTGTCTATCGATAGCCAAAGTTCTAAAATGCTTTTTTAGAAATCGAGTTATTAATACTCAAAGAAAAGAGGGTATTAAGATGAAAAAGCGACAGAAACAGACGGATATTCTTATATTGGGCGCAGGCTTTGGGGGTATATGTGCTGCTAAATACCTTCTGAAATTTACCAGGAAAATCCCAAATGTAAAAATTACCCTGATAGATCGAAACACTTATCATTTTTTTACTCCACTTTTACATGAAGTAGCAACCGCTTCTATACACTCAGACCACATCAAAAGACCATTGCGTATGGTGTTTAAGGGAGAAGACGTAGAATTTCATCATGGCGAGATAGAGAAAGTAGATTTGAAAAACCGGACTGTAGAGATATGTACAAACCGTACCAGTCGCGACAACCCTCCAAAATATGATCACTATACATACATTAATAAGGCAGATTTTATTTCAGACAGAAGAGAGGCATTTCGATACGACTATCTGGTACTTGCGATGGGAAGCGATCCTAACTTTTTTGGCGTTACAGGTGCAGATAAGTATTCATATACCTTGAGTAGTATAAAAACTTCAGAAGAAATTAAGGCACGAATACTTGAATGCTTTGAACTGGCAAATCAAACAGATAATCTGCAACTTAAAGAAGAACTTTTAACTTTTGTTGTTATAGGTGCCGGTGCTACCGGGACAGAATACATAGTGGAATTACATGATCTATGTAAAAATGTTTTATCAGAAGAGTTTGAGTTCGTAAAGTTTGACCGTGACTGTCGAATCATATTGATAGACGCTATGGATCAAATATTGCCCAATATGGATCCATACCTGGTGAAATATGCCAAGAAGCATCTTCAAGAAATGAGAATAGAGATCATGACCTCAACGAAAGTTACAAAAATATCTGATTGTACTATTGAGCTTAATGGAAAGATTTCTATTCCCACGCACAACGTTCTGTGGGCTGCAGGAGTAAAAGCCAATAATTTAGTAGCAAGTTTGCCTCTGAAAAGGAATTCAGATGGCCGGGTAAAAGTAAATTCTTTCTTACAGACAGCAGATAAGCCTGAAATCTTTGCTTTGGGCGATAATGCCTGCTTTATGCCGAAAGAGGGAGAGAGTCCACTAATGCAGACGGCACAGGTTGCAGTACAGGAATCCAGGACTGTTGCCATGAATATTGTAAAGCATTTTAGCGGGAAAAAGCTTCATCATTTCAAATATGTATTTCTGGGCTCTACAGTATCCCTTGGTGAAAGGAAAGGTATAGCAAATTTAGTTGGTAAATTTGAATTAAAAGGTTTCTCTGCCTGGTTTAGCTGGAAGCTAACTTATTTAAGGCACTTACTGGTTATTGAAAAGCTGTCACGTGCATTGTGGGACTGGTCCTTTGACCTGCTCTATAACAGGCAGATGGCACGCTTTAAACTTCATTAATTAAGTTAATAGATTTTTAGTTTTAAGTATAGATAAAAAAGAGATTCTGCTGTATATTCCCTTTTATAAAACACGAAATAACTGCAAATTACAAAGTACGTGAAAAGGCTTGTATCGCAAATTATTCGTGCCTTGTGGATATTACTAAACCAGATGTTTATTTCAGATTTATATCTTAAGGTTGTAAGGTCTTATTAAGAAGCTATTTATACATCAACTATAACGTGTCTTTTCAAATATCTAATTAAAGGCATAAATATTGCGCCTATCAGTAGTTGCAGGTTATGCGGTTAATTTTTTTACAATTATTTGGAGGAGAGATAATGTTTAAAAAAATATTGATTATAGCTTTTTTGCAAGCTGCTTTTGGATATTTAGTCTTACCGGAAATAATGGCCAGTGATATCGATGGACAGGAGTTGTACGCAAAGCACTGTGTACTGTGTCATGGTGAAGACGGTACCGGCCAAACGGATTTAGGGTCAGGACTCGGCGCGCGTGACTTCAACGATAAGGCATTTCAGGATGGTATAACAGACGAACAGATCGTAGAGCAGATTGCAAAAGGAACTGAGGAGAAGATGTTCCCTTTCAGCGATAAACTTACTGAAGAAGAGATGCATGCCCTGGTTCCGATCATAAGAGGGTTTGGGAAATAAATCAGAGTAGTAAAGCATTTTATTACTGCTGAGAGCACAAGATGAAATAACCGAAAGCATCGTTGCGCTCTCAGCAGTTAAAGTAGTAAAAAATTACGGTATAGAAATGATAGCTACAATTATAATGGAGGAGTAAATAAATGAAGACGGCTCTTTATGGTCTTGTGGTTTTGCTGTTTTTTTCTGTAGTCCAGTTTAATGTATCAGATACATTTGCCGACAAAATAGATTATAAAAAGATATTTACTAATAATTGTAGAAAATGTCACGGGAAAGATGGTAAGGGTACAAAGAGGGGGAAGGGATTGGGGGTCCCGAATTTCACTGATGGAGAATGGCAAGATGCAACGACAGACAAACAAATGATCACTGCTATCACTAACGGAAAAAAGAAAATGCCAAAACAAGGGCATAAACTGAGCCCGGAAGAGATTAAGGCATTGGTAAAATATATAAGATTCTTTGCTCCTAAGAAAAAGAGATATTGAAAATGAAGATAAGCAGTTTAAAGAGTGGTTCCTTAGTTGTCGGTTTCGGGATCGGTTTGTGTATGGTCTTTGGGTTGTCATCTACAGGTGCGAGAGAGGTTGCCTTACATAAGAGTGTTGCTGTGAAAGGGAAGAGAGTCGCACTGAAGGAAGGTGAGTTCGGGTACGATGAAGAGAGGCTGAAGAGAAGACTGGGTGTTAAATCGCTAAGAGGGGCGAACCTGTCAGGGCTCGATTTGCGATGGCTCTATCTGCAGGAGACTGACTTGTCAAAGGCGAACTTGCAGGGGGCAAATCTGAAGGGGATAAACCTGAGAAAGGCAAACCTGCGAGGGGCTGATTTACAAGGGGCAGATCTTTCCGGTGCAAACCTGAAAGACGTGGACTTGCGTGGAGCAGATCTGACCGGTGCTGAAAATCTCGTCATCAGGCAGATCATTACAACAGTCTACGATAAAGAGACAAAATTCCCGGATGGCCTAACGTTCAGGGATATACCCAAATACAATAAGGACAGTCTGAGGAGTGCTTTGGGTGTTAAGATGCTGGAGGGAGCGGATGCGAAGGGAATGATATTACGATGGGGAGATTTTGAAGGTGCGGAGATGCCGTGGTCATCCTTCCAGGAAGCTGACCTGACAGGGGCAAATCTGTCACATACAAATTTGTCTGCATCGAACCTGCGTGATGCAAACCTGCTGGATGCAGATTTGCAAAAAGCAAATCTGAAGAATGCGAGACTGCAGGGAGCAAACCTGAAGCATGTAAATCTACAAGGAGCAGACTTGACGAGTGCAAGCCTGCAGGATGCGAACCTGTCGGGAGCAGACTTGCAGAAGGCAAAATTGTCGTCGGCGAACTTGTCAGGAGCAAACCTGTCAGGGGCTGATCTGCGTGGTGTTGATTTGCGCGGAGCTGATCTGAGGGGAGTGGAAAGCATTACGTTAAAGCAGCTTGCACCTGCCGTCGTTGATATGCGCACGCGCCTGCCGGAAGGCATAACCTTCAAACAGATTCAAAAACAGAAGGCCGGTGAGAGTAAGTAAAAGTGACTAAAGTGAGCTAAAGTTTGAAGTGACTAAAGCTAGGAAACGAGTTGCGGGTTAAGGTGCGAAGTGGAAGAGTTATAGCGTACCTACAAGAGTGTAGATACGCTATAAATGGGGAAGTAACTTGTTCTCTATTTAGCAGGCCAGTCGACACGGGACGCTTTGTGGCATTCGAAGCATAAGTTTCTTAACAATGAATCAAAAACTTCATATGTTTCTACGCTGTCTCCATCTTTTGCAGTATCTGCAAGGTTTTTAGTGGCGGCAGCCATCTCTTTTGCGTATTTCTCATATTCCGCTTTCATTGCTTTGTCAGACATTTTAAATTTCCGGCCTACCAGTCCCCATTCGTCATCCGGAAAATACATATCAACCATATATTTACTGATTCTGGATATCTTATTAGACTCCTTAATCACTACATCAAAATCACCATTTAACAATCCATCCAGAATCTTAGACATAGATGAGCCTACAGCTTTCATCGCATATTTAGTAGCCATAGAGTCATGCATAGTATCTCCTCCTGCAGCTGCATGGACTTTACTGCTTTCTCCGCTGAAGGTTAAAACCCCTGCAGTAATAACTAACGCACAAAATAAAGTTATACTCATCTGATAGATTTTCTTCATTATGCATTCCTCCTTTTTCTTTCTTCAAAAATAAAATATACAATGCCCTTGATAAATTAACTTTACTCATTAATTTAGTAAATTTCGTTCAGTAAGAAATGTTGCTTTCTATTAGTATTAGGCAACTTTAAAAAAGCTTTGTCAATATTTATATAGTGCGCAATATTGGTACCATTATTGATCTGTTCAGAGATAAAAATATTTAATTGATGCGTAAGTAGTGAGTTGCAAATGCCTTGCGAATCAAGACGTAATTTCGTAAAAAAATGGCAAGTAAATAATGCGCAGGTATTTACGAAAATATTTCGCTTTATTATACCCGGCTTCTGTATACATGTACTTGAATTTTCCAGGCTGGCCCTTACTCTATCGATTTAAATTTCTTCATAAATCTGCGGTCGATATAGTTCTTAATAGTAAAGGCGAGCCTGCCTCCCAGTACCAGCTTTTTCTTCTGCATAACTCCGGTACCATCTCCCATATTGAAAATGAGCAGATATTCTCCGCCCGGATCAAAATCCTGAAGGTTCGTTTTGTCCAGAGATGCCATGAGGTTGTGATAAAGAATCTGATTTTCCCTCACAGCGTAAACTCCAACTTTATCAAGTGGCTGGTATGCAAAATGGATACAGTCGCCACCTCCGAATATTTCGGGGTATTTTGTACACTGCAGGTATTTATTGACAAGGAGTTCCCCGTCAGAACCGGTTGGCAATCCTGATTTCTGAAAAACAGGATACGTCTTTATTCCGTGAGCCAGAAGGATTAGGTCTTTATGATGTATCTGTCCGGATTCCATAGTGATCTCTCCTGTTTTGATTTCGCTGACAAAATCCTTTTCCTGGATTTCAATACCACGCTTTGCCAGGGAGTGAAGAATTCTGCTGCGGACGTTTTCCGTAAAGCGGGCCATAAACTTTTGACCAGAAAAGATTGTTATGCCGGGCATGTTTTTGCAGTAGTATTTACCAAGCTTCCAGATGTTCCCGGCAGTTTCAGCAGCAGAAGGGCCACCACCAATTATTCCGATTGTTATTTTTTGTTGTGAGGCAAGTTCAAGAATCCGTTCCTGAAAGTAAATAAGTTTCTCTATGGGCTTTACAGGAAAGATATCTCTGTCCGCTCCTGATACAATTGTCATTGGAACATAACTGCCGATATTACATGAAAGCGTGTCGTAGGGAATTGTCTTTTCTGATTCAAGGTATACTGACTTGTTTTCAGGATCAATCCGTTCTGCCCTATCCTGTATAAACACTCCACCCTGTTTCTCAACTACATGTTTTGTTGCAAAGCGGACCTCTTCAGGAGTATATGTTTTACCCAGCATCCCCGGGCCCATGCCCGAGTAGTAGTGGTATGGTGAGGGGCCGATAACTGTTACTTTATGGCCTTTTTCAATAAATTTGTGAAGATTGGCAAGTGTCAGCATATGCGCATGCCCACCACCCGCGATTACAAGATGTTTTTCCACCGTTACCTCCGTCAATGATAATAAAAGAGAAACGATACTTTCTAAGGGTTTGTCGTCAATACCATGACGGCTATATCAAATAGTTTCAATCAATTTGCCCAGTTGTGCCAGGTGAGTCCGTTCTTCATCTGCAATCTGTCTTAACACTTTTTGGGATTGTGGTTCGCCGCTTCTGTCACTGGCTCGCAGATACAGGTCAAGTGCCTGCGCCTCAATTGACATTGCCACTTCAATAATGTCTGTTACTGATTCCCAGTCCGGATGAAAAAGATTTGCATACTCTTCAGTGGTAAGACCTCCTTCAAGGGCATTGGCAACAATATTTTTTTCAAACCCTTCCCTGGTTATGGCACTTGCTGTTATTGTACGATATTCATCAAGGATACGTTCCTGGTGCTTTACTTCTATTTCGGAGAGTTTCCCAAAAAGATTACTGGCGTCACTGTTATTTACTTTAGCCTGCATTTCCAGATAAAAACTGCGCAGTCCTTCCTCCAGGGAATAAGCAACTACCAGTGTCTCTTCAACTGATTCATTACCGGTAAAGAGTTCCAGTCCCTTCTCTTCTGCACCGAAAGCAGCATCACCTTTCCACGCCTTAAATCCACCGGAAAGATTATACACTTCACTGAAACCTTGTGCTGCTATCATCTGGGCTGCGACACGACTGCGTCCACCAACGGCACAGTATACAATGGTTGCTTTGTTTGAATCTATTTCACCAAGTCGTGATAATATATCGGGCAGAGGTATGAGCCTGGCTCCGGGGATATGGCCTGCTTCATATTCATTGGGTTGACGGACGTCCAGTAGTGTAAGCTCTTCAGGAGGTTTTTTCTGCACATACTTTCTGGCCTGATCCACATCCAACGATTTAACGGGAGTGAGAAATTGTTTCCAGCGCATAATGTCTTCCTCGTACTATTCTAAACCACAAATTTTTAGATAACTGTCTCGTCTCCTAATAATACATATTTCATATAATATTTCACCTTCTTTCTCAGCTTTTCTTCCTGTATTACATAAAAGGTTTGAATTATTAATGCAATAAATGTAATCTTGCTGGAAGAAAAATGGTGATAAAAGAAGCGAGTGACATTAAACAATAATATGGCTTTTGGTAAATGTGATAATTGTGAGCAGACGGTTAAAGCAAAGCAATCCGGAAAGCAGTATATTCTTCCCTTGTTTTTCTTTTTCTCGGGACTTCTGGTGCTCGCTTACGAGCATGATCTTGGCAGTTCACGTCCGGTCATGACTATCTTTGGGTGGCTCTCAACAGCTGCCGGTTTTGTCTGGCTTGTCGTAAAAGGGATTCGTTATATTTCAAAGTGATAAAACGGGAGTTTATTATGGATGATCAGGATAATGAAACAGCTAACAGGCAAATTCCATGGGCCTGGATTATAGGGGTAGGTCTAGGAGTGCTCATAGCAATAAAGGTTTATATTTTTTTCAGAATGTAGATTGCGTGATTACTGCCTGTTTACTCTACCGTCAATGCCTTTGGCGCATCTTGACTTGACCACTCTTTGATTTTGTATTCAATTTTTCTTGTGGAGAGGCCGAGTATCTTTGCGGCTTTAGACTTGCTGCCATTAGTCGTGTGAAGTGTTTCCAGAATAACCTTTTTCTCTATCTCCTTCATCGTTGTTCCTGATGGTATTCGGAACGTTTCTTTCTTCGCCTTTTTTAGACTTTGACTTATGTTTGAAGGAAGACTTCCCGGCTCTATAAATTCATTCCTGGCCATTACCACTGCCCTCTCAACCGCGTTCTCAAGCTCTCTCACATTACCTGGCCATCCATAGTTGCTTAATAACCTGGCACTCTGAGGACTGAATCCCTTGATATCCTTCTTGTTCTTTGCCGCATATTTTACCAGGAAACTATCAGTCAGCAATCCGATATCCTCTCTTCTCTCTCTTAGCGGAGGAAGCTCAAGATTGATTACATTTAACCTGTAATAGAGATCCTCTCTAAACCTTCCCTCTTTGATCTCCACTTCCAAATCCTTATTTGTCGCCGCAATTATCCTTACATCCGATTCCAGCGTCTCTTCCCCTCCTACCCTTTCAAAACACCCTGTCTCAAGCACTCTTAATAACTTTATCTGTACGTGTGAATTCAACTCTCCTATCTCATCAAGAAAAAGGGTCCCGCCGTCCGCCAGCTCAAATCTGCCACGCCTCTGGTTCACCGCACCGGTAAAAGCCCCTTTCTCATGCCCAAACAGTTCACTCTCCAATACTCCCTCAGACAATGATGCACAATGAAGCGCTATAAACGGCTTGCCATTCCTGTCGCTATTATGATGAATCGCATTGGCAGCCAGCTCCTTGCCAGTTCCGGTTTCACCATATATTAACACCGTGGCAGCTGCAGGCGCAATCTCTGTAATGGTTTTAAAAATCTGTTGCATCTCCGGAGTGTTACCTATAAACCCCGAGAAACCATACTTGTCATCCAGCTGCTGCCTCAGCTCCCGATTCTGTAATATAAGGAGTTGTTTTTCCCATATCTTCTTAAGTATCAATTCTAATTCTTCAATGTTTACCGGCTTAGTCAGGTAATCATCAGCCCCCTTCTTCATTGCATCAATAGCAGTCTGCAGTGAACTGAATGCAGTTATCATTATTACCGGCAAGTCCTCATCTTTCTTCTTAACCTTCTCTATAATAGAAAAACCACTGATGTCCGGTAACTTCATATCCGTAATTACTATATCAAAGTGCTCGGTATCGATTAAGTCTATCGCTTCATTGCCTGTGTACACGCAACTGGTATCATAGCCATCCTGTATGAGGATTTTCCTCAGACCGTCAGCCGTGTTTTTGTCGTCGTCTATTAACAGTATTTTAGGTTTCTTCATTTTTTATCAGGATAAAGGTAATTCAATTATAAACTCAACGCCCTCAACCAGCTTTTTAAACCTGATGTTACCACCATGGGCATGAATAATATTTTTTGTTACTGCCAGACCCACTCCCGTACCACCACTCTTTGTAGAATAGAAAAGTCCAAATATCTTGTCATGCTGTTCATCAGGAATGCCCGGGCCGGTATCTTTGATGGATATATTCAGATAACAATCTTTCTTCGATACGTTTATTGCGATATCTCCCCCATCTATCATCGCTTCTATAGCATTAAGTATAATATTCATGAGCGCCTGCTTGATCTTGTCCCTGTCTACCAGTATCGGTGAACAATCCTGCAACATAGTTAAACAGATACTAACTCCATTCAAGTCAGCATGCGGAGTGATAAGGGATAGCAGCTGCTCAAGGATTTGACCAATGTCTTCCTCAGTACGATCCAAATCACCTGATTTTGAAAAGGTTAGACAATCTTTTGCCAATTTATTTAACCTGCTTATCTCTTCCTTGACCACTTTTACGACGTCTGCAAGTTCTTCCCCTGTGCCCAGATCATGTTTGCTGATCTCTCTCTCTAACAGCGACATCTGGATGTTGATAGCATTTAAAGGGTTTTTGATCTCATGTGCCAGTTCGTTACTGTATTGTCCAAGTGTTGAAAGGGTCTTGGACCTTACCAACTCTTCGTTAAACATTTTCTCTTCTGTTATATCACGCATTACGCCAACTACATATTCGGCCGTATCGTTTTCATCTTTTATAATGGAGTAGTTGGTAATTACCCGTTTCTTTTTTCCCTCTTTAGTCTTGATAAGGTATTCGCGTGCAACCCTGGAGCGTTTTTCTTTAAAGAGATCAAGTCCCGGGCATACTGCAAGGCACAACTTGTCTGAAGAGTGACAACGGAATATGTCAAAACAGTTGGCTTCATTCTCTGTGATTTCTTCCATCGAATAGCCGGCAATGCGTTCGCAAGCAGGATTGAATAAGACAATTTTCCTGTCTCTATCAAACATAAAGACACCATCATCCAGATGTCGTAATGCAATTTCCTGTAAACTTTCTCTGTTTTCTATCATTCCTGTCATGTCAAACTCACTTAAATGTTACGATACTTTTTTTATCTTTCATGCAATAATAAACTTTCTAAGACTGTAGTAATGTAAACCAATGTATCAATTAGGATTCGTAGTCTTCATTTCTCCGTTTTTTATAGAATCGGGATTCAATTTTATGTAATCATACCGGGCAATTAAGGCACTTGCGTATTCTACATGAGACCACATAAG
>CAYTGO010000063.1:0-8083 GCA_964437425.1 uncultured Candidatus Scalindua sp.
AACGTGACTGCGACTTACTTCCCTTGTAAGCGGGAACCCGGAAACGCCGCACATGGAGGCCACAGCCCCCCACCAGGAGCCTTTCAAATTTTTTACTCGGCTCCGCTGACCATACCGCCAGACATCCATGTTTGCGCAATGCGTGACGACAGGCCATAATGCCTTCATAACTGTATAGACGGCTGTTCTCTGAACTGGTCATCGCAGTAGGACCGTTGTCGACATCCAGCAGGATCGCATCGAATCGATTCTTGGAGCGTAAGATAAGACCCACGATATCTCCCGTCTTGATGTCAACTCGCTTATCCTCCAACGGCTGCCCGTTGAGTTCCCCGAGAAACTCACGATTCCAATCGACCACGGCACTCAATAGTTCACTTACCACTACTTTGGCATGAGGGTTGAGCATATCGAGAACCTGGCGCAGAGTATATCCCAAACCCAGGCCGCCGATCAGCACACTTGGCGCCTTGCTACCAACCAGATGCGCACAACCCAACCGCGCAAGCTCCAGTTCTGACTCATGCTGGCGGCTGCTCATTAAATCTTGATCGTTGATCTTGATCGTAAAATCACAGTCATGCTGAAAAAGCTCCATTTCGCCTCCATCCGGAGTTCGGGCGGTGTCAATTTTTACTATCGGTTTCATGGTAGTATCCTGATAAATATAATATTTAGTTAATCAATTCAGTTTATAGTATTTGGCTATGCGTCTGATTCTGCTCTTTCCTTGTCAACATATCAGGTTTGACCCTGACTTTTTCTGTACAAATCTCCCCTAATATTTTTCTTCACAATTTTGAACTCATTTTTATTCTCTCTTTTTGTAATAGCTATATGACTACTCTCTTCTGAACATATATCGAACGATACATTATGTTTTGTATAATTTGGCCTCGATATTATTCGCTTACCATCATAATGAATTGGATGTTTAGACATTAGTAGATACGAATATTTCTCATACTCATAACCTAGCACACCATTCTTTAAATGCCTTTGGATACGAGATCTATCTATCCTTTCAACAAAATGACACCAATCAGATTCAGAATCTCTCAAAGGACAAATTCCGTTTGATACCGTACATGGTGCAATAGTGCTAAATCCTTTTTCTATTAATTTATCTCTCGCCTGAATAATATTATTAAATCCAGATGGTGTTCCCGGCTCTATTACTAAAACCATATTCGAGTTTTCAACTAAACCCGATAAACTATCCAGAGAGTTGTCACATTCACAAAAAGTATAGGAAAACACACATAGATCATTTGTCGGAATATCCTGGGATTCCAGCTTTAAATAGTTACAACTAATCGAATCTACATGTGTATGAGGAACAGACGAAGAGAGGAACTCCTCGACAAGCGCATTCATAATACCAATAAATGAATCACTCCGCTCTACATTAGTATAATTATTTATTGTTTTAAATTTACTAAGGGCAAAAAGAAATGTCCCCGGCCCTCCGCCAAAATCAACAACAGACTCAACATCATGAAAAGTCTCTAAATTCTGGCTAATAATTTTTTCCATCACACCCATAATAGGCCTGCCCCTGGCAATCATATATAACGCAGCCAGGCTATGATCATTTATATATGTATTTCTACGTGCCGGTGATTGGTACGCATAAAACAGTTCTTCAAGCTTGTTCTCTTTGGAATAGTTGACTAAATAATTAGAGTAAATAAAATCATCCAAACCATATTGTGTTTGTTCAACGTAAATCTTCATTTTCTAAGTTGTCTCCAGGCTACTTCTCAACATCGAAGCTCATTCATATTCAAAATTTTTATTCTCAGGTTCGGATCAGACTAAGACATTGATTTAATAAACGTTAATCTCAAATATTGTACATGTACGTATTATTGTACGCAATGGAGTAGGAGTCAAATATTTTCATTATATCCTTAAGCATATAGAATTACATACGTAATTTAGCAGTTATAATACAGGATGCTTGTGAGCAAGATTTAATTGATAATTTATCTACTTACTACTGGAATAATTGTTTGAATTTAATTTAGTTTTACCATATCATCCACTGACCCTTGAAAAGGTTGTCATGTCCTCACGTAATCTATTTTATTAAATGTATAAAAGCGGTGAAAAAGTCTACGGTACTAATATATGATGCAGAGTGCAGCTTATGCTGCGGATGCATGAACTGGATAAAATCACACTCAATAACTACAGATACATTTGAATTCATCGCATGCCAGTCAGATGAACGTAAGAGCAGATTTCCGGAGATAAGAGATGAAGCGTGCCTGGAGGTCTTACACCTGGTGACATCTGATGGACGTATCCTGGCAGGTGACAAATCGTTACCAGAGATACTATGTAATTTAAGGTATTTCAGATGGCTGGTAATTTTCTTTAAGATGCCGATAATCAGTATACTATCCTATTTTGTATATCGCCGGATAGCAGACAATAGATACATTATCTCGCAGACCATCTTACCCTTAACCCGGGAAAAAGTATGATAACATTTTCAGCTTTTTCTGTGCTTGTCCATCAGGCATAGCTGTCAATTTGAGGTCCATCAAGCCAGCCCGTATCTTTAGTCGGGGTTTTCTGCACTTTATCTATCTTCTCTTCTGCTTTAATCAATGTTCCGAGCAAACAAGCGTCACCATAGCCTTCAGGTGTCCCTGCAAAGTCAAAGACCAATGTCTCATGAAATGGCCAGGCTACACATAGCCTTGGAATTACCTTTGGCGCTCTTGAATTTTTTTCAACATATTCAGGACTTTCAAAAAAACACCTGATGTTCTTGCGACCGACTTTGTGCAGAAGATGCATCTTTTCAAAAAGGTCATCCTTGCCTAGTATCTGCAATAGAATCATTTCCTGGTTCTGGTTGGAGATACTATCTACATTAGTCGAAATTTCAAAATAATATTTTTTGGTTTCCTCATCCTGGCTTAAACCCATCTTTGACATATCTAATTTAAGTGTTTCAGGCAAATCACCTTTGGAGATAGAATCACTATCTGGAGATAGTGATCTAGTCTTAAAAATACTGGTTTTTGCTTTAATAATTTTACTAAAAATGGAATTAGCTTGCACCCCACCTATTTGTATGTAAATGTACAACTTTCCGTATACCGTTCTCTCTGTCTTATAATTTACTGAATCAGCAGTCACAAAATGATCAAACCTGACTCTATCAACTTTTCTTCGCTTTTTATTCTCTCCAAATTCCAGTGTTTTCAGATATCCAGTATGTCCAATTTCACTTCTTTTTTGTCCCTCTTTACTTCTTTTGTTACTCCACATTTCAGCATACATCCTGTATGCATTCAGTTCACTTAGATATGAGATACTATTAGAACAAAATTTGGGCAGAATTTCAGATAATGCCCCTTTTTCAATTTCGCTTTGATCTATGTTCATTTTTTTATTATTTCATTCTAGTCATACCAATCGGACTTAATCTAGGCATAACCATCAATTCGAGACTTTTCAAATATTTCTACGCTTTCAGTTTGATTTTCATTTGCTCTTCTTAACGTTCCAAGCAGGCAAGCCTCCCTATACTGTTCGAGTGTCCCTGCAAAATCAAAAACTATCGTTTCAGAGAATGGCCCGGCGACACATAACCTTGGAATTGCATTTGACATACCAGCGTTTTTAATAACATTTTCAGGATTTTCAAAAAGGCATCTGATGTACTTGCGATCAACACGGTACAAAAGCTTAAGCTTTTCTAAAAAATCATCTCGACCCAGTATTTGTAATAAGATCATTTTTTGATACTGATTTGAAATGTCATTTGAGTTAGTGGAGATTTCAAAATAGTATTTATTACTTTTCTCATCATGACTTAAACCCAAAGTTTCCAAAAATACCTCAATTGTTTCTGGCAAATAGTATTTAGAGTGGAAATCATTGTCAGACAACGGAGGTTGAGTACCAAAGGAACTGGTTTTTGCTTTAATAATTTTGTTAAAAACGGAATTAGTTTCCATTCCCCCCATTTGCAAGTAGGTCTGCACTTCTCCATATAAATTTTTCTTTAACCTGTAATTTAACGAATCGGCAACGAAAAAGTTATCGAACCTCACTTTATCGCTTTTTCTCTTCTTTTTACTCTCCCCAAACTGTAGTGTTTTCAAATATCCTGCATGCCCTATCTCCATTCTTTTTGCATTTGCTTTACTTGTTTTATTGCTCCAAACTTCAGCATACATTCTATAGTCGTTAAGTTCGCTTAAATATGAAACACTATTAGGATGAAATTCAGGCAAAATATCAGATAATGCCCCTTTTTCAATATCTCTCTCATCTATATTCATTTTTTTATTCTAAATTACTAGAAATCTGTTGAGGCCTTCCCACCATTAAAGCTTCTTCAAATCTACTCAGATTTAACAAATAGCATTATATATATCAAGGACAAAAAAAGATAGGTTAATGATTGAGAAATGAAACGCTAAGCGGTAGCATTTTCTTCAAAACGAGGATCTTTGATACCCCACTTCAGCTTCAGTTCCATGAGCCCACAATAACAGCAGGGAACGATAAATATGGCTATCACTACTACAGCCATTCCTCCAACTGTGGGAATTGCCATCGGCTTCATTACGTCTGAACCCCTACCGGTAGACAGGAGAATAGGCATTAGGGCAATTATCGTAGTTGCTGAAGTCATCAGGCAGGGACGGATACGTTTAAGACCTGCCTGCACAGTTGCTTCCCTTGCATCTTGAATTGACTTTATTTTTTGTTTCTTGAATGTCTGGTCAAGATACGTCGCTATGACAACGCCATCATCCACTGCAATACCAAACAGCGCTATGAAGCCAACCCATACAGCCACACTCAGATTGTAACCAAAGATATTGAGCAGAATAAATCCTCCAGCCAGTGACACAGGAATTGCAAAATAAACGAATAGTGTCGTCGCTACGGACCTGAATTTAACGTAAAGAATAAAGAAGTTCACAAGAAGACATATAGGCAGTAAAACAGCCAGGCGCTTGTTAGCTCTTACCTGATTCTCAAACTGGCCTGCCCACTTTATATAATACCCTTTTGGCAGGTTCAACTCTCCGGATGCTATTTTTGCCTTTACAAGTTTATCTGCATCTTCAACCACACTTACCTCATCCCGCTCCCTGGTATTAAAAGTAACATATCCCAGCAGGAGAGTGTCTTCACTCTTAATCATGGAAGGACCTATTGTGTATTCTATATCGCATACCTGGGCAATGGGAATTTGTGCTCCGGAAGGTGTAGGAACAAGTATCCGTGGCAGCATATCAAAATCGTCCCTGATCTCTCTCATATACCTGGCCCTTACAGGGTAACGCTCACGTCCCTCAACCGTCCACACAATATTCTTGCCACCAAGGGCAACCTCTATAACATCCTGAACATCCTTTAAGTCTACTCCATACCTCGCAATCGCTTCACGGTCTATCTTATACTCAATATATGGTTTCCCCACTATGCGATCTGCTATCACGTCAACCGCACCAGGTACCTGTTTTATTATTGATTCCAGTTGTAAACCTATACGTTCAATCTCCTTCAGATCATCTCCATAAATCTTTGCTCCCATCATTGCACGCAGACCTGACTGCAGCATGATAACCCGTGTCTGTATCGGCTGAAGCCATGTGGGTGCAACACCGGGCATATTCGTTACATCACGTAGTTCCTCAAGTATCTCACTCTTTGTGATAGTTCTCTCCTCCGACCATACCAGTCCCAGGATACTTTTCGTCCACCGCGGTATGTACCAGTTTGAATACCATCTTTCTATAGCCATCGTTCTCCATTGATCCTTTGGTTTCAGATTTACGATTGTCTCAATCATAGCTGTTGGGGCCGGATCAAGTGCAGTCTCAGCCCTACCCATCTTACCGACAACCATATCCACTTCCGGTATCTGCTTCATTAATAAATCCTGTTTCTTCAAACCTGCTATCACCTCTGTCAAGCCTGCAGCAGGTAGGAATGAAGGCATATACAAAAAGGACCCTTCATCAAGAGCGGGCATAAACTCACGCCCTATACCTGGAAATTTGTGTTTAAGTGCGGCCCAGGGGCTTACTTTATTTAGATCCAACTTAACGTAACTCAAACATTTTTCAACCGGATAAGCCATCCGGCCAAAACCCAGCCATAGTGAAAATCCACTAAAGATTATAAATGCGGGAATAATCAAGAAAAGAATTTTGTGGGAAAGTATCCACCTGAGCGTAGGTTCGTATACTGCATAAATACCTCTGGATATAACGTTTTGTACTATTGGTTTGAGACGTTCTTTACTCATCACGTAAATGAGGCAACCTATAATCAACCCTCCAATTACTGAATATATCCATGCAGTAGATAAGCTGATAGTTTCATATCTGCCAAATATCAGATAGCGTATTATAAATATCAAGCATATGCCAAAGGAACCACCAAGGATTATTGAAGTTCTCCGTCGCCAGTTTACTTCCCTCAAGAACAGGTTACTGAGCACAGGCACAACTGTAATAGCAACGATAACCGAAGCAAACAGGGCAAACGTCTTTGTGTATGCCAATGGCTTAAATAGCTTACCCTCCTGACTCTCCATAAAGAAGACGGGAATAAAAGATATTATGGTTGTTGCCACTGCCGTAATAATGGCGCCGGCAACCTCTCTGCTTGCTTCATAGATAACTTCTATTCTTGTCTTTGAACCATCAGATTCTGTGAGATGGCGGTATATGTTTTCAGTCATTATTATGCCCATATCCACCAATGTGCCAATAGCAATAGCTATACCGGAAAGGGACATAACGTTTGAATCGACACCAAATCTATACATTGCCATGAATGCCATAAGTACGGCCAGTGGCAGGGTCACGGCGACAATAAGAGAGCTTCTGATATGGAGAAGAAATATCGCTATAATGACTATGGTGATGACAATTTCTTCTGTAAGTGCTTTCTTTAAAGTACCAATTGTTTCTTGAATAAGCTGTGTCCTGTCATAAAAAGGAACGATATGCACACCATCAGGCAAGCCGGGCTCTATCTTCCTGATCTTCTCCTTCACACTATTAATAACCTGCAAAGGATTCTCTCCGTACCTCATAGTTGCAACTGCGCCCGTAACCTCAGCCCCTTCCTTATCCAGGGCACCACGTCTGAAATCTGGCCCGAATGCCACTGTTGCAACGTTCTTTATGTACAGCGGAGTTCCTTCTGTGGACTTAACAACAATCTTCTCTACATCTTCAATCGTCTTTATGAAACCGATACCACGGATGATATATTCCATCCCGTAATTCTCGATGACTTTTGCCCCAACATCTACGTTTGATCTTCGCACGGCATCATAGATGTCAGATAACTTAACCCTGTGAGCCCGCATTTTGTCAGGATCCACGTCTATCTGGTACTGCTTTACGTAGCCGCCAACTGATGCCACTTCAGAGACTCCGTCAACCGCATTCAACTGATATCTCACATACCAGTCCTGCAGCGAACGCAACTCACCCAGATTGTAGCCGGACTTTACTAATCCGGCATCTCCCAGCGGGCAGATCCCTCCTTCACTGAATACCCTTTTAAGGACAAGCGTGTGATTATGCTCGGGACAATCACCCGCCTGTTCAGAAGCTATCGTAAAATCATCAGGACAGACAAAGACACCACCACTATGTTCCGGACAATAGAAACCATTTTCGACCGTGTACCAGAAGATCTGGCCAAGCGCAGTTGCGTCAGGTCCCAGTACCGGAACTACCCCTTCCGGCAACCATTTCTGCGCAACATTGAGACGTTCCAATACCCTTGAACGTGCCCAGTAAAATTCAACATCATCCTTGAATATGACGTAAATTACTGAGAACCCAAATCCGGAGTACGAGCGGATTACCTTGACACCCGGAACTCCTTCCAGGCTGGTGGTTAGTGGATAGGTAACTTGGTCTTCCACAGTCTGTGGATCACGACCGGGCCAATCGGTGAATACTATTGACTGGTTTTCACTTATGTCCGGGATGGCGTCGACCGGCACATTCTTGATACTGTAAAAACCTGCGCCTATAACCAATAAGGTTATAGCCAGGACAATAAACGTATTCTC
>CAYTGO010000063.1:8183-17143 GCA_964437425.1 uncultured Candidatus Scalindua sp.
AAAAACCTGCGCCTATAACCAATAAGGTTATAGCCAGGACAATAAACGTATTCTCCAGACAAAATTTTATGAGCCTGTTTATCATGATATTTTATTAGACAGGATAACTACTGCAGCTCTTCCTTAACAGAACCACACTTCAACATAGATGAACCGTAGTATGGGTTACGCGTACCTTCCTCTTTTTGTAACCATGAGGCATCAGCCATAGAACAGTAGTAAACGTAAATCTTTTCAGCACCTTTAATCTGTCCCTGAAGCTCTTTGACGTAGTTAATAATTAACCGGCTTAAGTTCTTAAATCTATTCCGGGCTTCTTCGATCCCTATCCCCTTCATCTCAGTTGCACCATCCTCAATATTCCCGACAATTACAGACAACCTTTCAGACAAATTCTCCGGAATACCGGATTCCATATTCTTAATCTTATCGGAACTATTGATGATCAGATCAAGATTTCCATCAATACCTTCTATTGAATCATTTGCAAGACTTGCCGCAATACGATAATAGTTATCAAGTATCGTTTCTGTTACCTGCTTCAATACGGATTCATCAATTATGTGTGCCTCATAATGTACCTCTTCATCTCCATGTTTTTCATCCTTCTCCGCTTTAGTTGGTTCCCCAAGAGCAGTGCCTTCCTTGGATAACAGACTCGGTTTGCCCAGTAATTGCATTTGTGAATCGATAAGAAAATTCCCTTCTGTTACAACCTTTTC
Organism: uncultured Candidatus Scalindua sp.; assembly: GCA_964437425.1. GTDB lineage: Bacteria > Planctomycetota > Brocadiia > Brocadiales > Scalinduaceae > Scalindua. The sequence continues at coordinate 8,906 of CAYTGO010000063.1, forward strand.
TCCGGCATTCAAACCCTCAATCACAGGATAATATTCGTCAGCTTTGGGACCAAGTACCACCTCTCTCAATACATAGTTACCCTCTTCCTTTTCCACGTAAACAATATTACGCTTTCCCGTAACAAGCACTGCACTATGCGGGACTGCAAGGACACCTGCTTCTCCCTCACTACTCTTTTTGAGACTTCTCTGGCATGATGGACAAGTACCTGGAAGACCGGTTTGTACCTCAATATGTTCAGAACAGACATATACTTTGTCCTGTCCCTGAACATTATCACCTTTATTTTCGACAAGGACCATCTTACACCTGGGACAATTTCCAGGCTCATCCGAAGCAGAACCTTCGCATTGAATAGGACAATCATAATGCGCTTGGATTAGACCCGGCGCAAAAACTCCCGTTCTTCCGCCAATGAGTTCAAGCTTCATCCCACACTCCGGACAGTCTCCCTCTTTGTCCGATATAACATCAGGATGCATGGGACACATGTATTTCCCCATGATTTTTGCATCAATAACAACTCCCTTACTTCCAAGTTGTGCCTTAAGCCTGGCATTAACATACATACCGGGTTTGAGTTTTCCTTCTCGGTTATCCATATTTATGCGAACCTTGACAGCCCTCGTCGTCTCATTCAAGAACGGGTCTATAAAGACAACCTTCCCGTGAAAAACTTCTCCCGGATAAGATTCTGCAAGGACCTCTATCTCCTGTCCATATCTGATCCAGGGAAGATCATATTCGTAAATATCCAGATACAGCCAGACACGACTCAGGTCTACAATAGTAAAAAGCTTGTCACCTGTTTTGAAATACATCCCCTCAATTGCATTTTTCTGAATAATGGTGCCGCCAATGGGTGCAAATATAGTTAAATTATTTTGAGGCTTCTGTGTCCTCTCAAGATTATCAATCTGCTCCTCAGTTATGCCCCACAACAGCAGCCTCTGTTTAGTGTTTTCAAGGAGGGATTTTGATGACGAGATTACCTCCGGAATATCACTATTACTAAACTGTTCAATTCCGCTATATGCCAGTAAGTATTCTTTCTGAGTAGACAGAAGATCAGGACTGTACATACTGACCAGATGCTCACCCTTCTTCACTATAGTGCCGGTAAAATCAACATAAAGCTTCTCAATACGCCCGGAAACCCATGCGGTAACATGCGAAACACGGCTCTCGTTATAATCTATCTTTCCTACAGTATAAACAGACTTTACCAATTCCCTGTACGCAACAGGGGTTGTTCGAATTGATGCAAGCTGGCGTGCTCTTTCCCCAAGCTTTAAACTTGCTTTTCCACCTCCACCCGCATCCTCCCTCATAGGAGTAAGATCCATATCACATATCGGACAGCGTCCTGACTCTTTCTGCTTAATCTGCGGATGCATACTGCATGTCCAGAAAAGGATTTCACCGGCAGGTTTGTGGGACACTGACATCGTCTCAGCAGGGCCTCCACCGCTTCTTAAGAGCAAGCCGATAACCAGGCCTGCTACAAAAATACCAATCAGAATAGAGATGACTCCCCATCCGGTCCAATAGATATTTTGTCCTGTTTTTGATGAGTCTGGCATGTCTTTCATTTTAGATATCCCCTTTACTTTAGCTCTATTTTGTTTAGTGAACTATCTGTACGATCAGAGGTCATAATTAATAAATATATAAGCTGTCACTTAGTATAACAAAGTACTGTTCCATATATCAGGGTTAAAATGGAAATATAACCTCCCCAGCCCTTATATTCCACTACAAAACACGATAATTCTACAATTGAATCTATCCAATTAGAATGCTAAAATGTAACCATATTGAATTAAGTATGATCTTAGAAAATTCGATTATCTGCTGATAGTCTATTACCTGTTTAAGGAGGGATTATTATGAGCAAAGATAAGACCCGCAGAGAATTTATCAGGGAGACATGTGTTAATACATTACTGGGTGGTGTGTTTCTGTCTCAAATACCATTGCCTCTTGACCCCCTGCCTGATGACATAAAAACTAATCCAAAACCAGACTACATAACAAACCTGCATTCACTTGTCGTTGACGTTAAGAGCAAAACCGAGATAATAAAAGGAATGACTCCGAACATCTCACAGGTCAAACAGATGATGGACTCCGGCATGACTCTGCTTACTGGAACAGATAACCCGAAAGCCGCCTGGAAATCACTCTTTCACGAGGACGAAAGGGTAGGCATAAAGATAAACGGCCTTGGCTCTGACATCCTTGCAGGCAACTACCAGGTTTGCTGGGCCATCGTTGACGCACTAAAAAGCATTGGAGTAAAGGAGAACAACATAATCATTTGGGATCAGTATCAGAATTTTTTCCTATCATCAGGTTTCAAGATAAACAGATCTTTTAAAGGAGTGAGGACATATGCCACAGACGGAGGCGGAGGAAAAGAGGCCCTTGATTCCGGTAGTTCATACAGAGAATACGACAGTGGCTATGGTGCCGTTAAGATAAGCAAGATACTGACAGAGGAAGTTGATTCACTGATAAATCTGGGTTTGTTAAAAGACCATGGCCTTGCGGGTGTAAGCATCGCTCTTAAGAATATTTCTCACGGTGTTGTCAGCCATCCGGACAACTTCCACGACAATTCATGTGATCCCTTTATTGCAGCCATAAATTCAATACCGATAGTAAAGGACAGGATAAAACTCCACATCTGCAACGGAATAGTTGGTCTTTACGAAGGGGGGCCAATGCCACAAAAAAGACACACATGGAACAGTAACAGAATCATATTGAGCAAGGATCCTGTAGCCCTTGATACGATTGGAATGAACATTATTGAGGAAAAGCGGATAGAGAAAGGGTTGCGTTCTCTATTTAATCGCCCAAACCCACCAAAGCATATTGAAACCGCTGCCAAATATGGACTTGGCATAAGTGACCTGAAATTGATAAATCACAAAATGGCTCTGATATAGCAAAAGAAGTTAAAAGTACCTTAAGTTTGAAGTGAACTAAAGTTGGTAGAAATAGTTTAAACGGCTTAAACCGTTCAACCCGCGTCTGGTCACTAGTTTAAAGCTTTTAATTTTTTTGACACTAGAAATATTCAATATTATCCATTAGTCTTCTCAGGTTTCTTCTCTTCCTGCTTTTTTTTCGCTTCTTCTCCCTTGATGTACTGTTCTAATCTATACATGATTGCCATCAAGTCATGGCCTGTAAGAAATGTCCTTTTGTTGCCACGAGGTATAATACCTTGGAACTGGAATTCCAGAAAAGCATAACGCCTGCCTATACCAATATCAGGTACGGCGAAGTCATCACTTATCCCGAGTTTCCTGCACACAAAACCGGTAAAACGCCCTATGCCATCTGCCACATGCATAGTAAAGCCGCCTTTCATATCAAGTACCTTGAAAATCATATAAGCCACTATCGCACGTGTAAGTGTTTTGTCAGGTTTGTAATCCCACCTACTGTCAACTATCTCCTTTTTCTTGAGTGCCAATACCACTTTCTCAAATGTCATTGTATCAGCCTGTATACCTACATAAGCTGAAATTGCCCTGCAACCGTCTTCGTATGTTGCAACGCCACGTTCAATCAGCTCTCTATACACGTTCTCATCTGTCAATGCCTCTCTGTATATGTTCTCATCTGCCAACGTCTCTCTGCTTTGAAATAAAACAAAGAATGACAAAAAACAAAGAAGTATGCAGGTACTTGTATTTCTTTTGTCACAATAAAACTTCATTTTACTTATAACGTAATTTTTCATTTCTCAATCCTTGACAATTAATCATTATATGCTGCTTAACGTCTTCTCTAAAACTGATACAGTATGGTTATGCTTACATTATCCCGGGCTTCATCATAGTAGTACGCACCGCCGGGATAAAATCTACCGTAATCTACTGAAACATTCAGATCTGAGAACGCATTCCACACTACACTTATGTCAATCTCCTTACCAATATTCCTGTGCGATTTGACAGCCCTGTTATCAGATATCTCAGCCTCTTTTTTATCTTTACGAAAAAGGAAAAAATTTGTATTCAGACTGACATTTTTCTTCTTGATAATTTCAGAAGGTGTCATGGAAAGTCCGAACTTGAACATCTGCAGGTTAGCTAAACGTGGTGCCAGGCTCAGGCCGGTATCGATATATCCGAAATAGAGAAAATTCCTGTCGGTAGTTCCCTCTTTATTACCGGGAGTAGTAGAAACAACCTTTGCAGAGCGATCAGAATCTCCTGTACCAAAAGCGTATTCAACACTCAGATTAGGATGTGTTATTACGTTAACTGAATAATGGAGTGATGCATCAAGTGCCCACGCATCTATATGTTCGGCATCCGGAGGACCTTCAAGTCCGGTCCCATCAGTGGCACTACCAGCCTCAGGGTTACTTCTACCGTCCTCCATAATACCCTCTATCGAATAGTAGAGTTTATTGGTAAGCTGGCCTCTTGAACCAATACCGTAATACCTTGAATCATACTCATAATCCTGGTTAGGGTCTTCAAGATTCTCCCCGCTAAGATCTTCCTGTATTAAGGCGAACAGATACGGAGCGTGTTTCTTAAAGCCTTTATAGCTGACCTCTGTACCGTAAAAATACCGTTTGCTGGACCGGAAGCCCGGTACACTGAAATCAACATTTTCTTCGTCTATCAGATTCCTGGCACCGAAAATCTTAAAACCTACCCATTTGCTCTGCCCATCAAGCTGTACTCCGTTAGTCTTTTTTGTATAGGCCAACTGACTCCCTATGGAGGTAGTGAAACGACCGGCAGTCAATCTAAGCTGGAGAGGCATAGTATACTTAAAATACTTCTCAACTGCCTTATCAATGTTCATGATATATGTACCTTCATCAAACCCCTCTTCCAGGTTCCACTTAAGCTGATTCTCCGAGCTTCTGTAGTGATCTCCCCGATTATAGTCAATATGCTGCCCCTTTAGCCTCACATAGAAGCTATGGACTTCGTCCAGGTTCAGACTGCCCCACAAGTTGAAGTCATTCTGTTTCTTGGTCCTTCGTTTGTGACGAACACGGATATCACTGATTAACACAGGATCGTCAAATGTGTTGATCGAAGTCGTTTCAGAACCACCCCAATCCCACAGTAAACGCTGAGACATCGAACGCCTGAGATCAAATACCTTTTGAGCCTCAATCTGAAGTTTCTTCAACCGCACTTTTTGTGCCTCCTGTATTGATTGCGCAAAAGCACTATTTCCTGTCGGAATGCATGCAAGGCAACAGCTTAGGATTATGCCGAGAACACCTGCAATGAAGAATTTACGTAGTCTGTAAACAATCTGTTCCATACTCTTTCCTGCTCTACTTTAATCAAAACTCTTTTTATACCCAAGATAGTCATCCGGTTTCAACTGAAAAGCTACTCTCAGTCAGATCACACATCATATTGGATTACATTCAATATGATTGCCAGTAATGCATTCATGTCCGCCTGTACTCATGTGGTCAATGGTATCAGTGAATGCCTGCTGAATCCCATCCCGTATTGCCACTATTGTAGAAGTGGTAAACTGATTATTATTAACATTTTCTATATTTGCCAATACGGAATCAATATTAGTTTTTATACTAGCAAGAGCGTCTGTATTTCCAAAATCATTTACATGGGCAACGAGAAAGCTCTTTGCCTGGTTTATAGAGTCCTTGATGGCAGTAATGTTTGTACTAACATCTTCGGTTGCCATGACACTGGCCTCCAGGAGATGATGCGCAACACCTGCTTCTTGTAGGAATTCAGTGGTATCCTCATGATTTGCGAGGGTGTCCCTGGCAACCCATAATCTATCAAAGAACTCGTCCCTGCCGGCCATAAACTCAGAATCGGAAATATTCTCCATATCGATAATGACCTCATTCACCTTGGCAATAAACGCCTGGTGTTCTGCACTGGCCACGGCATCTGCCGCAAGATCCGCATCATGAACCTCAATATCTCCACGAAGCATCCTGGCAAACGTAAGCAGATAATCTGTACTTGTAGTTTCTACTATCGGATCAAGTACACTATCAATAAGGACTGCAGAATCGAAAGTATTATCACCTACATCCTCCACTTGAAAAACAAGCTCTGTTATTCCGGCTGGTATAGTCCAGTCACCATCATATGTTAACCAGCCTGTTTGGCTACCACTGTCCGTGTCTAAGCCTGCACCTGATAGCCCACTAACGCTCGTCATACCGGTGGCACTTGAAGTGAAGGATACGAGTGTATGGGTGGCTCCACCTGGGAGTAATAATTTTGCCGTAAAAGTATCGTTACCACCGGTTTCTGTTGTAACAAAGTTGTAATCAAAGCTTAAATGGCGTGTAGCAGACTCTGCAAAATCGAACCTAATACCCAGTTTGCCCATGGTAATTCCGGTCCCGCCTGTATGGATTACAGCAAAGCGATCACCTGTGTTACCACTCTTGGCATTAATTGACCCAAAAGAGGTACTGGTAGAAGCGTTAAGTTGTTGGTTCCACCACGAACCGATATTACTTGAACCCTGAAAATCATCGAAGAACTTGTTATCACGTGTGTAGAATAGATTATCAAATACAAATCTGGAAGCCGCCGACTCCTTATAATCTACTTCCATTTTCTTTACCAGTGACCCTACATGGTTAAACATCCCCTCTGACCACCCACTTGAGATTGATGTATCTATATTAAAGGTTCTAAACAGTGTACCCGATACATCAAACAGTCTAACAGTGAATCCAGAAGTTTCATTAGTACCGGTATTCAATGCGCTACCAAAATTAATAAGCGGTGTTGGCGTACTAAAAAGCAGCGTCAGTATCCCACTACTATTTCCCTCTATACTTTCATTTTGTACGTTCACAAGGCCCGGACCGGTACTCTTGAAAGTTGCATCCAGGTTGTCCGTACCTGAAATCTGGTAATTAATATCTATACCAACCGGAGCAGTCATATCAACACTGTTCACCGGAACACCGAATACGCTGGACTCATTAAATTGCAGAAGAGTAGGAGTAACCGGGCCGGCTGTGTTATTAGGATCGCTAGTATTGTTAGGATCGTTAGGATCACCACCTGTTTGACTCATAAGCTGCTGGATTTGAGTTTGGGTCAGCGTGTTTCCATATTGATCCATAACCGAACCGTCAGAGTTAAATGTAAATGTATTCCCATCACTAGATTCAAATGTACCGATAAATGTATCAGTTGCTTGATCATAAGTGCCTGACCACATACCAAATTCGTCTGTCATTGTACCTTCATACACCAATCCCCCGTCAGTCTCTGTAACACTTCCTTCGAACGTACCATCTTCCGGGCCCTCCCCGTCAGAACCGTCATGACCATCACCATCCATCGGTCCGTCATAACCGTCACCATCCATCGGCCCGTCATGACCGTCATCATGCATGATTCCCAGACTTGTTCCGGATTCAATGGTTATTGTTGAACCATCCTCATTTGTCATCACAACATCTCCGGTTACACCTGTAACCGTTATCTCTCCGGTATCAGGATTAACCGTAAAATCCATGGATCCACCGTCTTCCATTGTTATGAGGCCATTATCAGTTTCTAGTGTATACGAGCCTCCACCTGAAGACATTGACATCTCTCCGGTACTGTCATTAAAGGTGACCTCTACTACCGCACCTTCCTGCATTACGGCCATACCCATAGGAGTATCAAAGCTTACCTCACCCTCCATTGCAGTCATCGTAACCTGACCTGTATCTTGATCAAAGGCGGTCCCTACTATTTCTCCATGCTCAAGGCTTGCAGTCCCCGCTGAAGTTTCAAATATTATATCTCCCCGCTCTGCTGTCATAAGCATCTCACCGGTATCAGTATCAATATGAGCCCCCATGGCTTCACCTTCCTCCATCACTACCCTGCCCATTGCGGTATCGAATTCCATCGTGCCAACCTCAGCAGTCATTATCACATTCCCTGTTTCAGCATCTATCAATGCCCCTACAACATCGCCTTCCTCCATCATTGCCCTGCCCATGGCAGTATCGAATTCCATCGTGCCAACCTCAGCAGTCATTATCACCTCTCCAGTAGTTGCATCCACCAGGGCTCCAATAATATTTCCCTCCTCCATCATTACTTTACCCATATGTGACTCAAAACCAATCCTTCCCACCTCTGACGACACACTTACCTTACCTGTTTCATTATCAACCTTGGTACCTGCTGCTTCTCCATCTTCTATAATGACCGTACCGGAAGCTGTCTCAAACT
>CAYTGO010000064.1:0-17002 GCA_964437425.1 uncultured Candidatus Scalindua sp.
ACCAGCAGGCCGAAAAGCACATTGATAAGAAGTACCTGACGCTTCGGTTCCCGCCTGTAAATACCGGGAAGAATAAAGATGGAACCGGCTATCCAGCAGGTTGCTATCCACAAAATCGATAACTGTACATGCCAGCTACGCGTAATAGTTATCTGCAAGAACTCAGAAATATTGTAGCCGAAAAACGTAGTAAATCCGACAAAATCGTGAATCGTCAAGACACCGGCCACTATCTGTATGAAAAACAGTGAAACGGCGACCACAAAAAACTTGTATGTTGCACGTTGGCTTGCTGTGGGGGCTGATGCGTCAACGCTTTTATTGTTAACAGGGTTTTCTTTGACTTGTAACTGCGAGGTCTTGGAATAGTAACTATAGGTACAGAGGACCGCACCCAGACCGAAAATCAGAAACAGCATTCCTATAACGCTCCACAGGATTACTGAAGGTGTCGGAGTATTCCCGGCATATTCATCAAAAGGCCAGTTATGGGTATAACTGGATTCACCTCCGGGCCTTTCCACCGCACAAACCCACGCACCCCAGAAGAAAAAAGCCGAAAGGTCTTTGAGTTCGGCATCGTCTGTAATGTAGCCTGCCGGCTTGAAAGCTTCCTTGTGATCTCCCTTGAATTTTGAATTATAGTATTCAGCCAGCCGTCCTGCCGCATATGCCTGCCCTTCAGTAAGCACTACTATGTTTCTCTCCCTGTCGTAGCGATTTGTCTTCAGTTCACGCTTCACCCTGACAGATATACCATCTTTCTCTATTTGAGATAACTCATCCGCATTACCACTTGCAACCTGGTTTCCATAAAAACCGTTCATCTCAACCGCAACCTGGTGGAGTGCCTCGGCAGTAAAATCCGGTCCACGGGCAGCTCCATCTCCGAACATGCTTCCGTATTCCATCAAAGCATATCTCTGGAAGATCAGCTGTCCACGTTCAACAGCACTCTTTTGAACAATCTCTTCCCCTGATGGTGAAATATAATCAGGTTTAGGAGGCGCATCTTTATACGTACTGATTCCCATAAATATAACACCGGACGCGCCCACAACCAGGACTGCAAGTAAATATTTCCACCAATTAGTACTTTTCATATTATATCCCTGAATGTCCTTTGCCAATAGTATGTGATATAGGAGGGTAAATTGTACATCAACCGTACATCAATGCATGGACATCCCTTATGTTTAATATACCAAACCACTCACTTAAAAATGCAAAACCTATCTGCCTGCTTGCCAAGCAGAAAAGCTTGAATTTTATCACATAAAACATGTAAGTTCAAGTATCATATAGTCTAGTACTTGAAATAGTGTTATATGAATCATAACCTGATGAATGATTTTCAGACGATGTTGTCATTCTAAGAGAAGTATGAACGGCAAGGTTTGTTCCTGCAAAAGTCTGAAGAAGGATGAATATATCAGGTGGATAGCCTTGAGGATTTTGAACGAATGTAAACCTAAATGATGCTAGTTACACCATATACAACAAAGCACATTAACACTCGTTCCCACATATTACGTGGGAACGAGTGCATTTTAATAAACCAACCTAACGTTTTAGAAGGTAATAAAGCTTTCCATTGGTATTGAAGTTCTTCGCTTTTTGGACAGCATCTTCGCCAATCCCAAAGAAAATTTCTGCCCTGTCAGTCGTTTTTGTAGTACTCCTTGAATCATGAGTCAATGTAAAAAAAGATTTCCCAGCTTGCCCCTTCTCATTAAGGTTTGTCTCCCCTTCTATTACCACAAAGGCGAGTCCACCAGGAGGAAAAACCCTGTCATCGGTAGCTATGCTCCGCATTGGTGTGACATGTAAACCTAATGAACCAAAATAGGATGAAGCACTGAAATTCAAATCATATGCAAGGCTTGTACTATTTGTAACATTTTTGTCGGAAACTTGAAACCCATAACCTGTAAAGTTGACTTCGCCTCCATGTTCCTTTCCAATAGCCTGAAAGATCCTGAAATTCTTAGTAATATACTCAGTCAACTCTTGTGAATTTTTACAACTAACATATCCATCCCTGAAAAGCTTTAATGTCTCTATCTGTTTTTTGGGAGTAAAACCTATTGATTTAAAGGAGTCAGGATATGACTCGACTTTTTTAAAATATACCCTGCTTTTGTCTACTGCGTATAGCAATTCTATTCTACCATAATCATCTCTAAATCCTGGAATCTGATTTGAATCGGTAATTTCTGTCAGACCTGTTCCAGTCCCAGCTGCCGAAACAGGCGGTGTTGTTTCCACCGCTTCAGTTGGTGCTAGTGGTGTCTCTTTCACCGTAGTTGTTGTACAACCCGCCTGGAAGATCATAACCAGGAACGAAACTACCAGTAATCGATTAATAGTGTTATTTTTTGGTATCATAAACTTAATACTCCTTCCTAGAATAATGTTATATATGTGTAATTCGTGTCTAATTTTAGTGTTTAAAGTGTCTCTCACCGGTAAATACCATTGCAATTCCGTGCTCATTTGCGGCGTCTATCGATTCCTGGTCCTTTTTAGAACCACCGGGTTGTATTATAGCAGTAATACCAACCTTTGCTGCGATGTCTATGCAGTCCCTGAAAGGGAAAAAGGCATCAGAGGCCATAACCGTTCCAGCGGTTCTGCCTCCTGATTTGCTGATTGCAATGTTTGTAGAGTCAACGCGGCTCATCTGGCCTGCTCCCACACCAATAACCATCTTATCTTTTGTAAAAACTATTGCATTTGATTTAGTGTGCTTGCAAACCTTCCAGGCAAATAGCAACTCATCTATTTCTTCTTCTGACGGAGCCTTATCTGTGGCCACCTTCAACTTATCCTTGTCACCGGAATTCATATCTTTATCCTGAACCAGCACTCCACCGACAACACCTCTGAATTCTTTTATTCCCTTCTTCGTAGACGAATCACCCAGCGAGTCTAATTTCAACAATCTAAGATCCTTTCCCCATCCTCGCTTTGTAGTCAATATTTCAATAACATTATCGTCAAAGCCCGGTGCCGCTATCGCCTCAACAAAATGACCCGGTTCTGTAATAGCTTCAGCAGTCGCTACATCAACACTCCTGTTTAGGCTCAGTATGCATCCAAAAGCCGAAACGGTATCTGTGCTGTATGCTTTTGCAAAAGCGTCTTTAAGGTTTTCTGCAGTTGCAACACCACATGGATTCGCATGTTTGATCAAGACGGCAGCCGGTATGTCAAACTCCTTGACAATCTCAATTGCAACATCAGTATCCAGTATATTATTAAAAGACAACGCCTTGCCATGTAACTGCACCGCGTTTGAAATGCATGGAACACCAAGGTCCTTAGAGCCATAAAACGCAGCTGTCTGATGTGGGTTCTCACCATATCTCAAATCTTGTTTTTTATGAAGACCAATACTCAACGAGTCAGGATAAGCATCTTTATTACCCCTGTTAAAATAATCAAAAATTATCTTATCATACTCGCTGGTATGTTTAAATGCCTCGGTAACCAACTCATAACGTGTCTCATATGAGAGATCTCCACCCTGTTCATTCAATTCCTTTAACAGCGTATCATAACGCTCAGGGTTCACAACGATTGCAACATGTTTGAAATTCTTAGCAGCAGACCTGATCATGGATGGTCCACCAATATCTATATTTTCAACCGCCTCATCCTGAGACACACCTTCTTTACTGATAGTTTTCTCAAACGGGTACAGATTGACAACAACAAGATCTATTGTACCAATCCCTAAATCCTCTATCTGCTTCATGTGACTTTCGTTGTCTCTTACAGCAAGCAAACCACCATGGATCTTTGGATGTAGTGTTTTTACCCTGCCATCCATAATCTCCGGAAAACCCGTATGTTCTGACACATCGGTAACGTCAACACCATTCTCTCTCATAGATTTAGCAGTACCACCGGTTGACAAAATCTTAACGCCAAGGCCTGCCAGACCTTTTGCAAGTTCTATTATTCCCGTCTTATCAGAAACACTAATCAGAGCGGTTTTTATCTTCGCCATAAATAACTCCCTTTCATTGCTGATTCTTTAGGTTTTCAGTGTGGATATATATGCGTAACTGCAGTCCCTACCGCAAGTTCTTTATATAAACTCTTCCCATATTGTACTTTCTCGCATAACCAAACATATTAAAAATTAGAGAAAAAATGCTACCAAAACAGCCTTATTATGTCAAAACAATAAGCTTAATAATTTTCCTTGCTAGAGGTAAATATGTTTGATAGTATCAAATTTCACTTCTAGCCGCCTGATATACTCAGGGAATGTAACGGAAATACCATGTTACGTTATGGTTATGTTAGAAAGGCTTTTCACACCATGATGTTAATTTTGACTAGGCAAGATTACTAAGCAATATCGATCATTGATCGATATTGTCATAAATTTGAATAAAGGTGAAAATTATGAAAAAGAAGTACATTTATTTCTTCGGTAGCAAAAACGCTGACGGCAATGCCAAGATGAAGGATCTACTCGGAGGTAAAGGTGCAAACCTTGCAGAGATGGCTAATCTCGGATTCCCTGTACCCTCCGGATTTACCATCACAACTCAGGCATGCAATGAATATAATAACAATAATAAAAAGTATCCTACAGGGCTTCAAAGTGAAATTGACAGAAACCTCTCCCGCCTTGAACGTGAAATGGGAGCTAAATTAGGAGACGCAAAAAACCCATTGTTAGTATCAGTTAGAAGCGGTGCAGCGGCTTCCATGCCGGGCATGATGGATACGGTTCTAAACCTGGGACTGAACCCTGATTCCATACAAGGTCTAATCCATAAAACAAATAATAAGAGATTTCCATGGGACGCGTATCGACGATTCATAAATATGTTTGGCAATGTTGTGATGGGTATGAAACATCATGACTTCGAGGAAATACTAGACCGACACAAGGAGAAGGCAAATGTAGAGAATGATACTGACCTCAATGCTGAGCAACTGAAAGAGATCTGTAAGGATTTCATTGCTATCTACAAAAAGAAAACTGGCACCAATTTCCCCACAGACCCTAAAGAACAATTGCGTAAAGCGATTGTAGCAGTCTTTGATTCCTGGAATAATCCAAGAGCGGTAAAATATAGAAAGATATATGAAATCAGTGGTCTGATGGGAACAGCTGTAAACATACAGGCTATGGTCTATGGAAATACCGGTAACAACTCCGCGACAGGTGTATGTTTTACTAGAAATCCATCTACCGGAGAGAACAAATTCTACGGAGAGTTTCTACTGAACGCACAGGGAGAAGACGTCGTAGCAGGCATACGAACACCGGAACCAATAAGCGATTTGGCAAAGGAGTTACCCACTGCATATAAGAAATTAGTAAGTATAAAAAACAAATTGGAGAAGCACTACAAGGACCTGCAGGACATGGAGTTTACGGTTCAAGAAGGGAAGCTGTTTATGCTCCAGACACGTAATGGGAAACGAACCACACAAGCGGCGGTAAAGATAGCAGTAGACATGGTAAAGGAGAAGCTTATCGACAAAGAAACCGCTATCAACAGGATAGATCCAAACCAACTGGACCAGCTACTACACCCAACATTTGATCCGAAAGCAAAGCGAGATATTATGGCTTCTGGCCTGCCGGCATCACCGGGAGCAGCTTCCGGTAAAGTAACATTCCACGCCGACGAGGCAGAGGCGTTAGCGGCAAAGAATCAGAAGGTCATACTGGTAAGAATAGAGACCTCACCCGAAGATATCGGAGGCATGCATGTCGCACAGGGAATACTCACAACCAAGGGAGGCATGACCTCACATGCTGCTGTAGTCGCCAGAGGCATGGGAACATGCTGTGTAGCTGGATGTGGAAGCATTCAGATAGATTATGAGAAAGAAGAATTTATTGTAGGCGAAAAAACTATTAAAAAAGGTGATTACATCTCTCTGGATGGATCGCGCGGTGAAGTCATACTGGGACAAGTACCAACAGTAGAACCGAAACTCAGTGGAGACTTCAGCAAACTTATGAAATGGGCTGATGAGATTCGCAGACTCAATATCAGAACAAATGCGGATACACCTGAAGATGCGAAGAGAGCCAGAGATTTTGGTGCAGAAGGTATTGGACTGTGCCGCACAGAACATATGTTCTTTGGTGATGATCGTATTGATTATGTCAGACAGATGATACTTACAGCAGGAAATGCTTCCACTCTGCAAATAGCGGTTAATGAAGCGGAATCAGAGCTTGGCAAAGCGTCAAAGAGAAAACTTACTTCATTAAATAAGAAAATAAAACATATAAAAACCAAACTGAGCACATCACATAAATTATATAAAGGCGCGCTGAATAAGTTGCTGCCTATGCAAAGAGGTGATTTCTCGAAAATCTTTAAAGTCATGAACGGCTTTCCTGTTACTATTCGACTTCTCGATCCACCATTACACGAATTCCTGCCCAAGGAAAAACATTTACAGGTTATTCTTGCAAAAAAGATGGGAATAACTCTTAAAGAAGTCAAAGACAGAGTTAACAGTCTCCATGAAACTAACCCAATGTTAGGATTAAGAGGATGTCGCCTGGGTATTGTCTACCCTGAGATTTATCAAATGCAGGTAAAGGCGATAATTGAAGCAGTATGTGCTGTAAAGAAGAGTGGTATCAGAGTGATACCAGAGATAATGATCCCCCTTGTAGGCACTGACGAAGAGATGAGGGTCCTTAAAGAAGATGTTAAGATGGTAGCCAAGGGGGTATTAGCAAAGAAAGGTGTAAAAATAAGTTACAAAATTGGTACGATGATAGAGATACCAAGAGCTGCTTTAACTGCGGATCGTATAGCTAAACACGCTGAATTTTTCTCTTTTGGTACTAACGATTTAACCCAGATGACATTTGGGTATAGCCGTGATGATGTCGGATCTTTTGTACCGCAGTATGCCGAACGCGGAATCTTAGAAAAGGACCCTTTTCAGGTTCTTGACCAGGATGGTGTAGGACAGTTGGTTACAGCCGGTATCAAAAAGGGACGACAAGTAAGGCCCGGTCTCAAGATTGGAATTTGTGGCGAACATGGAGGAGAACCTTCTTCAATTCAATTTTGTCACAGGAACGGCATGGACTATGTAAGCTGTTCTCCCTTCAGGGTACCAATTGCACGTTTATCAGCTGCTCAAGCTGCAATAAAGGGAAAAATATAGATGGAAGGTTTTCATACTGATAAGTACAAGAAATCTCCTCAACTGACAAAAGCAAACTTCTTCCTGAAATCCATTAATTTCATTAAGGAAAGTCTTGTATGGTACTTTTACGAAAAGGACACCCTTGAGGTTAAAATAAAACAGAAGGACAGTCAATTAGAAGACCTGAAGTCACAATTAAACATTGTGAATCATATGTATGAAGAGGGAAGAAACCTTTTGAAGGAACAGAAAAGGGACCTCGAAGAGATGCTGAAAGTGGAACGTAAAGGAGCAAACATCACTGCACTGTTACAGTTAGACAGAAAACAACCAAAAATTTCTCAAAGATCTAAAATAAAGATCAATAAACTGAAGGCAAAGATAGAGAGACTGACAAAAGCGGGCATCCCAACTTCACTGGAAGGATATTATGAAATTGGTCTTACCTCCTATTACAATGACCGGATTGATGAAGCGATCAAACAATGGGAGACAGTAATAAAGCTGGACAAGCACAACTTAAACACTAATCACAATCTGGGAATCGCTTATTACAAAGTCGGGAGGTATGATGAAGCTATCTCCACATTATGTACTATTGTAAATAGTAATCCTAAAGAGCACACTCCGTATTATTGCCTCGGCCTTGCTTATAACAAAAAGCAGAATTTTGTAGCTGCAATTTCTGAATTCAGGAAAGCCCTGTCAATTAACCCCGATGACGATGCTATCTACTACAATCTTGGTTTGTCTTATGATCACAACGAAGAAACAGATGAAGCAATTGCCACCTACAATAAAGTAATAGAACTGAATACCAAACATATTAATGCACTCTTTCATCTTGGCGTTCTTTATTGGAAGAGAGAGCTATTTGATAAAGCAATCACCGAATTAAAAAAGGTCATTAGTGCTGAAACCTCTAACGTAAAAGCACACTATTATCTGGGATGCTGTTATGACGAAAAAGGATTGACCGCAAGCGCTAAGAAAGAATTCGTGAATGCCCTTAAATCCGATCCGCAACACATCCCCTCTCTATACAGCCTGGGCATTATTTTTTCGAAAAATGGAGACAACAATGATGCTGCTTCCAATTTCAAAACCATTCTGGAGATTGACTCTAATAACCATGACGCTCATTACAATATGGGACTCCTTTATTTCAAGGAAGAGAAATACGATGCTGCAATTGCCGAATATAAGAAGGCATTAGATCAGAACAGTGACAATGCAGACATTTATTACAACATGGGACTCACTTATTTTAAAATGAAACTTTTTGAAGATGCAATTTCATCTTTTAAGAATGCGCTTCAAACCAGGAACAAACATGTAGAAGCCCTACACGGATTGGGAAATGCGTACAATAGCATTGGAAATCAGGAGAAAGCTATTTCTCTGTTTAATAAGGCTTTAGCACTGAACCCCGACAATGCAACTTGTTACTTTAACCTGGGCAATGCTTACCGGGCAGACAACAAACGCAATGAGGCACACACTGCTTATAAAAAAGCGATTGAAATAAACTCAGACTATGCTGAGGCCTGGAATGCCTTAGGTATCATGGACAGGGCAAGAGGAAAGCATGATGAGGCTGTTCATGCACACAATAAGGCACTGGAGATTAATCCGTCCTATGCTGAGGCACATAAAAATCTTGGTGTCTTGTGCGATGACAACGGAGAATTAGAAGACGCAATTAACCATTACAACAAAGCGACTAAACTTAAATCTGATTATGACGAAGCATACAATAATCTTGGAGTAGTATATTCCAAACAGGGCAACACAGACAAGGCAATAAAATTTTATAAAGCAGCCCTGGATTTAAATCCGGACTATGCGGATGCATACAACAATCGCGGTGTGGCGTACGACAGTAAAAACATGCTGAACGAAGCCATAGAACAATACGAAATGGCAATTGAAAAGAACCCTGAATATGCTGAGGCATATAACAATCTCGGCACTACTTACGCAAAAAAGGTAATGCTCACTCAGGCAATTACAGAATATAAAAAAGCTATCAAAATTAATCCCGAATATTCTGAAGCGCACTTTAATCTCGGTATCGCTTATAACAAGAAGAAAATGTATGATAGCTCAATTGAATCGTTCAGAAAAACCATAGAATTAAATCCTGATGATGAAACCGCACATTATAACCTCGGAATAGTTTACAGTAAAAAGAGAATGTATGACGAGGCTATTCTTGAATACAAGAAAGTGATTGAGTCAAACCCAAACCTGCCGGATGTTCATTATAATTTAGGAGTAGTATACCGGGAGAAGGGAATGCACCTTCAGGCGAAGAGAGAAGTTTCATTATATAAAAAACTGAATAGTCGTAAATAAAAGTTCGAAGTCATTTCATAAAAAAAGCGCCTCCTCGTTCTACGCGAAGGCGCTTTTCACCGCTTATAACAGTCACGTTTCGAAATTCCGCTCGAAAACTCTGCAGTTATTTCTTCTCTTTGTAATCCTTGATTGCCGCTTCAATAGCTTCCTGAGCCAAAACTGAACAGTGCATCTTATTTGGTGGTAAGCCGTCCAGTGCCTCAGCTACCGCTTCATTTGTAACCTCCAGCGCTTCATCCAGAGTCTTGCCCACAATCATTTCAGTAGACATACTACTTGTTGCAATTGCAGCCCCGCAACCAAATGTCTTAAACTTTGCCTCTACAATTTTATTACCTTCTACCTTCAGGTACAACCTCATCACATCACCACAAGCAGGATTTCCCACGGTCCCAACAGCATCTGCATCCTTTATATCACCCATATTTCTGGGTTCCATAAAATGGTCCATCACCTTTTCACTGTATGGTCCATTCATATCATCAGACATAAATCAAACTCCTTTCAACTTTAAAAATACGGAGGGTTTAACTATTATGAGTATGCCCACCCCATCCGACTGAATTAACTATTCAGACAGCTTCTCCGGATGACTTCCACATCGTTAGTAAAGAAATCACAAACTGTATAAAGAAAGCAATCACCGTAAAAACACCTCCAATAAATACGGCAATTGCAAAAACTGGTATCTGTTTTGTTAACCACCAGGAAAATACATCCATCAACAATGATCCAAAAGGGAAGATCAATAATGCTATTTTAAGCTTCTCATTAATCGACGTAAACAAAAAAATTATTCCACTTAAGGCAAAAATCACGCCTATACTGATCATATGGATATGACTAAGCGTTATAAGCCTGGGTATTGATATTCCATTATTTATCTTTGTAAAAACAGCACTGACAGTTGATAGCTTATCAAACGGCGCAAACGCCGCATCTCCACCGGCTGTGTGACAACGTAGGCAATTCTTCAGTATGATACTTTTCGTCTCATTGGACGTCTCTTTTTTAGCGCCTCCCTTTGCCCAGTTAATCAGGCTATTTCTTTCGTACTCATTATCAAGATGTTCCCTCATAGTACCATTGAGTTTCGACTCGACAAGCAAAACGTCCGGCTGACCGTAATAAGTCAAAACTATATCCTGAAGTGAGAACCCGGCTACTCCGTCAGCCCTGTTATATGTAAGAAAAATATTTATCTGGGAAAAGACAAAACCTACTCCCATACAAATCAGGAAAAGGGTACATAACAACTTTCCACTCACAGGTAATGTATTCAACCGGAATTCACGCAATCTAATCATTCAAAACTTTCAGGGCACTCTCTAACAATGAATAGATCTCCCGGAATCAAATTTATGACTCTTCATAGTTCTATTCTCAAATGTAACGTATTCCTCATAGCCGGCCTCACCTGCAAGCGATATTGCCTTATCAAAATCTCTACCCACATCACCAGGAGTATGAGAATCAGAACCGAATACAATAGGTATATCGAATCTCTTATAAACCTTTAGAATTTCGCATGACGGATAAATTTCCTTCACAGGTTTTCTCAAACCAGAGGTATTAATCTCCACCGCAACATTGCACTCTTTAAACACCTTCGCTGTGTTCTCTAAATCATCCAATAGTTCGCAACTTGGCCTGTTGCCAAATTTCTTCACTAGATCACAATGTCCAATTATATCAAAAAGCAAAGTGCGGGCAGATTTACGTAGTAATTCAAAATATTCCTTATAAACTAAATCAACATTCTTACTATCCCATTTTTTACGTTCTCCAGGATGGTCAAAAGCCCACTCTCCTATGTAATGCACTGAACCAGTTACATAATCAAAATCATGCTCTGCTAAAAGATTTTTGGTATAGGTTACAGTGTCGGGAGTATAGTCAGCCTCTACTCCTAACTTAACTCTAATCTCCGGAAATGACTTGCGTAGTCCTAGTACCTCGTTTACATAATCAGGAAGTTCATCAAGCGCCATTGCCAGTCCCAGTTCCTTACCACTATCGCCACGTAAAGGAAGATGGTCGTTAAAACCTATTTCATCAAGTCCACAATTTATTGCAGCCCTTACATAATCTACCGCCTCTCCATCCGCATGGCCACATCTATTTGTATGTATGTGATAGTCTATCACTAAATAGTCCTTTATTGCTCTAATAAGTGTCTTATCTTGAGTTTGTTATGACAGAACCGCTACAGCTGCAGACAGTTACATCAAGTCGTTGAATTAACGGCTATATGCATTGCAAACCAGCACTTTGCATACAACAATAATAATTCTACCTGTGTAATAAGGTAATAACAATAAGAAAATCAGATCCTGTCACAATTAGCCGATGAAAGCAAAAAATTACAATCAAATACGTAACAACCATTTTAATTGGCAGTAATTGGCTTTGGCATTCTAATGAGATTTATGATAAATTGCCTTTTTATGGTTCCACACCTTCAGTAGTCCTAATTTGATAAACAGCGCAAAGTTAAAAGTAATAAATGAAAAAAACAACTCAATTAAAACAGATAATATCAAGCCCACAACTGGAGTTTCTCATGGAGGCTCATAGTGGCATGTCAGCCAAGATAGTTGAAGAAGCCGGGTTTAAGGGAATTTGGGGTAGCGGGCTATCAATTTCAGGATCTTTAGGAGTTCGAGATAATAACGAAGCGAGCTGGACACAGGTTTTAGACGTTTTGGAATTTATGAGTGATGCCACCACGATCCCTATTCTTATGGATGGAGATACCGGGTATGGCAACTTTAATAATATGCGTCGGCTCGTTAAAAAATTGGAGCAGAGGGATATTGCGGGAATCTGCATTGAAGATAAGATCTTTCCAAAAACAAACAGCTTTCTCCGGGATGGAGCCCAACCTTTGACTGACATAGAGGAGTTTTGTGGAAAAATTAAGGCAGGTAAAGATATTCAGAATGACGATGACTTTGTCATTGTCGCTCGAGTAGAAGCATTTATTGCGGGATGGGGACTCAAAGAAGCTTTGAAGCGTGCGGAAGCGTATCATCAGGCAGGAGCAGACGCAATCCTGATGCACAGCAAATTGTCCAACGCATGTGAAATCTTTGATTTTATGAATGAATGGGAAAAGCGTGCCCCAATCGTTATTGTTCCAACTAAGTATTATACAACACCTACCGAGGAGTTTAGAAAGCACAATATTTCATTAGCCATTTGGGCAAATCACATTTTCCGTGGCTCTATTCAAAAGATGCAGGAGATCGCCCAACAAATCAACCAGGAGCAAAACCTGCTGAGTGTCGAAGACTCTATTGTCCCGGTCAAGGAAATCTTTCGTCTTCAAGATGACAAAGAACTCGCCATGGCCGAGGAGCAATATTTAAGTCCGAAAACTGGAAACCAGCGAAGTGCCATTATCCTTGCGGCTACTCGTGGAGATCAACTTGGAGAGCTCACGGAGTTCATTCCCAAGACCATGATTAAGATTGGAAAAAAGAGCATACTGGAACGAGCAGTAGACCATCTTAATGAGCATCATATAAACAATATCATGGTAGTAGCCGGATATAAAAAAGAGACAATTAATCTACCCAATTTAAATGTTATTGCAAATGACGACTACAAGATAACGGGTGAAATGGTATCCCTCACCAAAGCGATTGATACTACCAGGGAAGAGTGCGTAATATTATTTGGTGATGTTCTCTTTAAAAAATACATTCTCAGTATCATGCTGGATGACCCGTCAGACATTGTCATTATAGTGGATTCAGTATTTTCTCTTGATAAAAAATACCAGTCTGATTTTGTGCATGCATCTCCTCTGGAAGTCAAATCACTCTTTCCGGAAGACAACTTCTATCTTGAAAAAATTGTTTATGATCAACCAGGTACAGAATATTATGGAGAGTGGCCGGGAATGGTAAAGCTGACTATGAAGGGTTTGGAAATCGTAAAAGCTTTCATTCAGGAGTTCCGAAACAAACCGGAGTTCCAGAAAATGAATATCAGGGACATGCTCAACCAATTAGTGCAGCGTGGAAGTAATATTAAAATCCAGACGATTTCAGGACACAGGATTGATGTAAACAATATTGATGACTTCTCTTTAGCCGGAGAATTTTAGAATCAGAGTTCCATAAATCTCTCTCTACTATTTCGCCTCCAACAACTTCTTCAGCAACTCCTTGTCCGGAAGCGCATTCGCTTTGTACACTATCACCCCATTCCTATCCAGGATAATATTCAGTGGTATGCCGACAACCTTATAGAGTCTTGCTGCAACAGCCTTAGAGTCAAGGGCTACCGGATAATTTACCTCATTCTTATCCATAAGCGATTTGACCTTTTTTGCACTTTCCTGTATGTCAATGCCTAACACGTTCAGACCATCATCTTTAAGCTCACTGTAATATTCCTTGAGATGCGGTATTTCATGTCTGCATGACGGACACCATGTTGTGCCGAAAACCAGCAAGGTAACCTTGTCTTTAGCAAAGGTTTCTAACTCAACCTCCTTACCGTCAAGAGTCGGCAAACTAAATGAAGCCGCTCTCTGCCCTATATCTACGCCTGTCTCAACCTCAGCAAAGACTTTACTGTCTGAAGCACCGAATGGAAGAAATAACATTCCAAGTACACTTAAAAGCAAAATCACAAATAATCTCATAACTATATTCATGAGCAACCTCTCAATATTATTTAAAATCTAAAAGTGTAGTATAAAATTAAAAAGCAGTGGAAAGCGGATCATACTATTGTTTGCTTAAGCAGTCTTTGCAAGTACCGTAGAATGAGACGTGGTATCTAGATGGTGTAAACTCTTGCAATATTCCGTCTGGCAGTTCAGGATTCACGCTCTCTGCATCAACATCAGAGATTTTATTACACCCTAAACAGATAATGTGATGGTGTGTATACGTATTCGGGTCGTAATGTTTTCTTTCATCATCTATAGTAATTTTCAACACCTCTCCCATCTTTTCCAGGATATCCAGTGTCTTATAAACAGTGGTAAAAGAGATGGTAGGATACGTCTTCTTTATTGTGGCAAAAATATCCTCCGCTGACGGATGATCCAGGTTACCCTCAAGAATCTTAAATATTCCCAAACGCTGAGGAGTAATTTTATAATTTCTGTTCCTGAATTTTTCTACCAGATCTTCAGATGTATTCATTTTGTCACAAATAAATAATGTAAAAAGTTTTATTACATAGACATAATAAAAACGATTAAAAACCAAAGGGATTAAACAATAATCATTTCAAATTGTCAAATCTTTATTTGTCTGAATTAAAACTTTCTTACCAGTTACTGTAGTAATAAATTATATCCATCTATAGTTTTGCTGGTTTCATCGGTGGCAGGCCCACCAAGCCCTACCTTGCCTTCAGTCAGACTGCAAGTTGGCGAAAACGGTGTATCGTCAACATTTGTCAGTACCCAGTTCTGTGCAATAAACAGGAATACCAATACGATGAAGATGGTCATCATACCTTCAAAAATAAGCTTACACATATCCGACTGACTATCTTGTTCATCAGCCTCCGTCCAACCATTCACTGACAAGTTAGAATTAGTTTTTGCCCTGCTTTTCATAACAGTCCTCCCTTTTTTAGAAAATTTGCAAAAATAACTCGCTTATCCAACCCGAACCAACAAACAGTAAAATGACAGAGTGTCCAATCTGCCTGAGGTTTCAGTACACAATCTATTTCTCTATTATCGTCGTATTGTAATTTAACTTTACCAACAATCTGTGCAAGGTATCTATATTGAGATAACATCGATATTTTCTTATACGAACTTAGAGATTGAATTTAATAAAATAAAATTTATAATCTGCCTGAATAAGCAATTGAATAATCATCCTGCGAACAATAGCGATTATTAGCGAATTTGTCAAGTAATAAATTCGTTGTATATTATGGACATCCTACATCACATAGATAAGTTTATAGCATCACAGCACTTAAAGAGAGGAGAGTTTGCGAACTTGATTTCGCTATCAAGCAGCTATGTATCAGAAATCCTCAGCGGCAAACGCGATATATCATTAAAATTTAAAAAAGGATTCCAATCAGCTTTTGGTTTTTCACTTGAAGAACTACCCCACAGAGTTCATATTTCACCGCAAGCCAACTCGACACTTGACCCTAACATAGGAACTGACAACTCAATCTATTGCAAAATTCCACTTTTTAATATCAAGGCAGCTTCCGGACATGAGACCTTTGTAAATGATGAGAAAATTGGTGCGGATCTAGTGTTTCGAAGAGATTGGTTGGACAGAGAGCTGAAGTCAAACCCCGATAATCTATTTATTCTCAGTGCCGGTTCAGACTCCATGGAGCCCACTATTCAGCATGACGCCCTACTGATTGTAGACAAGAGCACTGACAGGATTTTAACAGAGGGGATATATATTCTGCGGAGAGGTGATACAATCCTCATAAAAAGGATCAGGAAACTCTCAGAAGATACGATAGAACTCATCAGCGACAACCCAGCATATGGCAAGGAGACAATAATGCTGAACAACCAACCTGAGGTCGCAATTCTAGGTAAAGTAATTTATATCTGGAGTGGAAGGAAGATATAAAAGAGGATACTTTGTAATGAGAAGGCATGGTTCACCTGTTTTTGTCTGTATCGCCATAGTTTACCTCACTGTTTCACTCCTGCTATCTTCACTGCTCTTTGCAAAGGAGATCGTTGTCGCAATAGGTGACAGCATTACTCAAGCCGACACACACTGGACTGTAAATAGGCACAGGAACACAATACAAGGTGGTTGGGTTACCAGACTTGTAAATCTTCTGCAGAAGAATTTCCCTGGTGAATACGAAGTTATCAATAAGGGAATTAACGGTGATACGGCTCAGGGAGTGTTAAGAAGATTGGACAGAGATGTGATTCTTCTACAACCTGACATTGTTATTGTTGCAATCGGAACAAATGATATATTTGACAGATTGAGTGCTGACCCAAACTCAACTCCTGATACATACCAAGCCACCATTGCAAAGATATTCAACAAGCTGCAACTGAAGCTACCCGACACACTTGTCTTTACCATGGGCATGACAACATCACTGAGGAAATATGCCCAAATAAGATTTGGAAATTTCCTCCCGCAACAGGATGTAGTGCAGTCTGTTTTTGACGATTACAACTATATTCTCAGGGGGCTGACAAGGAATCACAAGTTCTTCTATGTTGATCTCCCATCCCACTGGCCGGGAGACGTAGAGGAGAGTTGGAAATTCTGCGCGGATGGTATTCATCCAAACAATGCAGGCTACGATCTTATGACGGAAATCCTGTATGATGCCCTTACGTCAACAGCTCTATCTCCAAAACAAAGAAACGAAACAATAGAATCAGTCATTCCGTGATAACAGCGGGAGGGTTATATTTCCGTTATCACATTCCGCAATGTCTTATCAAGTTCGCGAATATCGTGCGGTTTGGCAAGTACACCTTTAAAACCATATT
>CAYTGO010000065.1:0-11205 GCA_964437425.1 uncultured Candidatus Scalindua sp.
CCTAAGTAAACAGTAGAAACCGCATCAGGAAACAGTAAGCTCAAGAAATACGCAGCCATGACTGCACCCAGCATTTGAGACATAATATAGTAGGCTGCTGTACCGGCATACATTCTCCCGGTGGCCCAGTAAGAGATCGTAATTGCAGGATTTATGTGAGAGCCTGAAATGTAACTTGTCGCATATACAACAGCAACAACCACAACGCCAAACACGGTTATCGCCCACACAGGCACTCCCTGATCGCCTGCCATCTTTACGGAGCGTCCAGCGCATACTGCACCAGCGCCAATGAAGACTATCAAAAGTGTACCTAATATTTCGGCTATATATTTACTGTACTTGTTCATTTATGAATCTGTTTAAAGTACCTTAACGCAGAGAACTAAAATAGAAAAGGCTCTGTTCTCAATGTTTAAAAAGGGGATTCCTATTATAAAACGAGATAAAACTTCGGCGAGAAAAGCCAACAGCATGTCACTGAATTAAGGAATTTTTCTAAATTCAGCTTAAACTTGCAAACTGTAGCGGAAGGCTTCAGCCTTCCATTCACACACTTAGACACAGTAAATGGAAACCTAAAGGTTTCCGCTACGTTTTAATCTAAATCACATTGCGGACAACTACGAAAACAATCAAATCCCTTCAAGGAGATGTCCGAGCTTCTCTTTCTTTGTACGCAGATACTGTTCATTATCTCCATGCGGTTCAATTTCGATAGGGACACGATCTGTAATTTCCAGACCATATCCGGCCAGAGCCGCAAATTTTTTCGGATTGTTTGATAAAAGCTTCATCTTTGTAATTCCCAAATCTCTGAGTATCTGTGCGCCTATTCCATAATCACGTTTATCGGCACCAAAGCCGAGTTCCTTGTTTGCCTCAACGGTGTCCAGCCCGGTCTCCTGTAACGCATAGGCGTGCAATTTGCTTTCAAGCCCAATCCCTCTGCCTTCCTGTCGCATGTAGAGCAAAACGCCTTTACCCTCTTTTTGAATCATACTTAACGCACTGTGGAGCTGATCTCCGCAATCACACCTCAAAGAGCCGAAGATATCACCGGTCAAACACTCATCGTGTACACGTATTAAGACAGGATCTGTCTGTATAGGAGAAGGCTCATTATCCATGCTGCCAATATCCCCAAGGCACAAAGCCAGGTGAAGATATTCATCAGTAAACGAACGATAAAGGTGTAAAACAAATTTCCCGTATTTTGTAGGCAAATTAACAGAAACACGTTTCTCTATCAAACGTTCCTGTTCGTGACGGTGTTTAATAATGTCCGCAATGGTGCACATTTTCATATCGTGTTTCTCCGCAAACTTTAAAAGCTCCGGAAGTTTTGACATCGTCCCGTCTTCATTCATGAGTTCGCATATCACGGCCGAAGGGTGCATACCTGCCAGGCGGGCTAAATCAACAGCTCCTTCAGTATGACCGGCACGTGCTAAAACTCCTCCCTTTTTGGCCATGAGCGGGAAAACGTGTCCCGGCCTGTCAAGATCAGAGGGGATACAGTCATCACTTATAGCCTTTAATATGGTCGTTGCTCTATCCTTTGTAGATACACCCGTTGTTATACCCTCTTTAGCATCTATCGTTATCGTAAACGGAGTCTGAAAACTTGATGTGTTTTCAGTTACCATGTGTGTTAAGCCAATCTGCTTTGCATGTTCTTCTGTTATCGTCAAACAGATTATCCCTCTCGCATGCGATAACATAAAGTTAATAGTATCAGGTGTAATTGTCTCTGCGATTATCGTCAGATCTCCCTCGTTTTCACGACTCTCATCGTCTACAACGATAACCATCTTACCCTGTTTTAGATCTTCAATAACCTCTGTAATTGTGTTAAACATAATCCAAGCCTTCCATAATAATTATCTATAATTGCCTGACACCCAAATAGGTATAGTTTACCGCTGACAATAAGGTAACAGCTGCAACCACGCACCACAGAACTGCAAGGGTATGCAGAGAGATGTGGTTTCCAAGCAGTACAGCAATAATTGCTGAAATCTGCAAAAATGTTGTCAACTTGCCCAACTTATTGGGCTGCCATTTGATTTTACGTTTTATCGTAACAAAAACCGCTAACATCCCGAACGAAAAAAGAATTTCTCTGCTTACTATTACCGCCAGTACCCAGACAGGAAATATGGGCCCGGTCCATAGTTTGTCAGAAGATAGCAAAAAACAGGCAATTAATAGTAGCAGCTTATCCGCAGCAGGATCTAGATATTTACCAAAAGTTGTTATTTCTCCTCTTTTCCGTGCAAGATATCCATCCAAAACATCACTTAAGCCAATTACGAGTAACACACCTAACGCTATATATCTGTAGAAGTTATGATGCTGTACCTGAATTAAGCAGATTACAAAAGGAGGGATAAAACATATTCTTGCAAAACTGATCAAATTTGGCAATGTCAGGCATTTGTTTACTGCGTGCATAGAGATTTTCCTTTTTTATTCGTAGACTATGCACTCTTTTTTCAACTTACGACTATTAAAAAACACTCATTTTTTCCCTAAGTACTTTTCTACGTACCAAGTTATGATAGCAGACGCATAATTACTGTCAAGCTAAAAAATACTCCATCTTGACAGTTAAGTTGCTAACGAGTACTATTTAAAAAATCCGTATTTTCTGACCCTATATATAAGGTAATTATCATAACAATGAAGACAAAAAAGGCCATTTTAGCCCTCTCAGATGGAAAGGTATTTGAGGGTATTTCCTTCGGTGCTGAAGGGGAAACATCGGGTGAAATCGTATTTAACACCAGTATCACCGGATATCAGGAAATACTTACAGATCCCTCATATAAGGGCCAGATTGTAAATATGACCTACCCATTGATAGGCAACTATGGCATCTGCGAAGAGGACCATGAGTCTATCCAGTCACATGTGGAAGGGTTTATCATTAAAGAACTTAGCCCATTTCCCAGCAATTGGCGCTCAACAATCAGTCTGGACGAATTCCTTAAAAGCAAAGGGATTATTGGTATTCAGGGGATTGATACAAGGGCCCTGACCAGACATATAAGGGACTGTGGTGAACAGGTAGGCATAATATCTACCGTAGAAACAGACCATCAAAGTCTTATTTCAAAAGCGAGTGGATTGTCCGGACTTGAGGGAAAAGACTTGGTTAAAGAAGTTTCATGTCAAAAAGCTTATAGCTGGGAAGAAGCCGAAATAGAGATCAAAACAGCAGGTAAAAGTGCCCATAATCAAACGAAACATAGTAAACAGTATAAAGTGATAGTTTACGATTGTGGTGTTAAATATAATATTCTGAGAAAATTGAGAAATCACAATTGTGATGTAACCGTGGTACCGGCCAGTACCAGCGCAAAGGAAGCACTGTCAATGAAACCTGACGGTATAGTTGCCTCAAACGGCCCCGGCGATCCGGCTGCAGTACCGTATATGGTTGAAAATATAACCGGCATAATAGGTAAAAAACCCGTTATGGGCATATGTCTGGGTAATCAAATTATTGCCCAGGCATTAGGATACAAAACATTTAAGTTGAAATTCGGACACCATGGAGGCAACCAGCCTGTCATGGATTTAAGGACAAAAAAAGTGGCAATCACGTCACAGAATCACTGTTTTGCAGTCGATGGAGAATCATTAAACGATGGACAAAGCAGCAAGTTTGGTAAGGTAGAAATTACTCACATTAATCTTAATGATAAATCTATTGAGGGGTTGAGATGTCTGGATGTACCGGCATTTTCCGTCCAGTATCATCCTGAAGCATCACCAGGTCCTCATGATTCAAGTTATATCTTTAATGAATTCATCGAAATGATAGAAAATTTTAAATAATATGCCGAAAAGAACAGATATAGAAAAAATACTCATTATCGGATCAGGCCCAATCGTAATAGGGCAAGCGTGTGAATTTGATTACTCCGGTACTCAGGCATGCAGGGCACTGAGAGAAGATGGCTATAAAATTGTACTTGTAAACAGTAATCCGGCCACGATCATGACTGATCCGGAAGTTGCAGACAGTACGTACATCGAACCGATGACTACTGAAATATTAACAAAGATCATAGAGAAGGAGAGGCCTGATGCCCTGCTTCCGACACTGGGAGGACAAACTGGGTTGAACCTTTCTGTTTCTCTTGCCGATAAAGGCGTTCTGGAAAAATATAATGTAGAGCTGATAGGCGCTAATCTGGATGCTATAAACAAAGCTGAAAATAGAAAGCAATTTAAAGAAGCCATGAGCAACATAGGCATCCAGGTACCGGCAAGCGGGAATGCGAAATCCCTTGAAGACGCTAAGGTGATCGCGAAAGAGGTAAAGTTTCCTGTAATCATTCGACCATCTTTTACGATGGGGGGGATAGGCGGCAATGTAGCTTACAATATAGAGGAGTTAGAAGAGTACGTTAACTTCGCTCTGGAAGCAAGCCCCGTTCACGAAGTACTTATTGAGAGATCTGTTCTGGGATGGAAAGAGTACGAACTGGAAGTAATGAGAGACCGCAAAGACAATGTTGTAATAATATGTTCAATAGAAAATCTTGATCCCATGGGCGTCCATACCGGCGACAGTATAACCGTGGCGCCGGCACAAACACTTACTGATAAGGAATATCAGATAATGAGAGATGCCGCGATCAAAATAATCCGCGAGATAGGGGTTGAAACAGGGGGGTCTAATGTTCAATTTGCGATAAATCCGTCTGACGGCGAGTTAATTGCAATCGAAATGAACCCGAGGGTGTCAAGGAGTTCTGCCCTGGCGTCCAAGGCAACTGGCTTCCCGATAGCAAAGATAGCTGCAAAGCTGGCGGTAGGTTATACACTTGATGAGATATCCAATGATATTACACGTTATACACCGGCCTCTTTTGAACCTTCGATTGATTATTGTGTAGTAAAAATTCCAAAATTCAACTTCGAGAAATTCCCTGATGCAGATCAAACGCTCACTACCCACATGAAATCTGTTGGTGAAGTAATGGCCATAGGACGTACGTTTAAAGAGTCACTGGGTAAAGCAATAAGATCTCTGGAGATCAATCGCTACGGGTTAAGTGAACATCACAGTAAAACAGTTCTGAACGATTCAGAGAAAAAAGAGTTCATAAAGAACCACCTGTTAACTCCTTCATGGGATCGAATATGGTCTGTTGTTGACGGCATGCGTATGGGAATGACCATTGATGAGATTCATGAAATTACCTGGATCGACAGATGGTTTCTCTGTAATTTAAAACAGATCCTTGAACTGGAAGTAGAGATTAAAGACCAACATAAAAAAGGAGATTTATCAACCACTTCAGGAGAAAAAACTTCGGCAAGTAATAACGGATCATTGATAGATCCAGTTCTTTTAAAAAGAGCAAAGGAACACGGCTTCTCCGACATTCGACTGGCAGACTTGTTAAATGTAAGTGAGCTTGATATTCAAAACTGCCGTTGGCAGAATGATATTCGACCAGTGTTTAAGGTAGTGGATACTTGTGCAGCAGAATTCCAGGCTTTCACTCCTTATCTGTATTCTTCATACGAGTCTGAATGCGAGTCAAACCCTACATCAAAGAAGAAAATAATTATCCTGGGAAGCGGTCCTAACCGTATTGGACAGGGTATCGAATTCGACTACTGTTGTGTGCACGGAGTGCTGGCCTTAAAAGAGATGGGATTTGAAACTATCATGGTTAATTGTAATCCGGAAACCGTAAGTACCGATTACGATATATCTGATAGATTATACTTCGAGCCTCTTACTTTTGAGGACGTAATGGAGATAGTTGAGAAAGAGAAGCCGGAAGGTGTTATTGTGCAATTCGGAGGACAGACCCCGTTGAAACTGGCAGTGCCTCTGTTCAATGCAGGTGTTAAGATCCTTGGTACGTCACCGGATAGTATCGACATGGCGGAAAACCGTGAAAGGTTTGCGGAGCTTCTATCCAGGCTCAATCTTCTGCAGCCTGAGAACGGAAACGCAAGATCATTCACAGAAGCTAAAAAAATTGCAGTTTCAATCGGTTATCCTGTGATGATAAGACCTTCATATGTTTTGGGTGGCAGAGCGATGAGAGTCGTCTTTGATGAAAGCGAACTTGAAGAGTATATGACACACGCTGTTGACGTCTCTCCTGAACATCCGGTTTTGATAGATAAATTTCTGGAAGGTGCAATTGAGATAGACGTTGATGCAGTGTGTGATGGTGAAGAGGTCTTTATTGGCGGTGTCATGGAGCACATAGAAGAAGCCGGCGTACATTCAGGAGATAGTGCGTGTTCATTACCTCCTTATTCCATAAAAGAGAAAATCATTGAAGAGATAAAATCCCAGACGAAAGCCCTGGCCCTGGAGATGAAAGTCCTTGGTATTATCAATATCCAATTTGCCGTAAAAGATGACATAGTCTATATCCTGGAAGTAAATCCGCGTGGATCGAGAACAATACCTTTTGTCAGCAAGGCTATTGGTATTCCTCTTGCAAAAATAGCATCTCAGGTTATTGCAGGACGTAAACTGAAGGAGTTGAATATAAACAAAAATGGAAAGTGTAACCATGTTGCCGTGAAAGAAGCTGTTTTCCCATTTGTCAGATTTCATGGCACAGATACCATCCTCGGACCGGAAATGAAATCAACCGGAGAAGTTATGGGAATTGATACTGATTTCGGAAAGGCGTTTGCCAAGGCGCAGATGGCGATAGAAGGAGGAATTCCTCTCTCCGGTACAGTTTTCATTAGTGTCAGGGACAGAGACAAAGCCCCTATAGTAGACATCGCCCATAAACTTCACAATTTAGGTTTTAAGATTTCTGCTACAGGAGGAACTGCAAAGGCTATCGAAGAGAAAGGCACTCCAGTTACTACTGTACTTAAAGAATTTGAAGGACGACCAAACGTGATAGATCATCTGAAAAACAATGATATCCAGATGGTAGTTAATACCGCCGAGGGAAAAATTTCGCAAGAGAGCTCTTATAATATACGACGTAATGCAATCGTGTCAGGCATTCCTTACTTCACTACTGTTCCCGGAGCTATAGCCGCAGAGAGCGCTATCAGGTCAGTTTTAAGTGGCGAACTCGATGTTAAGCCAATTCAAGAATACTATATGGAATGAGGTATTTTTTCTACATATTGAATGTGAAAAAAATGATTCCATCTCATTTATCTACAAGAGCTTACCCAAGTTTACCCATACCTGTAATTATATCCTACCAGACTAAATAAGCAGGCTTCTGATTTGAGTTGACACCATTTTTTAAATCTGGTTTAATGTAATTTTGCAATTTTTCGGACATAAACCACAATAATGAGTATATTTACAAAAATGTTTGGTACGGCCAGCGACCGGGTTTTAAAGAGCCTGAAGCCGACAATAGAACATATAAATTCGCTTGAAAGCGGCTTACAATCGTTAACAGATGCCGAGATCAGACAAAAGACTGACACGTTCAGGGAAAGGCTTGCTGCCGGAGAGACACTGGACGACCTTTTGCCGGAGGCATTTGCTGTTGCCAGAGAAGGCAGCAGAAGGGTGCTATTAGTACCCAATGCGGATAGCCCGGACAAGACCATGAGGCATTTTGATGTTCAGCTGATTGGAGGAATTGTATTACACAGAGGAAACATTGCGGAGATGACAACAGGTGAAGGTAAAACACTTGTCGCGACTTTACCGGCTTATCTCAATGCCCTTGGAGGCAAAGGTGTTCACGTCGTTACCGTAAACGATTATCTCGCCAATAGAGATATGAATTGGATGTTGCCTATGTATGAATTTCTGGGCCTTTCAGCAGGTGCGATACAAGGCAACCAGAGCTATGATGATAAGAAAGCCGCATATAGGGCAGACATCACTTATGGCACAAATAATGAGTTTGGGTTTGATTACCTGCGGGACAATATGAGAGTGCACCTCGAAGAACAGGTACAGGGAACATTAAACTATGCCATTGTTGATGAGGTTGACAGTATCCTGATCGATGAGGCAAGGACACCGCTCATAATCTCAGGGCCATCTGATGAATCAACAGAAAAATACTTTCTTGCTGACAAAATTGCCAGGAAGTTGAAACCGGGTAAACATTACGAAGTAAAAGAGAAGGAGAAGAGTACAAATTTAACTGATGAAGGAATCGGAGTTGTAGAAAAAGAACTAGGTGTCGACAGTATATATTCTGACATCCACATGGACTGGCCTCACTATATTGAACAGGGTCTGCGTGCCCACTCGCTATTCATAAAAGACACTGATTACGTTGTCCAGGAAAAAGAGGTTATCATCGTCGACGAATTTACAGGACGATTGATGGAAGGCAGAATGTGGAGCGACGGACTTCACCAGGCCATACAGGCAAAAGAGAATCTAAAGATAAAAGAAGAGAGCCAGACACTCGCCACAATTACACTTCAGAATTTTTACCGTCTCTATAATAAACTTGCAGGAATGACCGGTACGGCTTTTACCGAAGCAGCTGAATTTGGCAAAATATACGGATTAGGAGTAGATGTAATACCAACAAACAAACCTCTACAACGCCAGCACTATCCGGACAGAATCTATGGAACATCAAAAGAGAAAGAAAATGCCACAGTTGAAGAGATAGCTGAAGTGCATGAAAAGGGACAACCGATACTGGTCGGAACTATTTCAATAGAAAAATCTGAAATGTTCAGCACTGCACTCAGACGACGTGGCATAGAACACGAAGTTCTCAATGCAAAAAACCATGAACGTGAAGCCGCAATCATTGCAAAGGCGGGACAAAGGGGAAATGTTACTATCGCAACGAACATGGCTGGAAGGGGAACAGACATTGTACTTGGCGAAGGAGTGAAAGATCTGGGAGGCCTCCATGTGATAGGAACTGAAAGACACGAGGCGCGACGTATTGACAACCAATTGAGGGGTCGTACTGGGCGTCAGGGAGATCCGGGCTCATCACGATTCTACGTCTCGCTTGATGATGACCTAATGCGCATCTTCGCACCTGAAAGAGTAGGAGGAATACTAAAGAAATTCGGCATGACTGACGGCATGGCAATAGAACACTCCATGGTATCCAAATCAATCGAAAGAGCACAAAAAAAGGTAGAACAGCATAATTTCGAAATACGAAAAAACCTTCTTGAGTATGACGAAGTTATGGACGAACAGAGAAAAACCATTTACGCATGGCGGCAAAGGGTTCTCGCACAGGAAGCCCTTCGGGAAGATCTGATTAAAATGATTGAAGAAAGTATCGTTGAGACAGTTGATTATTATATCGATCCAAAATTACACACTGACGAGTGGAAAATGAACAGCCTGCTTGACTGGTATAAACAGAAATTTGGTATAACAGTTGACTTAAAAGAATGCAATATAGAAACTAAGGATAATGTTGAAGACCTGTTACTTGATACTGCCTGTGAAGCTTATGAAGAGAAAGAGAAGGAGATCAGTGCAGAAGAGCTCAGGAAAATTGAACAAATTCTCCTGCTTGAGAAAGTTGACACTAAATGGAAAGATCATCTCTATGCAATGGATCATTTAAAATCAGGTATAGGACTGAGAGGTTACGCACAGGTTGACCCGAAGATAGAATACAAACGTGAAGCGTTGATAATGTTCGAAAGCATGATGGCGTCTATCAGGGAAGAAGTTACTGATCTCATATTTAAGCTACGGGTCAGGGCTGAAACAATAGATAGTAAGAACGTATGGAACGCTGACAACTTTGTCTACCAGGACTCTGAGAATACCTTACCTGAAGCTCCAGCCCCTCAACCGCAAATGAGAAGAGACGAGGCAATGACAACAAATAGCGGTCAGGCTGAACAGAAACCCGCACCAATTCGTGCCGCTGCTAAAGTTGGCAGGAATCAGCCTTGCCCATGTGGGAGTGGGAAAAAATATAAACAATGCTGTGGCAAAAACTGATGAACTGTCAACGGCACCAGCTATTAGTACCATAATTTCTGTATTAATTATTATTCAAATATCAATGAATGCAACAAGATGCCATTAATTTTTGATTCACTTTATCTAACCGCATCTTTATTAGGCTCACCATATTTATTATTTAAAATATTAACAAGCAAGCGTTATCGTTCCGGGTTGAATCAAAGATTTGGGATAATATCGGAAAGACTAAGCAGCAAGCCTGGAATTTGGGTGCACGGAGCATCTGTGGGTGAAGTTATTACTGCAAAAAGTATTATTGAGAGGATTGACGAGGAATTCCCTGAATGGGAAACGTTTATATCGGCAACTACAAATACAGGGTTTTCTGTCGCTGAGAGAAATTTCTCAAACAAAAATGTTTTTTATTTTCCTCTCGATTTAAGCTGGATAACAGAAAAAGTAATTCTAAAAAAAAGACCAGACTTTATCCTTCTGATAGAACTTGAAGTATGGCCGAATTTTTTAATATCAGCTTTTAAGAAAAACATCCCCGTCATCGTAGTTAACGGAAGGATATCCAATAAATCTGTTAAGGCGTACCGTGCTATCAGTCGTATTTCGAAGGATTTTCGTAATAGCCTGATCAATGAAAAGAATGTTTTTTGTGCCAGGACTGAGCTTGACGCACAGCGTTTTAGAGATTTGGGCATACCCGGTAAACAAATTTTTGTTACCGGTACAATGAAATATGACAATATTCCAACCCATATTGATGAAAATATCAGTAAGGATCTGGCGGAATTATTTCATATTAATGATGATGATTTAGTACTTATAGGTGGGAGCACACATGCAGGTGAGGAAGAGATCTTAATAAGGGTTTTTGAAAGGCTGAATAAAACCTATCCTAATTTAAGATTAATTCTGGCGCCAAGGCATGTTGAAAGAACCAGAGACGTTTCCAGATTGATAGAAAAAACTGGCTTTGTTCCTGTACTGAAAACCGAGGTTGAACGCTCCCGTTACAAATGGCAAAACACAAATAGAGAAATTATATTAATTGATACTGTAGGTGATTTAGAAAGAGTATATTCTCTATCAAATTACGTTTTTGTCGGAAAGAGCCTTGTTCCATCCGGAGGTCAGAATATGATGGAACCGGCAGGATTGGGAAACCCGGTAATCTTTGGTCCGCATACATTTAACTTTAAAGAAGAAGTAGATCTCCTTCTCAAAAGCAGTGCAGCCAAAGTGGTAAAAACAGAAGAGGAGCTCTTTGAAACAATTGAATTTTTTATCAAGAATCCTGA
>CAYTGO010000065.1:11305-16786 GCA_964437425.1 uncultured Candidatus Scalindua sp.
CAGAAGATTTAAGGCAGTTTTCAAACTGTCATCTTATATTTTATTATGACAATTAATCAAAAGAGATTGAATTTTAACAAGAATTTTGGAAAGGAAAAGAGGATCAAATGAAAAAAGGAAATCATTTATTTACGTCTGAGTCAGTATCTATGGGGCATCCTGATAAGATTGCCGACCAGGTATCCGATGCCGTATTGGATGCAATTCTGGCACAGGACCCAATGTCACGTGTCGCGTGCGAAACACTTGTAACAACCGGAATGGCAATGGTCGCCGGTGAAATTACAACAACAGCAACTATTGATATACAACATATCGTCAGACAGACTATTAAGGATATAGGTTACACAGACTCATCAATGGGGTTTGACTATGAAACGTGTGCGGTTATGACAACACTTGATAAACAGTCCCCGGATATTGCACAGGGAGTTTCAGAAGGTGAAGGCCTGCACAGTGAACATGGCGCCGGAGACCAGGGCATGATGTTCGGCTTTGCCTGCAACGAAACAGAGGAATTGATGCCTCTTCCAATCTGCATGGCTCATCGTTTAGTCAAGAAACTGGCAGAGGAGAGACAGTCCGGAGAACTTGGCTATCTCAGGCCTGACGGTAAATCACAGGTAACTGTTGAATATGAAGGCAGCAAACCTGTAAGAGTGGACGCGGTTGTTATTTCATCCCAACACGCTCCGGACGTTTCTCATGATCAACTGAAAAATGATATAATTGAAAAGGTAGTAAAGCAGGTTATCCCCGCAGACATGCTGGATGATCAAACCAAATACTACATAAATCCAACAGGTCGTTTTGTAATAGGCGGACCTCAGGGAGACTGTGGTCTAACCGGCAGGAAGATCATTGTTGATACGTATGGTGGTAGAGCAAGACATGGTGGCGGAGCATTTTCCGGAAAAGATCCGTCCAAGGTTGACCGCAGTGCTGCCTATGCTGCACGTTATGTTGCAAAAAATGTAGTGGCTGCCGGTCTTGCGGATGCATGCGAGGTTCAATTGTCTTATGCGATTGGAGTTGCCAAGCCAATGTCAGTTCTGATTTTAACAGAAAATACAGCCAAAATCCCGGAAGCAAAGATAGAAGAACTTGTCGAGAAACATTTTGATCTTACGCCAAAAGGCATTATCGATGGTCTACAGTTGAGAAGACCTATTTACCAGATGACGGCCAGACACGGCCATTTCGGAAGATCTGAAGATTCCTTCTCATGGGAAAAGACTGATAAGGCTGAGATATTAAGAAAAGAAGCAGGGCTATAATCACTGGCCAAATTTAAAGTTTACCCTTTACCCCGCTCAGCGGGGCATTGTATACACAATTTCAAGAGGGAGTGGGGCGGAAGTCATGACACCCCACTCCTTTTTTCCACAAGTTCGCAAATCAACGAGATCATTCCAATGACGACATTAGTAAATATTTTAAGACTCCTGACTTCCTCCAGGTCTAAAGTTATTTTTACAATGGTGCTGATATTATCATTTTCTTCATCAGTATATGCTCAAGAGGTACTGTGGGAAAAACTGAACGGCAAAGCCAAAACACTATTTAAGCAGAAGCGGTACCCGGATGCATTAAGTGTAGCCGAAGAGGCATTAAAGGTTGCAGAAGATACATTTGGCCCTGACCATCCAAAAGTGGCAATATCATTGAACTATATCGCCGAGCTTTATGTAATGAAAGGTACTTATGCAGAAATTGAGCCGCTTTATAAACGGGCATTGAAAATAAATGAAGAGGCTCTTGGGGAAGATCACCCTGATGTTGCAATATCCTTGAACAATCTGGCAGAACTCTATTATAACCAGGGAAGATATAAAGAAGCAGAGCCTCTTTACAGGCACGCTTTGAAAATACTGAAACAGACCCTTGGACCTGACCACCCGGAAGTTGCTATTACACGGGAAAGTATGAGGGCTCTTTACAAAAAGATTGGTAAGGACGAATGGACAGAGTAATTATGAAGGAGTGAAGGGTTATCGCAGAAAACAAAAAGAAAACCAAATTTGATAATTAGACGTAGAAGAGAAAGACTTTAAGTAAAAAAAGCACAGGAACATTAATTTCCTGTGCTTTTTTTATGGTAACCCTACCCTTAAAAGAACCTATTAATATCGATAAGTTTCAGGCTTAAATGGACCTTCAATTGGAGTACTGATATACTCAGACTGTTGTTGTGTCATATTTGTAATCACTCCAGAAAAACCTTTAACCATTTCTGCGGCAACCTCTTCATCCAGTTTCTTTGGAAGAACCTTCACGTAAATAGGCTCACGTTCAGACTCAGGTTTGTCTGCCCACGCCTCTTTATATAGTAGCATCTGTGCGAGTACCTGGTTTGTAAATGAACCATCCATAATACGGGATGGGTGACCGGTTGCATTACCAAGGTTTACAAGGCGTCCTTCAGAGAGGAGAATAATATAATCTTCTGCATCGTCGGATCGATAAACCTTATGGACTTGTGGCTTCACCTCTTCCCATCTCCAGTTATCACGCATGAATTTGGTATCAATTTCAAGATCAAAGTGGCCGATGTTACACACTATGGCTCCCTGTTTAACGTTAGCCAGCATGTGACGATCACATACATCTATGTTACCGGTAGTTGTTACGATCAAGTCGATCTTTTCCAACAACTGTTTGTCAATACATTCTGGTGAGCCGGTGTTGTTTCCATCAATATAAGGAGAGACAACTTCAAATCCATCCATGCATGCCTGCATAGCACAGATAGGATCGATCTCTGATATCTTTACGATCATCCCTTCCTGATTCAAACTCTGGGCAGAACCTTTGCCTACATCACCATAACCAACTACCAGAGCTTTTTTACCGGAGAGAAGAGCGTCTGTTCCACGTTTAATGGCATCATTCAAGCTGTGACGACAACCATACTTATTGTCATTTTTGGATTTGGTAACAGAATCGTTAACGTTAATAGCCGGAACTTTCAACTCTCCTTTTGCCAGCATATCAAAAAGTCTGTGAACACCGGTTGTTGTCTCCTCTGTTATACCATGTATTTTATCAAGCATCTGAGGGTACTTCTCATGAGCCATGGCTGTGAGGTCACCGCCATCGTCAAGTAATACATTAGCGTCCCACGGCTTTCCATCCTTGAGAATAGTCTGTTCGATGCACCATGAACTCTCTTCTTCTGTCTGACCCTTCCACGCATATACAGCAACACCGGCAGCAGCCATAGCCGCAGCGGCATGGTCTTGTGTGGAAAAAATGTTACATGAAGACCAACGTACTTCCGCCCCTAAAGCGACAAGTGTTTCAATCAATACAGCAGTCTGGATTGTCATATGGATGCAGCCGATAATTCTAGCTCCCTTGAGGGGCTGCTCATTCGCATATTTTTTTCTAAGATTCATTAAACCGGGCATTTCACCTTCGGCAAGGGTGGTTTCACGACGTCCCCATTCCGCCAGGTTTATGTCGGCAACCTTGTAATCTAACGTAAGGGTAGTCATATCATATTCCTTTAATAAAAGTTACAAATAAAGAGTTCAAAAAGAGTGGGTACTACTTATGTTTGCTTGGCATACTTAAAGAGTTCGTTTTTTTTGAAAGACAATCATCATATAGCAAAGGACCTTAAATTTACAACTATTTTTTTCAGATTAGCCAGAATAAGCTGTTTTGTTACTAAAAATGACCTCTTTAGTGCAAAAATTACTTACCAAAATTGCCTCAAAATCAAATGTATAAATATAAAAACACCGTAACCTGCTAACTTATAGCAAGTTACAAAAAACGAATTACAGCGTTCTTTTGGTACAGTTGTTGCGATTTAACCTTGTGAATTTTAAACCAATTTTATATGACTTGTTCGTATAAGTAGATATAATCCGAGTTTTGAAGTATTCGGTAAAGTTCGATTTCCCAAATGTATACTTTTTAATTTATTAGGGAGAAAACAATGGAGCGAGACGAAGCTGTTAATGAACTTCAAAAAGAGAGCCTACAAGGACTATCAGACAAAGACCTCCTCTTCCTTATTGAAAGCTATGTGACCAAACGGAATGATTACGAGAATATAGCAAGTTTGATAAACGGAGATGAAGATGTAATAGCTAAAATGATCGACAGCGACAGAGTCTTCAACAAAGTGATGAGCTGTACAGAGAGCATTCTGTCTATATCTCCCTATTTTCTGTTTTCATTGCTTTTGAGAAAGGCATTTAAGGAAAAAAGAAAAGATGTAAAGTTTATTGAAAAAACGATAGATGTTTTAAACAGCATGGAGCCTGTTATTCCGTGGGATCAAAACAGGCTCATGAGCTTGCTTGAAGACACTCATGTTTCAAACTATATTGCAAACATGCTGGCACAATTTATAGAGAGTTCAAAATTGTTCGGAATGGGAGATGATGAAAAAATAACACATCAATATATAGTAGATATGATTACAGATTCTCTGCATTCTGATAACCTTGAAAAATTTCACATTTACTGTCACATCGGCAATTATACGCTCTTTCTGACGGGAATGATTCCGGAATATATCAAGCACAGATATGAACACAAACGAAGACCTGTTGATAAACAGTATTACGTAGGTTACGGAAAAACATATTACGGCCTTGCATCGGGACATACCAATGCAAGAAAAAACAGGCTTACAGGCACACTATCACAATTATCAGAAGGCTTTGAGGCGATTGCACAGGTTTTAAGTTTTATGAACAAAGAATATCTCCATCCTGAAAAAGCTGTGCTTGCATAATAATCTGCTAACTATTCGATAACAGAGGTAACAATGCGAATCAGACACCCTTTGATAAACGAATTACAAAAGAAGATAGAAAAGACCTATGCACTGGATACGGGGATTACCAATATAGAACAGTATATTATTGGTGACAAAGGTTACGAAGAGTTCTATGCAAAGGAAGAGATCAGAACAGTTGTAAATAGTCGTTCGGGAGCAAGGGTCTTAATAAGGGATGCCGGGGATACACTTAAAGCAAGCATTTATTACCCGGATGCATTAATCAGAGAATTGGAAGATAACGACCCGAGGCTTGGCATACATGATGAAAACATTGATCTGTGTGCAAGCTTTGTTGAAGAACTGGATCATTTTTTGTTTATAGCTCAGAACTATAAATCAAATCGTCCTTTCAGCCTTCTTGAACTGGAGCTACAGGCAAATGTAACTAAATACCTGGTGTTAAAATATTTCGTTGCATTGCAGAACAGATCATTGAAGTTGAGTGAATTTGACAGAGAATATATAAGGCACCATCTCTTTTACAAACGAAAATTTGATGTTGAGGACACATCAGAAAGAAAAAGATATGAAGATGCCGGAAAATTCGGCATGATGTATACAGAATATATCGACCGTCTCCCACAGGAAGATCGTCTGCGTGATTTACGTCAGTTCAGCAGAATGACCTGCCCATCCAAGATTAAGCACATCCAGTCAACAAAGAATTAATGTGCGCACCC